>JAFQZN010000022.1 GCA_017405865.1 Oscillospiraceae bacterium | reverse complement strand
TTGCTTCGCAAGGATTTTGACTTACTGCGCAACTCACGACCTACCGTACCTATGTACGCCGACGGTCGTGAGTTGCTTGTCTTCCGAACTTTTTGACAGCCTGTCAGCGTGTCGAAAAGGGTTTTTCGACACGCTGAACGGAGGCAGTTGCCTCCGTTTTCTCGGGAAATTGCGGCGTCAATCGTTGATCGTCGTCTCCGTAACGCCTCCGTTTTCCACCTTATAGATGCGGTCGCAGCCGCTCAACGTGGTCAGGCGGTGCGCGACGACGATCATGGTTTTCTGCGCGCCGAGCGCGTTGACGGACTTCATGACCGCCTTCTCCGTCTCGTTGTCCAGAGACGAGGTCGCTTCGTCGAAGAAAAGGATCTCGGGATCGTAATACAGCGCGCGGGCAATGCCGATACGCTGGCGCTGACCGCCCGAGATGCGGACGCCGCGTTCTCCGATGACGGTATCGAGCCCGTCCTCAAGTGTGCGGACAAAATCGGCAAGCTGTGCGTTTTCCAGAGCGCGCCAGACGGCGTCTTCGTCGATCTTTTCAGCCTCCAGGCCGAGGGCGACATTGTTGCGGATGGTATCGTCGATCAGATAGATGAACTGCGGGATATAGCCGATGTGCTTCTGCCATTCGCCGTAGTCCTCATGGATGTCCAGCGCGCCGTAGCAGACCGTCCCATCCTGCGGCTTCAGCAGGCCGAGGATGATATCGACGAGGGTCGTCTTGCCCGCGCCGGTGACGCCGACAATGCCTACCGACTCCCCGGCGTTCACCGTCACGTTGACGTTTTTCAGCACGGGTTCCGTCTTGTTCGGATAGGTATACGTGATATTCTTTGCGAAAATGTTCCGCTCTTCGCCGATGTCGACCTTTCTGTTCTGCTTTTTCTTTTCTTCGATCTCCTTCTGACGCTCGGCTTCCTCACGGTCGGATTCCGTGAGATCCTCATACAGCGCCTCCATAGACGGCTTGTTGAAGGTAATCGAATTGATATGGCCGTTGATGCTGTTGGCGCGCGGCATCAGGCGGATTGCGGCGACCGCAAAGGCAGACAGGTTCGGAACGATCTGCGCAAGGTCCTCCCCTTTCAGGATCTTGACTGCAACGATCGTCAGAATGGCAAACATGCAGAGGGTTTCAATCAGCCTTCCCGGGATCGCGGCGATGATGTTGTAGCGCTTGCTCAACTCCACGGATTCCGCGCCGGAGCGCTTATAGACGTCGGCAAAGAATTTCTCTCTGCCCATGATCTTGACTTCCTTGATGCCGCCCATCGCCTGCTGGATCGCCTTGTACATCTTTGCAGTGACTTTTCTGTTCTCCTGCCCGATGGTGCGGATCTTTTTCCGCACGACCAGGAAATACAGCGCAGAGCAGATCGCCAGCGCGATGAGAATGCCGACCGTCATCTGCAGATCGACCGCAAACAGGTACGTCGTCAGTGAAATGACGATCAGCGCGTCGGAAACGAGGGCAAACATGGAAGAGATCACGCTGAACGCGCCGTTTACGTCGCCGTTGATGTTTCGGATGATCTCGGAGGTGTTGCGCTGCAGATGGAAGGTATATGGCTTGTGCATATAGCAGGTGATCATCCGCGCACCCATGCGAATCTTGCTCTTGCCGATGAAGTTGATCCGCAGCCACGTCAGGAACATGATAAAGAGGTTCTTCACGAGATAAACGAGCGCCATCAGACCCGTCAGGAACAGCAGAACGGAAGACATTTCCTCCGTGCCGATGAGCCGAACGACGATCCGATACCACCAGCTCGCCTGCATCTGCTCGGCGTTTACCAAAAGGTTGACAAACGGCAGGATCAGCGCAACGCCGAAGAAATCAAGCGCGGTTTCGATCAGCTGCAGGATAAACAGACCCGCATACTGCAGTCTCTGCTTCGTCGGAAAAATATAAAAAAGCTGTTTCATCAGCTTCATCGCGATCTTCTCCTTTTTCTGCGTTGCTAATAAGATAGCACAAGAAGGCGAAAAAGTAAAGAGGTCGCTCTTGTAAATCGGCTGCAAATAGATTATAATACAATAGAATAAGTAGGGAGGAGTGCCGCCATGCCCGCGTTATATATCATACTTGCGATCCTTGCGCTGATCACGCTGCCGCTGCTGCTCCCCCTGCGGATCTATCTGCACTATGCGCCGGAGTCGGGCTTTTGTTACCGGGTCAAATACCTGTTTCTGACCCTTGTCGACAGTACGAAGGAGCCGAAGCCGAAGCAGCCAAAGAAGCCTGCCAAAAAGAAACCGTCTGCCGGAAAGAAGAAGGAAAGCGACGGCAAAGCGGTCGAAAAGCTGCTCGATCTGCTCGGTCTGCAGGACGTCAGCAGCAAGCTGAATTTCCGGCGCGCTGTTGACAGCAAGGGACTGATTGAAGCCTTCCGCGGCGTTGCCGCCGCCGTCGGCGCGCTGTTTTCGCGCATCGGCAGGCTGGTCAGACGAAGCGTCTTCAAGCGCTTTGATCTGAAAATCACCGTCGGCGACGCAGACGCTGCCGACGCGGCCTTCCGCTACGGCGAGGTCTGCGCTGCGGTCTATCCCCTTCTGACCCTGCTGGACAGAACAATGAAATTCAAAAAACGCAGCGTCGACATCGGCTGCGATTTTGAGCGAGAGGACATTGCTGCCGTCTTTGACGGGCAGCTCAACTACCGTCCGGTCCATATCGTCAGCTTTCTGTTCTGGCTGATCGGGCGTTATATCAGGCAGAGTGCAAAAAAGTGAGGTACAGCAAATGAGCCAGATAATGAAAGTTTTGGAATTCACTGCGCAGCAGGCAAAAACGCTGTCTGCCGGTCAATCCGTCACGGACGCGCCGATCGTGCTCGACGGCGTGACGGTCATCCCCGTTTCCAAGCTCTCCTGCGGCTTTGCAGGCGGCGGCTCCGACCTGCTCAAAAATCCGGACGGCGTCGCGGCGGGCGCCGGCGTGAAGGTCACGAAAACGCCGCTCTCCTTTCTCGCTGTCAGCGGCTCGGAGGTGCAGATCCTGCACGTCGCCGAGGACGCAGGCAAAAAGAGCATTGTGGAGAGTCTGACCCCGCTGGTCGCCCAGTTCAAGGACAGGCTCGCCGCGAAAAAAGCAGAGAAAAGCGACGCTGCAGCAGCTGCAGCGTCGCCGGAAAAATAATTTACAGTCCGAGTCCCTTTTGCAGGTTCACGACGAAGTCCTGCACATTGGTCACGATGCCGCGCGCGGAAAGGCTGCCGCGGTCGGCGAGCTTGTTGACGACGAATTCCGACACGTCCACGCAGTAGAAATAGATCTGCCGCACGGTGCCGTCCGGCATCACGCGGTACGACGGGGTCATATTGCCGGTCGCGATGGTATGCAGCATCGTCGCCATGGCGATCACCGTGGTCGCGCCGCGAATTTCGTTCCGCATGGCGTCCTGCGCGGCATAGACGTTGCCGTAGACCGGAGGCAGAGGGCCGTCGTCGCGGATCGAGCCGCCGAGAACGTACGGTACGCCGCACTTCTCGCAGCTGTAGATGATGCCGTTGTCGATCTTCTCTTCCTCGATGAACTTTCTGATGCTGCCGTGATATTTCACGCGGTTGATCAGGTCCAGATGATTATAGTGTCCGTTCGGCACGGACTGCTGGGTATAGATGTCCTGTCCGAGCGCGGTCTTGAGATACGCACCCTCCAGATCGTGGGTCGCCAGTGCGTTGCCCGCAAGGATTGCGTGAACATAGCCGTTTTCGATCAGCTTCGACATGGCGCATCTCGCGTCGGCGTCAAAGGCGAAGGCAGGGCCCATGACCCAGACGATTTTGCCGTGGTCGCGCTCATGCCTGAGCAGCTCATAGATCTCGTCGTAATCGCGGGAGAACGCCGTCTCTCTGGAGCGGTTCTGGCGGAAGGCAAACACGTCCTTCTCCTCCGCTTTTTCCATGAAGCCGTTCGGATGAACGTAGATGCCGTCCTCGCACTTTTCCGTGCGGCCGGTCACAACGAGGTCGCCCTTTTTGAGCAGGCGGAACTCGCGGACGACGATCTTTCCGTTTTCATAGACCGCCACGCAGTCCATACGGCTTTCCTCCGCAAGGAGCCACTGCCCGTCGACCTTGAAGTATTCCGGGAAAATGCTCATGGCATGGTAGGTCATCGGCGCGACGCCGTCCATCGGCGCAGGCTCCAGAACGACGTTCGGCGCGTTGCGGAATTCCGGCGCGGAAAAATCGGGCGGGCAGTATTTTCTCAATTGAAACATAGGAATATCTCCTTTTGTTTTTTCTACATTATAGCGCATTCATTGCAAAGTTGCAAGTACGACGAGGTCCTCTATGAAAGAATTAGCCGTCGGTATCTTCGCGCAGGTTGACGCAGGCAAGACGACGCTCTCCGAAGCCCTGCTCTACCGCACCGGACAACTGAAAAAGCTCGGTCGGGTCGACCACGGCGACGCCTTTCTGGATCACTTCGCTCTGGAGCGAAGCCGCGGCATTACGATCTTCTCCAAGCAGGCGCGCTTTCAAACAGAGGAGCTTGCCGTGACGCTTTTGGATACGCCCGGTCACGTGGACTTTTCTCCCGAGGCGGAGCGAGCGATGCAGGTGCTCGACTACGCGATCCTGCTTATCAGCGCCACGGACGGCGTACAGGGTCATACGCAGACGATTTGGAAGCTCCTGCGCCGCTATCATATCCCGACCTTTCTGTTTTTCAACAAAATGGATCTCCCCGGTGCGGACCGGGAGCATCTGCTAAACGACGCCAAGGCAAATTTGAGCAGCTTCTGCTGCGATCTTTCCGACACGGAAGCGCTCGCGCTTTGCGACGAAACGGTGCTGGAGCATTTTCTGGAAAGCGGAACGCTTGCGCCCGACGAGGTTGCCGCTATGATCGCGCAGGAAAAGCTCTTTCCCTGTCTGTTCGGCGAAGCGCTCAACGCCATGGGAGACGACGCGCTGCTCCGCGCGCTGGAGCGCTATACGCTCACGCCCTCATATCCCCCGGAGTTTGCTGCGCGGGTCTATAAGATCTCCCGCGACGCGCAGGGAAACCGTCTGGCCTGGCTGAAGGTCACCGGCGGCTCGCTGCGCGTACGTATGCCGCTGCACTATAACGGACAGGACGGCCAAGCTGTTGAAGAAAAAGTCACGCAGATCCGCCTGTATTCCGGCGCGAACTTCACGCAGGCGGAGGAGGCGCCCGCCGGGACGCTGTGCGCAGTGACCGGCATCTCCGGTCTGACAGCAGGCGATCGGCTCGGGGCCGAGCCGCAGTCCGCGTCCCCTCTGCTCACGCCTGTGATGACTTACCGCATCCGGCTTCCGCAGAATACGGATGCTCGCACCGCGCTTCCGAAATTAAAGCAGCTGGAGGACGAGGAGCCGCAGCTGCATATCGTCTGGGACGAACGCCTGCGCGAGATCCACGCGCAGCTCATGGGGCAGGTACAGATCGAGGTTTTGCAAAGCCTGATCCGCGAGCGCTTCGAGCTGGACGTTATCATTGACAGCGGCCGTGTCTGCTACCGCGAAACGATCCGCAGCACCGTCGAGGGCGTCGGACACTTTGAGCCGCTGCGCCACTATGCGGAGGTGCATCTGCTGCTGGAGCCGCTGCCGCAGGGCAGTGGACTGGTCTTTGCGTCGGCCTGCAGCGAGGATTCGCTCGACCGCAACTGGCAGCGGCTGATCCTCACGCATCTTGCGGAAAAGCAGCACCTCGGCGTACTGGCTGGTTTTCCGATCACCGATATGAAGATCACGCTGTCTGCAGGCCGCGCCCATCTGAAGCACACAGAGGGAGGCGACTTCCGCCAGGCGACCTACCGCGCCGTCCGTCAGGGGCTCATGCAGGCGGAAAGCGTGCTGCTCGAGCCGTTTTACAAATTCACGCTGAGCGTTCCAGCCGATCAGATTGGGCGGGCGATCAATGATATCCGCGCCATGGGCGGTTCTTTTGAGCCTCCCGCCGAAGTTGAGGATGGAATGCGACTGACCGGCAGAGCGCCGGTTTCGGAGCTGCAGGACTATATGGCGCAGGTCGTGTCCTACACGAAGGGGCGCGGCAGGCTGCTGTGCGAGGCAGACGGCTATGCGCCGTGCCACAACGCAGATCAGGTCATCGAGGCAGCTGCCTACGATCCCGAGCGTGACTTGGAAAACACGCCCGACTCCGTCTTCTGCGCGCACGGCGGCGGATTTACCGTCAAATGGAATCAGGTCTTTGAGCATATGCATCTCGACAGCGTTCTCCGCCCGAAGCGCGAGGACGCGCCCGTACAGGTCAGAACGCAGAATCTGGATCTGGATGAGAAAGAGCTGCAGCGGATCATGGAGCGTGAATTCGGGCCGGAAAAATACGTGCTTCACCGTCCGCCGCCCAAGGCCGAGGCCTCGGAGATCACCCTGCCGCCGCGCAAAAAGGACTATCTGATCGTCGACGGCTACAATATGATTTTCGCGTGGGACGGGCTGCGTGAGCAGGCGCAAAGCGACCTGCCAGGCGCAAGAGAGCGTCTTCTGGATATCTTGAGCAACTACTGCGGCTACCGGCCGTGCGAGTTAGTCGTCGTCTTTGACAGCTATCGCGTCAAGGGCGGCGTCGGCTCGAAGACGAAGCACGACAACCTGCGCGTCGTCTATACCAAAGAGAACGAAAGCGCCGACCTCTATATTGAAACGCTGGTAGGCAAAATCGGCAAAAACTACGCCGTCCGTGTGGCGACCTCGGACGCGCTGATCCAGCTCTCCGCCCTGCGCAGCGGTGTGCTGCGCATCTCCGCAAGCGAGCTTCTGGGCGAGATCGAGCAGGTCAACGAAAAGATCGCCGCCGTCATCCGTCAACTGCGCGAGGAGGCAAAGCGCGCCTCCATCCGCGATAATCCCCTGCGAAAACTCACAGAGAAAGAAACATAATTTAGGAGGTTTTTCTATGTCTACGCTGATGATCCGCAACATTTCCGCACTTGTCACCTGCAACGATGCCGACGAGGTACAGAAGGGCGTTGATCTTTACTGTGAAGACGGCGTGATCCGTGCCATCGGCAAGCAGCTTCCGCAGAAGGCAGACCGCGAGATCGACGGAACGTATCTGTTCTGCTATCCCGGTCTGATCAACACGCACCACCATCTGTATCAGCAGTTCTCCCGCAATCTCCCGCAGGTGCAGAACATGGAGCTGTTCGACTGGCTCAAGACCCTGTACGAGATCTGGAAAAATCTTGATCAGACGGTCATCCGCTATTCCGGCCTTACCGGTATGGGCGAGCTGATGAAAAACGGCTGCACGACCTGCTTTGACCATCACTACGTTTTCCCCGCAGGCACGGGCGACCTGATTGGCGCGCAGCTGGCGACTGCCGACGAGCTCGGCATGCGCATGGTCTCCTCGCGCGGCAGCATGGATCTTTCCGTCAAGGACGGTGGTCTGCCGCCCGACAGCGTCGTGCAGACCGTCGACGAGATCATGAAGGACAGCGCGTATCTGATCGAAAAGTATCACGATCCGTCCTTCGGCTCGATGCACCAGATCGTCCTTGCGCCCTGCTCCCCGTTCTCCGTCAGCGCAGAGCTTCTGAAGCAGTCCGCGATCCTTGCCCGTCAGTACGGCGTCCGCCTGCACACGCATCTTTGCGAAACGAAGGATGAAGAAAACTACACGCTCTCCCGTTACAACATGCGCCCCTTGGAATACATGGAGTCTCTCGGCTGGATCGGCGACGACGTTTGGTACGCTCACGGCATCCACTTCACCACGGAGGAGCTGGACGTTCTTGCCAAGACCGGCACGGGCGTTGCCCATTGCCCGGTTTCCAACATGAAGCTCTCGTCCGGCATCGCCCGTATCCCGGAGATGCTGGAGCGCGGCGTCAAGGTCGGTCTTGCGGTCGACGGCTCCGCCTCGCAGGACGGCTCGAATCTGCTCGAGGAGATTCGCATCTGCTTCCTGCTGCACCGTCTGAACTCTTCGGCAAAGGCGCCGACGGGCTACGACGTGCTCAAGATGGCGACCCGCGGCTCTGCTTCCCTGCTCGGACGAAGCGACATCGGCTCCGTCGAGGTCGGCAAGTGCGCAGACTTCTTCCTCGTCGATTCCCGCCGCCTTGAGCTGGTCGGCGCGACCTATGACCCGAAGAACGTCTTCGGCACGGTGGGTCTGCGCGGCGCGGTGGACTACACCGTCGTAAACGGCAAGGTCACCGTCGATCAGGGACATCTCGTCAACATTGACGAGCCCGTCATCGCAGAAGAGGCAAGAAAAGTCTGCGACGCATATCTGTCAAAATAATGCAAAACAGAGGAAAATGGATGCTGATCGCCGCGATGGCGCTGTATGGCACCATCGGCGTCTTCCGGCACTATATTCCTCTTCCCTCCGGGCTGATCGCCTGCGCCCGGGGTCTGATCGGCGCGCTCTCTTTGGTTCTTTTTCTTCTGATAGCAAGGAGGAAGGCGGATCGGGCTGCCATTCGGCGCAATCTGCTCCCCCTCTGCCTGTCCGGCGCTGCGCTCGGCGCGAACTGGGTTCTGCTCTTTGAGGCGTATAACCGCACCACTGTGTCCAGTGCGACACTGACCTATTATTTTGCGCCGATCCTCCTGCTTCTGACCGCGCCGTTTGCGCTGAAGGAACGTCTGAGCGCGCGCAAGGTGCTCTGCATTTTTGCTGCGCTTGTCGGCATGACCTTCATCTCCGGCGTATTCGGCGGCGGGGCAGTCGATTCGGGCGGCATTGCATTCGCACTGGGCGCTGCGCTCCTCTATCCGATGATCGTCCTGCTCAGCAAGCGGCTGACCGAGGTCAATGCGTTCGACAAGACCATCGTGCAGCTTCTCTCCGCAGCCGCAGTTACCCTGCCCTATACGCTTCTGGCAGAGCAGTGGAGCGTTCACGATTTCACCTGCTCGGCAGTGATCCTGCTGCTCACCGTCTGCATCGTCCACACGGGCGCTGCCTACGCGCTCTATTTCGGCGCTCTGCGCAGCCTGAAAGCGCAGACGGTCGCAATTTTAAGCTATATCGACCCACTGATAGCGGTTCTCCTGTCCGCGCTCGTGCTCAAAGAGCCGTTCGGATGGAAGGAGGCAGCCGGTGCGGTCCTCATTCTCGGCGCGGCGCTCATCAGCGAGCTTCCCGAGCATCAGCCGAAAGGAGTATAAGCAATGTATCAACCTCTGGCGGACGAGCTTCGCCCGACAACTTTAGATGAAGTCTACGGTCAGGACGAGATCCTCGGCGAGGGCAAGATGCTGCGCCGGATGATCGAATCCGGCAAGGTCCCGAATCTGATCTTTTACGGTCCGAGCGGAACGGGCAAAACGACGGTCGCCAACATCATCGCCGACGCAACGCAGCGCACGCTCTACAAGCTCAACGCAACGACCGCCTCGACTGCGGACATCAAGGAGATCGTCTCCCAGCTTGACACGCTCCTTGCCCCGAACGGCGTGCTGCTGTATCTGGACGAGATTCAGTCCTTCAATAAAAAGCAGCAGCAGACGCTGCTGGAGCATATCGAAAACGGCAAGATCACGCTGATCGCCTCCACGACGGAGAATCCGTATTTCTACGTATTCAACGCGATCCTGAGCCGCAGCACGGTGTTTGAGTTCAAGCCGATCACGCCGGAGGCAGCCCTCAGGGCTGTTCAACGCGCCGTGAATTATATGGCAGGAAAAACAGGACTTTCCGTCACCGCCGAGGACGGCGCGCTGGAGTATATCGCCACCAGCTGCGGCGGCGACATCCGTAAGGCGATCAACGCCGTGGAGGCGCTGTTTATCGCCGCGCGGCCGGGCGACGCCGCCTTGACCTTGACATTAGAGGACGCAAAGGCAGTGACACAGCGCTCCGCCATGCGCTACGACCGCGAGGGAGACAACCATTACGACTGCCTCTCGGCGCTGATGAAATCCATCCGTGGCTCCGATCCCGACGCCGCGATCCACTATCTGGCGCGATTTTTGGAGGCGGGCGATCTTCCCGCCTGCTGCCGCAGAATCCTCTGCTCTGCCTGCGAGGACATCGGGCTTGCCTATCCTCTGGCGATCCCGATCGTCAAGGCATGCGTGGACTCCGCGCTGCAGCTCGGCATGCCGGAGGCGCGGCTCCCCTTGGCGGACGCCGTGATTTTCCTCGCTACCGCGCCGAAGTCCAACTCCGGCGTCATGGCGATCGACAAAGCCCTTTCGGACGTCCGTGCCGGCAGGCTCGGCGACTTCCCGCGCGAGCTTCAGAACGTCCACGCCGATTCCTTCGGGCAGGAGCGCGAGCAGGGTTACCTCTACCCGCATAACTTTCCGAACCACTGGGTCAGGCAGCAGTATCTGCCCGATCTGATCAAGGACGCGCACTACTATGAATACGGCGACAATAAGATCGAGCAGGCCGCGAAGCATTACTGGGATGAGATCAAGAAATGAGGGAGTAAAATGATGGATATTCGCCCGGGTGACGTGCTGACGATGAAAAAGCAGCACCCCTGCGGAAGCAACACCTGGACCGTTCTGCGCATCGGCGCGGATTTTAAGCTCAAATGCACCGGCTGCGCGCATGAGATCATGCTTCCGCGCTTTCAGGCAGAGAAGAATATCAAGGCAGTCAAGCGCCCGGAATAATCGTTCGACTTCTCGATACGTTTTTTTGCAAAAAAGTTCGGCGGGAAATGATATTCCCGATTGAAACACCCGAAAACACGACTGACCGATACGAAACAGGCCGCATTCCCCGTTGGGGATTGCGACCTGTTTTTTGCGTTCACGGCGCTATGCTTTGTCCACAGAGGTGATGCGCTTGACTGTTTACGCAGACGCCGTTTTCGTACTGAACTTTTCCGTCAACTATCTGCTCCTGCGCGCGAGCGCGCGGCTCGGCGGCGCGGCGATCCGAACACGGCGGCTGCTGCTCGGCGCGCTGCTCGGTGCGGCCTACGCAGTCGCGGTTTATCTGCCTGGTTTGCGATGGATGACCCTTTTCCCCTGCAAGGTATTGTGCGCAGCCGGAATGATCGTCCTTTCCTTCGGATGGCGGCGCTCGACGTTCCGGCTTGCGGCAGTCTTCGGCGGAATGACGCTGGTGCTGTGCGGCGCGGTCTACGGCGTGGAGCTTTTGAGGGGAGGTCAATTGCACTACCGTGAAAACGCGCTCTTCTATCCCGTCAGCTTCTTCTCCCTCCTGCTGACCGCCGCAGCCGTCAGTGCAGCCTGCCGTCTGCTGTTGCCGAAGCTGACGTTCGCCGCAGACAGCATTTTACCTGTCACGCTGCGGCTACGCGGCAGGACCGTCCGGTTGAGTGCGCTGCGCGACAGCGGCAATACGCTGTGCGATCCGGTCAGCGGCGAGAACGTCCTGACCGTCTACTGGCGGGCCGTGCGCGGTCTTTTCCCCTGCACACTTTCCGAGGCGGAAATTGCCTGTCCCGCGACGTTCGCTCTGAAGCTGAAGGATTATGCGCCGAGGCTGATCCCCTACCGCGCCGTCGGCGTGCCCTCCGGGCTTCTCCTTGCAATCCCCTGTGAAATCACGATCAACAACCGAACCAAAACCGGCCTCATCGCGCTCTCTCCGACGCCCGTATCGGCGCGCGGCGCGTATGAGGCACTGACAGGAGGAAATCAATATGCTTAAAACACTGTCCCAGCTAATCAACGCCCTGCTCCATCCGCCGGAGGCCGTTTTCTACATCGGAGGGAGCGACGTCCTGCCGCCGCCACTCTCCGCTGCAGAGGAGCAGCGCCTTTTGCAGTGCATTTCCGAAGGCGACGAACAGGCGAAGCAATGCCTGATCGAGCGGAATCTTCGTCTTGTCGTCTACATTGCCCGCCGTTTTGAAAACACGGGAATCAATATTGAAGACCTCATCTCCATCGGCACGATCGGTCTGATCAAAGCGATCGGCACCTTCCGCGCCGACCGGAATATCAAGCTCGCGACTTACGCCTCCCGTTGTATTGAAAACGAGATTTTAATGCACATACGGAAAGTATCCGGCCAGAAAACCGAAGTCTCTCTCGACGAGCCGATCAATACCGACTGGGACGGCAACGAGCTTCTGCTTTCCGATATTCTCGGCACGGACGGCGACACCGTCATGCGCCCGATGGAGGAGGACGTGGAGCATCAACTCCTCCACGAGGCGCTCTCGCGCCTGCCGGAGCGCGACCGCTATATTGTTTCCATGCGTTTCGGATTGGCCGGTCAGCAGGAAAAGACGCAGAAGGAGGTCGCCGATCTCATGGGTATTTCGCAGTCGTATATTTCGCGGCTGGAAAAGCGCATCATGCAGCGCCTGCGCCGCGACCTGCTGCGGCAGGTATCGTAAATTGAAAAAAACTCTTGCATTTCCGACGTGCAGCAGTTATAATAATGTGCGGCGCAGACTGCGCCGCACACCACGCCGGTGTGATGGAATTGGTAGACGTAGTGGACTCAAAATCCACCGCTGGCGACAGCGTGCCGGTTCGAGTCCGGCCACCGGCACCAAAAGGCAGAGGATGGCAATTGCCATCCTCTGCCTTTTGGTGCCGGTGGTCGCTTGACGAGAAGCATGGTTCGAACACAAGCATTTGGCAGCGCGGAGCGCTGCATTTCTCCGCCTGCGGAGAAATACGGCAAATGCGAAGTGTCACGGAGGCGGCTTCGCCGCCGGAGTATTCCGGCCACCGGCTGTTTAAATCTTGAGGAGAGCTTTGGCTCTCCTCTTCCTTTTGTTCCGGTGGTCGCTTTCCAGCCAAACGGCTCTTTTTCAAGTGCGTCTGTCCAGCAAATACGTAATATACTCAAAAACTGCATTTGCAAGCATGCGGCGGTACGGGCTTTCTTCTGATACGACTCCATCGTAGATCGGCTCGACGTCTGCCGCAGCCGCCATTCTGTTCAGCAGGTTCACGTTAGCGATCAGCGCATTGTGCGCGACGGTTCGCCGCTTATCAAGCGAAGAACGGCGGGAGCGATACTGTTCCGCGTCGATGCCGCCGTCAGAATAAACCAGCGGGAAAAGCTGATCTTCCATGACAGCGGCGTGATAGTTTGCAAACGATTTCAACGCTGCGTAGATGTACTCAAGCAGCTCGCTGTCGTCTTTGCTGCTTTTGATCAGTTTGGAGATTGCTTCTGGATTGATCGCATCTTTCATAACTACCTCCGATTCGGCGGAAAACAGACGTCTTCCTTCCGAACTCTGTTGTATTTGAATGCTGCATACAGAGCCGTGCGTTTAGGAAGATGTTTCCGGCGGCAACCAGCAATGCTGCAGCGCCCAGCTTTTCAATATGCTTTTCAGCCCGGTGTCAAACTGCACCGTCACGAAGGCGTCCTGCTGATAGGGCGTTATGCTGCGCACCTGTCCGACGCCGTATTGCGGGTGCTCCAGATACATATCTAACTCAACGGATGTAAGGCGTTGCTTCGGTACCTCTTTCGGCTGCTCCGATTCCTCAACCTTGGTATAGATCTCCGTCACTCTTCTCCGGGTACTGTCCCACGAATCGTGATAGCGATAACAGATCTCGCCTGCGTCCTCTTGATACGGAAGAACGCCGGCAACGTGAGAGCGGCCGACGAAGGCAAAGGCTTTGCAGTTCCCCTTGGGATACCTCTGCTTTAACCATTCGCACACCTCTTCGCCCGTCATCAGCCGGCCGCCCTTTTTGGGCACCGGGTGGCAGCGTCCAAAGCCCTTATCGAGCAGCAGATTCAGGAAATTATTGTTATAGTTGAAGTCGAGGTTCCTGCTGCCGAGGGATTCTGCCAGCTGCTTCATCACCGCGCCCCAGCTTTCTCCCGTCACGGCGCAAAACGCCCGAATTACACAGTCGCCGATATTGCGCGACTGCGGATTCGGCTGGAAGTAATGAAAGTATTTGGTATCCTCCCAATGCGTCTGCCCGTCATCGAGAAGGCTCGTTTCTACATCCTGCTCCTCACCCGCTTTGTCGCGCAGTTCCCGGATGCGGCTGCGAACGAGTTCTTTTCCGGCCATCCATACGGCATTCACTTTGTGCGTAAAGGGATCCGTGTCCGAGAACGCCAGAAGATCCTCGCCGTCGCTGACAAACACCGCCATCCGCGCAGAATTCATTCCGGCGCCGATTCGCCCGAACGCCACGTTTTCATCGGCAAGCAGCTCCTTCAGCGCACCATAGGTCGCCGGTTTTCTGATTTTAGCAAGACCGAGATCCGCCAAAATGGCGTTGACGACACTGACGTCATACGGGCGGACCGCAAGCCGGACTGCGTAGTAATACAGGAGATTGACGCCCTCGTTCCATGTGAAATCGCCGCTGAAGGCAATCAAAGCGTTGAGCAGGCTGTCTGCCAGCATGGTGTGCTGTATCCTGGGCATAAAATCCTTATTGACGTAGATACTCTTCAAGGCAACCCTTCTTTCTCTGCAGCAGGTGCGCAGGTTCATGTATGCCGGTCGAGCGCTCTTGGCGGCAGGAACAGCGGGAAGGATCAGACGAACAGGTTCCTGCGCAGCCATTGGACGGCTTTTTTGTTGTACGAAACGGCAAGCAGAACGACGCTGATGATCAGCAGCGGAAACGCCGCATACCATGCCCATGTCAGGCCGAATGCATTGTTCAGGTAATGCGTGATCGTAAGATCCAAGCCGATCAGAAGGCATGCGATTACCCATACGCCCCAGCCGGTTTTGCGAATTTTTCCGATCCGCTTCCCTCTCCATATCAACACCTGCAGAAGGACTGCAGCGCCGCTCAGGAGCGTGATCGGCAGAGCGAGCGGAAGAAACCAGTCGGTTGCATGATTCTCCAGGTAGATCATCAACAGAAGCAGCGCGATCACGGCGGTATCGACCGCCACATAGAGGTACGGCGACTTTCCCGAGCCGTTCAGCGGGAGCACAAAAATGGTCCAGAAGCATATTTCGCTTCCTAACACGTAAAGCGCCCATGTCAGCGTGTGCGTCATCGCAAGATTGATGATCACGACCACAAGCAGCGGGATCAGGAGTAGCAGCCCGATCAGCAGGACGAGAAGCCGTCTGTTGATTTTTCTTTGCGGCTGTTCCGAGGGCAACGGAATCTCCGGGACCGGGTCGGTGTTATTGGCCTTCCAAAGGTCGATTACGGGCGTTTGGCACAGAGGGCATCTTTTTGCCCTGTCTTCCAATTCCACGCCGCAATGTACGCAGTATGACATATCTACCTCCTGTTGCTCTCGACCATTACGGGAATCCCCATTTTCACCAACGCGCAAAAGAATTCCCGCTCAATATCCGATCCTTCGGATGTCCTTGTAAAAATGAACCGCGTTTTTCCCGCGTAGCTGGCGCAGGTGCACATGCAGCGTTTCTTCTTGGACGGACCCAAAGCGAAGTCCAGCTGACTGACGTAGCGACGCAGCTCTTCCGGCACTTCCACCGCGCCGAGGTTGGAGAACGTCATGGAAACGTAGCGGTCGCCCTGCATGTTATAAAACATCTTCAGCAGAGGATCCTTGATAAACAGCGGCGTCGCCCGCAGGATCGGGATCCGCTCCGTCGCTACGTTTTCGGAAAATCGGGCGTTGAGCTGCTTTTCCGTAATCTGCGATTTCATGATGCTCTGCACCTGCACGAGGATCTCTTCAAAAGAGTATTCCCCCAGGCGCGTCTCGATCCCCGGGTTGATATACGAGGAAAAGTTGCGCAGCGTTTTCGTCGGATAAAACCTCCGCAGGTCGACCGGAACGGACACCTTGACGGGCAGCCTCCGTTTTGCGCGGGAAGGCTCCGCCGCCTGCAGTCTTGCAACGATCTGGATCAGCACCGCCGTGATGAACTCGCTGATGCTGGCGCCGTATTCCCTGGCGGCGCGGTGCAGCCGGTCTGTCGGGACGCTGCCGCAAATGTAGGAGACGTCAAACGGAGCCATCGGCGTCCGGCTCGGATAATACGCAGGCTTCTCGCTGCGGCTCATCGTTTCTTTCCTTGCATATTTCAAAAAGCTGTCCTCATACTCCTCTTCCTTCGGGCTGTCATCGCAGGAGAGAACGTGCCGGGACGTCGGGATCGTCACGCCGTACCGAAGGCGCACGTATTCGCCGATCAGCGTCAGCAGGAACGTCATGCCGCCGCTGCCGTCTGTTACGACATGGAAGAACTCGACCGCTATTTTTGTGTTGAAGCAGCGCACCCGGAACAGGAAGTTGCGATTTTCCCTGACGTTGAAATACGTCATCGGATTATTGACGTCCTGCACGATGGCGGGCGCGCCCTCGATCCGTTCGAGGTAATACCAGAACATGCCCTTTCGCAGTCGGCAGGCGAAGGACGGCAGCCTCGCAAGCGTGTGATCCAGCGCAGTTTTCAGAATATCCGTGTCGACCTCTTCTGTCAGATCCGCAGAAAGCCGGAACATAGGCGCCCAGTACCTCGATCTGGCGGGCGGGTAGATCTTTGCCGCGTTGTCGAGCCGGAGCCAGTCGACCGCAGATGTGCCTGTGCGGTTGATATGCTGACGCCCAGCCTTGGGAAGGGGCGCTTGCTCATGCTTCTGTGCAGTCCTGTTGTCTTTCATTGCGATCCTCCTTCGTTGAGGATAAGGAAGGCGCACGTCAGATCGTTCACGTCTTCTCTATATAATTTTACGCGAAACTTGCTGCTTGTCAAGCCCGACCGTCATAGAAAGCGCTGCAGTGAAAACGGTCCGGCACGGGGCTTCCGTGCCGGACCTGCGTGTTTATGTTGCAGCGGAGCTGTCAGTGCTTCTGCGTGTGAGGATTACTTATCCTGCTTTGTTCCTTCCACGATGACGGGCTGGGACGCCAGCTTTCCGCCGAGCGCGCCCACCAGCAGGCTCTTGATATCCAGCCCCATGCCGGAGGCAAAGCCCTCGGTGATCTGGGTGGTGGAGCCGACGATGTCGGAGATCAGCTTTGCAGAGTTGCCCTCGCCGTACATGGTGATCTTGTCGACCTTGGACAGCGGCTCTGCCACGTTCTTTGCAATTTCCGGCAGGGCGTTCATGACCATTTCGATCACGGCAGCCTCGCCGTACTTACGCATGGCCTCCGCCTTTTTATCAATGCCTTCGGCTTCCGCGATCGCCTTGGCGCGGATTGCAGAGGCCTCCGCCTCACCGACGGCGCGGATGCCTTCGGCCTCCTGCTCCTTTGCAAAGCGCACCGCCTCTGCGGCGATCTTCTGCGCCTGCGCGTTCTGCTCGCGCTCGTAGCGCTGCGCCTCTGCCTCCTTCTGGCGGCGGAAGAGGTCCGCCTCGGCCACCTGCTTCTGACGGTACAGCTCGGCGTCCGCTCTGGCGCGAATCTCCGCGTCGAGCATCTGCTTCGTGACCTCGACGTTTTGCTTTTTCAGCTCTGCGTCGCGCTCGGCGCGGGCGATCTCGGCATTGACCGTAGCGGTCTGGATGGACTTCTGCTGCTCCTGTCTCTGGATCTCATAGGCAGCGTCTGCCTCCGCCTTTTTCGTGTCTGCCGAAACCTTCAGCTCAGCCTGGCGGATCGCCAGCTCGTTCTGGCGCTGGGCGATCACGGTGTCCGCCTCCACGCGGGCGTCATTGGCGGCCTTGTCCGCCTGCGCCTTGGCGATGGCGACGTCACGGTCCGCCTGCGCCTTTGCAATGGCGGCGTTCTTTTTAATCAGAGAAGTGTTGTCTGCACCGAGGTCGCGGATCAGGCCGTTTTCGTCGGTCACGTTCTGAATATTGCACGACAGGATCTCGATGCCGAGCTTGTCCATGTCTCTTGCGGCCTTCATCATGACCTGATCGGAGAAGGAGTCGCGGTCGGTGTTAATGTCCTTCAGGGACAGTGTGCCGATAATTTCACGCATGTTGCCCTGCAGCGAATCCTGCAGCTCTGCGGCGATCCGCTCCGGGCGCATGTTCAAAAAGTTTTTGGCGGCGAGCTTGATGCCCTCGGGATTTGCCGAGATACGTACCTTTGCGACGGCGTCGACGTTGACGTTGATAAAATCGTTGGTCGGCACGGATTGCTCCGTTTTAATATCGACGGTCATCTGCCCGAGATAGAGCTTGTCGAGTCTTTCAAAGAACGGGATCTTGATGCCGGCTCTGCCGATCAGGATGCGGCCGTTCTTCTTAATGCCGGAGATGATATACGCCTGATCGGGCGGGGACTTGACGTAACCAGCACACAGCAGTGAAATCAGCGCGATTACGCCGATGACGATGGGAAGAAAGGGAATCAAATCTTTCATGGTATACCTCCGATTCTGTATGTAGACACTTACTTCCTCCCGCGCGGGCGGCTGTCTGCCGCAGTCGGTCGCCTCCTTTCCCGCGCAGGCTGCGATACTGCCCTTGCCGTCTCGATAAAAACAAAAGGCCCATGCCGAACGACAACGTTCAACATGAGTCTCGTACTTACAGGCGCGCCGGTCGCAAAGCGACGGCTTGACGGCGGCGCCTCCCCTTCCGGGGTACTACTCCCTCAAGAGCAGTATCAATTTGTATTATCATTATACCATAGCCCCCGCCCCTGTCAAGTAGTTTTGACAAAATATTTTTGCTTGTAAAAATCAACCGTTTTTTACGCATTTGTAAATTTTTTTACCGCGCCGCGCGCATGCTTGATTGCCTGTTTAACTTATTGTATAATAGGCGAAAATAACAGGAGAATTCGCAGCTCTGGAGCAGGCGCGGTCTGCTCCAACGGAGGGATGCTTATGCTGCAAATCAGGAATATCAGCAAGACCTATCAGACGGGGCCGTTCGTTCAGCAGGCGCTCAACGATCTTTCGCTCGACCTGCGGGACAATGAATTTGTCGCCGTATTGGGGCCGAGCGGCTCCGGCAAGACCACCCTGCTCAACGTGATCGGCGGTCTGGATCACTACGACTCCGGCGACCTGATCATCAACGGCATATCCACCAAGAAATATAAGGCGCGCGACTGGGACGCCTACCGCAACCATTCGATCGGCTTCGTATTCCAAAGCTACAATCTGATTCCGCATCAGACTGTCCTGCGGAATGTTGAGCTTGCACTGACGATCGGCGGCGTGTCGAAAAGGGAGCGCACCCGCCGCGCGAAGGACGCGCTGGAGCAGGTCGGTCTCGGACAGCATATGCACAAAAAGCCCTCGCAGCTTTCCGGTGGACAGATGCAGCGCGTTGCGATC
The DNA here is from genome assembly GCA_017405865.1 of Oscillospiraceae bacterium. GTDB lineage: Bacteria > Bacillota > Clostridia > Oscillospirales > Oscillospiraceae > JAZOXB01. Next base: position 122,951 of record JAFQZN010000022.1, on the reverse strand, counting down.
GCCAGAGCGCTGGTGAACAACCCCGACATTCTGCTTGCCGACGAACCGACCGGCGCGCTGGACAGCGAAACCAGCCTGCAGGTCATGGATCTGTTGAAGGAGGTCGCAAAGGACCGTCTGGTCGTCATGGTGACCCACAATCCGGAGCTTGCCGACCGATACGCCACGCGGATCGTAAAGCTTCACGACGGAAAGATCATTGCGGACTCCGACCCCTTCCGCGCTTCGGACGTCACTGCGGAGCACAAGAAGCCCGGCAAAGCGTCGATGCGCGTGATGACGGCCTTCGGCTTGAGCCTGAACAACCTTTGGACGAAGAAGGTACGCACGCTGCTGGTGGCGTTCGCCGGCTCTATCGGCATCATCGGCATTGCCCTGATCCTTTCGCTTTCCAACGGCGCGAATAATTATATCCGCGACACCGAGGAAAATACGCTGAAAAGCTATCCGCTGACGATCACCGCCTCGGGCATGGACTTCACCTCTCTTTTGACCGACGTTGCCGAAAATGAGGGCGGCGATGGCACCGGGCAGGAGCCGGCAGAGGTCAGGGAATGGAATATGATCACAAAAATGTTCTCGCAGGTGACCGCTAACGATCTGAAATCCCTGCGCGAATTCATTGAAACCGACGACGAGGTCATACGGAGCAGCGCGCAGGCGGTGGAATACACCTATAACGTCACGCCCTATCTTTACGCGCAGACTGGCGGCGTCTATCGGCAGGTCAACCCGGACACGGCGCTTGCAAAACTCGGTTTTTCCTCCGGCACGTCCATGAACTCCATGATGTCGGCCTTCACCAACCGGGACGTATTCTCCCGGATGCCTGAGAACGACGTTGTCTACAAGGATCAGTATGAGCTCAAGGCGGGAAACTGGCCGGAGCGCTACAACGAATGTGTGCTGGTGCTGACGAGAAACGGCCGCGTGTCCGATATTGCCCTCTACGCGATGGGCTTGAAGGATCCGAAAACGCTGGACGAGATCATACAGTCCTTCATGCAGGGCAAGAGCTATGAAGGAGAGGTCAGCGACGACTCCTACGCTTATCGGGACTTCCTCGGCATCGAGTTTCGATTGCTCTCCCCTGCCCAGTTCTATACCTACGAGGAGCATTCCGGCAGCTGGATCGACCGCTCCGAGGACGAGGTCTACATGGAGCAGCTGCTGGACGGTGCGGAAACCGTCCGGATCGTCGGCATCGTGCAGCCGTCCGGGGACACGGACGCCCCGCTGCTGCGGCAGGGCATCGTATATCCCGCTTCGCTGGTCACGCATCTGATGGAGCTTGCAGCAGCTACTCCCATTGTCAAGGCGCAGCTGGAGCAGCCGCAGAGCAACATTCTGACCGGAGTAAACTTCGGCGAGAAGAAAACCGACACTGCGTTTGATTTGTCCGACGTCTTCTCCTTTGATGAAAGCGCGCTGTCAAGTCTCTTTGCATTTGACAAGAGTGCGCTCGATTTCGATCCGTCTGCGTTCGATTTTTCGCAGCTGGATTTTTCCGGGATGCAGAGTCTGGACGGCGTGGTGTCGGAGGATACGCTGAAGGAGCTGCTGTCCTCCGTTGAGATCGAGCTTTCCGAAGAGGATGCGCGCGCCCTCTTCAGCACGCTGGTCGAGGGCTATGCCGACTACGCGGCAGGCGATCCCTCCACCGACTACGGCAGGCTCTTTGACGGCGCATTAAGCTATCTACGCTCCGAAGACGCCTTGACGCTGCTGTCAGACAAAATCAGCGAGGCGATCCGTGAAAACTCTAAAGGTCTGATGAGCACGGAGGAAATCTCCGCTCTGCTGAACGGCATTCTTGACGGCTTCCCTGCGTATGCCGAAGGCAGACAGACGGAGGAGCCGGGGCAGATCGCCGCGCTGCTCAACGAGTATCTGGCAAGCGCGGAGGTCGCCGCAAAGCTGGAGACTGTCAGTCAGAACATCAACGGGCGTTTTGCCGCGCTGGAGCTTTCCGAGACCCAGCTGCAGGGCATTGCTGCGGCGCTGTACGACGGCTATCACGCCTATGCCGAAGCGAACGCCCTGCCCGACCCGCAAAAAATGGTCAGTTCCTTCCTGGAATACGTAAACACCCCTGACGTGAAGGAGCAGCTGACGGAGACGGCGGGCAAGGTGATACGTACCGACGGGCTGGAAGAAAAAACGGCGGAGCTGATGCAGCAGGCGCAGGGCGCCGTCGGGCAGCAGCTCGCCTCCGTCATGGCAGGCGCAATGGGGCAGGTTGCCCGTCAGCTGCAAAGTCGTCTGCAAAACGCATTCTCCTTTGACGAAGAGAGTCTGAAGGACGCCTTCAGCAGCGCACTGTCCATCAATGAATTGAAGGATTTGTTCAATTCGCTTCTGTCCGGCGACACGACCGATACGCTGCAGAGTGTGCTGGCAAAGCTGGGCTATGCATCGGTCGACGAACCGTTTACCATTACGATCTACCCCAGAGACTTCGACAGCAAAGTGAAAATCAAGGATGCGATCGACCGTTACAACGACACGCAGGAGGACGCCGGGAACGAGGACAAGATCGTGCGCTACACCGACGTGGTGGACACACTGATGAGCTCGGTCACCAAAATCATTGACGCAATCAGCGCGGTATTGATCGCTTTCGTTGGGATTTCGCTGGTAGTCTCCTCGGTGATGATCGGCGTGATCACCTATATCAGCGTACTGGAGCGCAAAAAAGAGATCGGCATTCTTCGCGCGATCGGCGCCTCCAAGCGAAACGTCTCCAACGTCTTCAACGCCGAGACGTTTATCATCGGCTCTCTGGCCGGCATTCTCGGCGTGGGCATTACGCTGCTGCTGATCATCCCCGCCAACGCCATTTTGCACGCGGTCACGGGGCAGTACGGCGTCAACGCGGCGCTGCCGCCCGGCGCAGCCCTCCTGCTCATTGCGTTGAGCATCGTGCTGACGCTGATCGGCGGCATCATCCCCTCGCGCAAGGCTGCGCACAGCGATCCTGTGACTGCGCTGCGATCGGAATAACCGTTTGCAGGCCATTCCCGCTTAAAAAGACAACACCGGCTGAAGCAAGTCCTCTCTGCTTCAGCCGGTATTCGTTTCATCAGGTTATAAAACCGCAGTTTCAGTACTTTAGTTGATTTTCAGGCCGTCCTTGAAGGCTTCTCCGACTCTCCCGCAGACCTTGTAATAGCCGTGGGTATAGGGATCGAAGGCGATCGCCTCCAGCGCGTCGACGTCGACCTTGCCGTCCTTCAGCTTGTCCTCCTCGACGCTCGTGCGAAGCACCTTGCCGATCACGCCCATGCCCGTCTCGTCGCTCTGATACTCCACGAAGGCGCACTCCATGGCGATCGGAAGCTCGTTGATGATCGGCGCGTCGACCAGCTCGGACTTCACAAAGGTCATTCCCGCCTTGCCCAGCTTGTCGGCGACCTTGTTCCCGCTGACAACGCCGAAGTAATCCGCCTCCGCGACATGCTTTGCGTCGGCGATGTGGACGACGAAGCCGCCGCGCGCCTTGATGTTCTGCACCGTCTTATGGGTTTCGGTCAGGTTAAGCGCGACCATGTCGCGGTCGAGCATCGTACCCCAAGCTGCGTTCATCACGTCTACCGTGCCGTCCTCGTTAAAGGTGGAGATGAGAAGCACCGGCATCGGGAAAATCGCTTCCGTGGTTTTGATCTGTTTTTTCATACTGTTGAACCTCCATTTCGTTTTCTTCCATTTTATTCTATCATAAGGCAGTGGAAAAGCAAAGCCATTTTTGCGAACACCCGTGTTCTTTTCCCGATCGCGCACCGGTCTGCCGGGAGCAAGGCAATTGACACGAAAAAAACGCCGTGCTATATTGTATATACGATATTGCAAGCTGATTTCAGCAGGTTGGAGGAACGAAATGAAACACATCAGTATCCTGCTTGTCCTGACGCTCCTGGCGGGCTGTCTGGCAGGCTGTGCATGGTTCGGGCAGCCCACAACAGTCCCGCAAACGACCGAACAGACTGCGCATGTGACCTCAGCGCCCGCTACGAATGCGCCGGAGCCGTCCGAAGAGGCGGAGCATTTGGAGGACTTCACGGTGCAGACGACCGACGGAGCGACCTTTACCCTCTCCGAGGCGCTCAAAACGCATGAGCTTGTTTTGATCAACCTTTTTGCGACCTGGTGTCCGCCCTGCCGCTATGAATTCCCCTTCCTGCAGGAGGCTTGGATGCAGCGCGCGGATCGCGTCGCTGTAGTCGCTCTCTCCATCGAGCCGGAGGACAGTCTTGACGTTCTGAAGACGTTTGCGGGCGACATGGGGCTCACCTTCCCGATGGGTCGCACGGAAGGCACCGAGCTTGACCGCTTCGTGACCGTCGGCATTCCGACGACGATCCTTGTCGATCGAAACGGCTGCGTCGCCTCTGTCGAGATCGGCGCACGTCAGTCGACGCAGGACTTCCTTGATCTGTTCGACAGTCTGGCGGAAAGCGAGCCGTCGCTTCGTACCTTCACGGTCTACGCCGAAGCAGACGGGCAGCCGCTGCAGGGCGTGATCGTCAACTTCTGCACCGATGAGTTCTGCGCCCCCGTGACCACGCAGGCAGACGGACACGCCGTCTTCAGCGGTCAGCCGCAGGAATACCACGTGCAGGTCGTATCCGCACCGGAGGGCTTCCGCCTTCTCGGTGAGCCGGACTTTTCTGTGGATGCCGACAGCAGCACGATCACCCTTCTGTTTACGGAGGACGGGCGATGAGCCGGAGGGCTGCGCTGTGGGCGGCGCTGCTGGGCGCAGGCGTGCTGCTGATCGTGCTGGGCGTTTGGAACGGCGGCGCACGAGACGTGCTTGCAAAGGCAGTCAAAATCTGCTCGGAGTGCATCGGTCTTGGATAGGCGACTGAAAACGCCGCGTGTACGGCGTCTGATCCAGCTCTATGCGGCGCTGCTCTATAACGCCCACCTCAAGGGCTTCGCCAAGGGGCAGATCTACACGGGTCCGCTCAAAAATCTCTGCGTGCCGGGGCTGAACTGCTATTCCTGCCCCGGTGCGGTCGCCGCGTGTCCGCTCGGCGCGCTGCAGAATGCGATCGCCTCCGCTGCAGACCGTCCGGCGTTTTACGTCGTCGGTGTTTTGCTCGTATTCGGGCTGCTGCTGGGCAGGGTGATCTGCGGATTCTTGTGTCCGTTCGGTCTGATCCAGGAGCTGCTGCACAAGATTCCGACAAAAAAAGTCAAAAAGAGTCCGCTGACCAGAAGAATCAGCCGCATCAAATACGTTCTGCTTGTGCTTTTGGTCGTTGTGATTCCTCTTTACTTTGCCTTCCGGCGCGTTCCGCTGCCTGCGTTCTGCAAGTACGTCTGCCCTGCGGGAACGCTCGAGGGCGCAGTATTGCTGCTGCTCCATCCGGCGAACACCGCCCTGCGCAGTCTGATTGGCGGTCTGTTCTGGTGGAAGCTCTGGGTACTGCTCGCGGTGCTGCTCGGCTGCGTTTTTGTTTACCGCGCCTTTTGCCGCTTTCTCTGCCCGCTCGGCGCGCTGTACGGCTTGCTGTCGAAGCTCGCCCTGCTCGGTGTGCGTGTCGACCCTTCCCGCTGCACCGACTGCGGCGCTTGCGTCAGTCAGTGTCCGACGGACATCCGCAGGGTCGGCGACGCAGAATGCGTGCATTGCATGCACTGCATCACGGTCTGCCCGACGAAGGCGATCTCCTTCCGCGCAGGAAAGCTCGTCCTGCACGGGCCGGAGCTTCCCGAAAGGAGGCGGCATTCGTGAAAAGGATAACGTATTATCTGCTGTGGACGCTGGCGATCGCGGCGCTGATCGCAGTGCTGGTTATTGTCAATCTGCCGGACGAAGCGCCGCCGACGGGAACGGAGGTCGGCGAGCTACTGCCGGATTTTCGCATGACATGCGTGAACGGAAGCGAGTTTCAGCTCTCCGCGCAGCGCGGCAAGGTCGTCGTGATCAACTTCTGGGCGACATGGTGTGCGCCGTGCGTCGAGGAGCTTCCGAACTTTGACCGGCTCCTGCGGGAGCGAGCCTCGGAGGTTGCCGTTCTGGCGGTGCATTCACTGCCTGTGACTGCGGACGTATCTGCCTATTTGGAGGATTTTTCGTATACGCTCCCCTTTGCCGTTGACGACAGCGGCAGCGTGAGCGAGCTGCTCGGCGCCTCGACCGTCCTGCCGGAGACGATCATCGTCTCGCCGGAGGGCGTCGTCACGGCGCACCGAACCGGGGCGCTCACCTTTGATACGCTTCTGGCGCTCGTCAACGACGCACAACGGTGAGGCAAAAAAATTTACGGCACAGCGGTGCTTCCGCTGTGCCGTTCTTTATACTTCCACCTTCGGCGCTTCCTGCCGGTACTCGTAATAGACGTAGTTGTCCGGCGTGGCTGCTGTTTTACACATGAAGTCGTAGACCTCGTCGCGCAGCCGCTTCTTTGCCTCATGCGCCGGAAGGGTTTTGTCCGGATAAAAGGGCTCTGACAGCGTCACCGTCAGGCACGGCCAGAGCTTTTTGAAAACCCTGCGCTCCCGGTAGGTCGTCACGAACGCCACAACGGGCGCATCCTCCCGCACGGGATAGGCAAAGCTGCCGTCCGGGAAGGGGCGGATGCCCGTGTACCACGGCCAGATATGCGCCTCGGGATAGATCGTCACGACGCGCTTCTGCTCCATTCTGTAATGCACCGCCTCCAGAAACGGGCGGTAGCCCTTCACGCTGCCTGGCAGCGGGATCCCGCCCAGTAGCTGCACGAATCTGCGCAAGAACGGGACGGAAACCGCCGCCGGGCCGACCACGATATGCGCGTGGCTCGGAAAGACCGCTAACGTCGGCGTGTAGGCGTCCATCATATTCTGCGTGTGGTTGCCGTAGAGAAAAAAACCCCTGCCGCGCAGCTGCCGCAAAACCTTACGGTTTTTGATCCGCAGACCAAAGCCGATTTTTCCGATCAGCCACACCGCAGGCGTGGCGATCAGTCGGTAAAGGATGAATTCCAGCACACGCCAGAACGGATTGCGGATCGCAAACGGAAAGTCAGCCGGAACAGGCTTTGCCTCGATGCCGTTGTCCGCAAAATCGTCGTTGAGCGCATCTTTATAATAGATGATTTTCTTTGCCAATTTGCTCACGCCCTATGCTTGTTTTCATGGGTTTCCAGAATCATCTGCTCCATCCGATCCATGCAGACGTCAAAATCGAACTGCTTGGTGTAGCCGAGGTATGCTCTGCTGCACTTCTCTTTTTCCTGCGGATGCTCCAGCCAGTAGTCGATCCGCGTTGCCAGCGTCCTGCTGTCGTTGCAGGGAAAGAGATTCTCCTCCCGCAGCGCAAAGAAACGGGTCGCACTGCGCTCTGAATCCGAGATCACAGGCACAAGACCGCAGGAAATCGCTTCAAGGCAGGAGATCGCCTCGATCTCGATCTCCGCCGGATGGACGTAAAGATCGGCGCTGTTGATGACCTGCAGAAGCTCCTCGCGCGAGAAAAAGCGGAAAATCGGCGGGTGCTTCAATCCCCTGCTGCGCTTTTCCAGCTTCTTTTTCAGCGGTCCGTCGCCCGCGAAAACGAGCTGCAGCTCGTCGGCGTGGCGGCTCAGCTTCGCCGCGTCGATCAGGACGGTATGCGATTTTTCCTTGCTGTAGCGACCGGTGAACAAGATCACGCGCTTGCCCTCTAATTCCTTCGGGCGCTCGACCTGCATCGGGCGAAACTGCCGATTCACCCCGTTGGAGATCACGTAGGCGTTGGTCTTGCCGCCATAGCGCTCAAATACGCCGCGGATGAACTCTGACGGGTAGTGCACGCCGTCCACCCAGCGATAGCAATGCTGATAGAAATTGCGGTAGGTCAGCAGGTTTGCCAGCCGGTTGTTCTTCATAAAAATGTGGGAGGTAAAGTTCTCCGCCTGACAGTGGAAGCCCGCCGTGACGGAAAGTCCTCTTTCCCGCGCCAGTTTCAAAGCCGCGCGGCTCACCGCGAACGGCACCATCAGATGCACGTGATCCACGCCGTCCAGCGCAGCCTCCAGCACCTTGCGCTCCGGCTTTGCGATCACAACGCCGTTTTTCCTGACATAGGCGTTGATCGGTCCTAAATTCAGTGTTGGCACAACAAAGCAATCCGGCTCGCCTTTGCGCTCGGCGTCGGGGCAGACGACGCGGACGGCATGCCCCTTCGCGCGCAGCGAGCGGATCAAGTTCATTGCCGCGATGGTCGTGCCGTTGTTTTCACGACCCAGCACGTCGCAGACAACACAAATTGTCATTTCAATTCCTCTTTCTCTCTTCTTTTCGCAATGACGGCGCGCCTCGCCACTTTCCCCGGCGGCATGGCGCGACCATCCATGTAATATTAGCATACAATCTTCGGAATAGCAATAACAAAATGTTACAGAACAACACCCTGCGTAAGGCGCAGGGCGTTGTCCCTCTTTATCATTTCCCTCTTTACATTTCAGCGTAGCGCTCCAGGAAGCGCACGGTGCGCGCATTCGTTGGCGCGTCGATCACCTGCTCGGGCGGTCCCTCCTCCACGATCACGCCGTCGTCCATGAAGATCACGTAGTCCGCAATATCCCGGGCAAAGCGGATCTCATGTGTGACGATGATCATGGTAGTATCCTGCTCGCGAAGGCTGCTGATGACCTTGAGGACTTCTCCGGTCAGCTCGGGGTCTAACGCGCTGGTCGGCTCGTCGAAGCAGAGGATCGCCGGCTCCAGCGCCAGCGCCCGCGCGATCGCCACCCGCTGCTGCTGTCCGCCGGAAAGCTGATGCGGGTAGTTTTCCAGCTTGTTCTCCAGTCCGACCCGGCGCAACAGCGCGATCCCCTTTTCGCGGAACAGATCAAGCTCCTCTTTAGGCGCCTTGTTTGCCTTTGCGGCAAGGAGGGGCGCAAGGGTAACGTTCTGCAGGGCGGTATACTGCCGGAACAGGTTGAAGCTCTGAAACACCAGACCGAAATGCATGCGCATGCTGCGGATGTCGTTCTCGGAATACGTTTTCTGCTTTGCTGCGTCATAGAGCAGCTCGCCACCGACGTAGACCGACCCCTCATCCGGCGTTTCCAAAAAGTTCAGACAGCGCAGCAGCGTCGTCTTGCCGCTGCCGGACGAGCCGATGACCGCAAGGCATTTCCCCTTCGGCAGCGAAAGCGAAACGTTTTTCAGTACCGCCGTCTTTCCGAAGGACTTATTCAGATTTTTAACTTCCAGTAGTGCCATATCGTTACACCGTGAAATAGTCCAGTCGCTTTTCAAGCCGCCGGAACAGGAGTGACAGCAGACCGGTAAAGACCAGATAGAACACGCCGGTAAAGAACAGCGGCCAGATGATACCTGCGGACTTGATGAACCGCTGCCCCTCCCACATCAGTTCGTACACGAGGATGACGCGGGCAAGGGAGGTATCCTTGACAAGGGTGATGACCTCGTTGGAGATCGGCGGCAGGATGCGCTTGACAAGCTGCAGGAGCGTCACGCGGAAGAAGATCTGCGAGCGCGTCATACCCAGCACCTGCCCTGCCTCACGCTGTCCCTGCGGGATGCCCTCAATGCCGCCGCGATAGATCTCCGAAAAATAGCAGGCGTAATTGAGGATGAACGCCGTCAGCGCCGCGAGCATGCGCCCGGAATCGCTGCCGCCCCAGATATTCCATCCGAACAGCAGCCCCGGACCGTAGAAGATCACCAGCAGCTGCAGCATCAGAGGCGAGCCGCGCACAATCCACACAAGCCCCCGCGTCAGCAGGGCGATCGGCTTGACCCGGCTCATAGAGCCGAAGGAGATTACAAGTCCGAGCGGCAGCGCGCCCAAAAGCGTCAGCCCGAATAGCTTGATCGAGACGAGGAAGCCGCCGTAGAGCGCGCTGATTACGGTCTGGACCATCGCCTTACTGCGCGATCAGCGACTCCTGAACGCCGTATTTCTCGGCGATCGCCAGCATGGAGCCGTCCTTGTAGGCTGCGGCAAAGAACTCATTCAGCTTTGCGGCAAGGTCGGAGCCCTTGCGGAAGCCGACGCCGTATTCTTCACTGTTGAGCGCGACGGTATAGGTCAGATCGGCATAGCTTGTGCCCTCGCCGATCATAGCGCCCGCCATCAAAAGGTCGATGACGCACGCCTCGGAGGTACCTGCGGCAACCTCCATCAGCGCGTCCGCCTGGGAATCCGCCTCAATATAGGGAATATTGAGCGCGTCCAGCTGCTCCGCGCCTGCGCTGCCCGCTTCCACGACGAATTTCAGATCGCGGATGCTGTCGATATCCTGATACTGCGCGGCGACGTCGCTTCTGACGACGACGACCTGCGCGTTGTTGCAGTAGGCGTTCGAGGTCTCCATCGCGGTCTTGACGGCGTCAGTCAGCGTCATGCCGTTCCAGACGCAGTCGATATTCTTGTTGTCAAGCTCCATCGTCTTGGTCTCCCAAACGATCTCAACGAACTGCGCTTCCACGCCGAGATAGGCGGCAAAGGCGTTTGCCATATCCGCGTCAAAGCCGACCCACTCGCCCGCTTCCATGTAGTCCATCGGGGCAAAATCGGTGATGCCGATCACGAGCGTTCCCTTGTCCAGCACGTAGGCCGAGTCGGAATCGTCCGCCTGTACAGCCTCGGTCGTGGCAGGAGTGTCGTCCTTCTTTGCCTCGGTCGGGGTCGTATCGGTCTCACTCTTGGCGCAGCCTGCGAACACGCACAGTGCCATGGCGAACACGAGGATCAATGCGATCAGTTTCATTGCAGTTTTCATGGTGGTTATCTCCTTTTCTTTAGTACGCTACCATATTACCAAATTAGCGAACTAAAGTAAATAACAATTTCCTTTAATTTACATTCTTTGTATATCTGCACCAAACGGGGTGGATTCTCTGTCCGTTTTTGTGCGACTTGTACAGGTTTTGGTGCATCGACATAGAAGCAGCGCTCGTTTTGTTCCCTCTGCGTTCGTTTCTTTCCGCATTTTTGCAACAGATTTCATTATTTTGCGGTATTATGGGTGAAGGGATCCCCGACAGGAGGTGTGAATCATCGAAGATATTGAACTGATCCGCCTGTATCAGGCAGGGTCAGAGGCTGCAGTCGAGGCGAGCGAGCGAAAGTACGGCGCGTACTGTCTCAAGATCGCATTGCAGGTGCTGGGCGACGCAGAGGACGCGCGAGAATGCGTCAACGACGTCTGGCTCAAGGCGTGGAACGGCATTCCGAACGCCGCGCCGCTCCAATTGCAGGCGTATTTTGCCAAGCTGACACGCGAGCATGCCATCGACCTGTGGCGCAGAAGCCACAGCGATAAGCGCGGCGGCGGAGAGCTTCCGCTTTGTCTGGACGAGCTGTCGGAATGTCTGCCGGCAAAGAGCGACGTGGAGACAGCGGTCGAGAAAAAGGAGCTTGCGCAGACCGTGAAGCGTTTTATCTCCACGCTCGATGCTACGCAGAGAAGCGTCTTTCTCTGTCGCTACTGGTATTTTGACACAGAGCCGGAGATTGCAAAGCGTTTCGGCTTCTCCCGCGCCAAGATCGCCTCTATGCTGCACCGCACACGAAAACAACTGAAATCTTACTTAAAGGAGCGTGGTTATTCCGATGAAACCCCATGATTTGATCGAAGCCCTCGGCGCGCTCGATGACGAGACCGTTCTTGCAGCCCGCGAGACGCCGCCCGTCCCCGTGCGCCGCCGCATTCCGAGAGCCGCGCTGATCGCGGCGGCGCTGGCCGTATTTCTGAGTCTCAGCGCAGCCGCATATTACGCAATCTCTCACGCAAATACCGCCGCCTTGCTTGAAACACATCCGATGACGGATCTTCCTATCGAGGTACACGTAGACAAAACCGGTCAGCAGATCATTGACGACGCCGCGATCGACCTCGGCATTTCGCAGACCAGCAACGGCACGACCGTCACGGTCGACTCTATCATGGGCTATCAGGACCCGACGGAGTCGAAGCTCTATCTCACCTTTACGGTCACGCCGCCGGAGGGCTTTGCATTCCCGGAGGATATGTCCTACTGGTGCTTCTGGGACGTCCATTATACCCCCGTACCGGACGACGTTCCGATCGGCCGCACCGAAGCGACCGTCAGAAACCCCGACGGCACGGCGAGCGTACTGTGGGTGCTCTCTCCGATGGGAGATATTGCCGGGCACAAGCTGCATATCGAGCTCGGCGGCTTCGGCATGGCGAGCAAGGAGGTCTGCGAGGATCTCTACTTGGGCAACCGGACGATCGACCTGCCCGGTCAATGGACGTTCGACTTTGACGTGCCCGCGCTCCCGGAAACGCAGAATATCGCTTTCGATCACGCCGCCGTGAAGGAAGCGGGTCTTCCGATGACCGCGCTGCGTCTCAATTCCTTCGGCGGCGTCGCGGAACTGGAAAAGCAGGAGCTGTGCCAGCTCGAGTTTTTCCGCTTTGCATACGGCGCGCAGCTCAAGACCGACTTCCCCACCATCGACTTCGACCGCATGGACGACGCGGATTTCCTTGCGCTCTGCAACAGCGGCGATACGGACGGCTTCCTCACGGAAGACGAATACGAACATCTGCAGGAGCTGCTTCGGAATCTGCAGCCGTATACTTTCGCCCGGCCGACGACCCTGACGCTCGAGTACCCTGACGGTACGGAATATACCGTGTCCTACGGCACCTACGGAGACAATCTGTGGATCGACTGGGACGACGACGGCGTACTCTATTGCTCCATCGCCTTCCTCAATCCGCAGCCGATCTCGCAGGCGACCGCCATCGTGATCAACGGCATTCGCATCCCGCTGCAATAAAAAAGCGACAGCCCTTCAATCCCGAGGGGCTGTCGCCATTTTCGTATTATACTAGACTTCGATAAAATACTATAAAAAGCACTTTATAGCGCCGAAGGCGCGTCGAAGTCTGCATGAGACGGCATTTCAGCGCAACGCGCTGAAATGGCTGTGCGTAGCACAGCAAAATTCAATTAATATTTAAATTGATTTTTAGTATTAGTCCTTCACGGTGAGGTACGCCCAGTAGTCAATCGCGTCTTCGCCCCAGGAGAGAAAGTGGATACGAACCTGCGTGACGTTCGGATACCGGGAGAGGTCCACCTCCCAGTCAATGCGGTTTGCGCCCTTGCCCGGCATCGTTTCGGTCATGTTCGGATCGTTGCCTTCCTTTGTCATAACGGAGAGCCTGCCGTTTTCCAGCGCGGTGATCATCTCAGAGCGGATCATATTTCCGGCAGCGTCGTAATAATACAGATAAGCGCCCAGCGAATCAAAGCCGCTCAAATCGACGTTTGCCTGCACGGACAGCGTAAGCGTGCCGCTGCGGCTCACCGTGCCGTTGACCTGCTTGACAAGTCCGCCGATGCTGCTCTCGCGCGCGTCCTCCACGTCCGTGATCTCCGCGCCCTCAATACGCACGGAGCTTGTCGTATTGCCCCAGGAGAGCGTGTCCTCAAACGTGCCGCCGGACTTGCCGCTGATCGCGCCGGATTCGGGGCAGAACGTGTAGCTGCCGCCGCCCTCGTCGATGTACTCGCAGACGGTCAGGGAGAAGGTCACGTCCTCCGCCTTGGAGCTGCTCGCCTTGAGATCGTTGAGATACAGCGACTGCTCCGTGGCAGCGTCGGAGATGGGATAGTATTTCTCGGTCACCGTGCCGTCCGAGCAGGTGACGGTGATGCGGTAGCCATCGATCAGGCCCTGCCCTGCGCCTGCTGCGCCGGAGAGTTCCGGCAGGGTGAAGATCAGCTCGCCGCCCTCGGTTTTCGGCGGGTCCATTTGAGGCGCGGTCAGCGTCCAGACGGAGTAGTACGCGCTCCTGCCCGTGTCGGAGGTACCCCCGTCCGCCTCAATGACGTAGAACGGGTCCCAAACCGGCTGCGGGGGGAAGAACAGTCCGTTCCTGCTGCGCTTCGCGTTCGCCTGATTGGGGCCGGCGGGAACGAGCCGCAGGTCGGGCAGCGCTTCTTCAAAGCCCGGGTCTGGAACAAGCAAAAGCGCGATGTCGCCATCGTAGCCCGTCGGCAGGACGGGCAGGAGGTAGCGCGTGCGAAGGGTATAGGCATAGTCCTTCACCTCCACGCGCAAGCGCGGGGTGGGGTCGGTATCGTCGCTGAATTTCATACTGAACGGGAACGCCCAGCGTTTCGTGTGATCCATGTTTTCCGACGCACTCTCCGCTTTCTCATAGAACATCGCCTGCTTATCGTGGGCAAACATCTGAAACTGAAGCGTCAGACCTTCATCGTTCAGGCCGAACAGCTCCTTCAAAAGCTCTGTCACGGTCGGCGTCGTCCAGAACTTCTTGTAGACCTGGCACATCTGCGCGTAGGTCATCTCCGGCGCGAGCTTGTCTCGCAGGTAACGGATGAAGTGACAGAGCGGATAGCCCGCGTCGGATTTGTCGTCGCCTTTATATTTGATCGTTTCGCCGTCGTAGGTGACGGAGAATTTGTCGATCGGTATGGCGTAGACCTCTAGCTTCCCTGCGTTTTCGCCCCTGCCGTCGTGGGTGGTGATGCCGTTTTTAAGATAGTACTCGTTGCAGTCGTCCTCGATCATCTGCGCCGTGGCTTCCTCGAACTTGATGTTGTAAAGCCGCGAGCAATAGGTGCGCTGGCAGGCGTGGAAGACCTCGTGCGTCGCGGTGACGAGCATCTTGTCGTACCATTTCTCCGAGCCCTGCGTCAGCAGATAGCTGGTATTGATCATCAGATAGGAGTTTTTGAGCAGGATGTGGTTGACGGTCACGCCCGTCGCGCCCTCGCCGCCCACGACGTAGGACAGGCGCACGTCCATGACGTACTTGGGCATGTTGACCTTGACCTGCTCCTTGAGATACTGGTAGGCGGTGCGCAGGTTCTTGGCGACGCGCCCGATCATTTCCAAATTCGACAGCTTCTGCGTTTCCTCATACTGATTGATCTGCGCCTCCAAGGCGACGTATTCCGCGTTTTTCCGGCAGATCTCATCCTTGATGCGCTCTCTGTAGACGCGCAGCTGCGGGCCGGTCACTTCGTTTGGCTGGATGCCCAGCTCCCGCCCCAAGGCTTCCCGCGCATCAGCTATAATGAGCCGCTTATCGTCGTTCACCAAAACGCGCAGTAAATCTTTGCGCTTCATCAGCTCGGCGACGGTGTCGTTGTAGGTGAATTTCAGCTTGAAGATGCGCTTGCCGGTGCGCCAGTCGTTGTTCTCGTAGACGTAGATGCTGTCCTCCGGCGTGAAGAAGCGCTTGAGGCTGAGATCCATGGCGCTGATCGTGGGAACCAGCTCGTCGATGATGACGTAGCCGACGAACGCAGAAATGACAAGGGCGGAGTTCTGCTGGCTCTCCACGATCATGGAATTTCCGTCAAAGCTGACGGCGTATTCGCTCCAGTAGCCGTCCGCGTCCACGCGGTA
Organism: Oscillospiraceae bacterium; assembly: GCA_017405865.1. Lineage (GTDB taxonomy): Bacteria > Bacillota > Clostridia > Oscillospirales > Oscillospiraceae > JAZOXB01. The sequence goes on along the minus strand of JAFQZN010000022.1, from coordinate 107,590 downwards.
GGCGGTGACGCTCTGCCACAGCTCCTCCGGAATACCCGCCTTTTCCAGATCAATGGCGACCGTGTAGCTGCCGGGCATCAGCTCATCCGGCTCCAGCCCCATGTCGATCTCGTAGGCGGCGAGGACGTAGTCGTTATGCGCCTCGACGTCGGTGCGGAGCGTGGATTCCAGCTCGTCCAGCGCGCTATCGTCCGTGATCTCGGTAAAGCGCACCTCGGTGTCCTGCGCAAAGGCGTTCTCCGGGGCGTCGATGGTCAGATAGTCCAAGGGCTGCAGGTGAATGGCTTTGCTGTTGCCCTCGACCGTGAAATCGGAGCTGCTGCCGCTGCGGGAGGACGCGCTTCGGAAAAAGCCGGGCCAGCCGAAGCCCGTGACGAGGATCGCAAGCACAAGCGTCAGCGAAAGCAGGCTGATAAAGATCTTCTTTTCCTTGCCCATGCTCAATCCTCCTCCCCTTCCGACGCCCAGTCGCTGAAGGCGTGGGGTGTGAAATCTTCCGCGCTCTCTTCCGCGGCGGGCAAAAGCGTTTCGCCGCGCGCGATCGCTTCATAGTCCGCCGCGATCGCGGCGGAAGCGTCCGCGTCGTAGTCGCCCTCGCCGTAGTCGCCCGCCAGCACGCTGCCGGGCTGCACGGTCGGGCTTTCGCCCTTTTTTTGTGGGATGGTGAAGATGCCGAGCACGATCAGCCCGACGCACACCGCCGCAAGCGCAATATTTGCGTAAAACAGACCCGGTTTCTTCTGTTTTCCGCTTGCCTGTGGGGCAAACTGCACCGCAGGGTCGCAGGTTACGCCGACCGTTTGCCCACACCGTGGGCAAAATTTTGAGGTCGCCTTCAGTGCGCCGCCGCAGCTGGCGCAGACGGGCGCAGCGGGCTGAACGGTCTTCGTGACCGTTACACCGCAGGTCGGGCAGAATTTCGCGTTCTCCCGCAAGGGGCGTCCGCACTGTTTGCAAAACTTTGCCATGCTGATGTCCCTCCTCAAAAAGGTGATCCGTTTACGGTCTGGTCAGATAGAGGTTTCCTGCGCCGCAGGTACCGACGCCGTACTGGATGCCGTTAATGACAATGAAAGTATACAGGTTAATGTTGCCGACCTCGCCGGGACCGCTGACGCTGCTCACGCCGAACGTGCCCTGGAAGGTGCGCACTGCTGCGCCGCTGTTATCCGTCCAGTCGCTGGTATAGATCTGATACGGCTCGATGGTGACCGTTCCGTCGCGGGCGATGGTGACGTACACCAGCTCCCACGTGCCGTTATAGATGAATTCGCCCTTCCACCTGCCGAGGAGCTCCTCATTGCTGAGGGCGGTGCCGGAAAGGCTGCCGCTCTGCGCGTCGGAGATCCAGATGAAGTCCTCGCCGCGCGGCGCGGCAAGCCCCGTCTCATAGGGAAGCGGCGCTTCCGTGGGCGGCTCGGTGGGAGCTTCGGTAGGAGCCTCGGTCGGCGCTTCGGTCGGCGCTTCGGTGGGCGCTTCGGTCGGCGCTTCCGTGGGCGGCTGCGTCGGACGTTCGGACGGTCGCTCCGTCACGGTCGGTACGGCTTGCGTTGCAGGAGGCTCGTCCTGCGGCTCCGATTTCGGAGACAGGAGAAGCACTGCCGCCACGATCGCTGCGATCAGGACGACGCCGCCGATGATCAGCCCGACGATCAGTCCGGTCTTCTTTTTTGGCTGCTGCGCAGGCTGCATATAGCCGTACTGCGGCTGCTGCGGATATTGAGGCTGCTGCGGATACTGTGGCTGCTGCGGATACTGCGGCTGCTGGTACTGCGGCTGCGCAGACTGCTGCGGTGCGGAAGCAGGAGCGCCGCCCAGTCTTGCGCCGCAGTTATCGCAGAACACGCTGCCGTCTTCGATGGGATTTCCGCAATTTGCACAAAACTTTGCCATATCTATCTTCCTCCATTGTTGTATTCTGTTTTCATTATACCTGTACTTTTGAGCGATTGCAACAGTTTGACGCTACAACTTTGGAAAATCCTGCCGCAATTTCTGCATGGTATTCTTTGGCAATCGGCAAAAAACGGACTGCTTTGCTTGACGTTTCCCGTCAGGCAAAGCGGTCCGTTGCCAGAACCAGCTGTATGTTATGTGATCCTTATTCCGTTGCTGTGCAGTATAACAGCGCCGTTGCGTGTGAGCAGAACGCCGATCCCTGCATCTTGCAGCGCCGCGACGACCGCTGTGCTCTCCGGCTCCTCGTCCGACGAGGTGATGACTGCATACCTTGGCTGCGTCGAAGCAAGCAGCGCGTCCAGCAGAGGCTCATCCTTGCCGTGGTGCGGCAGCTTCAGCACGTCGCAGGTCGCAGCATTCGTATCGAGGAACTCTGCAAGCCGCTGCGTCTGCGCATCGCCTGTAAACAGGAAGCGGTTGTCTCCGTTCGTAACGGTGACGATCAGCGAGGAATTGTTGCTGCTGTCCTCGTCATATTCTGTCCGGCGCGGCGGATCGACCGAATAGGATACGCCGTCCAACGTAAACGCATACGTCTCTCGCACGGTCAGCGGTGTGATCCCTGCGGCGCCGAGCGCGCTGACATAGCTTGCATACTCGTCGCTGTTCTTGGGCTGATTGCTCTGCAGGACGGTTCCGACAGGGATGCTCTCGAGCACCTTCGCCGCTCCGCCGACGTGATCCTTGTCAAAGTGCGTGACGATCAGACAATCGAGCTGCTCTACGCCTTTCTCTTCAAGATAGGTCAAGATCGTTTTTCCGAAGCCCTTTTCGCCCGCGTCGATCAGAACGGCGCTGCTGCCCGTGGTCAGCAGGATTGCGTCCGCCTTCCCCGCGTCAAAGAAGCAGACCTCCAGATCCTGCGCCTGATCCTGCTGCGTCGGCAGCCCTTCCTCCATAGGCGCGCAGCCAGACAGCAGGAGTGCGGCGGCGAGCAGCATGCCCCAGAGCCTGCGGATCATCTTCAGAGCGCCTCCTTCGTCACGGGCTTGCCGCAGACGATGTTCAGATTTCCGTTGCGCGTGCGCAGCTCGTCAAGGAACGCCTTTGTCTCGTGCGTGTCGCGCAGGACGATCTTATAGCTCAGTTCATAGAGTGTGCCCATATTCGTCGTCTTGACGCGCTCCAGCTCCGACGTGCGGGTGTACTTCATGAACAGATCGTCGAACAGGCCGTCGTAGTCGAGATTTTCCGGAATGGTGATCTTCAGCTCACGCTCTTCCTCCGCTCCCGCGCCGAAGCGGGTCGCGGTCAGCCCCAGCCAGACTGCTGCGATCACCGCGAAGAATACCGCTGCGATCACAACGTAGCCCATGCCGGTGGCAAGACCGATCGCCGTCGCCAGGAAAACCAGACCGATTTCCTTTGCGCTGCCCGGCGCGCTGCGGAAGCGGATCAGACCGAACGCGCCTGCAACAGCAACGCCTGCGCCGATATTGCCGTTGACCATCATAATGATGATCTGTACCATTGCCGGCAGAACGGCAAGCGTCAGAACAAAGCTCTTGGAATATTTGGATCTGAACATGCCCAGCGCTGCCGCGCCGAGACCGAGCAGCAGAGAAACTGCCGTGCAGATAAAGAATGCGGATACGGTGATTTCCGTTCCCGTGATGATCGTGTCAAGCACTGCGAATGACCTCCTTTTGCATTGCGGCGGGCATGCCGCCGAGCACGAATTGCTTGTAATAGGTTCCGTATTTGGAGAACGACGTCGGGAAGATGCGGTTTTCCGAGAGCAGCCTCGTCAGCCACAGCGGTGCTGCACCGGGGATCTTGACCTCCATCAGGATCCGGTCGTCCGGCAGAAGCGGCAGACCGTGATCGCCGAAGCGAAGATCGACGTCGTTATCTCTGGCACGCAGCCCGGTATCGAACGTGATACGCAGCTCTCCGCCGTCTGCCGCCGCCCACGCCTCGCGGTCATAGGCGATCATGACCTTCGGCTCCGGGCGGTACAGCCGCAGGAACCATTCGATCTCGCGGCTGATCTGGCTGCCGCTGCCGTCCGACACGCCGGAAAGCCACGAGGCGGCGTCCTGCATCGGCATTGTGACGCGGCGCTTGTAGACCACGCCGTCATACTTCTTCTTGATCTCGACGAACACGCTGTCGCGCTCTGCGGGCACGCCGTAGCTGCGCAGCCGCAGCTTTTCCTTATATACCGGCCGCTCCAGCGACGTGCGGATCAGATCGTAATGCTCCGTATCGTAATACACATTGCTGATCGTATAGTGCGGATGTGCATCGGGCGTCATATATGTCGCCATACCGAGCCGTACCGCGAGGTACTGCGCTCTGGTCAGCAGATACTTCTTTTCATAGCGCTTGAAGCAGGTTTGCAGCTGATTCATTTTGTTTGCCTCCTTTCAGCAAAGCCCATTGGCTTCATCTGCCCAAATCATAGCAGACGGCGCAGGCGGAAATCTCCGAGAATTCGCGGCAAAAAATACGAAAAGCGCACGAAGCGCTTCGTATGGATTGCGGCTGTTTGCATCGCTCGTCCCCGTTGATTTTGCGTTCATGCGCTGATATAATAAAGAAAAACGCAGAAACGGAGCCGAATGAAATGCAAACAGAAAGCAAGCGCATCTATATAGCCGACGACGACGACAATATCCGGCAGATCGTCAAGACCTTCCTCTCCAGCGACGGCTACGCCGTCGAGGACTTCCCCACCGGCGATCTGCTGCTCGAGCGCTTCCGTCAGACGCCCTGCGATCTGGCGATCCTTGACGTGATGATGCCCGGCTCGGACGGCTTTACCGTCTGCACGGAGCTGCGCAAGATCAGCACGGTGCCGATCATTATGCTGACCGCCCGCGACTCGGAAAACGACTACGCCATGGGTCTTGGCCTCGGCAGCGACGACTACATCACCAAGCCCTTCTCCGCCATGGCGCTTTTGATGCGGGTGCGCGCGATCTTCCGGCGGATCGACTTTGAAAGCCGGAAGCATGAGCCGTCTGCGCCTGCCGCCGTAACCGTCGGACGATTGACGCTGGACGAAGACAGGCGGCATATTCTCAACAACGGTACGCCCCTTGCTTTGACGCCGACGGAATATGAGGTGCTGAAATATCTGATGCTGCACAAAGATCAGGCCGTCTCCCGCGAGGAGCTGCTCAATACCGTCTGGGGCTTTGAATCCGTGGTAGAAACCAGAGCGACGGACGACACCGTGCGCCGGCTGCGCCAGAAGCTGGGCGGCTGCGGCGTGAATATCGCCGCCGTCTGGGGCTACGGCTTCCGATTGGAGGAAACCGCATGAAAAAGCAGCGACATATCCGAACGCGCCTGACCTTCACGCTGATCGGGCTGACCTGCGCGATCCTGCTCGCCGTGATGCTGGCATTCAATATCGCGATGCAAAGCTATATCCGCTCCAGAGTCTCCACGCAGCTGGGCGAGGTGACGCAGAGCATTTCCGAGGATCGGCGCGGAGCCGTTCAGTTCCCCCGGGACGAGCCTCCCTTTGACGAGCGACCGGATCATGTGACCGGCGCAGAATACAGCGCTGCGGTCCTCTCCGAGGACGGCTCCATCGTCGTCGTGCTGCACGGGGAGCGGGATGTGGCAGAGGCGCTGGCAGCCTGCGTCCGCGAGCAGGCACTGTCTGTCGGTACGGAGAGTAAAGTCGTCTCTCTCGACCGCGGAACCTATACGATCTCTCTGATGCAGGACTCCATGGAGCAAAGCAACCGACTGCTCGTCTATGCGGACGTGACTGCCATCACGGCGTTTTCCCGGCAGGTAAATGTGATTTTATTAATCGTCGTCCTCGCGGCGATCCTGATCTCGGTCCTTTTCAGCCGCCGCTTCGCGCGCACCTTTGCAAAGCCGGTGCAGAAGCTGTCCGATTTTGCCGCGCAGATCGGCAGCGGCAAACTCGAGCAGCAGGAGCTGGCGTTCCGTGACGTGGAGTTTACGCAGCTTGCCGAATCCATGAACCGCATGGTCGGAGAACTGCAGGAGGCGAAGCAAAAGCAGGAAACCTTCTTCCAAAACGTCTCCCATGAGCTGCGGACGCCTCTGACCTCCATCCGCGGAAATGCGGAGGGCATCGTCTACGGAGTCATTGAGCCGCAAACTGCAGGCAGGGTCATCCTCTCGGAGTCGGACAAGCTCGGCAACATGGTGGAGGATATCCTCTATCTTTCGCGCATGGGCAAGGGCAGACAGGAGGGCAAAGCAGAGCCGATTGACCTGCGCGAGGTGCTGTCGCTTTGCGTCTCGGAGCAGCACACGGAGGCGGAAAAGAGAAGCCTCACCTTCTCTTTTGATTTCGACGAAGCGCCCGTCCTGCTGGCAATCCGTGAGCAGGACGCGCAGCGGCTGTTCGGCAATCTCATCTCCAACGCGGTGCGCTACGCAAGCAGAGACATCCACCTGACCTGCCGCAGCGAGGAAGGGGCGGTCACCGTCCGCGTCGCCGACGACGGAGTTGGCATTGCGCCGGAGGATCTGCCCTACGTTTTTGAACGCTTTTATAAAGGAAAGGGCGGGAAGCACGGCATCGGGCTTGCCATCGCAAAGTCTGTTGCGGAGACATATCACGGAACGCTGCGTGTATGGAACAACGGCGGCGCGGTCTTTGAGGCCGTCTTCCCCACTTGAGAACCACATATAAAGAACGCCCGTCGGCGTTCTTTTTTCGTGCATTCTGCGTATTTTCTGCCGTTGTTTTTCGGAGATTGTTTTCCTTCCGTGTGCTACAATGACGGCAGAAATCAAACATGAACGGAGGTATTCATCATGAAAATTCTGAAGAATCATCTCGCTACGCTTCTCGTTCTTACGCTGGCAGCAGCACTGCTTCTGTCCGCCTGCGGGATTGCAGCGACCCAGACGGCGACCGTCGCCGTCGCCACCACAACGGAAAGCACAGCAAGTGCAAGCGAGGCTGCTTCTAACAGCAGCAGCGCAACCGCAGCATCTTCCGCAGACAACAGCGGTGCCTTCTCCGACCGTGATCTGTCCGGCGAATACGATACGGACGAAGCAGTCACGATCACGCTGAACGGCGCGTCCGCCACAGCAGACGGCGACGGCGTGCAGATCGACGGCGGCGATGTGACGATCACCGCCGCAGGCACCTATGTGCTCTCCGGCACGCTCGATAACGGCAGCATCATCGTCAATGTCAGCAAGGACGACAAGGTGCAGCTCGTCCTCGACGGAGCGACAATCCATTCCGAAACCTTTGCCGCGATCTACGTCGTGCAGGCAGACAAGGTATTTGTGACGCTTGCAGGCGGCTCGGTCAACACGCTCTCCAACGGGGGCAGCTACGTGCAGATTGACGACAACGACGTGGACGCGGTCGTCTTTGCAAAGGACGACGTCACCTTCAACGGCAGCGGCAAGCTCTGCATCAGTGCAGCAGCAGGCAGCGGCATCGTCGGCAAGGACGAGGTGACGATCACCGACGGTGTGTATGAGATCTCTGCGGCGAAGCACGGCATCCGGGCAAAGGACAGCCTCGCCATTGCGGACGGCACGTTCACCATCAGCGCAGGCGAGGACGGTCTGCACGCCGAAAACAGCGACGACGATACGCTCGGCAGCATCTACATTGCAGGCGGCAGCTTCACTATCACCGTCGGCGACGACGCGATCCACGCAAACACGCTTCTGCAGATCGACGGCGGCAGCATCATCCTCACTGCGGCGGAGGGTCTGGAGGCGACCTATATCCAGATCAACGGAGGCGACATCTCCATCTCGGCATCCGACGACGGCGTCAACGCGGCCTACAAGTCGTCCGCCTACACGCCGACCTTTGAGATGAACGCAGGCACCCTGACTGTCGTGATGGGCGCAGGCGACACCGACGGCATCGACTCCAACGGGAACATCGTCATCAACGGCGGCACGATCGACGTCACCGCGCAGTCCCCCTTCGACTACGACGGCACCGCGCAGTTCAATGGCGGTACGCTCATCGTCAATGGGCAGCAGGTCGATTCCATCCCCAACCAGATGATGGGCGGCGGCATGGGCGGCATGGGCGACTTCGGCGGCATGGGCGGCGGCAGACGTCCCTGACTTAATGCACTGAAAGCTGCGCCATCGCATGAAATAACGTACAAAGCAGACAATCGGGGCAGTCCGAAAGGACGGCCCCGATTGTTGGTCGTAGTGTTTATAGCGGATTTGTCGAAACATAGATAGCAGCAGACACAGATTCTGGAAGTAAATCATCTCGTCATATGGTCAATAAACATCTTACGAACACGGTTCAGCGCTGGGAGTGTTTTCATATAGTTCAGGCGAATCCCGAGCTTATGGCAGAACTCGGACAGAATTGCCTCCAACTCCCGGTCACAGACCCGGATTGCATTGGGCTTTCCTGCGCTGCGAAACAACTGCTCTATTGCGTTGAAGACTATGTTGACCCGGCTTTGGTTTGGGGAAAGCAAATCGCTGCACAGGATTATCTCTTCCTGATTAATGCCAAGCAGCAGCTTTGGGAAAAACTCGCGTCCGCCGTCTTTTGCGGTGAAGGGAAGATAGGACCAATCCAAAGACAGGGTATACGCAACCGTTGGCAGGGCTGCGGTTGATTGGAAGTAATCATTCTCCTTAATGTGAACCACGGGGTAGCTTGGTATTGCCAGCTTCTGCATCGGGAACGGGTGTGTCATGTAAAGCTTGGTTTTCTCGTCATACCAGCGCAAAAGCATCATGCCCGGCTTGAAGTCGGGAAGACGATTCTCATAAATTGCCCGCATCATCATGTAGAGATTTCCCATGGCATCAGCAAGCTCCTCCACCTCTACTTCAGAGAGCGTCGCTGGATAGAAGCCTTCCTCATATTTTTCAAAATGCAGCCAACTTCCATCTCCATGTCCCCGAAGCCCTAACGCTTTGATTATTTCGTAGTTGTCCTTGCTGACGTCCTTCCTTGCACCCCAGATTCCGATCATGGCGTCTTGCAGCATAAACAGTGGCTCTTGTCGGCCATTCTTCCCACGCAAGCGCAGACGAGCCCTGCTGTAAGCAGCCCAACTCGGATAGCAGGCAATTCCGCAGAAGGGGCACGCATTGCCGAGAACGCTGAACACCAGTTCTTTCCCTTTTTCCTTTTGCGCATAGACAAGTGCGTCTTCCTCTGTCAGTCGTTCCCAGGGTTCAAGCTCGCTGATCTCCCGGGTAAAATGATAAAGCTTTGCCCATTGCTCCAGCAATTCTTCATTCACGGCTCTTGCCTCCCATCCGGTACGTTTTCTTCATTATAAACGAAACACGGAAAGTCTGCAAGAGTTTTCAAAATTCTGGAAGGCTAAAATTGTTTTTCTTAAACTTATAACTCAGCTTTTGCGGCGTGATACCCAGTCTTCTTGCAAGTTCCGCTTCTGTAATGTTTCCCTGTGTGATAAGATACAAAAACTCCGCAGAGCTTATGCCCTGCGGAGTTTTTGGTCCGAGTGACTGGATTCGCTTTTCTGCGGAAAAGCCACGGCGGTTGCGACAGTCCACCGGACTGTCGCCAAAAGCCGCCTTTCGAATCCAGTCACAGCATATAGAAAGAACAATCGAGGCAGTCCGAAAGGACTGTCCCGATTGTTGGTCCGAGTGACTGGATTCGAACCAGCGGCAGTGCAGCGCTTCGCGCGGGCACTGCCGTGCGGCATGATGTCCCCATTCGCTCGCCGCTGCGCGGCAACCGCGAAGGGATGACAATCAAGAGGCCGCCGGTTCGTCCTTTCCTGCAGATGCAAAAACTCCGCAGAGCTTATGCCCTGCGGAGTTTTTGGTCCGAGTGACTGGATTCGAACCAGCGGCCTCTTGAACCCCATAGAACATCATTTTTACAAAGAGTTCAGAAAATTCAGATGGTTCGTAAAATCTGCAAAATCGAAAACTTTTGATCCTCAAATAATTCTCAGTTTTCTATATTTTTTGATTGTTCTTTTTCTATTTCCACATAACGAATCGTTTTTACTTCCAAATCCGCTTTTCCCTGTATTTATCAGGGTTTTTGGCAAACGGCTTGAGAAGTTGTGCTTTCAGAATTGCGTGAATTGCGGCAACGATACCGTACCCATAATTGCGTGATTGTGAAGTGTTATTCTGCTTGTCTTTTGACGTGATCGTCGCGCCACCTTTCGCGACCACTAATTGCGTGAATGAACATCTTCTATTTTTTTAAGAATTGCGTGATTTGCTGTCATTGCTTCCTGCGAAATAATTGGAAAAAAGCAGACACAAATTGCGTGAATTGATGCACATATACTTTTGACATCATCATTCTTCTGTGGCTCTCTGCCCCATACCATCCAAATTGTCTATCCTTTCGGACTAAAAGTCGGATCGTTGATTTGTATCATATTTTTGTATCGTATCGTACAGTCTATGAGCTGTCTCGCTGCCATTGTCCGTTGCCGGCAGCCGCACAAAGCCACCGCTTCGGATGCCCGAAGCGGTGGCTTGGGTTATGCGGGAAATCGGGAAGATTATTCCCGATCACCCTAAAGCAGGAATATCGGCCTTTTGCTCCGAGCAGCCGAAGAACTGTGCACCCGTACACCGTGGGTGCGACTGACCGTTGCAAGCACCGGTAACACCGCTGCTTCTCTGCGTTATGCTGCCGTTTTCTTTACAGCAGGCTCTTTTCTGTCTCGGTATCGAACAGATGGATCAGGTAGGGCTTCATCGTGAAGTGAACGCTCTGATGGTTCGCGATCATGCCGACATTCAGATCGGCAGTCGGAACGACGGCAACGACGTCGCTGCCGCCCACGTCCATGTGCAGGTGCAGCTCGCTGCCCATCATTTCGGAGACGTCCACCGTCGCGGCGATGCCGTCGTCAGCGATCGTCAGATGCACGGGACGGACGCCTGCGATCACCTTGCCGGGTTCTGCACCGTCGGTGTGCAGTTTCTCCTGCTTGTCCTCGGGCAGGACGAACTCCTTACCGAGGATCTCGACGGAATAGGTATAGCCGTTCTTCTTGAGCTGCGCGTCGCGGAAGAAGTTCATCTGCGGCGTGCCGATGAAGCCCGCGACGAACAGATTGGCGGGATGGTTGAAGACCTCCTGCGGCGTGCCGATCTGCTGGATGAAGCCGTCGCGCATAATGACGATGCGGTCGCCCAGCGTCATCGCCTCCGTCTGGTCGTGGGTGACGTAGATGAAGGTGGTGTTGATCTTCTCGCGCAGCTTGATGATCTCCGCGCGCATCTGGTTGCGGAGCTTCGCGTCCAGATTGGACAGCGGCTCGTCCATCAGGAAGACCTTCGGATTGCGCACGATGGCGCGGCCGATGGCGACGCGCTGCCGCTGGCCGCCGGAAAGCGCCTTCGGTTTGCGGTGCAGATACTCGGTGATGTCGAGGATCTCCGCAGCCTCTCGTACCTTGCGGTCGATCTCGTCCTTGGGCGTGTGCTTCATTTTCAGCGAGAACGCCATGTTGTTGTAGACCGTCATGTGGGGGTAGAGCGCGTAGCTCTGGAAGACCATCGCGATGTCGCGATCCTTCGGCGCAACGTCATTGACGAGCTTGCCGTCGATATAAATCTCGCCGGAGGTGATCTCCTCCAGCCCGGCGATCATGCGTAGCGTCGTGGACTTGCCGCAGCCGGATGGTCCGACCAGCACGATAAATTCTTTATCTGCAATGTCCAGACTGAACTGCTGCACAGCGACCACACCCTTGTCGGTGATCTGGAGATTAACCTTCTTCTCGGGCTCCTCAATTTCGTTCTTCTTTCTCTTCCACTTCTTCGCCTTTTTGTCTTCATTGGTAAAAGGATAGATTTTTTCGACGTTTTTCAGCGTCAGACCAGCCATAATGTACCTCCATTATTCCGCAGAGCGGATCGTTTGCCGCAGCGGCGCTATCATCCTTTCCTGTCAAGCCTTACCTGTACGAGCAGGTTGCCGATCGCTGTTGCCTCGATCGGAAGAGCGACGATTTCCTTCTCCGTGAATTCCGCCGTCAATCTGTTCAGGAAATTGTTTTTTGCGCCGCCGCCGACGATATAGAGCCTGTCATAGCGTTTCCCGGTGTTTTCTTCCAGCTCGTCAAGCGCATTCTTATAGCCTAACGCCAGGGAGCGGTATGCACAGCGGAAGTAATCCGCCGGCGTTTTCGGCAGCTGCTTCAGCGTCAGATCGAACGCCTGCCGCATTCCGCTCGGCGAGAAGAAACGTTCGTTGTTTACGTCCACCGTCTCGTCGAAATCACTCTTTTCCGCCTCTTCGACGATCTCGGAAAAAGGCTTGTCCGGGCAAAGCTCCTGTCGGAGGGAATTGACGATCCACAAGCCCATAATATTCTTCTGATAGCGGTTATAGCCGACGCCGCCCTCGTTGGAATAGTTGCTATTCTCGCTCTTGCGGTCTGTGAGCGCATGCTCCGTTTTCACGCCGAGCAGGCTCCACGTGCCGGAGGAAATATAGGGATAGTTCCCTTCCATCGGGATCCCCTCAACCGCCGACGCCGTGTCATGGGTCGCGCAGAAGACGACGCTGCAGTTACCGCCGACCTCCGAGGCGACCTCCGGCAGGAGTCTCCCCAAATAGGTTCCCGGCTGCAAAAGCTTTGGAAACAAGCGCCGTGGGAATGAGAAGGCGTCGATCAGTTCCTTGTCAAATTCGCCCGTCCGGACGTTCACAAGCCCGGTCGTCGTTCCATGGGTATACTCTTTTTTCTTTACGCCGGTCAGCTTATACATCAGGTATTCCGGCATCATCAAAAAGTCTGTTGCCTTTGCCAGTCGTCCGGCATGGAGGTCGCAGTAGAGCTGATAAACCGTCGTGAAGGTCTGGAACTGGCAGCCGGTGCGCTGATACAATTCGGAAAACGGGAGCTTTGCGTGGACGCTGTCGATGATCGCCTCCGTACGGTGGTCACGGTAGGCATAGCACGGCAGGATCTCCCTGTCTCCGTTCAGCAGAACGTAGTCTACGCCCCATGTATCTATGGAGAGGCTCTGCAGTGCGCCGAACGCCTTAAACGCCAGCCGAATTCCTTCCTTGACTCCGCGCAGCAGCGCATGGATGTCCCACGTCAGATGGTTGTCCCGCTTCACCAGTTTGTTTTCGAAGCGGTAGATCTCCTGATTCCGCAGCGCGCCGTTTTCCTCCCAGCCGATGATGTGCCGTCCGGAGGACGCGCCGATGTCGATCGCAAGATAATACTTCATACGCGCTCTCCTTCTTCGTCCGGATCAGCGCGGTGATCGCCGTCTGATCTCGTCGATCCAGTTTAGCACCGTTTGGATTTCCGCATCCCATAAGATCCATGAATGACCGCCCTGCGGCTCCCGATATTGCAGACGGTATCCGAGTGTTTGCAGCGTGTCGCGCAAACGGCGGTTTTCCTCCAGATGGTCGTCCTCCGTGCCGCAGCACTGGAACAGCTCCGGCTTAAGCCCGCCCTTTGCGCAGCGTTCCGCCAGCGCGAAGAGGTCGTTTTCGCTGCCCGGGACCTGCTCCGGCTTGCCGAAGATACTCTCCCAGTAATGCCTGCGGCCGCTCTTGTCCTCGCGCTGCGCACGGACGAAGACGTCCGTCGCCGCGGAAAGCGCCGCTGCGGCACAGTAGGTCTCCGGACGTGTCAGAGCAGCCTTCAGCGCGCCGTAGCCGCCCATGGAAAGCCCTGCAATGTAGGTGTCCTCCCGTTTTTCGCTCATCCCGCGGAAAAAGCTGCGGCAGATCTCTGGGAGTTCCTTGGTGATATAGGTAAAGTACGGCAGACCGTACGCCATGTCCGTGTACCAGCCCAGATGCGTGCTCGGCATGACCACCGCGAGATTGCGGTCGCTGACGTAGCGCTCAATGGAGGTGCGCCGCTGCCAGATCGTGTGATCGTCGCTCATACCGTGCAGCAGATAGAGGGTCGGATAGCTCTCCTCCGCTGTACCCTCCATGCCGATCTGTCCATAGGTCTTCTGCGGCAGAATGACGTCCATCTGCATACACATGCCCAGGACATTGGAGAAAAAGTCCACGTGCATCAGTGCCATTGCTTCCGTTCCTTTCCGTCGTCCGGCTCTTTACCGGAAATAGAGATAATCGGAGTTTTCTTCCGAGGTATTGCTGTTTTCCACGATCAGGATCTTCACGTCCCTGCTGACAATGACGTTGTGCCAGACGCCCTGTTTGACGTTATAGGTTTTGAATTTTTCCATCACGACGGGCGCGCGTTCCTCTCCGATCAGAAGCGTCGCCTCGCCGTTCAAAAGAACAAAAATCTCATCCGTTTCGTTGTGCCGCTCGATATAGCGCATTCCCTCTGCGGTATTGCTTTCCTGACAATTCAGATAGGCGACCCGCCAGGAAGCAAAGTCGTGCACAGGCTGATAGCCATCGCCGGTGTAGTCTAAAATATCCAGTCCTTCCAAGTAACGTCATCCTCCGTGTTTTTCTTATTTTTGTGTCGCTTCCGTTTCTGCCTGCGCGGAATAGATACCTCTGCCGACCAGCTCCGGGCATTGCTCACGATTGATAAATGCGTCGAATTTGCCGTAGCAGAACAGCGTCCACGCCAGCAGCGTCACCGGGATCGACAAATATGCGAACAGATGCCCGAAGACCCGCATCGTAAGACCGGGCAGCAGCGCAGGCAGCCAAAACAGCGCGCATACTGCAAGTGTCCCCATGACCCGCCACGGCGCGCTGAAATATACGTAAAACGCATTTTTCAGATTCGCCCGGAAGGGATTGGCATAGACAGGGATCATCACCGCGCAGATACACGCTGCAGGAAGCAGGATCAAGCCGCTGACTGCCGCGGGCAGCAGCGACACCGTCGCCGTCAAAGCGGAACGGTAAAACGTCGAAAAATACAGCAGCAGCTTGCACAGCAGCGCGATCACGCCGCATAGGAGCCCAAGCGCGCTCAACTGACCGAGATTGCTCCGAATGCCTGCCGCAAACTCCGTCGGCAAATGGACGTTTTCTTCCCATGCCAGCTGCCGCAGCACACGAAGCGTACCGGACAGACCGATGAGGAACAGCAGAAGCAGCAACAGATCGACCGCGCCGCGCAGGAGCTCAAAGCGGAGCAGCGAGACTGCTGCCATCGCCTGCATTTCCGGCTCGCTGGCTCCCACTGCGGCGATCATGCTCCCGGCATAGGCGTCGCCCACCAGCGCGGAGACGAGCAGCGGCAGGGAAAACAGTGCTGTGATCACGCCGAGCAGCAACAGCTTGCGCCACTGCAGCTTCAAAACGTCGAAAAATATTTCTTTTCTGCTTTGCGGCAGCATCGCTTTGGTATAGTCTTTGCTCGCCGCCCTGCGTTTTCTTTTCAATGTTTTTCCTCCGACAAATACCGGGCTGCTGCGATTGCCGCATCATCTGCCGCGTTCCCTTTTCCGTTTTCGCCGCCGAGATTGACGCTCTCCGGGCTGAAAAACAGAAGCCACGAGGCATTTTCCATCTTCAAGTAGTCCCCAAGCCGCGTCTGTACCGAGGTCAATGCAAGCGCGAAAGGAAGCCTCCCTCCGTCCACCGTCTCACAGTATTGCCGCACAGACGGAAAGTGCGAGAGAAGCGGCTCGCGCAATCTGCTGAAATAGTTTTGTCCCATATCTCCCATACGCCACGGCTCTGAAATGATCAGAATATCATAGGAGAATTGTCTGGAGATCAGCCATTGGCCGTAGTCGACGTTATCCGGGATTTGCTGCACGACGGTGATCTCTTTGACAGTCTGCGTCGTCAGGTGAGGCAGCGCTGCCTCAAGATCCTCCTGTAGGGCGGTCGTATTCACTCCTTCTCCGACGAACAGGATGCGCAGGCGTTCATTGCCGCTCGGCCGTTCACGCAGGGAAAACACAGTGCTCCATAGAATCGCAGGCAGAAGCAGCACCGCTATATACTTCCACCAATTCATCCGCAGATGCTTTTTCATCGCTCCGCCTCCACGATCACGTTGGAAACCGTTTGAAAGCGATAGCGAACGCCGGTTTCCAGCCGGATCGTATCACATGGCAGAAACAGTCTGCGTCCCTCTGCAGCGATCTCCAGACAGTCGAGCCCCAGATACCGATGATGCGACTCGGAAATGTTGTCCACAAGCGCCGTCACGGCGCTCCCCTTCTGCCGAACAAGGCACAGGAGCTTCCTGCGCGGCAGAAGATAGGTATCCAGAACCAAAATGATTGCGTTGCCGACGATCGCATCGGACGCGATGTTGATCAACAGATACGGCAGCCGCGTCGTTTCCGTGAAGGTCAGCGCCAGAAGAACGTTGACGCCCAGTGTGACCGCCGCCGCAAGCACACACAGCGCAGCGCACAGAGAAAGCTTGCGGGAAGCGGTCTGCACCGGCAGGTTCAGAACGGTCTGTTTCATTTCAAAAAACCTTTAAGTAACTCGGATTTATAGTCGTGCACCAGTTCCATCGGCGTACCGAGGTCCGCCACGCGTCCATTTTCCAAAATGAGCATGCGGTCAGCGAGGGAGAATGCCTCTTGAAGATCGTGCGTGACGAACAGAACGGTAATCGCGTACTCCCGCTGCAGCGACTTCACAAGCCGACGGAGTGTACCGCGCAGCTCGGGTTCCAGATTGGAGAACGGCTCGTCAAACAGCAGCAGCATCGGCTTTTTAATCAGCGCACGCGCAATGGCGACCCGCTGCTGCTGTCCACCGGAAAGCTGCCTCGGAACACGGGTCAGGAGCCAGTCCAGCTCCAGACGGTGGGCAAGCTCCTTCACACGCCGGTCAACCTCGTCCTGCTCCGTGCGCATGGCGCGCAGCGGAAAAGCGATATTATCATAAACCGTCAAATGCGGGTATAACTCCGCCTCCTGCCGGACATAGCCGACGTTGCTTGTGCGGCTGTCCTTCTCTTCCACTCGAACGCCGTCTACCGTCAAGCTCCCCTCTGTGTAGTCACAATGCCCAAGAACACTGCGCAGCAGGGTCGTCTTTCCGCAGCCGGACAGTCCGGCGACGACAAAAAATTCTCCCTCGCGAATCATAAAGGACAGACCGTCCAACGCCTTAACATATTCCTTTTTTACCCGATACCAGCAGGAAAAATCATCAAAAACGATCTCGGACATGCCCGCCTCCGTTTCAGTGCGGCTCTGCACCCCGGCGAATAGGCTCCGTCGGCATCAGCGGATTGCCGTCGGCGTCCGCGATGGTGACGGGAAACAGCCGCACGGACGGACGCATATCTCCGAGGATGTGATTATATAAGATCTCCGCAGCCACGTAACCGATCGAATAGCCATCTTGAAGAATAAAGAACGGCTTCAGCGTCTCTCGCTCCGTATGGCTCAACTCGTCGTCGAAAAGCATCAGCTTGATCGCGTTTTTTCCCATGCCCTTCAAAGCGGAGATAACGGGCGTTTTTTTGGTGCCGAGCAGGATCATTACGTCTGTCTGCGGGTATTTCTGCAAGTGTTGCATCACTTCGTTTTTATGCTGCGAGCGGTTTTCGCTCAGGATCAGCAGGTTGGACGGCGACGCCATTTTATAGAATCGCAATAGCCCGTGGGTATATCCGTTGATGCGCGAATCAATGGACGAGGCGCTGCGCGGCGAAGGCGTTACGAAAACGGGATTGTGATAGCCTCGCTGGAAGAGGAACTGCAGCGCGTCGATCATGGACTGGTGATCGTCAGACGCGACGAAAGACGTGTTGAAGTTCGGGATTCGCCTGTCCACCAGAACAAACGGGAACTTCCGCACGGCAAGCCGAGCCAGCTCGTTGTAATTGGCGGCGTCATTATCCGCCGGAAAGAGAATGATCCCCATCGAGCCCGTCTTCGATGCGGAGCGGATCAGAGAATTCTCCTTTTCCGGAAGGTCGTCGCTGACGTGGATGGTATACTCCACCCTGTTTTTTGCGCAGAAATCGGAAACGCCCGATAGCAGCGCGTGGGAGTACTGCGTCGTGACCGCCGGAATGATGAAGGATATTTTGATTCGTTTCTGAAAACTTGACTGCAGTTGATCCGCATCAATACTGCTGCTGATATAATAGCCGCTTCCGTGAATCCGCGTAACATACCCTCTGTCGATCAGGTCGTCATAGGCATGGCGTACCGGCTTGCGGCTGACGTTGAAATTCGTCGCAAGCATACGCTCGCTGGGCAGCTTGTAATTCGGCGTATTGACGTTCCTGCTGATCAACTCCAGCAGATAGGTCGTGATTGTTTTGTAAATCGATGTTTCCATATCAAGCTCTTTTCGACTGGTTCCAATGACTTGAGGGAAAACGACCAAATCGCCGTTTTCTACTTGCATTATTGCACAATCTGTCCGTTTTGTAAACAGAAAAAGGTACCACAGTACCATTTTCTTTTTGCAGAAATGGACTGCGTCGTTCCCCGATGGTATAATGAGGAAACTGAAAGCAACGGAGGAAATGGTATGCCCGAAATCCTTGAAATCATTATGATCGTGTGTTTTGGCGCATCCTGGCCGTTTAACGTTGCAAAGGCATGGCGTGCAAGAACGGCGAAAGGAAAAAGCCCCACGTTTTTGTTCCTGATAATCGTCGGTTATCTCTCCGGAATCGCCGCGAAGCTCACGAACGCCGCCTATATGGCGCAGTTCGGTCAAAAGTGGTACGTTCTATTCTTCTATCTTCTGAATCTCCTGATGGTAACGGCAGATCTTTGTCTGTATTATCGCAATCGCAGACTCGACAGTCAGACCGCAAATTGATGGAAAGCGCCGCTGTTTCGGAAACCTATCCGGAACAGCGGCGCTTTATGCAGATTTAAATCAGCTATTTAGCTTTTCGAGGACTTCCCTCAAGGGCGGAACGGAGGAGATGCCGCCGCTTTTCGTCGCGGAGAGGCTCGCCGCAGCGCAGGCAAAGGACGCAATCTCGCGCAGCTTCGCCTCGTCCAATTCTTCCGGCGCGACGCCGGCTTCCAGCAGCTTGCACATCGCGCTGCCGCCGAAAATGTCCCCCGCGCCGGTGGTATCGATCACGTTCAGTCCCTTCGGCGCAGATACCTGCCCGCAGGCAAGGGCGTTTTTGAAATAGCAGCCGTCCGCACCGCAGGTGACGAACACCAGCTTCGCGCCGAAGTCTCGGAGAATCCTCTCCGCGCCCTTTTCCGGCGTGCAGCCGAAGAGGAATTCCAGCTCATTGTCGCTGATCTTGACGACGTCCGCCTGTGCGATCGCCCAGAGGAGCTGCTCTTTTGCTTCCTCCGCACTGCGCCACAGCGGCAGGCGGAGATTGGGATCGCAGGAGATCAGCTTGCCCTTCTCTTTCGCGTAGGCAACCGCCTTCTGCGTCGCCGTCCGTGCAGGCTCGTCCGTTAAGGAAAGCGTACCGAAATGGAACACCTTTGCCTCGTCGATCAGGGAGTAATCAATCTCCTCGGCGGTCAGTCGGGTATCTGCGCCGGGCTTGCGCGCGAAGGCAAATTCACGGTTGCCGCTTTCGTCCAGCGTGACGAAGGCAAGGGTGGTAAAGCAGTCCTCGTCTACGAGCATACCGCGCGTGTCGATGCCCGCGTTTTGGAGCGTCCCGAGCAGAAGCTTGCCGAAGGTGTCCGCGCCGACCTTGCCGATCAAAGCGCTCTTTGCGCCGTATTTCGTCAGTGCGGCGAGGAAGTTCGCCGGTGCGCCGCCGGGATGCGCCGCCATCGTCGGATAGCCGTCCGCATCCGTCTTTTCACAGGTAAAGTCGATCAAAAGCTCTCCGAGCGCAACAACGTCGATCATGGGTTCCCTCCTATTTCGCTGCAGGGTACTCGTTGCAGAGCAAACGGTACGGTGGCTCGTCCTCCTCGATCTTCGGGAAGCGACCCATCGGCGGGTTGAAGCGGTTGTCGTTGTTGTCGTCGTTGCACTGACTGACCTCGCCGAGCAGGACCGCCCCGGTCCCCGGCTCGACCTCGAAATCGTGGTACAGATACTGCTGGATGTGGATGCTCTCGCCCGGCGTCAGGCGGATCTGCGTGCCGGCGGGAACGGTATAGGTTCTCCCGTCCGTATGCACGGTGACGTCGGATTCTTTGTCGATCTCCTCATTGGGAAGAGAATTATACACGCGGATGAGCACGTTGCCGCCGCCGCGGTTGATGATGTCCTCGGTCTTGTACCAGTGGAAATGGTTGGGCGCGTACTGCCCCTCCTTGAGATACAGGAGCTTTTCAGCGTAGACCTTCGGGTACTTGTCCGCCATCGCGCGGTTGCCGTTGCGGATGGTGATGAGGGAAAAACCCATCTTTTCAAAATCACCCATACCGTAGTCGGTGATGTCCCAGCCGAGCATGCAGTCGCGCACCTCGTCATACTCATGCCCGAGCGTCTGCCACTGCTCCGGCGTGAAATGACAGAACGGCGGCAGGTAGCAATGCTCCTTTTCGCACATCGCCTCCAGCTCTTTTAACGCCTTGTTGATTTCCGAACGCTTCATGGCTCGTTTCCTCCTGCATTCTGAATATTTCGTATGATCTTACGCATCTTGTCGAACTGCTCCTCCATATCGCGCACCAGCTTGAACTGCGTGCGGCAGCGATCCAGATTGTGCTCCGGATAGGTCGTGTGGAAATACACGTCCCCGTCCAGATAGTCCGTCAAAAAGCGGATGCCGCACTCGAAGGTCATCAGTCTGGCGCCCCACGGCAGATACTCCAGCTCCGCCTGCGTCAGACCGCCCTGCGTACCTTGAATAAAGCTGCGCGCGTAAATCTCATACAAAGAAATGTCAAAGTTTACCTTCGACAGGTCTTTTTCGTCCTCGGCAGCATGATTCGCGCCGAAACGGATGGAATCGCCGAAGTCGTTGATGACCAGCCCCGGCATTACGGTATCAAGGTCAACGACGCACAGTCCCCTGCCTGTCGCGCGGTCGATGAGGACGTTATTGAGCTTGGTGTCGTTGTGCGTCACGCGCAGTGGCAAAACGCCCGCACGCAGTGCGTTCAGCGCAACGGAGCAGTCCTCCTGCCGCGCGAGGGCAAAGTCGATCTCCGCTTGAACAGAGGTCTTTCTTCCCGCCTTATCGGCTTCGACTGCGGCAAGGAGCTTCTCAAATCGGTTCTCCGTGTCGTGGAAGCGCGCGATCGGCTCGTGGAGCAGGTGCGCCGGAAAGTCGCGCAGCAGATACTGGAATCTGCCGAACGCGCTCGCGGAAGCGGCAAAGCGCTCCGGCGTAGCGGTTTGATAGCATTCCGTGCCCTCAATGAAGGGCATCAGACGCCAGACCTTGCCGTTTTCGTCCGTATAATAGTGGTTTCCGTCCTTCGTCGGGAGCAGAGACAGCGTCTCTCGCGCGGGATCGCCGCCCTGCGCTTTGATCTGCTCGCGCAGATAATCCGTCACGCGCTCGAAGTTCTCCATGACCTCGTCCTGCCTCGGGAACGCCGCCTGCGACAGTCCTTGCAGAATAAAGCGGATGCAGTCGCCCTCCTTTGGCTGGCAGAGGACGCAGAACGTGTCGTTGATATGCCCGCAGCCGTAGCGCACCGCCCCGACAAGTGTTGCAGGAAACGAGAACGCTTCCATCACCTGCCGCAGATGCGCTTCGTTTTCAGGAAAATAATAATTGCTCATACGTTCCATTCCCTTTCTACACCCACAGAAGTTTTTCCTTGAAGACTTTGCCGTCAAACACGACGGTCTTCGTCTCATATTTTCCAAAGCGCAGCGTTGTTTCTTTCCCGCAGAGGGAAACGGCAGCTACGACTTCCACCTCGTTGTTGTTGCACAGGCGGAGAGTGTAGCCGTCCTCCGTCTGATAGAAGGCGGCGAGCGATACCGCAGGATTGTCAACGCGCAGCGTGTCCTTCGCGATCGCTCCGCTGCCGTGCGGAAAAAAGCAGAGGCTGTAAGGTGGAATGACAAACTCCTGCGCTCTGTTTTCAAGCGTTGTCCGTTCGTGATAGGCAAGGCGGAAGGAAAACTCGTGCCTCCCCTGCTCAATGTACGGAATGAAGCGGTTTTTTTCGATCAGCGGTCTGTCCTCGATCGGATGGGCGCTGTAGGCAACGCCGCGTAGCAAGGTCGCATAGAGTGCGCCTTCCTCCGCGCTGAAGCCGTTGGTGCAGTTGTTATAGAGCGCCAGTGCGTTGTCTACGTCCTCTATACCGATGAAGCGCTGCGCGGTGATTTCACCGCCGTCCTTCGCAAAGCGGTCGGTCGCGAACGGAATCTGTCCGAAAAACGCACCGTCCAGCGCGGTCGGGATCTGCAGCCTGACCGCCTTTTGCTGCTCGTTGTGCAGCACGTCCACATGGACGTCCATATACGGCAGCTCCCGATAGAGCTTATATGAAATGCGAACGAAATCGCTGCCTGCCTCGAAGAAGCTCTCCACCTCAGTCAGCACGTCGCCGTCTTCCACGACAGCGACGTTTTTCAGCCCCGCAAACGGACCGCGACGGCAGTCTGACAGGACAAAAGGTACCGGATTCTTGCCGATCCGATCCATGTCCCAGCCCCAGGGGTCGGCGTTATCCTCGCACAAAACCGGCTGGAACGCCCCGCCGGAGAGAAGCTCCTTTCCGTCGACTGCAAAACGTTCCACCAGTCCTGTCTTGCGGCTGATAACGACGGTTTTCCTGCTGTCGGAAAACACGATCTGTTCCGCGTCGGTCTGCGTTTCCTGCTGCTTCGGCGTGACCGCGACACGGAAGACCACCTTCGTGATCCCAAGCGGCGCAAGCCGGCAGCGATATGCGATGCGCTTTCGCCGGTCGTAATTGATATTGGACTCCTCTTTGATGCATTGCGTCGGAATCTCCGTGCCGTCCTGATATGCCGTCACCGTGTACTGCTCGGTATCGGAGATCAGCGCCTTCGGCACAAGAAATTCCGTTTCGCAGACCGTTTCTCGCTCATACGGCTGCGCATTGAAGAGAAACACAGGAAACTCCCCTTCCGCAGCCTGTTCAAATTGACTGCAGAGGGCAAAGAACGCCCGGTCAAATTCTCTCTGCAGAAGGTCGAGCGCACTGTCGGCAAGCCGCAGGCAGCTTCTTTCGCCCTCCTGCGTGCAGGTGCCGGATAAAACGTCGTGGAACTCCACGGCGGCAAGCCGCTTCTGCGCCGACAAAAACGCAGCGTCGTTTTTCTGATATAAGCCGTTGATCGCTGCGATCGCGCAGAGCTTTTCCGTGGTGAAAAGCTTGTGCTCCAGCTCAATATGCTTCTTTTTGATGCGCTGCATGGACGTATACGCACCGATCAGGCAAGGGAGCGAGCCGTGGTATTCTGCCGCAGGTTCGATATCCGCGAAGAACTGCTCCGGCGTACTGTGCAGAACCTGCATGTCCGCAGTGCGGATATAGTCGTTGATTTCCTGCAGATCCTTCCGGGAAGGCAGACCGCCGTGATTCCCCACCCCCCAGAGGGCAACGCCGACCTTCTCCGTGTCGTATACGGACGCTTTTCTTCTGACGTCTGCCAGCGCCGTCCCGTACCCGCTCGTATATAGCGCGTCGTCCTCTGCGCGCGTTGCCTTGATCCGGCTGCCGTCCTTACCGACCCAGACGAACTCCCGTGCGGGCAGCGCCAGCATCTCCAGCATTGGGCGGCAGAACAGATAGGAATCATAACCGCACTTCTTTAGGATCTGCACCAGCCCGACGGAATGTCCGAAGCTGTCGAAATTAACGGCAGTCGTCGGGCGCACGCCGAATTTTTCCTTAAAATACTTTCTTCCCAGCGCGATCTGGCGGACGAACGCCTCTCCGGAGGGTAAATTGCAGTCCGGCTGAAGATACCAGCCGCCCATGACGTGCCACTTCCCCGCTTTCACCTGTGCGCAGATATCCGCAAAAAGCGCGGGATCCTTCTCCTCGATGAACTCGTAGAGCATCGCTTCGTTGTGGTTGAATATAAAATCGAACTCCCGGCAGAAGCGTTCCGCCTGGTAAAATGTAGAAATCGCCTCTCCCATGCCCTCCTCCCAGTCCCACATCCAGACCGGGTCGATATGAGAATTGCAGATCAAATGCAGCTTTTTCATTTCTCTGTCCGTCCTGTCCGTATCAGCTCCTGCGCCGTGATGAAGGTCCTGCCGCCAAAGCTGTATGGGTTGCTGCCCGCGCCCGTGGCGCAGAACAGCCATGCAGGCTTACCGTCGCCATCAAACAGCACCCACGGGCGTTCCATATTGCCCTGCAGGCTGCTGTGTCCGTCCTTCCACATGACCTTGCGCGAATAGACCTTTTCCGGGGAAATCTCGAAGCGGACGCAGTCGCTGCTTTCGGCGTAAAAGCCGCTTCCCCATTCGCCCGTGATGCCGAAAGCGCCGTTCTTGCTGTCGTCCTTGACAAGCAGGCAGAAGCGCTCTTTTCTTTCATCATACCACAAGAACGGATCTTCCACGTGGATATCCGGATCGTCGAAAGAAAAAATCGGCGTATCGGACAGGCGGTGAAATGCTCCGTCCGGATGTTCTGCCGCCGCGCTGCCGAGCATCAGCGGCGCGCCCTTCCCTCTGCGGGATTTGTAGATCATGTAGGTTTTTCCCGACGGCAGGATCGCCACCGTCGGGTTGGTCGTCACCGTGCAATCCCAAAACTCCTTGCCTCGCGGAGGAAGCAGCGGCGTATCTCTGCGGACAAAGTCCCCGTAAATCGAATTCGCCACCGCCACGCCGATTCGCTTCCGGTTCCAGACCGGAAGCGCCGTTTCGGCTGTCTGCGTCTCCAAGGGCGGCGCATCGCCGTCGTAGGTAGTGCCCATATAGTACAAATAGTATTTTCCGTCGTAATAACGGATGCAGGGATTGTGCGTGTTCCTGCCGTCGAAGAACTTCCCGCCGCGAGGCGGCAGCACGACGCGCAGGAAGCGATAGGGTCCCTGCGGCTGATCGGCGACACATTGCACGATCTCGCTGTGATAAAGCCAGTTCCAGCCGAAGCCCAGTGACCTTTCCCAGCGGGAGCAGAACAAGTGATACTTGCCCTCCGCATGGATCACGGAGCAGTCCCAGACGTAGTCGTCCGAAAGCTCCAGCGCGATCACGGCGTCTTTCGCCGCATATCCGAATCCCGCCATTTCAGACTTCCCCGCGGATCACGCGCGCCACCTGTTCGGCGCAGAGCCTCGCGCCATCCTCGGACAGATGGATCCTGTCGCTTTCCCGGATATATCTGTAAACATCGGCGGCGATCAGCGGATGTAAATCGTTGATTTCCAGTCCCAGCGCCCGAAGCTCGGGAACAAGGACCCGATTATACCGCTCGATCACCGCGTTGTTGTTATATTCGTAGTCAGGGCGGACAGGCGTCGTCGTCGCAAAGATTACGCGCGGTGCGATCTTTTTCAGTTCCTTTGCCACGCGAAGCATATTCGCGACGTATTCTTCCTCATCCGTAAACGGCTTGCCGCCGTCGTCGAACAGACCGGTGGAGGTGTCCCACAGACCGTTGTTCCAGTGAATGACGTCTGCGCCGGCGATCTCGTCGCGCCATTCAAACAGTCCGCGCAGGGTGTATTTTACAAAGCGGCAGTTATCCTCCGGCTGCCAGACCGTGTATTCGCTGCCGAGCAGCTCGGGCACCAACGGTCCGTAGCCGACCATGCGAATGGAATCGCCCAACAAAACTACTTTTTTCATATTCTTCTCCGTATCATTTTGCCGTGCTTCGGCGCTTGCCAAAGCACGGCTTTCAGTTGTGGCGCGCAGCAAACTTCAATGAAAGCATTTCAGTTTCGTATCAAGAAAGGTCGCAGCCGTCACTCCTGTTTGACAGCTTGTGCCGTTCCTTTTCCGATCGTATTGCCTTCCTGAACTGATTATATCAAAACGACGCTTGCTGTGCAACGCCTTTTCGCTGGCAGTGCTGCGGCAGCAAGCTGCCGCAGCACTGCAGTTTATCATTGATTTTGAGCATAAGCGGCTGCCGATGCGCCGTAGTTATAAAGCGCACGGACCAGCGCCCGCAGCGTCGCGTTAGTGCTGTTCTGCGTACCGCAGATGTAGGTGTTGACGGAATAACCGATGGTTCTGCCGGTCTCCACACCGTTGACGTAGAAGGTGGCGGTGATTGTGTCGTCGAACTGCGTTGCTTCAATACCGAAGAAGTCGATATAGTACTTTCCATTGCCGACGGAAACAAAGCCCTCGTCTAAGGTCTCCGTGTCGCCGTTGATCGTGATATCAATGTTGATCTTGCTGATATCGTCCGTCGTGAAGTAGAAACGGGTCGCGACATTGTTGCCGAGGACCAGCGTCGCAGCGATCCAATCGGTATTCGCGTCTGCCGTTCCCGTAAAGGTTACATTCTTGCCGGAGATCGCGCTGAATGTGCTCGGCGTCAGCGTCAAGCCGGAGGTCGCAAGATTTGCGGTGTTGTAATTGGTATAGGTCTGCGCCGCCGCGCCGTAGGTCAGAAGATCGGACAGGAGCGTTCTCAGCTGCGCGCTCGGATTGCTGTTCAACAGGTTCGTGCAGTACTGCTTGACACTGTATTCTGCAACGGACACGCTTTCCGTCGTTCCGTTCTTGGTCGCGTACAGTGTCGCGGAAATGTTGTCGCTCATTCTCTGCGGGGTGATGCCGGTATAGGTGAACAGTCTGTTGCCTCCGGACGCCTCCGAGGAGGAGATCGTTGTGCCGTTGACGACCATATATGGATTGGTGTAGCCGGTGGGGACAGAAACGGTGTAGATCACGTCGATGTCCTCATCCAGTCTGAGAGAAGCAGAGAGGATCCGCAGCGTTGCGTCGCCGCAGACGCAGACGCCGTTTTCATACACGTGCGTATGCGGTTTTACGAAGACACCCTCATAGGCGGCGACGGGAATCGTGAACGAGCCGTTGCTCTTTGCGATATAGGAGGTCGTTCCCTCCGAGATCACTTCGATCCAATCCACGCCGGTCAGACCCAGCGTCACGGTGACGGCGCTCATGCTGAAGTTATAGAAGCCGCTGACGGTTTCTCTGTCGAGCGGATCGGCAGCCTGCAGGGAGGAAGCGCCCGCGTTTGTGATCATGTACGCCTTTTCGCCGTTCTTGTCGAAGATGCCGACCAGCACGTCGCCGGTAGAAGACACCGTCGTGCCCGAAGGCAGAGACGACGCGTATTCGCCCATGCGGGTGATCATCCGGTTGCTGTCGTTATTGACTGCCGCGGTGCCCTGCCAGATATATTCGCTGTAGGTATCGAGCCACGCAAGATGCTCGCTTCCTGCAGTCGCAATATTGTTATACAGGGTCTGGTTGGTGATAGCGCCGGAAGTGTTTGCCATGGTGTCATAGCCGGAGGCGTGCGAAGTATAGAGGTAGTGCGCAAGACCGCTCACGCCGAACGCCAGCGCCACGTCCGTCTGCCAGCGCATCAATGCGGTCGAAGGCGCGGTGTAAGTGCTGCTGCCGGAAGAATGACCGCAGGACAGCATCGTGTACTGCAGTGTGCTGCCGTTCTGCTTTGCCTTGGTCGCCAGCATGGCAAGATTGCTGAAGTAGATCTTTCTTGCCGCGCCGCTGGAATTGATCGGATAAACGTCCACGCCGATGACATCCGGATCCACGGTGGAAATGAAGTTGTTGACGTAGGTCTCGTAGCTCGAGCCGACGATATTGGAGGTCGAGCTCTGCGGGTGGAGGTTGACGTAGAACACCTTGCCGGCAAATGCGCTGTTGGCGTCAAATGCAGTTTTCAGCGTACCGAGGGTGTTGATCTCCGACAGGGTGGGCTCGTCCTTGATCAGGAAGCCGCCGATGGCAGCGTGCTGGGTGTTGTAGCCCGGCACCGTCGTGCCGTCCCACATGCTCGCGTTGCCGCTGGAGTCGAAAACGTCCAGCGACGGATAGACCGTGATGCCATAGATGGCGGCATACTTGAGCAGCGTGTTCATATTGTTGTTGCGCTCTGTGTCGCTGCTGCCGAGCCAGTACGGCGTGATGCCAATGATCTCGTTGATGCCCGCCATGCGCAGGTCGTACATCTGCTGCATGCTGAAATTGTGGAAGGAGCCGTTCCATATTGCGACAGGATATGCCTGCGTGTCCGCAAAGGGCTTCACCGGCGCGGTGGGCTGGGTGGAGGTGAAGGTCAAAGAACCGTCCCAGTTGACCGCAATGTAGGTCTTGGTGATACGAAGCGTTGCGTCATTCAGGACAAAGTCGCCCTCGATCGTTACGATATCGCCGGGCTGCGGGACGGTGGGATAGGCCCAGGCGTCCAGTGCCAGATAGTAGCGCGTCGTATCCAGCTTCAGGAGCGTACCGGCATTGACGTTGCCAATGTTGGTGGTCGTGCCGTTGTGCGTCAGTTTGATGCAGGACGCACTGGACGGATAGTAGCGCGTCGCCCATGTGCCGTCCGCCGGCAGGTCGTTCGCGGCCATGGCGAAGTAGAACGAGCCGCTGTTGAGCAGGGAGCCGTTGTTCGAGTCTGCGGAGAGCAGACCACCGCTGATGACCGTGGGAATGGTCGTGCCGAAGGATACCGTGCCGTTGCTGCCGATGGTGATGACGCTTCTGCTGACAACGAAGTTCGTCGTGCCATTGGTGAATTCGCCCTCGACGATCAAGATATCACCGTTGCGCAGCGGCGCGCTGTTGCCGATATGCCAAGCGTCGCTGCCGTTGAAGTAGTAGCTGTTCTTGCCGTATTTGATGAAGGGCGCTCTGCCCGCTGTGGTCTGCGCGATGGAAACCGCACTGCCGCCGCCGCGGATGAGCTTAATGCAGTCTGCGCTCGTGGCGTAGAATTCGTTCGTCCAGTCGCCGTCGGTATAGGGGATGTCGTTGTCCGCCATGCTGAAGTAGAAGCCGCCGTTATTGAGCGAGGTATTGCTTCCGGCAACCATCACACCGGCCTGAATGGGACCGGCGGGAACCGCGTTAGTGAAGGTCAGCGATCCGTCGCTGCCGATCACGATGACGCTCTTGGAAACCTCAAAGGTCGTCGTGCCGTTGGTGAACTCGCCCCCCACGATGAGGATATCGCCGTTCTGCAGCGGCGCGTTATTGCCAATATGCCATGCATCGCTGCCGTTAAAGTAGTAACCGGTCTGACCGTACTTGATGAAGGGTGCTCTGCCCGGCGTGGTCTGCGCGATGGAGATCGCGTCCGCTTCGGTGCCGCCGCCGCGGATGAGCTTGACGCAGTCGGCGCTTGTCGCGTAGAACTCGTTTGCCCAGCCCGCGTCGTACGGGATGGCGTTGTCCGCCATGGTGAAGTAGAAGCTGCCGCTGGTGAGCGAGGTGTTGTTGGAATCGATTGCCATCACGCCCGCCTGAATGACGGAAGGAGTGGGAGCGTCCGCCGGATCCGTGGTGCTAAAAACCAGGTTACCGTTTTCGATGGTGATGTAAGTCTTCTCAATATGCGCGGTAATGCCGTCGCTGACGCCGGTGAAGTTGCCCTCGACGATCATCACATCGCCCTCTGCAAAGGGAGTCAGACTGCCCTGACCTGCGAGATTCAGGTAATATTGGCTGCTGATAATGCAGAAGACATTGTCGCCGCGCTTGCGCATGATGTTCTGGCTGCCGGGAATGCCGATCGGAACGTCCGTATCGGAGCCGCTCTTACGCAGCTTCACGCAGTCCATGCTTTCCGCCTTGTACTCCTGCCAGTTGCCCGCATAGCCGCCTTCCGCAATGCCGTAGATCGAACCGTCGCTGGTCATTGCGGGATGGCTGGAGTCTGCAGAAAGCGTGCCGACGCTAAAAGCATCGGAGGTCGTCAGATTGCTCTGACTGTCCATGTACATATAGGTGGGCTTGACGTGGAGGGTCTGTCCGTTGGAAGTGGTGAAGGTGCCGCCGATGTAGATCACGTCGCCCGCCGTCATCGGGGAAAGCCCGCTGATGCCGGTGCAGTTGAGGTTCCACTGAGAGTTGCGCAAGAACAGCTGGTTGCCGTTGCGGCTGACGAGGATGCCGTCCGTCGTGCCGTACTCGGTCAGTGCACCGATGTTATAGACGTTGCCGTTACGGAACAGCTTGACGTTGGCGGCGTCGTCCGCGTAGAACTGCGCCCAAGTCTCGGTGTAGCACTTGTACTCTGCAGCAAGCAAGAAGCCGTCCGTCGTGGCTGTCGGTGTAAAGCTGCCGGTCTCGAAGGTATCGGAGCAGTGGATGTAGCCGTCCGCATCCTTCGTGATGTAGGTCGTGGAAACGTGGAACACGGTGCCATTGTAAGTGAAGTTGCCGCCGACGACGATGGTATCACCGTAGGCGAGCGGCGTCGTGTTGCTTTGATTCGCTGCATGCAGGAACCATCCGCCGTTACGGAAAACCAATTCGGTACCGTTGTGGCTGATAAGAATACCGTCTGTCGTGTTATGCTCGGTAAAAACGCCGATGTCGTATACGGTATCGTCGCCGCTTCTGATGAATTGGACGCAGTCCGCGCTTTCCGCGATCAGGTTTTTCCATTCAAAAGCAGTCCCATAAGGGTTGTCGCAGTTAAGCGTGATCTCTCCACTGTCTGCGTTCTGCGTGGTGCCATCGCTTGCGTGCAGATAGCCCAGCTCGATCGGCGCGTCAGCCGCAACCGGCAGCACGAAGCCGACCGACAGCAGCATTGCCACCGTAAGGGCCAGTGCAAGCATTCGGTTCAGATGATACTTCTTCATTGGTTGCCTCCTTTGTTGTATTCCGCCGCAGGTTGCCGACGGAAGCGTTTACGGTTTGTGAAAGATTTTGCGCTCTCTTGGAATATGATGAGTCATGCCGGAAACTGTTCAGATATGTACACTTTCATTTTTTATTATAGAGTAAATATGTAGAAAATCTACAAAAAACGGAACAAAGTGGTTCTGTGGTTCCCTTATTTTACACAGCGCACCCTTCCGACAAGGCTGGTAAACCGTTCCGAATTCAGAAGGAACGCCGCGCTGCGGAACACTCCACAGCGCGGCGTTTTAATATTTCGGGTACGACCGGTCAGAAATCCGGATCTTCCGGAAGAGAGATGGTCGGAGTGGTGGGTTCTTCTGTTACGGTGGTTTCCGCACTGGTGGTGATATTATCCACCAAATCAAAGCGCGAAAGCTCCACCATCGGCTGTTCAAACGTCTTCATTCTTCTTTCCTCCCGTTAGCTGATGTAGTTCTTTGCAGAGGCGCCGTAGTTGTAGATCGCCTGCACGAGCCGCGACAGATTTGCAACGGTTTCGTCGTTCTGCATGGAGTAAACATAGGAATTCACGGAATAGGTCAGCGTCTGACCGACCTGCGTACCGTTGTTCAGCAGGACCGCCGTGACGACGTCGCCGTATTCACTTGCCGAGATGCCGCGGAAGGTCACCTTGCAAACGTTCGGATCGCTCGTCACCATATCTGCATAATTATAAACCTTGGTGCGTCCGTTGATGGTCAGGCGGACCGAGGTTGCAGCGCCTGCCGTTGTAGAGAGCGTGAAGTACATGTTCATACGGCTGCCGCATTCCAAACCTGCGCCTGTCCATCTGATGTTGGTGTCTTCCGTTCCGGTTAATGCGCGGTCCGTGGAGGTCAGGGCGCTGAATTCAGATGCGTTCAGATCCAAGCCCTCCGTCACGAGGCTGCCTGCGTTATGACCGGTGAAGCGCTGCGTTGCCGCGCCGTAGACCAGCATATCCGACAGGAGGGTCTGAAGCTTGGCATTGTCCGGATACGCTGCCATGACGTTGGTGCAGTACTGCTTGATGCTGTAGGTCGGCTTGGCGTAGCTGACGAGATCTCCGTCCGATGTGGCGTACAGCGTCGCACTGATATTGTCGCCCATCATATCCGGCGTCAGATTCGTGAAGGTGAAGATCAGCCTGCCCTGGCTATCCTCACGAGAGGAGGTAACCGTGTAGTTCTGCTCTCCGACCGTGAAGACCATATACGGATCGGTCATGCCCTCCGGCACTGTGGCTGCGTAGTTCACCGCGATGTCCTC
The DNA here is from genome assembly GCA_017405865.1 of Oscillospiraceae bacterium. GTDB lineage: Bacteria > Bacillota > Clostridia > Oscillospirales > Oscillospiraceae > JAZOXB01. The sequence continues at coordinate 75,854 of JAFQZN010000022.1, read as the reverse complement.
ATACAGTGTCAGCGAGGCAGTGTTGATCCTCAGGCCGTTATCGGCTGCGGGAACCGCGTCCGTGAAGGTCAGCGCACCGTCATTGCCGATCACGATGACGCTCTTGGAAACGATGAAGCTCGTCGTGCCGTTGGTGAATTCGCCATCGACGATCAGAATATCGCCGTTCTGCAGCGGTGCGCTGTCGCCGATATACCAAGCGTTGCCGCCGTCGAAGTAGTAGCTGTTCCGGTTATACTTGACGAAGGGGGCTCTGCCCGCCGTCGTCTGCGCGATGGAGACAGCGTCTTCTTCCGTGCCGCCGCCGCGGACCAGCTTGACGCAATCCGTGCTCGTCGCGTAGAATCTGTTATCCCAGTTGTTGTCCGTATACGGGATATCGTTGTCCTGCATCGTGAAATAGAAGCCGCCGTTATTGAGCGAGGCATGGTTTGCATTGAGCTCCATCACGCCCGCCTGAATAGGAGGCTCGGGAACCGTGTCTGTGAAGGTCAGCGAGCCGTCGTCGCCGATCACGATAACGCTCTTGGAAACCTCAAAGGTCGTCGTGCCGTTGGTGAACTCGCCCTCCACGATCAGAATGTCGCCGTTGACCAGCGGTCCATTGTCGCCAAGATGCCATGCGTCGCTGCCGTTGAAGTAATAGCCGCTCTCGCTGTACTTGATGAAGGGGGCTCTGCCCGCAGTGGTCTGCGCAATGGAAACAGCGTCTGCTTCCGTGCCGCCGCCGCGGATGAGCTTGATGCAGTCCGCGCTCGTGGCGTAGAACTCGTTTGCCCAGCCGGTATCATACGGGATGTCGTTGTCCGCCATCGAGAAATAGAAGCCGCCGTTGTTGAGCGTCGTGTTGCTGCCGGCGATCATCGCACCCGCCTGAATGACGGAGGGGATGGGACTCTCCTGCGTAACCGTCAGCGTGCCTTCGCTGTCTTTGGAGATATAGGTGTCCGGAATGTGGATGGTCTGCCCGGACGAGCTGGTGAAGGTGCCGCCGATGTAGATCACGTCGCCAGCCGTCATCGGAGAAAGTCCGCTGATGCCGGTGCAGTTGAGGTTCCACTGCGAGTTGCGTAGATAAAGCACATTGCCGTTGCGGCTGACAAGAATGCCGTCCGACGTGCCGTACTCGGTCAGCGCGCCGATATTGTATTCATTGCCGTCGCGGAACAGCTTGACATTGGAAGCAGCATCCGCATAGAATTGCGCCCAGGTCTCGGTGTAGCACTTGTACTCTGCATTGAGGGTAATGCCGTCAGAGACGGTCGTGGGCGAAGACAGCTCGCCTGCCTCGAAGGTCTCGGAGCAGTGGATGTAGCCGTCCGCGTCCTTCGTGATGTAAGTGGTGGAAATGTGGAAGACGGCGCCGTTCGCGGTAAAGTTGCCGCCGACGATGATGGTGTCGCCGTGGGCGAGCGGTGACGCGCTGCTCTGATTGGCGCAGTTCAGATTCCACTGGGAGTTGCGGAGGACCAGCTCGGTGTCGCTGTGGCTGACGAGGATGCCGTCCGACGTGCCGTACTCGGTCAGCGCGCCGATGTTATAGACCGTGTCGTTGCCGCTCTTAATGAGCTTGACGCAGTCCGCGCTTTCCGCGTACATATTTTGCCAATTCTCGGTGATCGCGTTGTCGCAGTAGAGCGTGATCTCGCCGCCGCCCGACTGCGTCGTGCCCTCGCTTGCGTGCAGATAGCCCAACTCAATCGGCGCGTCCGCAGCGACCGGCAGCACGAAGCCGACCGACAGCACCATTGCCAATGTCAGAACCAACGCAAGCAGACGGTTCAGATGATGTTTGCTCATTTTGTTACCTCCTTTTAATTTACCCGCCACTTGTTGGCGGAAAAGTTACAGAGCAGGGAACGAAAAACCGGGAACTATTGGGGAAACGCTCGAAAAATGTACCTTGATACACTTTAATTATAAGATTTCTGGTATCATTGTCCATAACGCAGCGAAGAAAAGTGGTCCCTTGGTTCCTAAATTTTCCAAAGCCGCAGCGTCAGAGTCTTTTCTGCAGCCGCCAACGTATTCGCATCCTGTATTATGGGCGCCAAACACCTTCCTTTACAAAAGAGGGCGTTTACGACTTCCGCCTGTTGCTCAAAAAAAAAGAAAGAGGACCGCAGTCCTCTTTCTGTGTATTGAAGTTGACACATTGACATTCGCCGGGCAGACGCGTTTGCAGACGGAGGTCTGCCCGGCGCAGATGCAGGTCAGTTCATCATGGGGATCACAAAGACGCCTTCGTTTGCGTCCAGCTCAAAGGACACGGTACGGTCCTTGCCGACCGCGACGTAGGTGATCTCGCCCTTACGGATCAGCGCAACGCAGCGGTAGTCGCCTTCCATCAGCGTCAGGGTGACCTTGCCGCCTGCCATTGCGAGGCTTGCGAAGCCGTCCGCACTTGCGGCGGCGTCTGCGTTGGTGATCATATAGGCGTATTCGCCGAATTCATTGACGTAGCTGCCGATGAGAAGATCCCGATCGCTCTCTGCGTCTGCCAGCCAACCGTAGGTGCTCACCGGCACGTCGGTCTTCAGCGCCTCCAGCAGCGGATTGGTCTGACCGACGTCCGCCTTGGAAATGCCGAGCCAGAAATAGCTGAGGATGATGTCGCTCCAGCTGCGGTATTCACGATTGACCGTTTCGATGTCGTCAAGCAGGTCCGTTGCCTTGTGACTGTCGGGATCGACCATCGCGTCGCTGCCGTCCTGTGCGGTAGCATAGGCGTAATGGTTGACGGACGTTGCGCCGAAGGTCAGGCCCAGTGCAGCTTGCCAGCGAAGCAGGGCTTCGTCCGTGTCGGCGACCGGCATCGTATAGGTCAGCGGAAGAGCGGCGTTTTTCGCGCTCTGCGCCAGAACGCCGAACAGGTTGAAATACGCCTCCGGCAGTTTGAAGCCGTCTCCGTCCTTTTCCGGAGCGTCGGACGTAAAGGAAATCTGATCGGGCTGCACCGCGCGAATGAACGCGGAGACGTCCTCTGCCGCCGAGCCGTCTGACAAGGCTTCGTAGGAAACGGTCTTTGCGCCAAGCTGGACGTAGAAGTCCAGTTCCTCGGGCATCAGCGCGTCAAAGCTCGTCTTCAGCGCGGCGAGCGCTTCGAGATCTGCGCTGGAAGGATCGTTCCAGACGAGGAAGCCCTTGAGCGCGGGGTGTCTGGCATAGGTGAACTGCGTTTCGCCGTCCCAGCCGATGATGTCGGCAATCACGGAAATGCCGTGATCTCTCGCACGGTTCAGCAGCGACCACATGCCACCGTCGCCGGTCTGCTCCTCCTTCACGCCGATCAGGAGCGTCACGCCGGCGTCCGCCAGCCTGTCGAGCTCTTTGTTCGTGAACGCATGGTACGAGCCGCACCAAACGCCGAAGGGAAGATCATTGTCCGAGGACGGGAGGTAGACCTTGCCGAACTCGGTTTCCTCGTACATCTTCACCGTCCAGAAATAGGACGCCTTACCGACGGTGGCGAACACGCGGATCTTGCCGCGGTTGCTCAGAGCGGTCACGTTGCCGTTCTCATCTACGCGCAGCCGCTTCTCGTTCTCGCAGAGCCAGACGACCGTCTCGCCCTCGGGAACGTTCTCCGGCGCAAGCCGGAGGCTTTCATCCTCGGCAAGCTCGACCTCGCCCATGGACTTGGCGATGATCGCCTTGCCGTTGCGGAAGAAGACGTACGTTTCCGGAATGTTCAGCATCGTACCGCCGTACTCGCCCACGTTGATGAAGGAACCGCCGATAATCAGGATATCGCCGTCGCGGATCGGCACGTAGGAACCGATCGACCATGGATCCAGCTTGAGGAAGTATTCCGTCGCGGTGAATTTGACAATGGTGCCGTGGCTCGGGATGCCGATGGAATGGGTCTTGCCGTCGCGGATCAGCTTGAGGCAGTCAGCGCTCACTGGAGAATACTCCTGCTTCCATGTACGGTCGGCAGGCGCGGCGTTCTCTTCCATGTCGAAGTAGAGACCGGAGCCGGGCAGATCTCTCTCGTCGGCGAGCATCTCGCCCGTATTAACGACGGAGATCGCGGGACCAGCCATGTAGTAGGAGGTTACGAACGCCTTGCCATACCAGATGCCGATATAGGTGGTCGGGACGTCGATCACAACGCCCGCTCCTCCGTTGGCAAACTGTCCCTCGATCACGAGGACGTCGCCGTCACGCAGCGGAGCGAAGCTGCCCATCGACCATGCGTCCGCTTTTACGAAGTACTCCGTCGCGGAGAACTTGACGATGGTTTCGCGTCCGGGCTTGCCCACCTCATAGGTCTGCCCGTTTCGGATGAGTTTGAAGCTGCTCGCCTCCAGAGGAGAGTACGCAAGCGTCCAGCCTCGATCGTACGGCGCCTCGTTGACCGCAGCGTCGAAGTAGGCGCCGGTTTCCAGCTTGCCTCTCGAGTCACTGTGGATATTGCTGAGGGGGACGATCTTGATATCGCTGCTTCCGTCCGGGTATTCTTCCGTAAATCTTGCAGCCCCGAACAGGAAGGACACGTAGCTCCTGCTGATATGGAAGACGGTGCTGCCGTCGGTGAACTCCCCTTCCACCAGAAGGACGTCGCTGTCCGTGATGGGATAAACATCTGGATGCGCCCAGCGGTCGAGCGCGAGGTAGTAGGCGGTCGCGTTGAACTTGACGATCTCGCCCGCGTCCGGGTTTGCAATGCTGATCTCCTCGCCGTTGCGGTAGAGCTTGATGCAGTCCGCGTCTACGGGGTAGAAGCGGTTGTTCCACGGATCGGACGCCTTCTCGGGAACTGCGTTCTCGTCCATCGTGAAGTAAATGCCGCAGGTGCCGTTCTCCGAATCAACGTACAGCCCGGTATTGACCGGATGGGGCTTCATCACGCCCGCCTCGATCACGTCGCCGTCCGAATCGTCCGGGTATTCCGTGGAGATCACGGTCTTGCCACTGCGGATGGAAACGTAGCTTCTGCTGATCTCCATGACAGTCTCGCCGTTGACGAACTGACCTTCGACGACTAAGATATCGCCGACCTGCACGGGCATCATATCGCCCATCGCCCAGGTGTCGGTCTTCAGATAGTAGCCCGTTTCGTTGAACTTGGTGATGGTGCCGCGCTCCGGGATCGCGACCTCGTAGGTTTCACCGTTGCGGATCAGTTTGACGCAGGCGGTGCTCATCGGTTTATATTCCAGCGTCCAGTCCTTCGCATACGGAGCGGCGTTCTCGTCCATCGTGAAGAAAATGCCGGTGCTCGTGCGCGGTCTGGAATCCTGCTTCATATAGCCCGCTTGGATCACTTCGATGGGTTCGTCGGTCGGGTACTCCGAGGAGAATACCGGCTGACCCAACCGGATCTTAATATAGGAAGTGTCGATGTGGACGATAACGTTCTTTTCGGTATTGGCGAAGTTGCCGGACACCGTCAGAATATCACCCTCCTGCAGGGGCCATGCGCCGCGCATCATCCATTCTTCCGTTTTCAGGAAATACTCCGTTTCGGAGAATTTAGTGAAGGTGTCCGCAGCCGGATTGCCGATCGCGGTCGTCTCGCCGTTGCGCGTCAGCAGGATGCACTCGGCGTTGACCGGGCGGTAGTACAGCGACCAGCCGCTGTCGTACGGTGCGGCGTTCTCTTCCATATCGAAGTAGATGCCGTTTTCCGTTCTGCCGCGGCGATCCTTCTGCATCACGCCCGCTTCGATGATCGTAGGCGCGGGGGGCGGCTCCTCGCCGTTGACCGTCAGGCTGCCGTCCTCGTTCACCTCGATCACGTTCTTCGGGAAGCGAACGGTCACGTCGCCCATAGAGAAGTCGCCCTCCACCGTCAGAACGTCGCCCGGCTGCAGCGCGCCGCCGATTGCCCAGTACGCCATGTACCAGTCTGTGTCGGAATATTTCAGGATCGTTCCGGCAGCCGGATTGCCCACGGAGGTCGTCACGCCGTCGCGCGTGCGCTGAATGACATCCCTGCTGACAGGAATGTAGCGCGTTTCCCACGTCGCATCTGTGGGAACGTCGTTTTTGTCCATCGTGAAGAACAGGCCGTCCGCCGCCGGTGCTTTCGAGCTTCTGTGCATCTGCCCGACTTCATACAGGATCGGCTCGTGCGGTTGCGGAAGCTCCGGATACTCCGTGGAGAACACCGCTTCGCCGTCGATGATCGCAATATAGTTTGTATCAAAGTGCAGGATCACGTTCTCTTCCCTGTTGACGAAGTTACCCTCGATGATGAGGATGTCCCGTTCCTGCAAGGGCCAGGCGTCCGGCTTCATCCATTCCTCTGTCTTCAGGTAATACTCCGTGTTGGAGAATTTCGCGATCGTGTCTGCCAGCGGATTGCCGGCGTTCATCGTCACGCCGTCACGCACCAGCTTGATGCAGTCCGCCGATTCCGGGCGGTAGTATACCGACCAATCGGAATTGAACGGCGCCTCGTTTTCGTCCAAGCGGAAGTAGATACCGCTCGGCAGCAGCTGCCGGGAATCCTTCTGCATCACGCCCGCTTCGATCACGGTCGGTCCTGCAGGCGGCTTCTCACCGTTCACTGTCAGACTGCCGTCCGCATTCATCTCGATCACGTTTTTCGGGAATCGGATGATGACGTTCCCTGCCGTGAAGTCGCCTTCTATCGTCAGCGTGTCGCCCGGCTGCAGCGCGCCGCCGATCGCCCAGTTGGCAATATACCAATCGTTGGCGGCGTATTTCAGGATCGTTCCGCCCGCCGTGTTGCCCACGGAGGTCGTAATTCCGTCGCGTGTGCGCAGGATCACGTCCGCACTGACCGGCGCATAGCGCGTGGACCATCCCGTGTCAATGGGAACGTCGTTTTCGTCCATCGTGAAGAAGAAGCCGTCGCTCGTCGGTTCCTTCGAGCTCCTGTGCATCAGACCGACCTCATAGATGATCGTCGGGTCCGGCTTGACGCCGTTGAAGCTCAAAGAGCCGTCTTCCTCTACCTCGATCGTGCTCTTCGTCACATGGAAGGTCACCGTTCCGTTCGTGAAGTTGCCCTCCACAGTCAGCTTGTCGCCCTCCCGCAGGGGCGCGCTGTCGCCGATAAACCACGGGTTGCCCGTATTCAGATAGTAGAGATTTTCCTTGACCTTGACGAACACGCCGCGCCCCGCCGTCGGGATCGCGACCGACGTTTCCGCGCCGTCGCGGGTCAGCTTGATGCAGTCCTCGCTCGTTGCGTAGAAAGCGTTGCTCCAGTCGCCGTCCGTGTACGGGATCTCGTTTTCATCCATTGTAAAGTAGAACGAGCCGTTGTTCAGCTTCGGATGCCCGTCATCGACGTACATTTTGCCCGCTTCGAGCACGGCAGGCGCTTCCGTCGGCTCCGTTGGCGCCTCTGTAGGCTCGGTCGGAGCCTCCGTGGGTTCGGTTGGAGCGCTCGTCGGCTCGGTTGGAGCCTCCGTCGGTTCAGTCGGAGCGGTCGTCGGCTCGGTTGGAGCTTCCGTGGGCTCGGTCGGAGCGGTTGTCGGTTCGGTCGGTCCCGGAATCACCGGATATTCTGTGGAGAACACCGCTTCGCCGTCGATGATCGCAATATAGTTCGTGTCAAAGTGCAGGATGACGTTCTCTTCTTCGTTGACGAAGTTGCCCTCGACAATCAGGATATCGCCCTCCTGTGTCGGCCAGGCGTCCGGCTTCATCCACGTCTCTGTCTTCAGGTAATACTCCGTGTTGGAGAATTTCGCGATCGTATCAGCCAGCGGATTGCCGGCGTTCATCGTCACACCGTTTCGTACCAGCTTGACGCACTCTGTCGCTTCCGGTCGATAATACAGCGTCCAGTCGGAATTATACGGTGCTTCGTTTTCGTTCAAGCGGAAGTAGATGCCGCTCGGCATCATTTGCCGGGTATCCTTCTGCATCACGCCCGCTTCGATCACGGTCGGTCCTGCAGGCGGCGCTTCGCCGTTCACCGTCAGACTGCCGTCCGCATTCATCTCGATCACATTTTTCGGGAATCGGATGATGACGTTCCCTGCCGTGAAGTCACCCTTCACCGTCAGAACGTCGCCGGGCTGCAGCGCGCCGCCAATCGCCCAATAAGCAATATACCAGCCGCTGGCGGAATACTTGAGGATCGTTCCACCCGCCGAGTTGCCCACGGAGGTCGTTAAGCCGTTGCGTGTGCGCAGGATCACGTCCGCACTGACCGGCGCATAACGTGTGGACCAGCCCGTATCAATGGGAACATCGTTTTCGTCCATCGTGAAGAACAGACCGTCAGACGTTGGCTCATGATCGCTTCTGTGCATCATACCGACTTCATACACCGTTGTCTGCACCGGCTTAACGCCGTTGAAGCTCAAGCTGCCGTCTTCCTCTACTTCGATCGTGCTCTTCGTTACGTGGAAAATTACTTCGCCGTTCGTGAAGTTGCCCTCCACGGTCAGCTTGTCGCCCTCCCGCAGGGGCGCGGAGTCGCCGATAAACCACGGGTTGCCCGTGTTCAGATAGTAGAGATTTTCCTTGACCTTGACGAACACGCCGCGCCCCGCCGTCGGGATCGCGACCGACGTTTCCGCGCCGTCGCGGGTCAGTTTGATGCAGTCCTCGCTCGTCGCGTAGAAGGCGTTTTCCCAGTCGCCGTCCGTGTACGGGATCTCGTTTTCGTCCATCGTGAAGTAGAACGAGCCGTTGTTCAGCTTCGGGTGCCCGTCGTCGACATACATTTTGCCCGCTTCGAGCACGACAGGCGCTTCCGTCGGCTCCGTGGGTGCCTCTGTAGGCTCGGTCGGAGCCTCCGTGGGTTCGGTTGGGGCTTCCGTCGGTTCAGTGGGCGCTTCCGTGGGTTCGGTGGGCGCTTCCGTCGGTTCGGTCGGAGCGGTCGTCGGCTCGGTCGGCGTTTCGCTCTCGTTGAAGATCAGGCTGCCGTCTGCCTCTACCCTGACCGTGCTTTTCGTAACACGGAAGGTCACCGTTCCGTTCGTGAAGCTGCCCTCCACGATCAGCTTGTCTCCGGCACGCAGCGGCGAATAACTGCCGATAAACCACGCGCTGCCGGTATTCATGTAATAAAGGTTGGAAGACACCTTGACGAAGACGCCGCGTCCCGGCGACGAGATGGCGATCGGTGTTGCCTCGCCACTGTCACGGATCAGTTTGAGGCAGTCCGCGCTCGTTGCGTAGAAGGCGTTGTCCCAGTCGCCGTCCGTATAGGGAATGTCGTTGTCTTCCATCGTGAAGTAGAACGAACCGCTGTTCAGCTTCGGATGCGCTTCGTCTACGTTCATCACGCCCGCTTCGATCAGCCCGCCGGGCGCTTCGGTCGGCTCGGTCGGAGCAGTCGTCGGCTCGGTGGGAGCTTCCGTGGGTTCCGTGGGAGCCTCGGTCGGCTCGGTCGGCGCTGCGCCGGAAAAGTGGAGCGTACCGTTCTCGTCCTTTGTTATGTAGGTCGTGGAAACGTGGATCCGGGTTCCGTTTTTGCTGTAGAATTCGCCGGAAACGATGATGATATCGCCGGTCTCCATGGGAGAAATACTGCTGTGTCCTGCACAGTTCAGATTCCACTGGGAGTTGCGGATACAGAAGGTATTCGAGCCGCGATTGAGCAGAATGCCGTCCGTCGTTCCGTAATTCGTCAACTGCGCGATGCCGACCGGCGTATCCGTTCCCTTTTTGATGATTGAAACGCAATCGTCGCTGACAGCATAATAGTCTGTCCAGGTGTCGCCGACCGAGCCAACGCTCGTCGTCCAGATCATGCCGTCGCTTTCCTGTGTCGGGTGAGAGGCATCTGCACTTAAAACACCGACCTCGATCGTTGCTTCACGTTTCCCCTCCGACTGCGCAGGTTCGTCAGCCTCCGGAAGGAGCTCGTCGGTTGTATCTTCAGAGGCTTCGGTGGATTCCGTTTCGTCCGTGTCCGCAAACGCCGCTTCGGTTTCGTAAAGCGCTTCCTCCGTTTCCGGGAGCACTGCATCGGTTTGCGTAGGCGCTGCGTCGACCTCCTCCAAAATGACATCCGGTTCCGCAGGCGCAGCAAAGACCGCAAGCGGTTCTATTGCGGAAATCGCTATCAGCGCGGACAGTGTCAACGCAAAAAATCGTTTCAAAGTATTGTGTATCATGTTGTCCTCCTTTGAATCGTTCTATGCAGTCTCCACGAGCGGATCTGGAAGGGGCGGAAGAGAACGCGCTCCTCCCCTTCTCCTGTTGGGTCTTCCAGCAGATCGACCTCTCCGGCGAGCTGCCAGCCCTCCGGCAGGCAAAGGCCTGCCTGTGCGGCTTGTCCGGTTCGTTCAAATGCCCGCAGAACAAAGCCGTCGCCGTCGTAAGCGGGCTTGAACGCCGTGATTTGAATCTGTTCGTTGTCAAACGTCGGCATAGCAGCATCGCATTCGCCGTACAGCGGTCTTGAGGCGAACTGCTGCGCCAATTTGTCCGTTTTCAGCGGGTCAACGCCGCCCTCGTGCGGATAAAGCGCGTAGGAATAATGCAGCGGCGTCACCTCTCCGTCGATGGCGGGGTAATCCGTCGACCGCAGCAGATTCAGGGACAGGATCCCCTCCTTCGCCATAAAGCCGTTCTTTGCGTTATTCAGCACCGAAAGACCAGCCGCTTCATCGGAAAGGTCGAACCACTTCTGGCAGCAGATCTCGAACTGCGCCTTTTCGTGGGGTGTGCAGTCGGTAGTGGGTCTGTCCAGGAAACCAAATTGAATGTCGCTGCGGACGGTGTCGCTCCAGTGCGCCGGTAGGAACTCCGCGCGAAGCATATAGCCGATGTTGTCCCAGTGAATATCGTGGGTAATGCGGATGCATGGATCATTTTGATGCATCAGGATGGTCTGCTCGATCCGCGAATCACGGAAGCTGTATCGCTGCCGGATCTCGGTCAGCGCCCCGAAGCGGCGCACTGTCGAATCGGTCAGCTCCGCGTAGACCTCGCGCTGATCGCGATAGTCGTCTTCAAAATCCCATCCGTCGCCGAGGTCGATGAAGACGCGCAGGCGATTGGCGCTGCGGGCGATTGGCGTTCCGTCGGCAAGGCAGAGCGAATCAAACGAGCCGTCTGGCGCAAAGGTGACACGATAGTGATCCGTCTCAACCGAATCTACTTTCGCTGCCGGGACTGCCTCTGCGCAGGAAATGGGAGAAATCAGTCTTTCACTGCCCCGATAGAGCAGATAGGTATCACCAAACGGCTCGATCCGGAAGACCTCCTCACCGGAAGGATTGATCAGCCGTCCGCCGGGCAGGAAGGACGCGCCGAGCCGCTTCGCCATTCCTTCCAGTTCTGAAAGGATGTTTCCGTATGCCGCAGTGGTTTCCGCATACACGCGGGAGATCGCCGAGCCGGGAAGAATGTCATGGAACTGATATAGGAGGACTTCCTTCCAAAGTCGGTCGATCGACGCCGTGTCGCCTCTTTCTCCCAAGCAGGAAAGCAGCGTCTCCAGCGCAAGCATTTTTTCTTCAAACTCGCGGTTGTAGTTCTTGTTGTTGGATTGTGAGGTGTAGGTGCCGCGGTGCTTTTCAAGATACATTTCGCCGTCATACCGCGGCAAATTTTCCGGCTCCAGCGAACGGAAGTATTGCTCGGCGGTGCCGAACTCCGCGTGTGGCAGGTACCGAACATCCCGCGTGCGCAGGCATCGCTCCACACTGTTGACGGACGGACCGCCGCCGCCGTCGCCGACCCCGTAGACCAGCATCATTCGATCCTGCGGGTCGGTTTCTTTGATGCCTTTTTTCGCCGTGAGCAGGGCTCTCGGTCCCGCAACTGAATTATAATTCCCCTCCGGCGGCATGTGGACGGTGACCTCGGTGCCGTCGATACCCGCCCAGCGGAAGGTGTTATACGGGAAGACCGTCCTGTTCGACCAGGAGATCTTGATCGTCAGGAAATAATCCTGTCCGGACAGCTTCAGGATCTGCGGAAGCGCGCCGCTGTAGCCGAAGGCGTCCGGCAGCCAGCAGATCCTGACGTAGTCGCCGAATTCTTCCTTCCAGAATTTCTGTCCGTACAGCATCTGGCGCACCAGAGATTCCTCGCCCGGCAGGTTGGTATCGCTTTCCACCCAGCCGCCGCCGACCGGCTCCAGATTTCCTCGCTTTGCGAGCGCTTTCAGCTCGCGGTAGAGCATCGGCTCGGATTCCTTCATCCAAACAAGCTGCTGCGGTTGAGAGGCGACAAAGCGGAAGGCGGGATACTTTTTGGAAAGAAAGATCAGATTTGCAAAGGTGCGCTTTGCCTTCCGTTTGCTCTCACGGAGCGGCCAAAGCCACGCAAGGTCCAGATGCGCGTGCGCGATCGCTGCGGCGCGAATCGTTTCGCTGCCCGGCAGCGCGTAGAGCTCCGCGAAGATCTGTTTCGCTTTCCCGTAAAAATCGGGGTCCTGATAATTGATCAGATTCTCTGCGGAGCGCAGCCCGTAAAGGACCTTTAACTTGTTCGGGTCATCCCAGTCGATACTGCGCAGATACTCGTACAGCGTATCAAAATCATAGAAAAGGTCGAGATACATCTCGTTTTTCCGGACGACCGCTGCCTTTTCCAGCTTTGCCTCGCCGCGGAATTCACCGAGCATGCTGTTCGACGCGCCGTCGATCCAGCATTCGATCCTGCCGTCACCGTCAATCAAATCCTCCAGCGGATAATAGCGTTTCTCGATGGAATCATCCATCACGCCGAAGACGATCGAACCGGCGGTGAAGCCCTTTACGGGGTTCCCCTCCTCGTCGACCAGCAGCCCTTCGCCGTCATTGAAAAACTCGAGATAGAGTCCGCTCCTGTCGGTATTCGCCGGCAGCTTGCCGGTCAGACGGAACCACCCGCAGGCAAAATTCTCCCGCGCCCAGACTTCTCCCTCTTGAATGGAGCAAAAGTCCAGGTTGCCGATCTCGGAGAACGGAACCGGTTCTGCAGAGCAGGCGACCGCCGCATCCAGAGAAAGCACGTGCTGCCAGCAAAGCGTTTTCAGTTTTTGATAGATAAAGCGTCCGAGCAGGATTTCCAGATCTCGCTCATACTTATTCCACGGTTTGAAGGTTGCCATTAGCTTCTATCCTTTCACGCTTCCGGGGGGCAAATCTGATTGACGGATGTGATTTGCAGGGTCTTTGGATCGACCGGGCGATCCGTTCGTATGATTTTTGTCTCGTTTCTGCGCAGGGTGAAGAAGTTATCGGAAAAGACAGCGTCTGTCTTATCGTCTCGAAGATAAACGTATTTTGTAAAAACGTCCGCCGTGACCGCAAAGCGGCAGTCGTCCAGCTTCTCAACGGTATACTGCGGGATCGGATAAGAAATGTCCCGATCCTTTTTCAGCTGGCGGAAGTTTTGGGAAAGAAGCGTTCCGTCCGGCAGGGACAGGCTTGCGAAGATCACTGCGTCCTTCTCGGTCGGCGCGGGAACGCGGAACGCCGCGCGGCTGCTGCCCGCCTCCGTATCTACGGTGGCGGCATGCTCCCAGAGGACCGTGCCGTCGAAGCGCATTACTTGCGCAGATAGCAGATACGTCGCGTCCTCGGGGCTGTCGTTGCAGGCGAAAACCTCCAGCTCCGCTCCCCTGTCCGCGATGCTGACAAGGTGGGGCGCAAAGAAGCGCTTGGAAACGTAGTGAAGTGCCTTCAGCCGCCCGGAATAATCCACAGAGCTCCACGTAATGCCCGGCCAGCAGTCGTTGAGCTGCCAGTAGAGCATCCCGTTGCAGACATCGCGGTTGCGCCGCAGCTGTTCGGCGCAGAGGCGCATCGCCTCCGCCTGCGTGAGCTGGGAAAGATAAACAGCGTCTTCAAAGGTCCGAGGCGTTCCGTACTGCGCCTCAACGTACTTGAGGATGCGATCGTTGCATCCCGGTCGCTTCTGATGGTGCAGCATGGTGGCAGAAGCGACAGACATTTCGTCCTCCTGCGCAAACGTGCGGATCGTTTCCAGTGCCGGGAAGGATCCGTGTCCCACCTCGGAAAGCATTCTGGGACAGATCGTCTCGTAGTCCTCAATCGGCAGCTCGTCGCCCCACACACGCCAGTAATGCGTATCGTAGTGCTCCAGATCGTTCTGATGCTGAAATCGCTCCGCCGAGCGCGGCGAGGTACGGATAAAATACGTGTCGGTCAGCGATTGCACCAGCGGCGTGAGGATTTCGTCGTTCATCACGCGGTAGACCTCCATGCGCTCCGGCGCATGTCCGTTGACCCCATCCTCACATTCGTTGTCGCCCGCAATGATCACGACGCTGGCATGATGGCGGAAGCGTTTGACGTTGGCTGTCGTCTCTTCCACGATCAAGTTGCGGAAGTCTTCATCGTAAACGTTGTAGCAGGCGCAGGCGAACATCAGATCCTGCCAGACGAGAATGCCGTTCTCATCGCAGAAGTCATAAAAGTCATCGGTCGGGTAGTAGCCGCCGCCCCAAACGCGGACGGTGTTGTGCCCGAAATCGCGCACCTTTTCCAGCAGAGAGCGCGTCCGCTCCGGCGTGATGCGCGGCAGAAGGCTGTCCTCCGGGATATAGCTTGCGCCTGCAAGGAAAACCTTTTTGCCGTTGATGCGGACGGAAAAGTCGGTGCCGATCGCGTCCTTGCTGTGATCGACCTCCACCTCCCGCAAGCCGATGCGGTAATGATAGCGCTGGTTCTCCCCGTCCTCTCCCGTGAGTGTAAAATCAAGATCGTAAAGCGTCGGCTCCCCGAAGCCCACGGGATTCCAGCGCTTCGGTCGCTTGATACGGAAGGACAGGCTTGCATGCTCTGTCAGCGGCGCCGTCTGCGCGTCGAAATAGGGCGCTTCATTATCGTTCAGTGACAGCTCCGCACGGATGATCCCGCTGCAAAGCCGGTTCACGTTGAGTTCTATGTCGATCTGCGCGCTTCCGTCCTCGCGGAAGGTGCAGGTGTGGCGGAAATCCTCCAGATAGCCCAGCTTCGTGGAGAGGATGGAGACGTCGCGGGCGATGCCCATATCCGCCAGATCGGGCGCCCAGTCCCAGCCGAGCATATAGTTCGGTTTACGAATGCAGGGGGATTTTTCCTGCGTCACGGCGTAGGTCTCAAACAGGCCCTCGTCCGGATAGTCTTCGATATAACGATACGGAGAGGTAAAATGGATCCGAAGCTCGTTTTCTTCAGACAAAGCAGCGTTGTCCAGACAGATTCGTTTCGGGATGTGAAAATCCCGAAGGGAGGCGATGTGTCTGCCGTTGAGCTCCACCTCCGCCACGGTGTCGATCCCGTCGAGGCAGAGGTAATTTGTTGCAGCAAGCTGCGGCGGCGTCAGGCGGAAGGTCTTGGAAAAGGTATAGTCGTCGTAGAGCCAAGCGCGTGCGGCCGCTTCATTTTCCCGATAGAAGGGATCTTCGATCATCCGATGCTCCAGCAGCGCCGTCAGCACGGAGCCGGGAACGGTGACCGGAAGCTCGGAAAAACGGGGAGAATGCAGGCGCCATAGACCGGCGAGCGAAATCTTCATATCCTTCTCTTCTCCTTTTCTCTCCCACAGCCGGCGCTGCCGGCTGCGGGAGAGGCTGTCAGCAAATCAGAACGTGGGGAGCGGACGACCTTCGCCGCCGCCGCCGATGCCGAACTTCGTGATGTAATCGTACCAGATCTCGCGCATTTCGTCCAACTCGGCGGACGTGTAGTAGTCGCCGTACACCGTCGCCTTCAGGAAGATGACGCACAGATACTCCTTCATGATCCGATCCTTGAGTGTCTGATAAAGCGACGGATCCTCATTGCTGTAATGCTCGATTGCCTCCAGCGCGCGCTCGAAGCACTTTTCCATCTGCTCGGCAAACGCCTTGGGATAGAGCTCTGACAGCGTCGGATAGGCGTTGATCGTGCCTAACCCCTGATCCAGCTCCGCCGCGTAGTAAGCGTTGCGCTCGATGATCATGTCGAACAGCTCCTGCATCGGCTCGGCGGCGTCCTTGTAGTAATGCTGTATGAAGTCAGACGCCAGCGCCTGATAGTTCTGACTGCTGTCCCACATGATATTGGAATTGCAGTAGGTGCGCAGCGCCTGAAAACCCGGCAGATTCTTCTGGTCGGACGGACCCTGGATCAGAAGATAGGTGCAGCCGGCATCCTCCAGCTCCTGCACCATGCTCTGCACCGTGCCGAAGTTATAGAAATTGATAAAGTAGTACGCCATATTCAGGTCGTACAGATATGTGAACAACTGACCGGAGGAACAGATGACCTTCCAGCCCTGCAGGTCGTTTTCGTTCTTCACGTTGATCGGCGAATCAAACGGGAAAGCGTAGTTTGCGCTGATCGGCGCCCACATGACCTTCATTCGCGCATCCGGAATGACCCGTTCGCTGAACGGAACGAGCTGACCGTCCTCATCCTGCGCCACGGGAGGTGCCTCCGTAAAGTGGTAGGCGTAAACAACGAAAAAGACCTCTCTGCCCGGCTGGTTTTCTTCCAACCAGGGATTTACGATATCCAAAACGCCGTTCAGGAAGTTGATCTGCAAGCCGCTCTGCGTTCCTGCCCATTCGTTCAGTGCGGTCTGGCAGCCTTGGCAGGTACACGCCTCATGGTTATCATGCTGGCCGAACATGAAATAGTTTGCAACCGTGTCCATCTGCAGGAAATAGATCATCTGGTTCGCAACCGCCTGCTGCATCTGCTTCAGGCTTTCGGGGTCTCCGCCCGCTGTCCAGCAGAGCTGGTTGGTCGACTCTGACGGCACCAGCTCATAGGGGTCTAAAAACCACTCCGGATGGGATACGCCGTAGGCAATGTTGTTCTCGTCGGTAAAGGTCGGATGCAGGTAGGCGCGCAATTGGCTGTGACCGCTTGTCAGCTGATTCCACTCGGTGCCTCTGGAGAAGTTGATATAGCGCAGGCGGGTGTTATAGGTGTTGTCAACGTAGATCGTCGTGGTGGAATGTGTGCGCATGTCGATGGAGGCGTCTACAAAGTAGCCCTCGTAGCTCCAAAGGTTGACGTCGGGGCTTTCATTGACGTAGATCTCCGTTTCGTCATAATAGGTGTAGCCGATCAGGTCGTGCAGCAGGTCGTACACGCCGTACAGGGTACCCGCGCCCTCAAAGCCCGGGGGGCAGACGACGTAAAGGTTGTCGTCCTTCGCGGCGATATAGTAGGAAGACTGCTTCCCGCTGATCTTGCCGATCTGCAGCGACGGAAAGGCGGTCTTTACCTGCTGCGTGATGCCGATGGAGATGTAGTTGCCTTCGATCTCGTCGTCATCCTCCACCGTTTTAAACTTATAGCCGGTCGCCTGCTGCATAAAGGTCGTAAACTCCTCTGCGGCAAGCTCCTCGTATTTCATCGCGTTCTCCGGAAGGACCAGAACGTAGTCCGACGCGCCGTCCTTGACGAGATATTTGTCTTCCAGCATGGTGCCGGTGGGTTTCAGCTCCTCCGGCTCCTCCCCTGCCTCCGTGGGGGTATCCGTCCCGGTATTGCCGCTGCAGCCGGCGATGCCAAGCAGCAGCGTCAGGACGAGCAGCAGACTAAGCACACGTTTTTTCATCTCGTTTCCGCCTCCTCAGTCCACCGTGAACGCCACTTCGGTCACCGTGCGGTTATACTCCTTGTCATAGACCACGTAGCGCAGCGTATACTCGCCTTTCATTTCCGCGCGGAACGAAGTGTCGCTGACGCAGAAGGAGGCGCGGTACAGATTGGTATTGTTCGCATAATAGGTGATGCTGCCGTTCTTCTCATGGGAGAGAAAGAAGATCTCGGCGTTCGGCGTCAGCAGTAGAACGTCTGCGGTATACTCTGAAACGCCCTCCACGGAATACGTCGGGATTTGGACGACGTCGCCCTTGTGAAACTCCGATTGACTGAGCGGAGAAACCGTGATCGCCGCGTTCGGCTCTCCCTCTGCGGAAACGGCGAGCAGCAGCGCGGCGATAAGCGCCGCGGCAAGCAGAATTGCAATTGCTTTTTTCATTATCCTTTGATTCCTCCAACATAGACGCCGCCGCGCAGGCGTTTATTGAATACAATAAAGACGATCAGAATCGGAAGCGTCATCAGAATTGCCCCGGCGACCTGCACGGGTACCTGCGACGTCGCGCCGGATCCCATGGGCGTGTTCATGAAATAATAAACACCGTAGGTCGCGACCGGGTAGGACGGCAGGTACAGCATCGCCGTCTTGTAGTCGTTCCAGTAGGTGATGAAGTTCAGCAGGAATACCGTGACCGTCATATTCAGCGCTTGCGGAAAAATCACCTTGAGCATAATGTACAAATTAGACGCGCCGTCGATCTTCGCCGCCTCGGTGTACTCCTTCGGGATTGCCTTGAACATCGCTACAAAGGTGAGAAAGTACACGCCGAGGAAGTTGAACTTCAGCACCGCCATGCTGATCCACGTGTCGTAGATCCCGAGCGTTTGCAGCATGCGCAGCTCCGAGGCGAGCGCGCCGACGATGGGGATGCACATGGTAATCAGCACAAAATGATAGAGGATCTTTGAAAACTTGAAGTCAAAGCGCGCAACAAGGTAACTGACCACCAGCGTGACGGCCACCCACGTGCCGGCGCAGATGAGCGCATACATCAAGGAATGGATGTACAGCCCGACGATGTTGTAGGTCACGGAGGTCGTCGTTGTGGTGACGTTCATGAACTTCTCCGCGACCTGATAGTTTTCCAGCGTCATCCGGAACGCCGGACCGTTAGCGAAGATCATCTTGTCTACGTAGAAGTCGAAATAGCTGTTGACCTCCGTAAAGGACGTGATGAGCGCCCAGAGCATCGGCGCTAACAGTCCAACCGTGTAGACCGTCAGCAGAATCCCGGTCACGACGCCGATCGCGCCCGACCGTTCCCGTCTCTTTTTCAGTCTCATTTCAGTCGTCCTCCCTGTTCAGCGCTTTGCGCACAACGGTAACAACGGGAATGAGGATCAGCGAGCAGAGCAGACCGAGGAAAGCGGAGTAGCAGTACCCTGTCTTTCCGTTGAACACCAGAATGTACAGATAATAGCCGATGGTCTTTTCCTGCGGCATCGCGCCCCAGCTCAGGAAATTGAAAATATTGTTGTCGTTTGTAAAGAAGCAAGCGATCCCGGTGACGACGAACACGCTGACCGCAGGCATGATATTCGGCAGGATCAGATGCCGGAACTCCTGCCACGGCGACGTGCCGTCCACCTTTCCCGCCTCGATGATGCTGCTGTCGATCCGGTCCATGGTCGCCGAATAGATCAGCACCTGTGCAGCGAAGCCGGTCCACACCGTAAACAGCGTTACGAGCGCATAGCGCAGACCGTCGCCGCTGAAGCTGAAAGGATTGTCTACACGGATACCGAACAGATAATCCAGCCATGCAGGTACGCCCAGACCGACGGTATCTTTATAGAGAACCGTCAGCAATATCGCCGGGATGACGCTGGGGAGGAACAGCATAAAGCGGAAAAAGGTGCTGCCCCAATGGCGCTTGTGGATATAGTAGGCGAAGAGGATCGCCAGTACCGTGCCGGCGAGCTGGGTAAAGACGTAGATCCAGAAGGAGTTTTTCATCATTTCCCAGAAGCCGGCGGTGGAGGCTTCGGTCAGGAAGGTCTTCAGATTGGTCTGAAAATCCCACGTGAAGGTGTCCGTATAGGCGTCGTAATGCTGAAACGCCATCAGGATCGTCTGAAAATTCACGCCGAAATAAAAGATGCAGATTTGCAGCAGCGGCAGCGCCATCAGCACGCAATAAAAGATCAGGTCTTTTTTGTCGCGGCGGCGCTTTCGGATGCCTGCCGGCTCTCGAATTTTCATGGTGTCGCCCTCTCGGTCAAGTTAGGATCAGAAGCTGTCCCATCTGATTTCAAAGAATTCCTTTTGCGAGGAGAAATACGCCTCTGCAGAAGCGTTCTCCACCTCGCTGAAATACAGCCACGGATTTTTGTAAGCATAACCGTCCACGCTGGTCGACCACGCCCAGTTGAAGGACTGGAACTGCAGGGGGTTGTCCAGCACTTCCTCGCGGTTGGTGTAGGGATAGATGATGTCGCCCGTTTCCTTCAATTCGAGGATGGACTTGCAGTAGGTCGTCAGTATTGCGGCGTCCTCCTCCGTGATCGGATAGATCAGAGGTCTTGTCATGTTGACCTCGGCGGTGAAATGGGAAAGCTCCTCGTCCGTATGCAAAAACTGCATGAACGCAAAGGCAAGATCCTTATGCGTGGAGTTGTTCGCCACGAAGCCGTAAGAGCTGGAGGTGCTCAGCCAGCAGGGCGTCTGCCCGATCTTTTCCTCGGTTGCGTGAGGCTTCGGCATCACCGCGTAGTTGTGACGCTCATAGTTCCCGTCCGCAAGCTCCGTGAAGGCGGCTTTCGCCTCGTTCTCCCACCACGAGCCTTCGAGGATCATCGCGACGGGCTGATCGTTCACGATACCGCCGCGGACGAAGCTCTTCTGCGCGTTGATGTGCGTATCGGAGATCTTATAGTTATCCTTGGGCGCAAGCACGTCGCGCGCAAAGCAGAGCGCGTAATATTTGCCCGCCTGCGTTTGCAGCTCATAGCCGTTATCCCATGTGATTTTCTCTTCCGGAAGCTCCGTGATCGTGCCGTCCTCGGAGACGGAAATCAAGTCGTTCGCAGTGCCGTCGAACGTGAAGCTCAGTTCCATCTGATCCTTGCCTTCATAGTTGGCGTAGTACTCATAGAGGAAGTTTGCAACGTAGTCCGTCGCGTTTGCAGCGCAAATGAACGGCAGAACACCCTCGTCCTTGATATGCTCGACCAGCTTGCCGAACTCGGCGTAGGTCGCAGGCATGCCGTCGTCGGAGGTGCCGGCAACGCCGTCAGGTCCGGCGGAAAGGCTGCCGTCCGCGTTTGTCCAGCCGCCGTCCTTGGAGATGTAGAAGGACTTTGCGTTCCACAGGTCCAGATCGTAGGCAAATGAATAGAAGGTCTCATAGAACGGGATGGCGTAATAGTTGCCGTCGTCCGCCAGCAGGAAGTCCTGCAAAGCCTGCGGGATCTTCTCCAGAATGGTCTTGCTGTCGCCATACTCGGTCAGAGGCTCGGTCATAATGTCCGTCAGGCACGCCATCTGGTTGTTGTTCGTCATGGCGTAGTAGTCCACTGCCTCAACGAAATAGATGTCGTGCGTCAGCGGGGTGAACGCCATCGTGGAGCCGTCGAAGCTGCGGCTCGCTGCAATATTGATATGGCAACCGGTCTTGCCCGGCTCAAAGGAGACGTCCTTCGTCAGCGCCTCAAAGCGGTCGGCAGCGTCCTCCAGCCACTGGCTGCCCAAGCCGCCGTCCCATGTCGCAACGGTAAGCTGCGTCGCGTTTTCATAATTAACGACCTCCTGCGTATCAATCTGCGCCTGCGTGTCGTCGGTTTCGACCACGCCGACGCCGCAGCCCGCCATGACGGAGGCGAGAAGCGTCAGGATCAAAAGCATCGCGATCAGTTTCGTTTTCATAGCGTTTCTCCTCTTTCTCATTCTTTAAAGTTATGGCAGAACGTCAACGATCTCTTCCGGCGGCTCTGTATAGAACTTCGCGCCGTTGACGCCCTTGAGCATGATATAGTTCGTGTCGAAATGGATGCCCCAGCCGTTGTCATAGTTGACGAAGTCGCCCTGCAGGATCAAAACGTCGCCCGCGCGCAGCGGGGAGGCGTCTCCCAGCAGCCACGGATCGCAGACGAGGAAATAGCCCGTGGAGTTGAACTTCAGGAGCCGGCAGTCGGCGTCATAAAGCACGCCGTCGCGGACGATATAGAAGTTGCTGTCCAGCGTCGGCTCATAGCGGAGCGTCCAGGTGTTGTCCGCCGGGACGTCGTTCGTCCACAGGTTGAAGTACACGCCGTCCGTGCCGTTGTCAAGATTCTGGTACCAGCCGTTTTCATGCTTGTTCAGCGTTCCCGCTTCGACGATCCGGGGACCGGGATTCTCCGTTGCCTCCGCCCATGTCACCTGAATATCGTCCCAGCCGCCGTATGTCTGTTCGGTCGAGGGAACGCTCGTCGTTTCCGGCTCGGCAGACGTTCCTCCGCACCCCGCCAAAAGCCCGAGCAGCAGCGCCGCCGCGGTCAGTAAAATGAGTCGTCTCTTCATATGCTCCTCCTGTTCTGCGCTGCGCCGGAATGCTTCGCAAGACGCGCGCAGAAACACCAATACTTTGGTACAGTAATATTGTATAACAATCCTGCGAAAAGTCCATAAATTCGCCGTGTAAAGTGGTTCCCTGGTACCGCTATTTTTCGCAGGCAAAGCAGCTTCGTACCATGCAAAAACATACGGCAGTCCGAAGCAATTCGAGCTGCCGTATGTTTTGGTTTAGCGATACATCGGACCGTAGGCGGCGCAGGCGCGATAGTCCTGTCCTTCCCTGTCCATGCCGAAGGCATTCCACGCTGCCGGGCGGAAGATGTCCGTCTGCGGCACGTTGTGCATACTGACCGGAATGCGGAGGATGGAGCAGAGCGTGATCAGATCCGCGCCGATATGACCGTAGGAGATCGCACCGTGATTGGCGCCCCAATGGTTCATCACGTCGTAGGCAGACCGGAAGGGGCTTCCCTCCACGCCGTCGCAGCGCGGCGTGAACCAGGTGCAGGGCCAGGTGGGATTGGTGCGCTCCATCAGCGTATCCGTCACCTCGTCAGGCAGATTGACCGTCCAGCCCTCCGCGATCTGCATCACGGGACCGAGCCCCTTGACGAGATTCAGGCGGATCATCGTGACGGGCATCTCCGCCCGCGTGACAAAGTGGCTTGAGAAGCCGCCGCCGCGGAAATTGTCGAACCCCGCTTCGCACCAGACCGTTGCGTCCGTCATCTTCTTGATGTCGTCCTCAGTGACCTCCCACCACTTTTTCATGACGGGAGCTCCGTTTTCGTTTCTGCACTCTCCGCAGGCGTCAAGGCACGCCGCACCGGAATTGAGCAGATGGATGATGCCGCCGTTTTCCTTTGCCCTGCCCTCAAGCTCATAACCGGAAACGCGCTTCGTCGCCTCCGGCGACCAGAAGGTGCGCACGTCGGCAAAGATCTGCGCCCGATTGGTCAGAAGCTCCATAAAGAGCATGCTGATCCCGTTGAGCACATCGTTCTCCGTGGCGAATACCATCGGCTCCTTCTTGCCGGTGTAGTCGAAGGTGGAGTTCAGGATCGCCTCGGGATAGTCGCAGTTCGGCCAGTGATCCGTCCATTGCCGCTGTCCCTGGAAGCCAGCTGCGATGGCATTATGCCCGAGCATTTCCTCCCTAAACTGCGCCGGGAGGTCGGGATTGCCTTGCATCAGATCCTTGATGATGCAATACATCTTGATCGTGAATTCCCACTGCTTTTCCTTTTCTTCAGGCGTAAAACGGATACGGCGACGCTCGCCCATAAAGTCCACGAATTCCGGGTTGTCGTCCCTGCCCTCTTTGCAGTGCGCCTTCGTCCAGGCGAGCGCCCTTGCGACCTCGTCGGCGTTGTAGATCCCCTCCTCCATGCGGCGCAGGATCTCCACCTCGTCCACTGATTCAACGCGCATGTTCAGGTATTCCTCCATGAACGCCTGGTCCATGATCGAGCCGCCGATACCCATCGTGACGGAGCCGATCTGCAGGTAGCTCTTGCCGCACATGGTGGCTGCGGTGACCGCCGCTCTGCCGAAGCGAAGCAGTTTTTCCTTCACGTCCTCTGGGATTTCCGCGACCTGATCTCTGTCCTGGACCTCATGCCCGTAAATGCCGAAGGCGGGCAGTCCCTTCTGCGCGTGGGTCGCGAGGACGCTCGCCAGATAGACTGCGCCCGGCCGCTCCGTGCCGTTGAAGCCCCACACTGCCTTGATCGTCATCGGATCCATGTCCATCGTCTCGCTGCCATAACACCAGCAGGGCGTGACAGACAGGGTGACCGCGACCCCCTCTCTGGCAAATTTCTCCGCACACGCCGCAGATTCCGGCACTCTGCCGATCGAGGAATCCGCGATCACGACGCGCACAGGCGAGCCGTCGGAATAGGTCAGATTGTTTTCAAACAGTTCCTTTGCTGCCTGCGCCATCGCCATGACCTGATCCTCCAGGCTCTCGCGCAGCATCATCGGTCCGCGCCGACCGTCCACGATGGGGCGGATGCCGATTGCGGGATATGCGCCGATATAACGTTTTCTTTCCATAGTCGATCCCTCCGTTTTCTATGCCGCTTTCTGTTGATAAATCGGATTCATCAGTGGAATGCTGTCGTGCGAATACTCTCCCTCTGTTGTAAATCTCGTGATCTCGATACTGTCCGGGCAGATCTGGATCACCCCGACAGTCAGTGCGTTGACGAACGTATTGGCAGAGTACCCCACATATCCGTAATTCATATAGGTGAAATGCAGCGTCTCTTGCGTGAAATTAGCGCTTAACTGCGTATACTCTTCCCCGGGGATCTGGACGCGCATCGTCTCGTCCCTGCCGATCAGATTGACCGAGCCGCCGATGTCGTCGTCAAAGGCGCCCGAATGGCTATGTCCGAACAGAACGAGGATGTCCAGCGTCTGACCGTAATGATTGAGCACGTCCACCAGATACTTCGCATAACCGTTGTCGTGGCGGCTGTTGTGATGCAGCGGCACATGCGTGGCAACCAGAACGGGACGGTAATCCCCTGCAGCGACCATGCCGGAAAAGAATTTGCCGAGGTCGCGTGTAATGCCTTCCACGTCCTGCGCGCTTTGCGCGCTCGGAAAATCATCCTCGTTGATCGCATAGATAACAAAGCTGCCCATGTCGTGCGCACCGGTCGTCGTCAGCGCCGAAGAAGCGTTGTCATGGTTTCCCTGCACGAAGATCGCGTTTTCCTGCGCGAAGTCCGGGAAGGCGCTGCTCAGCCCCTCCCGAATCAGCCGGATATGATTGTCCGGATCCATCCCGGTCTCGATGTTATAATCGCCGCCGAGCAGGGCGCAGTCCGGCGTCGGGCAGCCCGCTTCCGCAATGGTGTTCAGAATTCCTTCAAAGCGGAAGAAGGTGCCGTTCTCCTGAAAGTCCGACGCAGTGACGACCGTCGCGACAGCAGAAGCAGAGATGTCTGCAAAGGTGGCTTCCATTGCCTCTGTTACCTCTGTTGCTGCGGTGCTCTCAACGCTTTCTGCCACCTGCCCGCTGCAGCCTGCCAGAAGTCCGATCAGCAGCGCAGCAGATAAAAGAACACCAATGCTCTTTTTCATTGTTTCTTCTCCCGAAATCTCCAATCATTTGCGCTGAAAAGCAGCGATAATACGGCACAGTATTACAGTATTATTTTATAATAAATGCGGCAATTATCAATCATTCCGCGCAGCAAAGTGGTTCCTTGGTTCCTGTATTCATTATAGTACGGAAAACACCTCGCGGTATTCCGGTCAACCCCGAAATGCCGCGAGGCGGTAGATCTCCGGTGCAGCGCGGCTTCCTCTGATCAGGCGATCACGCCCTTTTTCAGGATCAGATTGGCATAGATCGCCGTCTCGCCGGTCGCTACGACAGCATACGCCTTTTTCGCTTCCTCGTAGAAAGCGAATCGCTCGATCTCAAACAGCGTTTCCTTTGACGGCTCGTGCACCGCAATCGCGCTTTGAAACGCTCTCCAGATTGTCGGTCGTGGTGCAGTCGGGTCCTGCACCTGCATCACGCAGGCCGGTTTGCTGTCCGGCGTATCCAGCGGGAAGAGCTGCAGAACCGCCTCCAGCACCGGTACAACCCCGTGTCCGTCGCAGCGGACGAGGCGTTTTGCGCAGGCGGCAGCAGGAAAATTTCCGTCCCCGATCACAAGGGTGTCTCCGTGCCCCATCTCCATCATGATTTTTAAGAGTTCGGGCGGAAGAATCGAGGGAATTCCTTTCAGCATAGTTGACGACCGTCCTTTCTTTATTTTTTGCATTTATTATATAGCGACGTTCAAAACTTTTTCAAGCAGAAAGCCTGCCGCAGTGCGCCGCATCGCAATTTCCAATAGAAAACAGCAAAAAGGAAAGTGAAAAAGGGCAAAGAACCCCGGAGGTGCCGGCTTGCATCGTTTTGCAGTATTAGTATAATATACTTGAAGATCGGAGACTTCGTACTATCCTTGATTTGCGTTTCTTTCTCGGGGTACCCGGATAGAATGAGCAGTTCAAAGGATAACCAGTTGCTTAATCAGCGCGTGAAAGGATGTGTCAGCAATGCGCTTGATCCGTGCGGAAAACTACAAGGATATGTCGAGAAAGGCCGCAAATATTATTTCGGCGCAAATCATCTTAAAACCGGATTCCGTGATTGGTCTCGCCACCGGGGCCAGCCCGTTGGGCGCGTACGAACAGTTGGTTCGCTGGTACCAAAAGGGAGATTTGGATTTCAGCGGCGTTAGGACGGTCAACCTGGATGAGTACCTCGGGCTGGGATTTCAATGCCCGCAAAGCTATCGGAGGTTTATGTACGATCATTTATTCAGTCAGATCAACACGGAGCCGTCCAACATCCATATTCCAAGCGGACTTGCAACGGATCTTGAAGCCGAATGCAGACGGTATGACGCCGTGCTGCGAAGCCTCGGCAGGATTGACCTGCAGCTTCTGGGGCTGGGCTGCAACGGACATATCGGCTTCAACGAGCCGGAGGATGAGTTCAGAAAAGGTACCCACATCGTTCATCTGTCCGATAGCACACGAAAGGCAAACAGCCGCTTTTTCGACCGGATGGAAGACGTGCCGACCGGCGCAATCACGATGGGCTTGTTCGACATCGTGCAGGCGGAACGCGTTTTAATGGTCGTTTCGGGAAAAGAAAAAGCGAATGCGCTCAAGGATGCTTTTTTCGGTCCGGTAACGCCGCGGATTCCTGCCTCCATTTTGCAATTCCACGCAAACTTTACGTTGGTTGCCGATACTGACGCGCTTTCTCTGCTTTGACGGAAAGCGACGCCGATTACAAATCACAAAACGTAACGGCGGTCGGTCTCTCTGTTTGAATTATGATTTGGCTTACAAATAATACTTGATAATTGCTGCGCTCTTGTGTATAATAGATATGAAATCTGTTATTTCTATATTGTGAGGTGTTTGAAATGATTTTTGAATACATCCTTGCGAATTACGAAAAGGGTGAGCCGATCTTTTTGAGCGAGCTTCCCGGTGAATCCAAAGACTATCTCCGGCAGGAAATGAAGAAACTCACGGATGAGGGAAAACTGGAGCGTCTGTATAACGGCGTGTATCTCCTCCCCTACACCACGATTCTCGGGACAAAAGGGAAAATGTCGATCAGGAAATATATCGAAAAGAGGTATCTTTCTGCAGGGGGCAAAACGACGGGATACGTTACCGGTCTGCAGCTCGCCAATGCATTTGGCTTTACGACGCAGAATCCATCCTGTTATGAAGTATGCAGCAACGAGGCGACCACGAAACAGCGAAAGCAGACTGTCGACGGAAGCGAAATCGTAGTGTATCAACCCGTCGCCGAGATCACGGAAGCGAACAAGGATGCGCTTCAATTCCTTGATTTGATGTCTACGATCGACAAGTACAGTGAGGTTTCCGGGCAAGAACGAAAAAGAAAGATCAAAAGATTCATAGCCGCGACCAATCTGGATTTCAAGACGGTGAAAGCATACCTTCCGCTCTATCCGGATCGGGTTTATCGGAATATCTATGAAGGGGGATTCATGGGTGAACTGGTATAAGGAATACAAGGATCAATGGAAGGAGATCATCGAAACCGTCGCTGCGGAAACGCGCAGGACAACTTTGACCGTCGAGAAAGACACGGTCCAATCGATGTTCTTATTCGAGCTCTCCAAATGTGATATCCCGTTTGTGTTTAAGGGCGGAACGTCGCTCTCGAAAGCGTATGGATTGATCGACAGGTTTTCCGAAGACATTGATCTTTCTGCAAGCGGGAAGCTGAGCGAATCAGAGAGAAAGAGCGCAAAAGCGATCATCACTTCCATAGCAGATACGATTGGTCTTGTACTGATAAACCCGGACGACGTTTTATCTCGGCACAGTTACAACAAATATGTCTTTGAATACGCTTCTCTATTCAGCGAAATCCCGATGGAGATTATCGTAGAAACGAGCTTCTATCAGGCTGTCTATCCTGTGGAAACACACAAAGTCGGCAGTTTTATCGGAGACTTCTGCGAACGTCTTGCCATTAAACTGCCTGTTCCTTTTGAGGCTTCCTCCTTTGCGATGCCGGTACAGTCCTTGGAACGGACGTTTATCGACAAAGTCTTTGCGGTGTGCGATTATCGCATTCAGGATATGCAGGATCGTGATTCCAGACATCTGTACGATATCGCGAAGATCCTTCCGCATATTGCGTTCACGCCTGCTCTTTATACACTGGTCAAAGAGGTTCGCGCCGATCGTATGAAATCGCAGAATAATCCATCCGCAAAGCCGCAATACGATATCCCGAAAATGCTCAAGGAAATCATCCGCAGTCGGTTCTATGAGTCTGATTACAATAGCATAACGAAGAAGTTGTTATATGAGGACGTCTCATACGATGAAGCGATCAAAAACGGCATTTCCCGTGTCTCCGAAACGGATTTGTTTCAAGGCAATTGATTGTTGCCGCAGAGAAGCTTTAAAAACTATTGTCTAAATGGAAACTGCCTGTCATAGGCCTTGTTGAGATTAGCAAGGTCACTATGGCAGGCAGTTTCTTATCCAATTTGTTGGTATCCGATCAGACGATTTCCCCGGTGCTGTTGACGCGGAAGCTGGTTTCAAAGGTGCAGTCCAACGCACTGGCGATCGCTTCCAATTCAGGAATGGTAAAATTGTTCTTCTTAAACTTATAACTCAGCTTTTGCGGCGTGATGCCCAATCTTCTTGCAAGTTCCGCTTCTGAAATGTTTCCCTGTGTAATAAGCAGGATCCTGATTTTTTGCGTCATGTTCATTTGCGTCGTTCTCCCTTGTGTTTGTGTAGATTATATTGATAGTATATCATAATTTTTCAAAACATCAAGAAAAATGTTGTATTGTACGTTCATTTTTTCGGACATCAAGAGAATCATGATGTTGTCCGCAATTTCAATACGCTATAATAAAAATTTTTATAAAAATATCAAAAATAGCTTGACAATATCAAAATATTTGATATAATGTAATTGTGGTTGAGATACCACGACGCAAAAATGTCGTGCAGAATGCTGCAACATCCTGCACGACCGCAAGAAAGCCACCCGACAAAGAGAAGCTGTCTGCGAACTCATCATACCACGAAACTCGGACGTTTTCAAGGTTTGATTGCAGCGGCTTCACACAGAAACAGAAAGTGAGGTATTGCAAAATGAACGAAAGAAAACAGTCCGAGTTTTTGACGATCGCCGAGGTCAAGGCAATCCTGAACATCAGCCTGGCCTCCGCCTATGAACTGACCCACAGGAAGGACTTCCCCGTCTGCCGGTTTGGGGGCAGCATTCGTGTCCCGAGTACGGCTCTCCAGGTCTGGATCCAGCAGCACACGCAGATGCCGAAGAGTTTGCGTGATGCGATGATGTCGGCATAGGAGGTCGCAGCATGAAAAGGAAAGCGAACGGTTCAGGAAGCATTATCCGTTTGAAGAACGGAAAGTGGCATGCGAAACTGATGGTGGGATATCGTCCCGACGGCAAAAAGAACATCATTTGTTTCACCGCCGATACGAAGGGTGAAGTTCAGCAGATGCTGCGCAATTATCAGCAGGAGCAGATCGAACATAGTGATACCAAGGAAAGCGTCTCTTTTGCAGAATGGGCGAACACTTGGTACCAGGATTATCAGACCGAAGTTCAGCCGTCTACATACAGCAACTACAAGTATACGCTGCATACGCTGATCAACTATTTCGGAGAGCGGCAGCTCTGCGATATCAAGCAGATTGACATTAGCAGGTTTTTGGACACCTTAACCGGTCAGGGGTATTCCCGCTCCAAGGTCAGCAAATGCAAAGCGATGCTGATCCAGATCTTCAACGCGGGAATCGTCAACGATCTTGTGGATAAGAATCCTGCCGCAGTTGCTAAGGCAAAGCGCAAACTTGCACAGGCGGACGATAAAGACATCGGATCCAAGGATGCATTTACGGAAGCCGAAGTGCAGCAGATGCTCAGCCACCTGCAGGACAATCTGCTTGGTAACAGCATTCTTCTGATGATCGGCAGCGGCATGCGGACGCAGGAGCTGCTTGCTTTGAGCAAAGAGGATATCGCAGCAGACGGTTCCACCATCCGAATCTCGAAGGCGATCGAAATGGTAGACGGTCAGCCGAAACTCGGTCCGCCGAAAAGCAAGCGCAGCCGCCGCACAATCCCGATCCCTTCGGATTACCGCTTTTTCGCCAAGCGCGTCCGTGAGCTCGGCGGAAGCAGGTATGTGTGGGAATCCTCTCGCGGGAGCAGCCTTTACAGCGTCGGCACCTTCCGCAGGCAGTATTACGCTGCGTTGAAGCAGATCCCTGATATTCGTCTGCTTTCGCCGCATTGCTGCAGGCATACTTACGTCACGCGCCTGCAGGAAAGAGGAATTGCCATCGACCTTGTGGCAAGACTCGCAGGGCACGCGCGCATTTCCACCACGGATAACTATATCCACACTTCCATTGACACGCTTGCAGCGGCAGTCAATGTTTTGAACGCCGCAAATGCGGCAGAAGGAGGTTCATCATGCTGAATTACGATGAAAAAGTTGATGGAATTTTCGTGTTCTCCGGTATTCGGATCCTTAAAACGCAGGCAGGAAAGCCTTACGTTACCGGGGTTCTCATGCGTGGAAAGGACCGTGTTCGCGTGGTGGCTTGGAACACGACAGAGGACGATGTCGCCGGCATGGAGGGATCCTTTGTGTCTGTGCAGGGAGTGGTTGGCGAGTATAATGGAGAAAAGCAGATCACGGCGGACAGCATTCACTGCGTTGACGACAACACCATGTTTGATCCCTCTCAGGTCGTGCCTACTGCCCCGATCGACGTGGAAGCGTGTTTTGCGGAAGTGATGAAAACCATCAACAACATGAAGGATCTTGCGCTCAAGCGTATTTGCGAGAGTATTATCGGTTGGTTTGGCGAGGATATGATTAAGACGCTTCCGGCAGCCAAAAGCGTTCATCATGCGTTTATCGGTGGCTTGCTGATGCATATCTATACGATGCTTATGCTCGCCAAAGCCCTTTGCTGGGTTTACAACAGATGCCCCGGCAGAGAAAGTGCAATCGATATGGATCTTCTTTCTGCCGGAATCATTTTTCATGACATCGGCAAAGCTATGGAGTTCCATCTGAACAAGTGTGGACTTGTCGCCGATTATACGCCGGAGGGACGTCAGTTCGGTCATTCTGTGCTCGGAGCGCGAATCGTCGATAGCTTTATTCTTGAAGGGCAGTCAAACAGGATCACGCAGTTGAAACACTTGCTGCTGTCCCATCACGGCAGCCCCGAACATGGCGCGGCGGTTCTGCCTATGACGCTGGAAGCGATTATTCTGTCGCAGCTTGACAGTCTTGACAGCAAAACGGAAGCTGCAATGGAAGCGCTGGACGAAATCTCGCCCGGCAACTATACCGATCGGCTTTTGGCCTTTGATGGCAGGCAGCTTTACAAGCCGCAGTTGTAAACTCCGAAAAACAAAATCTCGTTAAGATAGATAACGCCCGGCTTGACTGAGGAACTTTACGATTCCGCAGGCAAAGCCGGGCGATATTTTGCTTACCGCAGGATGCGCTCCTTGCTGTTATTTCTTCACGAGATGCGGACAGCTGTCGCAGGGAAGACCGCACGGGAGTTCTCGCTGTTCATTCGGGCGATCTTCCGTGCCGTTTTGCGTCAGAATGCACGGCATGAGGCGCGTGTTGTCTTCTCTGAGAAGCCCTTTTTTTATAAAGTGTTCGAGACATGAGATCGGCGCTCCGAGTGGCGGCACAGGCCATATGTCCAAATCAAAGTAGTACGTACCAGCGCGTGTAGCAAATCGTTCTCCCTCAACAAGATACCGTATTTCTGTTTCTATGATCACAGCGGGGTTAAAATACAGGAGTCTGTTGATTAGTTCTGTATGTGATATATCACTTTCGGATTGGTACGCGGACGTAACTGTTGAAATAAAAGAACCTATAGAATCTGAAGAAGCGGTTTCTTTCGGCATGTAAAACTCAATCGTGCCTCCATTAACCGGATCAGCATGGTCGCTCGTCTCTTCAAAACTGGTTAGATGCTTTCTTCGCAGAGAATCGCGCAGAAAGCGCTTTTCTGCTCTGCCTTCCGGCGTGTCTTGATAATTGAGTAATGAAGCAGGCATTTCCGTAGGATTTGTCAGCAGACCATACCAATCGCTCAACGCATCCAAACGTTCCATCAGTTGTTGACCGTGAACATTCTTTTCTCCTGCGAGTATGCAAAAGCACATAAAGTAGAACGTCTCCCACTGAGAAAAGCGCTTAATAAAGCTGGCTGGTTCCTGTTCCCAATCCGCTGCTGCATCACGCACAGCTTGCGTTATGATATTGATCAACAGAATTTCTCCGGCTTTTGTTCTTAAAAAATAGGCGTAGTACACGTGCCTGCTTTTGTTGCCTTTGAAAACCTTGCAAATAATTTCGCTATTCAGATGATCTAGCACGTATAAATCTGCAAGGATCTGCCTTGCCTCTTTCGCTCGCTCGATCATCCTCTTTTTGATACGATCGATCTGGCTTTTGGATAAGCCGTATGCTTCGGCGATATACTCCCGCTTGACGGCGGACAATTGTGAAAGCAGCACGCTTGCCGCCAATCGCGCTGTCATTTCTCCGCCGCAATATGCCTGCAAATCGGGTAAAAATTTTATACCCAGGTATTTGTGACAATCTGGGCAATAATAGCGCTGACGCTTAACAAGAAGCTTTGTCGGTCGACCACGCAGACGAACATCCTGAATCTTTGCTCTCGCCAGTTTCATTTTACGGGGGTTCAAATATACTTGCCTATTGCATAGATCGCAGAAAACTGAGTGTTTCACTGCTTCATCACGAAGGACAATTTCAATCAAGTTCTCATTCTCAACTAACGTGCGGTATTTGCATCCTTTGAACACAACAGGATCCGCACCCCTGCAACGTTCACAAAAGAAACGGGCGTTGTTTTTTTGCTTTTGCAATCCGAGTTCATCTGATTTTACAAAACAATAGCCATCGTGTTTCCCGGAATAGACAGATATGAAATCCTCGGTTTTCGAATATTCTACTGCAAATTCGTAGAGTGGCGCAGACGCGCTGAGGAAAGGTGACACATTTTCAAAGTAACAGTATCGCAAGTACTTCCCACGTTTTTGATTTCTGTTGTACGCCATTGTTGGTTCTCCTGTTGTCTATATAATGTGCGAAAATTCGGTCACGACACAGTTCTGATTTTGCTGACGCACTTTTCACACAGCGATTCAACAAGCTTTTTATAATAGAGGCAGAACGAATCCACCAAAGATCGCCGGGGGTGAATGCTATGGGTAATAGAAGAACGAAAAGTGCGAAAGATCTGCCGGAAGTGGAGTATTGCGAGAGTTCGTTTCCTGATATGTTGGTACGGGTGAGCTATCACGAGCGAAAAGGCAGTATTTATATTATCGGCGTCGCTCGCAGCAGAAAGACACACAGACCGATCGTGCCATTGATCAGGCATACGAAAACGATTCGCGGCGAGTCATTAGAAGCGGGTAAGCGGACGATCATAAGCCTTGTTAATGCATCCTATAAAGCCAGAGTATGCAGAGAAGAAGGTGCGGCAAATCTGCTTGATAACGGAGAAAACAGATTTTTGCTTGCGTTATCTGTGTACTTGGAGAATAATAACACGTTCGAAAATTGGGCACCAACCACCCAGAATCAGTATTGCAAACTTTATAAACGTGTTTTTGGACTTTTGCAGGACGTGCAGGAAAACGCAATCCTGACCGACATAGATCTGGAACCGGTCAAAGGTGTTCTGTTGAAGCAAGTATCAGAATCGAAACGCTCCTATAAGAGTACGGAAAAGAACGAGAACCGGGTGCAGACGATAATTCATCACGCATCATCTGTCTACCTGATTGTGTCAAAGTTTTGGAATAGCCTGTATCCGAAAAGGCGCCTTCCGGAATTGAAGTGGAGTACGAATAATCCAAAAAACTCCGCGAAAGAGCAGCTCAAAATGCTTGACCCGCGGACAAGAGAGAAATTCTGCCGCGAGCTCTATGCTCTGTCTGAGACACAGCCTGCAATGGTGAAGGGTGCCGTGCTGATGCTGCTCAACCTGCGGACTGCGGAAGCCGCCGCAGTAGAAGAAAAAGACGTACAGTTTTATGACGATGAGGAAGTCGGATCATACAGCGTCGTAAACGTGTTTTTCCAAACTGCGGACGGCATTCAAAAAACGCCGATGTTGAAAACGAAGCAGAGCACCCGTATGATTCCTGCAGGCTTCTGGCATACCGAGGTGTTAAAGAGGTGCTTTGCTGCACTTCAAGCATCCGGAGAACCCGGAATGACCGAATCAGGCAAACTCGCCGAATGGATTCTGGAGCGCTTGATCGCAGCAGGATGCAATGTTGAAAATGTAAAGCCGCCGGCAAGCGAACTGAATGACGTCGGATCGTTGGCAGCGTACATACTCCGCCGTGACGCGTCTTCGCTTATGAAAAATCGGATGGGCATGACCAGTTATGAAATCGACTTTCTTATGGGACACAAGATGAAGATAAGCAAGGCAGCACGACCCGATTTGCGGCTGGCGGAGCAGCAGAAGAAACTGGTTGCTAAAATGAACCGCTTTTGCTATATGGATACATTAACCAAATCTCCCGCCGTTACGCCCATCCGGTTGGAGCACGGAAAAGAGCTGCAAACGATCGACTATCAAGAACTTCGTTTGCAGACGCCGCAGTACGCAACGCGCTGTGAATTGGAATTCAAAGCAAGTGAGCCCGGAGAAAGCATCTCGATTGTCTGTCCGGCAGAATTGGCTGATAAACTGCAGATCCGCTCAAGAAGAGAAATCACCATAACCAAACCGGCGCTGGGCTGCGTCACAAAGGAGGATGATTATGAAAAAGCCAAGGACTAAAATCACAAGTGCTCTCCCGATCAGTCTCGTCAGCACAACTGTCGAGGAGCTTCTGGATAGCAAGATTACACCCGAACTGAACGAAGTCGGGCAGTTAGTGAAATTAGCAGGTTATATGGAAATCAGCGGCGTAACCTTGCGGTTCTCGCTCAGCCGTCAGTGTGCCGAAAGCAGCAGCCCTTATCGGGGAACGATCTGTATCATTGATCCCGCTACAGGACGCATCATGAAAGCGGTCGGCACCGACAGAAGCAAACGCGAGAAATCCTTGAAGAACAAGCGCGCAAAAAGGAATACTGAAGATGGCGACGGAAACTCTGCCGATACGGATCAAGCAGAGCTCCCGGTAAAACGCGACTCTGATAGGCCGCTGCTGTTGCGGCGGCAGATCACATTTAAGTCCAAAAAATTTGCGGCAGACGCGCCGTATTCCGACATCTGCAAAGAACTCGCAGAGTACTTGGTTGATCGGGGTAAGCGGCTCTATCATGATAATCTCTCGACGATTTATAACCGCATTTTTGAAAGCGTTACCCCCAAAACAATCACGCCGCTCATTGCGCTTATGCTTTACTTTGATTCCTTTGTTTCAAAAACCAGAAGTCAAATGAAAGAGGATGCGCACAAACGCATAAAAAAGGAGTTTGAACTGTTTCTGCATCAGTTGCCGGAAAAGAGCATGAGTAGTTTTATCAAACGTGATTTCCGCAGCATTCTGCGCCTTCGGAAGATGAGCAGCACAAAAATCAAGGTGCTTTTTGACTTTTGGGAGTACTGCATCGGCGAGCATTATTGTGAAGCAATGGACAATCCCATCCCGCTCCCCGAAAAGCGGGTGGAATCTGAATTGGCGAGAATGAGAGCCGCTTCTACGCCGAGAATCCTCTCTACTGAGCAGATTGCCAAATTGTATCAGTATTGCCTTGATGCACTTGACGGGCTGGCGTGCGGCATTTGTCTGCTGCTGAACGGATACACGGAAAAATTCAGTCGGAAACTAAAATGGAAGGACATCGTGTTTGAGAAGGGTCTTGTCTTGATACTGAATTATCAGGCTGAACGCGCCGCAGCAACCAAGGACTACACGAGACCGTGCAATTTGTTGCTTGGGCAACTGCTACGTCAGCGCTATCAGCGTCTTCTGCAAAGCGGCAAGTACTCTGAGAAGAAACTGATGGAAATGCCGATCGTATCCGCTAAATCTCCGAAGGAGGTCATGGAGAACAAGGCGTTTGTGGAGAAGTGCACGTCGGTATTGGGAAGCTGCGGTGTTAGGCCGGAGGTATTCTTGAATCTTCAGGGTCAGCATTGCGCAGCAGCGAAATTGCTGTTGCGCAACACCTATGATTATCTCGTCTGCAGTTGTATGGGCATCGATGACGACGATGGAACAAAAAGCTTCCTGCTTGGAAGAATGCTCGAATCGACCACCGACAACAACTACGTTTCCTACACTTCTCCGGAAGCACGCGAGCGCCTTTACGCGATTCAAAACCGTTGTCTGCCAGCTTACCCGCTTCCTCAGGAGAAAACGGTTACGGATCTCGGCAACGGTATGGTGCAGATTACGTTAAACCCCAGGGCGACAAACGAGACGTTGACCGTCACCTTGAAGGAAGACTTTTTGCCCGACGCGCAAATCAGCGCTTCGGCCAGGCACGGCGTGTCCGTAGCGGCGAGTGTGCGTGAGCTGAAGGAAGACGGCACGCCCAAACGCGCCTCGAAGAAAAAGCAAAGTGGATAACGATGCTTTGCTGGCTTGCAGAAACATAAAACTTGACAACTTAGTAAAGCAAGCCGGATCTCTCGCTATTTGGGGGAACCGGCTTCTTTATTGAAGACTTGTGGAATTACCATGTTCCATCCCTTGCGGGGCGCCCCAATCCACTTCTCCATCCCCTTGAATTCTTCCAATTTGATCCATCGGCTTCCCGTAAAACGCAATCAAGCGTTCTTCTAACGAGCGGTGCTGCTGCAGCGCTCAATCATTTCGCGCTAATGCTTCAAAAGCGGCACGATGTTCCCGGAGGAATCGTTCTGCAACGAACATAAACTTTTCGTCCTCGGTCATTTTGATCTGCGGCTCAACATCCAGATCGACGACGAGGTATTTCGGACGGTTGTTCTTCATTATGACCACGTGACCGTTATGCTCCGCCAGATAAGCGACCTGTGCAAAATTTTGATTTGCGTCTGTCATAGAGACGGTTACATTCCTTTCGGCTTTCATGCCACTCCCCCTTGGTCAAACTACTTTTCAAAAGCAATAGATTATGGACAATCTGATTTTCTTGTTTGTAACGTAACGAATCGTAATGGAATTGCCTATTCTACACGAATTCTACACAAACTCTACACGAACCGCCATTCAGCCTCTTGAATAAAAGTAGAAAAGTCCTCGGAAACGCAGTGTTTCCAAGGACTTTCCGTGGTCCGAGTGACTGGATTCGAACCAGCGGCCTCTTGAACCCCATTCAAGCGCGATACCAAACTTCGCTACACCCGGATATTCATTTTGCCAAAGTATAATAACATATCCGGATGAGTTTTGCAAGCACTATTTTTACTTTTTTCGTAATTCTTGATTCCTGCAGTTTGCAATCCAGCGCGGGAGTGGCTCAGTCGGCAATATAGTTCAGATACGCCTCCGAGATCGGATAGCTTTCAAATTCAATGACCTGCGCATAACGGTCCGCGCCGGCGATGGACGCGATCGGCGCAACCATCCAGAGCTTGCCGTCCGTGCCGACGAAGGGCGTTGCATCGGAAACATATTCGTCGGAGGTCGTCCGGGTCACAAGATCGTCAAACATGGGTTTCAGTGAGGGGTCAGCCTCCATCTCTTCCAGGAACGTCGCGTACTGATCGAACAGCACCGAGCCCATCACATCCCTGGACTTCTCGTTGAAGGCGTCGACCGTATAGCCGAAATGCGCCAGCACCTCTGTCTGCGAGGCAAGCTGTCCGGTGCTCAGATCGACGTTGTAGATCTCGAACTCCGCGCCGGAGGAGGCATAGTAGGTAATGGTGACAACGATCGAGAGATAGGCTTCGGAAATCCCCCAGATATAGGTCATGTAGGCGTAGCCGGGCATCCCGTACTCGTTGATCGCGTCCTCGACGTTTTTCTGATAGACATCCTCATAGAGCTGCCCGTAGATCATCTCGTTGAGGTAGTCGATCCCCTCGCCGTCAAAGACGATCTCCGGTACGTGATATTCCAGCTCCATACCGTCAAACTCAAAGCGCTCCGTGAAAGCGTCAGTGACGTAGGCGGCGTAGTTCCCCTCGGTCGGCGCTTCTGTTTCCGTCGGCGCGTCGGTCTCGGTCGGCTCGGTATAGGGAATCAGCAAGCTCTCTTCGGTAACATGCACAGTCTCGTAATTTGACTTGCCGTTCATCGAAAAGAAGAACATCTTGTCGTCTTTGGCGAGCATAAGCTGTTCCTCGTGCGGATACACCATACCCTTATACTGTCCGTCCGGCGCAGTCACTGTAATTTCCTGCTCGCCGGAAAGCTCCCATTCGATAGCGACTTCCTCCGTTATACAGAGTTCCCCCTTTCCTCCCGGTTGCAACCGAAGCCACTCGCCGTTGCCGTCACGTCTTTCAGCGCCGGAAAAGGCCGAATAGCAAAGGTATTTCCCATAAGGGATGCTCTGCGCCGGCACATTTTGGACGCAGGCGGTCAGCGAACACAGAAGCGCGAGGGCAAGGACGAGCGCGATGAACTTTTTCATTGCGTTATCCTCCCCCGTCGGTTAGCCCACCGCGCCGCCGCAGTATTCGCAGCGTCCGCTGGCGTCGGGAATCGTCGTCGCGCCGCAGTAGGGACACTGTACCGCCGTCTTCGGGGCGGCGGCAGCCGCTGCCGCTGCGCGGGCGTTCGCTCTATACTCCGTCAGCGCCTTGACGATCTCGTCGCCCATGCGCTCGTATTCTCTGTAGTCCACGGGTTTGGCAGGCATGCCGCCCAGCATTCCGCTTTCCATCGTCACGCCGGAACGGTTCAGGCGGAAGCGGATCTCGTTGAAGTACGGGCTGTTAACGTTGATCGTGATGAAGAAATCATAACTGTAGCGGTAGCGCGGCGGATTATAGCTGATACGCTGCCCGTCCTTGCCGTCACGCATCAGCTCCGTGCGGTCCTCGTCGACGTCCAGATGGCAGCCGGTGACCTGCGAGAGCGCGATGACGTCGGGATTCGTCTCCTGCCACTTGGAAGCGGAGGTGACGATGAAGTTGCCTGCGTTCTCGTCCAGCAGGACCTTGGTTGCATCGCCGAGCGTTCTGGACACTTGGAAGGCGGCGACGGCGTTCTTGTTTTCCTCGCGATAGGCAAGCTGCTCCTTGATCGCATCTAACGTGCTGTGACGGCGGTCATCAAACCACGGAGAGAGCTTCTTTGCGCAGTCCTTGCAGAGATTGCCGTCCTCGAGCTTGCGGTTGCCGAGCAGACCGATCTCGCCGCCGCAGACGTCGCAGATCTTTTTCTCAAACAGTTTTCCGAAAAGTCCCATGGATATTCCTCCTCATAATGTATTTCTATTTTGATAGTAGCACATTTCCCTCTTTTTGGCAAGATAAAATGAGGCGGCTCCCGTGCGGAAGCCGCCTCATTATAAATTGCAGTTTCACAGCGCGTCTTTCGGGCAGTTCTTGACGCACTCCATGCACAGGATGCACTCTGTGCCGTTTTTGCGGCGTCTGGAGTTGTCCGTCACGTCGACGTCCATCGGGCAGACGCGCTTGCATTTTCCGCAATTGACGCACTTCTCCTTGTCGCACTTGATGCGGAACAGCGCGAAGTAGCTCATGGGCTTTAAGAATACTGTGATCGGGCAGATATACTTGCAAAAGGCGCGGTTGTCCTTCATCACAAACGCCAACACGATCCCGACGGCATAGTACAGCACATTGCCGACGAGGAACGCCCAGAACATGATCCGCTCGAGATTTCCGACCTTGGCAAGGAAGAGCGCCGATACGAAGATCAGCGACGCAGCGAACGTGAGATAGCGGATCCAGCCGAGCTTTTTTCGCGGCTGCGACGGGGTTTTATAGGGCAGGAAGTCCAGCACCATCGCCGTCCAGCAGGCATAGCCGCACCAGCCGCGCCCGAAGATCAGCGGTCCGAAGATCTTTGCGACGGCATAATGGATGGTCGCCGCCTCAAACACGCCCGTGAACAGATAGTACCAAAAGCCCTCGATCTGCATGTTTTCGTTGCTGATCAGGCCGAGATAGACGAGCATATACAAGCCGACCAGAAGCTGGACGATGCGCCGCGCGTATTTGTACTTCCGGATATACAGGAAGACGCCGAGTGCGATGGAACAGCCGATGTAGCTGAAATTGAACAAATAGAAGAGATTGTCCTTCGTCAGCCAGAGCGTCACCGCGACCGTTTCAAAGAGCAGCAGCATGACGATCGGCAGCAGGTACTTTTTGATTCTTTTCATTCGATCCACGCCTCCTGTCGAGCCTTCGGATAAAACCGAAAAATCTGTATCTATGAATACTATAACAGAATCACGTGAAATGTCAATATGACAGCAAAAGGGCGTCCATTCAGACGCCCTTTTGCACGGCTTTTCAAAGACCGAAAACGCTTTTTGCGGTTTTTGACAGAATGCTCTCCAGCTCGCTGTCGCTGAAGCCGAGAGCAAGCAGGGTATTAAGCTCTGTTTTCGGCGTCCACATCGGGAAGTCCGAGCCGAACATCACGCGATCTGTCCCGAGCATCCGGATGAGACTTGCGGCGATCTTCGGATCCAGCCAGTAGAAGGTCGACGAGCAGTCAAACCAGAGATTCTCAAAGCCGGCAAGCTGCCTTGCCGCCTCCTCATAAATCGACCAGCCACCCAGATGCGCCCCGATGACCTTCAAATGCGGAAACTGCCGCAGCAGCGGGATCAGGCGGTTTGGATTCGAGCAGTCGTAGCGACGGTCGCCGGTGTGCAGCAGCAGCGGAAGTCCTGCTTCCTCGCAGAGCGCACAGATGCAGAAGCTGCGAGGCTCATCCACCGCAAAGCGCTGGATCTCCGGGTGCAGCTTTACGCCGCGCAGACCCAATTCGACCAGATGCCGGACGTCGGCCGCCTGATCCAAACTGTCCGGATGCAGGGTGCCGAGGCCGACCAGCCTGCCGTTTGAGGCGTTCGCCGTCCCGGCAAGAAACTCGTTGATCGCGCTGACCTGCTGCGGCGTGGTCGCGACCGAATGGATCAGACTGACGTCGATCCCGGCCGCGTCCATGCAGGCAAGCAGATCCTCCGGCAAGCCGCTCTGCTCATGCCCCACGCCGTAGAAGCCGCCGGTCGCGTCCGATGCTTTTTCTGCAATTTTCGGTGGATAGACGTGGGTATGCACGTCTATGACGTAATGTCCGCTGCGCATGGCTTTTCCTTTCCGGCAGTGTTATCGGGAAACGCTCCCGTTTGCTTCAGCTCTCGTATCCGAGCTTCAGCGCCTTCAAATTGACGTCGAAGAGATCGGCGTGCTTGGCAGAAACCACGGTACGCACCGCATCTTCGATGTTGTCAAAGCCGGTGAAGTCGCATTCCTTCAGCACCTTGCCGATCATGATCATGTTGGCAAGCGTAGCGATGCCGTTGCGCTGGGCAAGCTGCGTCGCCGGAAGGTAGAAAACGCGAACGTCGTTCCTGCGCACCTTTCTGCCGATCAGCGTGGAGTCCACAAAGATCGTGCCGCCGGGGACGACCGCGTCCTCATACTTGTCCAAAGAGGGCAGGTTCATCACAATCAGCACGTCCGGCTTGTTGACGATCGGAGAGCCCACCGGCTCATCCGAGAGGACGACCGAGCAGTTGGCAGTGCCGCCGCGCATTTCCGGGCCGTAGGACGGCAGCCAGCTCAGCTGGCGACCCTCCAGGAGTCCCTTGTTGGCAAGGAATTTCCCGGCAAACAGGATGCCCTGTCCGCCAAAGCCGGCAATTAAGATCTGTGTTGTCATTTTGCCGCCTCCTCTGCCGCGCTCTTGTCCTTATAAGTGCCGAGCGGATAGTACGGGATCATTTTTTCGTCGATCCACTCCAGCGCCTTCTGCGGGGTCATGCCCCAGTTCGTCGGGCAGGCGGAAACGACCTCGACCAGCGAGAAGCCCTTGCCGTCGATCTGATTTTGGAACGCCTTTTGGATGACCTTCTTCGCGTTGTTGACGTTCTTGACGTTGTTGACTGCAACTCTGGCGATGAATTCCGGACCGTCAAGACCGGACAGCAGCTCGGCGACCTTCACGGGGTAGCCTGCAGTGGCGACGTCTCTGCCATAGGGAGAGGTCTGCGTCACTTGCCCGGGCAGGGAGGTCGGCGCCATCTGACCGCCGGTCATGCCGTAGATCGCGTTATTGACGAAGATCACGGTGATATTCTCGTTCCGCGTAGCCGCGTGAACGGTCTCCGCCATGCCGATGGAGGCAAGATCGCCGTCGCCCTGATAGGTGAAGACGATGCGGTCAGGGAGACTGCGCTTGATGCCCGTCGCCATCGCGGGTGCTCTGCCGTGCGCCGCCTCGACCATGTCGCAGGCGAAGTAGTTGTAAGCCATGACCGCGCAGCCGACTGGGGCGACGCCGATCGTCCGACCCTCGATGCCGAGCGCGTCGATCGCCTCGGCGACCAGACGGTGGATGATGCCGTGGGTGCAGCCGGGGCAGTAGTGCAGCTCGGCGTCAGTCAGGCTCTTCGGTTTTTCAAATACGGTCATCGGTTCACACCTCCTGTTGCGCCTTCCGGCACAGTTCGCGGATGCTTGCAAGCACCTCGTCCGGCGAAGGGATCATGCCGCCGGCGCGGTTGCAGAGCTGAACCGGGCGGCTGCAGTCGATCGCGAGCTTCACGTCCTCGATCATCTGACCCATGGAAAGCTCGACCGAGAGGAACGCCTTGCACTGCTTTGCAGCGTCCGCCAGCGCCTTCTTCGGGAAGGGCCAGAGTGTGATCGGCCGGATCAGGCCGACCTTGATGCCCTCGTTTCTGGCAGCGACGATCGCGTTCTTCGCAACTCTCGCGGCGATGCCGAAGGCGACCACGCAATACTCTGCGTCTTCCATCCGGAAGGCTTCGTAGCGCACTTCGTTTTCTTCGATGCTGCGATAGGTCTCGAAGCGCTCAAAGTTCTTCTTTTCCAGCTCCTCTGGAACCAGATACAGCGAGTTGACGATATGATGGGGCCGCTGACATTTCGTGCCGGTAACGGCCCAGTCTTTTTCTTCAAAGACAGGCTCCTGCGGCGCAGGCAGCTCGACCGGCTCCATCATCTGTCCGATCGTGCCGTCTGCCAAAAGCATCGACGGTACGCGGTACTTGTCCGCAAGGTCAAAGGAGAGCGCCGTCATGTCCGCCATCTCCTGCACGGAGCAGGGCGCCAGCACGATCAGGTGGTAGTCGCCGTGACCGCCGCCCTTCGTGGCTTGAAAATAGTCAGACTGCGAGGGCTGGATGCCGCCCAGACCGGGACCGCCGCGCTGGACGTTTACGATCAGTGCAGGCAGATCCGAGCCTGCGATGTACGAGATGCCCTCCTGCTTTAAGGAGACGCCGGGCGAGCTGGACGAGGTCATCACGCGGCGGCCGGTCGCGGCGACGCCGTAGACCATGTTGATCGCCGCGATCTCGCTCTCCGCCTGCAGAAAGACGCCGCCGATCTTCGGCATACGCTTTGCCATATAGGCGGCAAGCTCGGTCTGCGGCGTGATGGGGTAGCCGAAGTAGTGCCGGCAGCCGGCGCGGATGGCAGCCTCGGCGATCGCCTCGTTGCCCTTCATTAATACTTTAGCCATTGTGCCACCTCATCTTTCTACGGTGATCACGCAGTCCGGGCACATCGTGGCGCAGAAGGCGCAGGAAATGCACAGACTCTGATCGGTGACCGTCGCGGGATTGTGTCCCTTTTTGTTAATGACGTCTTTTGCAAGGACGATGATGTGCTTCGGACAGGCATTGACGCACAGTCCGCAGCCCTTGCACAGATCGGTTTTGAATGTAACCATGATTTGGCTCCTTCGTTATGCTTGAAATACGCGGATTTTCCGGTCAGGAAAAGGCAGGATTGTTGCGCTGAAGCGCCAGCGGAAAGCCGTCCGGCAGGTTGGGATGCAGGTCTTCACGGTATGACGTGAAGACCACGGGCAGGCCTGACAGCGCGGAAAGCGCCTGCGCGCGGGACGCCGTGCGCTCCACGGTGTCTTCGGTCGTCTCGCGTCCGAGATTGGAGTTGTTGACGATCCCGGTAAACGGCAGGC
The DNA here is from genome assembly GCA_017405865.1 of Oscillospiraceae bacterium. Classification (GTDB taxonomy): domain Bacteria; phylum Bacillota; class Clostridia; order Oscillospirales; family Oscillospiraceae; genus JAZOXB01. Next base: position 31,669 of record JAFQZN010000022.1, on the reverse strand, counting down.
GCGCCGCCTGCTCGATCTCGCGCATGACCTCCAGTGCGTCCTGCGCCGTCTGCGTCAGCGGTCGGTAGAAGTTCACGACAAAGAGGTTTTCATAGTTGTCCTCTTCGCGGATATACGGCACGTACCGTCCCAGCGCCAGAGCGCCCCGGTCATCCCCGCCGACATCCAGAACCGCGCACACGTCCCGCCGCTGCACAAGGCCGTAGACCTCCTGCGGCAGCGACGGCAGATCGACGTTGGTGTTGGCAAAGGGCAGAGAGATTACCTGCACCCCCGCCGCTTCCAGCTCGCGCCGGGAATCGGCAGAGCGAAAGTAGGGATTGACGATGTCAATATCCGCCAGCGCGACCGGCAGGCCGCGCGAACGCAGGCGCAGGGCGTAGTTCACGGCAAGATTCGACTTTCCGCTGCCGTAGTGACCGCAGAACAGGGTGACGCGTTTCGTCTCCCCTGCGTCCGGCATTGCATTACTCAACGGTGATGTCCAGAGGATAGGTCCAGCCCATGTAGTCCTCGATCGCGCCGGTCTGCATGCCGTACAGATCGTGGTAGAGCTTATTGGCGATTTCGCCGCACTCGCCGTCGGCAACCAGATAGTCGACGCCCTGATAGTTCAGGCAGCCGATGGGAGAAATGACCGCCGCAGTGCCGGAGGCGAAGATCTCCTGCAGGGAGCCGTCCTTGGCAGCAGCCAGGACGTCCTCAAAGGCGAGCTTACGCTCGGAGACCTTGACGCCCCACTTCTTCAGCAGCTGAATGACGGAATCACGCGTGACGCCGGGCAGGATCGTGCCGGTGTCGAGCGGCGCGGTGATCACTTCGTCGTTGATGCGGAAGAAGGCGTTGGAGGTGCCGATCTCCTCGACGTACTTGTGCTCCTTGGCGTCGAGCCAGAGCACGTCCTTGCAGTGGAATTCCTTGGCATCCTCGGAGGCGCGCATTGCGCCGCCGTAGTTGCCGCCGACCTTGGCAAAGCCTGTGCCGCCCTGTGCGGAGCGGATGTACTTGTCCTGCACGTAGATGCGAGAGGTGCCGAGTTTGCCGCTGGTGGAGGCGTAGTATGCGCCGGTAGCCGCAAGGATGATGATAAAGGTGTAGTGCGCGGCGGCCATTGCGGAGAACGAGATCTCATTGCCGAAGATGAACGGGCGGATATACATGGAGGTACCGGGCGCCTTCGGCATCCAGTCCTTGTCCTCCCGCAGCAGCGCCTCGACTGCCGAGACCAGAATGTCCTCGGGCAGGACAGGCATCGCCATACGGTAGGCGGTATTCGCCATGCGCTTGGCGTTCATGTCGGGGCGGAAGAGCTGGAGCTTGCCGTCGGGACGCAGATAGGCCTTCATGCCCTCGAACATCATCTGCGCATAGTGCAGCACGCAGGAGGCAGGGTCGATCTCGATCGGCGCATAGGGAACGATGCGGCCGTCGTGCCAGCCCTGTCCTTCGTCGTAGTCCATGATGAACATGTGGTCGGTGAAATACTTGCCGAAGCCGAGATTGTTTTCATCTGTGGGCTTGGGCTTGGGATGGGTGGTGCGGGTTACGGGATAGGTGTACTTCATGTCAATGATCTCCTTTGTAGTGGATTGTCAATATTTTAAGTGACAGAGCGGGAATGACGTCTTTCTCTCCCCGTTCCTCACTGATATAACTCCGGTCTTCTGTCTCGGAAGACGTTGATGGACTCCCGAATGCCCCGAACGACGCTGAAATCCAGCTCTGCGGAAAGGAGCTGTTCGTTCTCCCCTGCCTGCGCAAGAACCTCGCCCCACGGGTCGTAAACGGCGGAATTGCCGCCGCAGGTAGTATTCCCCGCAGTTCCGCAGGAATTGCAGCAAACCAGGAACATCTGATTTTCGATCGCCCGGGCCTTGCCCAAGGCAAGCAGATGCGCCGTGCGCACATTCGGCCACTGCGCGACGACGAACAGCAGATCGACGCCCTGCACGGTCAGACTGCGCGTGAGCTCCGGGAAGCGGATGTCGTAGCAGATGATGAGTCCGCAGGTGACACCGTCGAGCGTAAAGCGGCACAGGTGGCTGCCCTTTTGGAAAAACTCGTGCTCGCCGGAGGGGGTGAACAGGTGGGTCTTGTCGTATTCCGCGACGACGTCGCCGCTGCGGTCAAAGACATAGGCTGTGTTATACACGCCGTCCGCTTTCCGGTTTGCAACGCTGCCCGCCACGATATTGACGCCGTACTTCTGCGCCAGCGCGCCGATGCGGGTTTTGACGGCGCTGCCGTCGTCATCTGCAAGCTCTGCAAGACCCTCGCGCGGGAAAAAGCCCACGTTCCACGTCTCCGGCAGAACGATCACATCCGGCTGCTCCTGCACGGCCTGTTCGATCAGTGCCTCCGCATGGGCGAAGTTTTTCTCCGGCTCGCCGAGCAGCATATCCATCTGAATACAGGTTACTTTCATTTCGGTTCTCCTCTCGGAAGCGGTTGCGCTGAAAATTACAGCTGATTCCGGATGATCTTTCCGCTGACTGTCTTCGGCAGACTCTCGCGGAACTCCACGATGCGCGGATATTTGTACGGCGCCGTATGGGTCTTGACGTAGGTTTGAATTTCCTTTTTCAGCTCCTCGGAGCCTTCCTTGCCCTTGACCAGCACGACGGACGCCTTGACGACCTGTCCGCGGATGGGATCGGGCGCGGCGGAAACGCCGCACTCGAGAACGTAAGGCAGCTCCATGATGACCGATTCGATCTCAAACGGACCGATGCGGTAGCCGGAGGATTTGATCACGTCGTCCACGCGGCCGACGTACCAGAAGAAGCCGTCCTCGTCGCGCCAGGCGGTGTCGCCTGTGTGGTAGAAGCCGTCCTTCCACGTTTCTGCGGTTTTTTCCTCGTCGCCGTAGTAGCAGACGGCAAGACCGCACGGCAGACCCTTGGAAATATTGACCACGATCTCGCCGACCTCGCCGACGGCAACGCTCTTGCCGTCCGGGTCAACGATGTCTACGTCGTAGATCGGCGCGGGCTTGCCCATCGAGCCGATCTTGTGCGGCGCGCCGATGAGGTTGCCGACGATCATCGTGCTCTCGGACTGACCGAAGCCCTCCAGGATCTGCAGGCCTGTCGCCTTCTCAAACTGCCGGTAAACCTCGGGATTGAGCGCCTCTCCGGCGGTCGTCATATGTTCGACCGAGGAGAAATCGTACTTTGAAATATCCTGCTTGATCATCATGCGCAGCATTGTCGGCGGTGCGCAGAAGGTCGTAATATGGTATTTTGCGAACATCGGCAGGATCGTCGCGGCGTCGAAGCGGTCGAAATCGTAGACGAAGGTCGCCGCCTCACAGAGCCACTGGCCGTAGAGCTTGCCCCACATGGCCTTGGCCCAGCCGGTGTCGGAAATCGTAAAGTGCAGCCCGTCGGGATCGACCGCGTGCCAGTATTTGGCGGTGTGGAAGTGGCCGAGCGGGTATTTGTAGCTGTGCGCGGCGATTTTCGGGTAGCCCGAGGTGCCGGATGTAAAGTACATCAGCATCAGATCGTCGCCGCAGGCGGTGTATTCGTCGCGGTAGAAGTGTGTGCTGTAGAGCTTGTATTCCTCGTCGAAGCTGCGCCAGCCCTCGCGCTCGCCGTTCACGATCAGCTTGTTTTTCAGGCCGGAATAGCGCTCGCAGGCAAGGTCGATCTGCTCTGCAGTGTCGTCTCTGGCGGTGCAGACCACCGTGGTGATCCCGGCCGCCTCAAAGCGATACTCAAAGTCGTGCGCCTGCAGCTGGCTGGTCGCCGGAATGGCGATCGCGCCGAGCTTGTTCAGGCCGAGCATGGCAAACCAGAACTGATAATGCCGCCGCAGCACCAGAAGGACGCGGTCGCCCTTTTTGACGCCGAGGCTCTTGAAATAGTTTGCGCAGCGGTTGGATTCGCGCATCATGTCGTAGAAGGTGAAGCGGCGCTCGGTCAGATCCTCGGAGATGTGCAGCATTGCCAGCTTTTCCGGCGACTTTTTCGCAATGGCGTCGACAACGTCGAAACCGAAGTTGAACTGCTCAATGTCCTTGAAGCGGATCGCCGTCGGCGTGCCGTTCTCGTCCTCTTCTGTCTCGACAAACTGCTGATATACTCTTGTCTCCTCGTCTCTGCGGATAGCGCGCTCGGCGTTGGGAATGAGCTTGGACGGCGTCAGCTCGGGAATCGGCTCGCCGGTGGGATTGAGCACGATCGCATAGAAAACGCAGTCCTCGCCCTGCACCGCGATCATGCCGTGCGGCGTCGAGGAATCGTAGTAGATGCTGTCGCCGGGGCCGAGGACTTCCTTGTGATGACCGACCTGCACCATCAGATGACCGGTGACCACGATGTCGCACTCCTGTCCGGCGTGCGTGGTGAGCTGGATGTCCTTGTGCTGCGCATCCTCGGAGTAGGCGCTGTGGACGTACAGCGGTTCGGCAATACGGTTGACAAAGGAGGCTGCAAGGTTGAAGTATTCCATGCCGTGCGCCTGGTCGATCGGCTGACCCTTTCCGGCTCTGGTAAGGGTGTAGGAGCGAAGCGTCGGGCTCACGCCCTCGATGATGTCGGTGACGTCGACCGAGAAGGCAAGCGCGCAGCGGTATATAAAGGCAAAGTTGAGATCTCGCTCGCCGTTTTCGCAGGCGAGGTATTCCTCGATGGAAACGCCGGTCCTCTCCGCCATCTCTGCGGGCGTAAAGCGCGTGATCTCACGCAGCTCGCGGATTCGCTGCGCCATTTCTTTGATTTTAAAGTCCAGTCCGGAGATTTTTTCCATGCTGTTATCCTCTCAAAAGGTTTCGCTGGATCTTTCCGCTGATCGTCTTCGGCAGGCTCTTGCGGAACTCCACGATGCGGGGGTATTTATAGGGGGCGGTGTGCGTCTTGACGTAGGTTTGGATCTCCTTCACAAGCTCGTCCGAGGGCTCGACGTCTTTGATCAGGACGACAGAGGCCTTGACGACCTGCCCGCGGACTGGATCGGGAGCGGCGGAAACGCCGCATTCGAGAACGTAAGGCAGCTCCATGATGACCGACTCGATCTCGAACGGACCGATGCGGTAGCCGGAGGACTTGATCACGTCGTCGACACGTCCGACATACCAGAAGAAGCCGTCCTCGTCGCGCCAGGCTGTGTCGCCGGTATGGTAGAAGCCGTCATGCAGCACCTCGTCGGTCCGCTCCGGGTCAAGATAGTAGCCCATGAACAGACCGCAGGGTCTTTCGTCCTCATCCACGCGAATGCAGATCTCGCCGACCTCGCCGTCTGCGACCGGATCGCCGTTTTCATTCAGGATCGTGACGTCGAACAGCGGCGACGGCTTGCCCATCGAGCCGAGCTTGTGGCTGCCGCCGAGGAAGTTGCCGATCGCAAGCGTCGTTTCGGTCTGACCGAAGCCCTCCATGATCTGCAGGCCGGTCGCCTTCTCAAACTGGCGGTAGACCTCGGGGTTGAGCGCCTCGCCGGCAGTAGTCATGTGACGCACGGAGGAGAAATCGTAATTTGCAATATCCTGCTTGATCATCATGCGCAGCATCGTCGGCGGCGCACAGAAGCTGGTGATCCGGTATTTGGCGAACATCGGCAGGATGTCCTGCGCGTCAAAGCGGTCAAAGTCGTAGGTGAAGACCGCGCCCTCGCAGAGCCACTGCCCGTAGAGCTTGCCCCAGAGCGCCTTGCCCCAGCCGGTCTCGGAGATCGTAAAGTGCAGTCCTTCGTCCTCAACGCCATGCCAGTATTTCGCGGTCAGATAGTGGCCGAGCGGGTATTTGTAGCTGTGGACGGCGATCTTCGGATAGCCGGTCGTGCCGGAGGTAAAGAACATCAGCATCGGATCGTCGCCGCAGGGGGTGTTTTCATCCCGTGAGAACTCCGGGCTGTAGAGAGAGTACTCCGCGTCAAAGTCCTGCCAACCCGCCTTCGCGCCGCCGATCAGCAGCTTGGTCTGCAGCATTGGGCAGACCGCCGCAGCTTCGTCCGCAAGCTCGGCAACGTTGCCATCCGCCGTGCAGAGGATCGCCGAGACGCCGGCAGCCTTGAAGCGGTAGTCAAAGTCGTGAACCTGCAGCTGATTAGTCGCCGGAATGGCGATTGCGCCCAGCTTATGCAGGCCGAGAATGGCAAACCAGAACTGATAATGCCGCTTGAGCACGAGCATCACGCGGTCTCCCCTCTTGATACCGAGGCTCTTGAAGTAGTTGGCGCAGCGGTTCGATTCGCGCATCATGTCATAGAAGGTAAAGCGGCGCTCCTTCTTGTCCTTGTCGATGTGCAGCATGGCGAGCTTCTCCGGCTCGCGCCGCGCGATCGCGTCGACGATGTCGAAGCCGAAGTTGAAGCTGTCGGCATTCGTGAAGCTGATGGACAGCGGATAGCCGCTCTCGTTCTCGGTGCACTCGATATAGCGCGAGGAGATGCCCTTGGCGCGCTCCGTGCGCGCAGGAATCAGGGTGTCGCGCACCGTGATCTCGGACTGATCCGCACCGGGCAGCACCACCGCGACAAACAGGCAGTCCCTGCCGTCGACGGCGATCATTCCGTGCGGGGTGGATGAATTATAATAGATGCTGTCGCCCTCGGAGAGATATTCGACGTTGTCGCCGATCTGCACCTTGAGGCGGCCGGAGATGATGAGGTCGAATTCCTGACCGGAGTGCTTGGCAAGATGGATCGGACGGTCCTGCAGGGCAGGATCGTATTCGTAGCGGACCCAGTAGGGCTCTGCGATCTTTTTGCGGAACATCGGCGCCAGATCGCGGATCTCAATGCCATCCTCCTTGGCGGTCTGCTGACCGTGTCCTTTTCGCGTGACCGTATAGGACGACAGATGGGCGCTGCGACCCTCCAGCAGATCGGTAATGCCGATGCCGAAGACCTGCGCACATTTGTGGATAAAGCTGAACGGAAAATCGACACGTCCGGCTTCATATTGTGTATAGTCTTCGACGGACACCTCGACCTTGGCAGCCATCTCATTTTCGCTCAAGCCGGAGATTTCGCGCATTTCCCGGATACGGGCGGCGACTTCCAGCATTTTCTGCTGTTCAACAGAGTTCATAGTTCCTCCGGAGAGAACGGATCTGCGTGCTTTCACCCTGCGATCATACAAGGCAGTTGCTTACAGACCCAGCCGTTTGACGGCTTCCTCTCTCATTTTGTATTTCAGTATTTTCCCTGCCGCGTTCATCGGGAAGTGATCGGTAAACTCGATGTAGCGCGGGACCTTGTGGCGGGCAAGCGACGCCGTGATGAAGCTCCGCAGCTCCGCCTCGGTGAGTGTTTCCCCGTCCTTGAGAATGACGCTGGCGAGCGCTTCCTCGCCGTAGCGCTTGTCCGGCACACCGATCACCTGACAGTCGGATACCTTCGGGTGCGTAAGGATAAACTCCTCGATTTCCTTCGGATAGAGGTTTTCGCCGCCGCGGATGATCATGTCCTTGATGCGGCCGGTGATGCGGTAGTTGCTGTTTTCGTCGCAGCAGGCAAGGTCGCCGGAGTGCAGCCAGCCGTCTGTATCGACGGTGTCCTTCGTCGCGGCAGGCATTTTATAGTAGCCCTTCATCGTGTTGTACCCACGCGAGCAGAATTCGCCGTTCTGTCCGGTGGGCAAGATTTTCCCCGTTTCGGGGTCGATGATCTTGCACTGAATGTGCGGGAAGGCGTAGCCTACGGTCTCGGTCCGCACGTCCAGCGGGTCGGTCCAGCTTGACATCGTGCTGCCCGGGGAAGACTCGGTCTGCCCGTAGACGCTCACGATCCCGCGCATATTCATCTCATTCGGATCGGCTGCCCGCTTCATCAACTCCGGCGGACAGCCTGCGCCCGCCATAATGCCGGTGCGCATGTGGGAAAAGTCGGTTTTTCGGTAGTCCGGATGGTTGAACATCGCCAAAAACATCGTCGGCACGCCGTTAAAGCAGGTGATCTTTTCCTGCGTGATGCAGGCAAGGCTGGATTTTGCCGAAAAATACGGCATCGGGCAGAGGGTCGTGCCGTGCGTCATCGAGGCGGTCATGGAAAGCACCATGCCGAAACAGTGGAACATCGGCACCTGGATCATCATGCGGTCGGCGGTGGAAAGCCCCATGCGGTCGCCGATGCACTTGCCGTTGTTCACGACGTTGTAGTGCGTCAGCATCACGCCCTTGGGGAACCCCGTCGTGCCGGAGGTGTACTGCATGTTGCACACGTCGTCCGGACGGACGTTCTGCGCCATCCGGCGCACCTCGCGGTCCGACACCAGCTCGTATCTTGCCATTGCCTCGTCGAAGGTCAGGCAGCCGGGCATCGAAAAACCGACCGTGATCACGTTGCGTAAAAACGGCAGCCGCTTGCAGTGCAGCGCCTGACCGGGCTTGACGGAGGAAAGCTCCGGGCAGAGGGTTTGGATGATTTCTTTGTAATTTGAATCCAGACAGGATTCGATCATGATCAGCGTGTGGGTATCGGACTGGCGCAGCAGATATTCGGCCTCGTGGATCTTATAGGCGGTGTTCACCGTCACCAGCACTGCGCCGATCTTGGTCGCCGCCCAAAAGCTCAAATACCACGCCGGCACATTCGTCGCCCAGACGGCGACCTTGGAGCCCGGACGCACACCCAGCGACACCAACGCTCTGGCAAAGCGGTCCACGTCCTCGCGGAACTCCGCGTATGTACGGGTATAGTCCAGCGTCGTGTACTTGAAGCAGTATTGATCCGGGAATTCCTCCGCCATGCGGTCGAGCACCTGCGGGAAGGTGAGGTCGATCAGCTCGTCCTTCTTCCAGACGTATTCGCCCGTGCCGTCATGGTTCGGATAGAGCATCCTTTTCTTGCCCCGGGTGGAGGCGAAGCGATGCATGTAGTTTACATAATGTGGAAGGATGACGTCCAGCGCAGGAAGATCCTCCATCCACTCAAACTTCCATTCAAGCGACAGGAAGCCCGCGTAATCGACCGAATAGAGCGCGCGCATGACGTCGGAAAGCGGCAGGCTTCCCTCGCCGACGAGGGCGTAAGAACCTGCCTCATCGGAGTCGCGCAAATGCACATGTCTGACGTAGGCGCCGAGGTTCTCAATGGTTTCTGCAGGTGTTTCGTGACAGTCGCGGTAAGGATGGTGAATATCCCAAAGCACACCCAGCGCGTCGTCCGCGTAGGAATCCAGCAGCTGCCGGAGCTTTGCCGTGTCGGAAAAAACACCGTTCGTTTTCAAAAGCAGCACGACGTTCGCTTCTCTCGCGTCCGGCAGCAGAGCATCCAGCTCGGTCTGCAGCCTTGCAAGGTCGGTCTGGTCGCTGCGCACGGCGACGAATTCGGTCTGCATCGCCTTGGCCAGCGAAATCAGAAAGCGCACGTGCTCAAGCGTTTCTTCCTCGCCGAAGCCGAGGTTGCAGGAGCTGTCGAAGACCGGAACGGACAGGTTCCGCTCACGCATCTGCCGCAGCGTGGCGGCGCAGTTGTACTTATGCAGAGCGCCGCCCGGCTCGATCAGCAGCCGGTCCTTCCATGCGTCGTAGACCTCGATGCCGGAAAAGCCGTTTTCTTCGGCGAGCTGACACAGCGTTTGCCACGGGGTCTGCAGGCGGCCTCTGGTCGAAAAGGAGAGCCTCATTGCGCGTTCTCCTCCTCGTAGACAATCTTATTTAGTGCGGCGAGATAGGCGTAGATGCTCGAGCCGACGATGTCTGTCGAGATGCCGCGTCCGGCGTAGAGCTTTCCGCCGGAGCGCAGACGAACCACCGTCTCGCCCATTGCCTCGCGTCCCTCTGTGACGGCTCGGATCTGGAAATCGTCCAGCTCATAGTGCGTACCGGTGATTTGTTCGATGGCGAGGAACGCCGCGTCAATCGGACCGTCGCCGATGCAGATGCCCTCCTGACACACGCCGTTCTTGAGCAGACGGATGTGGCTGGTGGCGCCCATGCGGTTTCCCGCGTTGATAACGTAGCTGTCTAATTTATAAGTCGGCGGCACCTGCAGCGCGGCAGAGGCGATCAGCGCGTCGAGTTCCTTGGCGGAAACGCCGTCCTTCCGGCTTGCAACACGCTGGAACGCATCGTAGACCCGCGCAAGATCGTCCTCGGACAGGTCGTAGCCCAGCTGCTTGGCAGAAGTTTCCAGCGCGGCGCGGTCGTCGTGGACGTTCAGCGAAAAATCCGCCTCCTCGCGCACACCCAGCTCAAAGGGCGACGCCTTGCTGCGGTTGGTTTTGCAGAGCCACTCGATCTGCGCCACGGTGCGGGCAAGCTCGGTCGTGCGCACATTGCAGCGCACGTTCAGATCCTCGCCGCGTGTCTGCAGAAGCGTGGCAAGGCGCTGCAGGGAAACCGTGTGCTCACCGCAGGCGGTCAGTTTAATCTCGTCGGCGCCGGCACGGATGGCAGCGACGGCGCAGGCGTTTGCCAGATACAGGGCGTTGGATATACGCACGCCGAGACGAACGCCCTCCGGGAGGGCATCGCGAAGCGACCGGATCGCGGCCTCCAGCTCCTCCGGCAGCGCGTCGCCGGCTGTGTCGCAGAAGGTCACGGTCGTCGCGCCGGCCTTCACCGCGCGCCCCATCGCCTCCTGCAGGAACGCAGGCTCGCTGCGGCTTGCGTCCTCTGCGACAAACTCCACGTCGTCACAGAGGGCTTTACACGCCGCAGTTTTCTTTTCAATCAGCTCGAGCATTGCCTCCGGCTTTTTGTGACAGAGGTATTCCATTTGTACGGTGGAGACCGGCTGCGCCACCTGCAGGCGAATTCTCTTTGCCTCCTGCAGGCAGCCGAAGACGAAGGCAGCGCCGTCGTCCTCCGCCGGTACAGGAACGGTCAGGCAGGCGCTGTTTACCGCAGAGCTTAAGGATTTGAGCAAAAGGCCGCCCTCTCTGCGGTTCGTGATCGGCGCCGTCTCAATGGCGTCGACGCCAAGGCGGTCGAGCAGCTTGCACAGCTCGATTTTTTCACGGAAGGACAGCGACGTTTCCCGCTGCATGGTCATATCGGTGATCTGTATGGTTCTCATACGCACGCCTCCGGACGGTTAGGTGCATTCCGAATCGCCGTTCTACGCGTTCGGAATGAAAAAGTGTTTAGAATTAACGAAAATTTTGCAAATATTTTATCGCTGAAAGCGTAATTTGTCAACCGTTTTTACAGCTTTTTCCCAATTCAACAATTACATGTTTTTTCCATTTTTGCATTTTGTTTTTTATGCACTCTTCCGGAGGGCGCTGCGGCAGGCGGCAAGGGAAGAACGAAGCAAAAAAGTGAGCCGCCCGACGTCGGACGACTCGCTTTTCAGGAGGCATACAGACTGCGTTTTTCGGCAGTGGCAGTAAGCGTTTCTCCGGGCGCCGGCGGTTCGGCGGTGTTGACATTCGGCTCGCGGTATTGTATACTGTTGACAGCGTTATTTTTTACTAAGAATTACGAAAGGCGGCGCGCCGCGCCGTAGTATGATATGAAACAGTATGCCATCGGGATCGACATCGGCTCCACCTGCGCGAAGGCCGTGGTGCTGGATGAAGAAAAACATGTCATCGAGCGCTTTCTGCTGCCGACGGGCTGGAGCAGCGTGGAGACGGCGGAAAAGCTGAAGGAACGGCTTTCTTCCTTTTTTCCCGACGCCGTAACCGTCGCCACAGGCTACGGGCGCGCCTGCGTTCCCTTCGCTGACCGCAGCGTGACTGAAATCACCTGCCACGGCAAGGGCGCTGCCTTCCTTTACGGCGCGCCTGCGCTCACCGTCGTTGACATCGGCGGACAGGACACGAAAATCATTTTGCTGGAAAACGGTACGGTCAGCGACTTTCTGATGAACGACAAATGCTCGGCCGGAACGGGCCGGTTTCTGGAGGTCATGGCGAACACGCTCGGGCTGCGGCTGGAGACCCTGTGCGAGCTTGCCTCCACAGGTGGAGGCGTCAGTATCAGCTCCATGTGTACGGTCTTTGCCGAGTCCGAGGTCATCAGTCTGATCGGGCGCGGAGAGCCGCGCGAGAACATTGCCTTTGCAGTGGTGGATTCCATCGTGACGAAGGTGGCAAGTCAGGCGTCGCGTCTGCTACAGGCAAACGGAGCAGTCTGCCTGACCGGCGGGCTTTGCGAGCTTCCGTATCTGCGGCAGGCGCTAGAAAAGAAGCTAGGACGCATGGTCGTGACCTCGCCCGACGGGCGCTACGCAGGTGCGATCGGCGCTGCGCTGCTGGCGCGGAAGGACGGTGCGACGGGATGATTTATCTGGACAATGCGGCGACGACGCTGCACAAGCCGGACGGCGTGATTGAGGCGGTCGTGAACGCCATGCAGACCGTCGGCAACGCTGCCAGAGGCGCGCACGGTGCCTCCCTCGGCGCTGCAGGCACGGTTTACGACACAAGAAGGAAGCTCGCGGCGTTTTTCGGCTGCCCGCGCGCGGATCACGTCGCATTTACCCCCAACGCAACTGCTGCGCTGAATATTGCAATTTACGGACTGCTCGCGCCGGGAGAGCACGCGATCAGTACCGATTTGGAGCACAATTCCGTTCTGCGGCCGCTCTACGATCTGGAGGAGCGCGGCATGGCGCTGGATTTCGTTCCCGCCGACCGCAGGGGCCGCGTCCGCTACGAGGACTTCGAGACGCTGATCAAGCCGAATACCAAGGCGATCGTCTGCACCCACGCCTCAAATCTGACGGGCAACGCTCTGGATATTTCGAGAATTGCGGAAATTGCCCACCGGCACGGCGCATATCTGATCGTGGACGCCGCGCAGACTGCGGGCAGTTTCCCGATCGACATGACTGCCATGGGCGTCGACGTGCTCTGCTTCACCGGCCATAAGGGGCTTCTGGGGCCGCAGGGAACCGGCGGGCTGTGCGTCCGTCCGGGCGTGGAGCTGCGTCCTCTTCTGCGCGGCGGAAGCGGGGTGCAGTCCCACAACCGGCATCAGCCGGACAATTATCCCACGCGGCTTGAGGCAGGCACGTTGAACGCGCACGGGCTTGCGGGTCTGAACGCGGCCGTGGATTATCTGAACCGTGAGGGCGTGGAGGAGCTCTGCCGCCGCGAGCGTGAGCTGACGATGCTGTTTTGCGAGGAAGTGTCCGCGATAGAGGGCGTAACGGTCTACGGCGACTTCTCCGACAAGCCTCGCGCCGCCATCGTTTCGCTGAACGTCCGCGATTACGACTCGTCCATGGTGGCGGATGTGCTGTTTACCGACTACGGCATCGCTACCCGCGCCGGTGCGCACTGTGCGCCGCGAATGCACGCCGCCCTCGGCACCACCGAGCAGGGCGCGGTGCGCTTCAGCTTCTCGCCCTTCAACACCGAAGAGGAAATTCGGGCCGCTGTGGAAGCGATCCGGGAAATATCACAAGAGTAAAGGAGTAAAAAAATGGCTGACTATGTACAAATGTGGAAGGATCTGGGCATGGACCTGGAGAGCCACGACGTGCTGTGTTCGGTGCTCCCGACGGCTGTCGGAGACGTCTTCATGACGCAGCAGAACCGCCCCAAGGCGATGGATTTCTGGGATCTGGTCATTTCCGAGGTTCACGGCATCCGCCCGGCGGAGCTGATCGAGGAACAGAAAAAGGGCCGCAAGGTTTTCGGCACCTTCTGCGTCTACGTCCCTGACGAGGTCGTCATCGCCGCCAACGGCATCGTGACCGGCCTGTGCGGCGGCTCGCAGTTCTGGGTCCCCGGCGGCGAGGCCGTTCTGCCCAAGAGCACCTGCCCGCTGATCAAGGCGTCCGTCGGCGCACGTCTTGGCCGCACCTGCCCCTTCTTCCGCATTGCGGATATGTACGTGGGCGAAACCACCTGCGACGGCAAGAAGAAGGCCTACGAGATCCTCGGTGAGGACGTGCCGATGTACGTCATGGACGTGCCGCAGATGAAGCGTCCCGAGGATATTATCAAGTGGAAGAATGAGATTGCCGCCTTTGCAAAAAAGGTCGAGGAATTCACCGGCAACAAGCTCACGCCTGAAAAGCTCAATGAGGCGATCAAGCTCGTCAACGAGAAGCGCAAGGCGCTGGCCCGCGTCTATAACGCGAGAAAGTCTGAATGTCTGCCGATCTCCGGCCGCGACGCGCTGCTCATGATGCAGATCGCGTTCTTCGACGATCCTGCCCGCTGTGCGCAGATGTGCAACCGTCTGGCCGACGAGCTGGAGCAGCGCATCAAGGACGGCGTCAGCGTCGTTCCCGCCGGCACCAAACGCATCCTCGTCACCGGCACCCCGCTGGCCGTGCCGAACTGGAAGCTGCATAACATCATCGAGACCTCCGGCGCCGCCGTGGTCTGCGAGGAGATGTGTACCGGCACCCGCTACTTCGAGAATCTGGTCGACGAGACCAAGACCACGCTCGACGAGCAGTTCATGGCGCTGTCCGAGCGCTACATGAAGACCAACTGCGCCTGCTTCACTCCGAATACCGGCCGCATTGACGACATTCTGCGCATGGTCAAGGAGTACAAGGTCGACGGCGTGATCGACTGCTCGCTCAAGTTCTGCTGCCTGTACGACACCGAGAAGTACAGCGTATCCCGCGCGCTCAAGGAGGCAGGCGTTCCGATCTTGAGTCTTGAAACCGACTACACCGATACCGACGCCGAGCAGCTTCGCACCCGTATCGGCGCGTTCGTGGAAATGCTCGATGGCTGATCGCCCGGTTCGCTGGTATATCCTGTTTGACAACTATGAACAGGGGCTTGCCCTGCACGCGCTGCTGGACGAACACAGCCTGCCCAATCGAATCTCCCCCGCTCCCCGCTGCCTCAAGGAGGCAGCGGCCTGCGGGATGGCGCTGCTGATCGGCGCGGACGTCATCGAGTCCGTCCGTGCCTGCATCGAGCAGCACAGCGGCGAATACCGCGTGATTCTACCCGTTGAAGGGCAGCTCCTGTCTCATCGGGACAAGTATTGTTAATGGAGGCAAATCACATGGAAATCATCAAGGTTGACGCGCTGGGACTGGCTTGCCCGCTGCCCGTGGTGAAGACGATCAAGGCGCTCGAAGCGCTGACCGGCCCGGCCACGGTGGAAACGCACGTGGACAACGAAACGGCCGTGCAGAACGTGACCCGGCTTGCCGAGGGAAAGGGCTTCCCCGTTCGCAGCGAGAAGCTGTCCGACGGACACTTTGTCATAACGATGGAAGCAAATAAGCCGGCAGAAAATGCGGAAGAAGCGTCCGTCGCCTGCATTCCGGATCGGCGCGGCAATACCGTCGTCGCGATCACGTCCGACGCGATGGGACACGGCAGCGACGAGCTGGGAAAGAATCTCATGAAGGGCTTCCTCTATGCCCTGTCGCAGCTCGACGAGCTGCCGAAGACCATTCTGTTCTACAACGGCGGCGCACGGCTGACGAGCGAAGGTTCCCTGTCGCTCGAGGACCTTAAGAGCATGGAGGCGCAGGGCGTACAGATCATGACCTGCGGCACCTGCCTGAATTACTACGGTTTGACCGAAAAGCTGGCAGTCGGCAGCGTGACGAATATGTATTCCATCGTCGAAACGCTTGCGAAGGCCGACAAGATTATCAAGCCGTAATGCGGGAAAAGCAGCTGCGGCTGGTCGTAACCTTTTCCACCACGGCAGCGGCGATGGAAATGGAGCGGTACTGTCTGGCAAACGGCGTTCCCGGCCGGCTGATCCCCACACCACGGCAGATCACCGCCGACTGCGGTCTTGCGTGGAGCGCGCCGCCGGAGGCGGAGGATGCCGTGGTCAACGCTGCGCGTGACGGCAGCATTGCATTCGTCGCCAAATATCAACTGGTCATATAAAACGTTCAAGACGCCGGTTTCCCTCTCTATGAGGAAACCGGCGTCTCATACTAAAATTCAATTAAAATGTTTAATTGAATTTTGCTGTGCTATGCACAGCCATTTCAGCGCGTTGCGCTGAAATGGCGTCTCATGCAGACTTCGACGCGCCTTCGGCGCTATAAAATGCTTTTTAAAGCATTTTATCGAAGTCTAGTATCAAAATGCAGGAGACAGGGGCTGTTCATTTCGGACTTTTTGCGTTATAATGAAAAAAACGGGAACCGAAACGGAAGTGGTGCTATGAAGCTCGTAATTGTAGGATGCAGCGGCAGCGGCAAGAGCACGGCCGTGCGGCGGATTTTGAAATACACGGAGCGGGAGATCTGGGGACTGTGGTCGGAAAAGCTGCCTGCAGCGGAAGGGCTTCCCGCACCGGTGTATCTTCACAGCTATCGCGCGCCGATCCGCTATAATGAGGAAAACCGCATCGGCGTCTGCGAAAACCGCCGCGCGCAGAGCTTCCCGGCGGTGTTTGAGACGCTCGGCGCGGAAACGCTGCGGCAGATCCCGGAGGGCAGTCTGGTGCTCCTCGACGAGATCGGGGTCATGGAATCGCAGGCAACGCAATTTCAGGCCGAGCTCTTCCGCCTGCTGGACGGCAATTTCGACGTCCTTCTCACCGTGCGGGACAAGCATACGCCCCTGCTGGACGCCATCCGCTCCCATCCGCAGGTGCGGTGCGTCTCGGCAGAGGCGGCAAACGACGAGACGTTTTGTCAGGAGGTGGCAGCGAAGCTATGAGGCTCTGTGAGCAGCTCGGAATCGAAAAAGGCGTGACCTCCGTGATCGGCAGCGGCGGCAAAACGACAATGCTGCACGTACTGGCGCGGGAGCTGTGCCGGAACGGCACGGTCATTCTCACCACCTCGACGCACATTCGTCCCTCCGATGAATTCCCCTGCCTGTTTTCTCCGTCGGAGGAGGAAGTCCGCGCAGCGCTGCAGGAAGCTCCGGCCGTCTGCGTCGGCAGTCTGACGGAGGATGGCAAGTTTACCGCCTGCTCTCTGTCCTTCGAGACGCTCTCTTCGCTGGCGGATTACGTTCTGGTTGAGGCGGACGGCTCGAAGCGTCTGCCTCTGAAGGCACACGCTTCCCACGAGCCGGTGATTCCCGAAAACAGTCAAAAATCGGTCTGCGTCGTCGGCGCGAGCGGTCTGGGCAAGCCCATTCGGGAGGCCGTCCACCGCCCGGCGCTCTTCTGCGCCATGACGGGCGCATCGGAGGAAGACATTGCAACGCCGGAGCTGACGGCAAGGGTGCTGATGCAGGAAGCGTTGGGAGATATTTACTTCATAAATCAATGTGAAGAAGCCGTCCCCCGTTCCTATGCAGAAGCGCTCGCAGCAAGGCTGGACAAGCCGGTCATCTGTGGAAGCCTTCGTTGCTTCCTTTCAAACTATTCCTGCGGGATCTTTGCCGCGTCAAACTTCAGGATCGAGACGTCCTTCCGCTGCGGGAAGTAATACGGAAACGCCGCGTCGCCTGTTTCAACCAGCTTCGGTGCGATCGACTCCCACGCGACCGTCTGCACGGGATCGCGCCGATAGAGCCGGAAGAAGCGCAGGGCGTCCTCCATGGATCGCAGTGGCTGTCCGAATTCCGGCTGCAGCGTTATCGTCCGGCATTCGATCCCCATTTCACGGAGTGTCTGCACAGTACCCGCTGCGGTTGCGCGCAGCCTCGGATGTGCGCCGACGTCGAACCGGTGCCGCTCATAATTTCTGCGAATGACGATAACAGAGCCGGTGCAATGCCGCTGCGCCACGTGGAGAATCTCCGGCAGGCTTCCGAAGTAGCAGAAAATCATGGCGTCAAACGTGAGGTCTTCCGGTAAGCCGAAGGCGTCTGCGCAGAGGATCTGCAGATTCTTCGGAACGTTCCTCCCCAGTCGCGCCTGAAACGCGTCGATCGCCAGCCGGCTGCAATCCAATGCGGTGACCGAGGCAAATGAGGCGCATAACTGCTCTGCCAGGTGCCCGAGTCCACAGCCGACGTCGCAGATCCGCGCGTTCGCCGGGAGCAGCTCACACAGTGCCTCCGCCAGACTTCGGTAGTATTCGGTTTGGTCAGCGGCGTCCTCCAGAAAGCGGATCATTTCCGGCGTCCAACGGTACATTTTTCAGCCTCCCTGCCTGTTATCGGTTCGATTTGTGTTTCATTGTCCTTGACGGAAGCGGAAGAAAATTCGGCTTTCGCGGCATCTGTCCCGGCGCGTTTTTGAGCGGCACGGGCGGGATCGGGAACAGGTCAGCAGACTGTTCGTTTCATTCAGAAGAAACGTCTATCACGACGAATTCCGAAAACGTTCCCGTCTTGAACGGGATCGCCCAGCCGGAGATGCCGGAGGTCACGACGAAGGTCGTCCCGTTTCTGATCTCCGTGCCGTAAACGCGGTCGTTCGCACCGATCCAAAGGCCGATCAGTCCTGCCGGGAAGATGTGTCCGCCGTGGGTATGTCCCGAGAGGACGAGGTCTGCGCCGGACGCAGCCTCGTTTTCGTAGTCGTTCGGCTGATGATCGAGCATAACGACGTATTTTGCGCCGTCGAGATTCGCCGTCAGCTCGCCCGCTGCTGCGCGCCCGCGAGAGGAGCGGTCACACCTGCCGACCAGATAGAAGCGGTCGCCCAGCAGGACGCTCTCGTCCTCCAGAATCGTCACACCGTTGTTCTTGAGCGCCTGCCGCAGCTCGGCGGAGGTGAAGCTGCGGTAGTTATAGTAGCCGTTATCATGGTTGCCGAAGACGAAATATACGCCGTAGGTCGTCTCCAGCTTTCCGAGGGCGGCGCAGGCTTCCAGCATGTCCTCCCTGTCCGTATCGTCGTCGACGAAATCCCCGACGATGACGACGACGTCCGGCTGCGTTTCCTGCACACGCACCATTTGCTCGGCAAAGTCCGTGCCGTCCAGCGTGATGCCGAGATGCGAGTCCGCAATTTCCACAATGCGTAGATTCCCGCCGAGGTCCTTGCCGGTCGTGAACTCGTATTCCGTGATGAAAACGTGGTGTGCAAGGAACCAGCCGACGCCGAGATACAGCACCGCCAGCACGATGGCAGCAATATTCTGCACGTTATAGCCGAAGCTCCGCTTCGTCACCTTGCGCAGAAGGAAGGCGATCAGGTCGCACACGATGAACGCAAAAAGCAAATGCAGCAGGACGATCATCATCGTGAAAGAATTGATCAGCGCAAACAGTCCGACCGCCGCGACCGGCAGAAGTGAGAGGAGCCATGCAAGGATCTTATGCTTTTCCGCAACACGCCGGATAAACGAGAAGCGGTGTATTCTGCACGTAACGTAGAGGACCGCCGCGAGAGAAAGGATCCCGACGGTCGCCAGAATTAAATTCCACATCGTTTTCTACCCAACGGAGGCCAAGCCTCCGTTTCCCTTCTTTCGATTTGCCCGTAGGCTCCCGCGCGCCGCGTAGGGAGCGATCCCCTGATCGCTCCGTTCGTTACCCGTTCCGTTTCCCCGGCGCGATGTGGGCATCGCGCCCTACGCGTTGTATTCGTCCTCCGCCCATTTTGCGGGGTTCTCATCAATGTATTTCCACTTCTCCAGATAATCCTTTTCGTTTCGGATAATATGGTCGTAATAGGTATCCTGCCAGATACATACACCGATCGCTTTCGTAGTCAGCCCTTTCAAAGAGCGTACGTCCGATACAATGCTTTTTCCGTTTGTCTTATGGATAATCAAATGAATGTGATTCGGCATGATCACATATTTCTCGATTCCGGGAATTGTTTTGACGTAATTCTCCGCGACTTTCCCATAATCGGTCAATCTCACTGCAGCACATTCGCTCCCATATATGATTTCCGACAATACAGGTTTTCTGTCTTTTGTGCAGATCGTGAGAAAATAATACCCTTCCGCGGCGTAATCATATCCCTGCAGGCGCATTCTCTTTCGCTGTCGATTGATTGGCACAAAATCACCCCATTCATTGTCTATTATTCGGCGCGATGTGGGCATCGCGCCCTACGCGAGATTTTTTCTCGCATGCCGCGTAGGGAGCGATCCCTTGATCGCTCCGTTCGTTTCCTGTTCCGTTTCATCGGCGCGATGTAGGCATCGCGCTCTACGCGGAGAAGCTTCTCTCGGCGCGATGTGGGCATCGCGCCCTACGCGGAGAACCTTCCCTCGGCGCGTTGTATTCGTCCTCCGCCCATTTTGCGGGGTTCTCATCAATGTATTTCCACTTCTCCATATCATTTTTCCATATTAATTATTCTATTAATTTCAGTAGAAAGCCGTAAATCAGCTCGTATGCGCTGATCTCCTCGAATTCGATGCCGGCGTTCCGCATCGCGCCGCGCTGCTTCTCGGTGGCATTCGTTATCGGATAGACGCCGAACACGAATGAGAAGAACATATACAGCAGGCGCTTTCTCTCTTCCTGCGGCATCTTAACAAGGAATTTGTCAAAGATCGCACCGAACGCGTCGATCAGCCGCCGGTAGGTTCGCTTGAACTCCGTCAGCTGCTCCATGCGACTGTTCTCCTCCATATCGTATATGTTCATCGCAATCAGCTTCAGTAGCTGCGGACGGTCGGCAAGCGAACGAGCGATCTTTGCGGCAAGCTCGTCCTTCGTCAGGCGCTCGTTCTCCTTGTAAATTGCTTCCAGGCTGACGGTCCAGCGCTCGTACTCTCTGCAGAAAAGAGCGAGGAAGATTTCCTCCTTCGTCTGAAAATAGTTGTAGATCGTCGGTCTGGAAAACGGCACCATGTTGCCGATTTCCTTGAGCGTGATTTCTTTGAAGCGCATCGTCTGATACAGCTTTTCGCAGGCGTTGATGATCTCCTCGCGCCGCCCCGCGATCCGCTCCGGTGTTCCCTTGATCATAGCCTCTCCTTTCCGCATCAAAGCGCTGACACCGTGTCAGCATCCTCATTATACAGGAGCGCTGACACGGTGTCAATTCTTTTTATATTAGTCGAAACAGCTTTCTGACACTAATATTCAATTTGCTGTGCTGCCAACAGCCTTTCCCCTACGCCTTGTTGAACTTCTCCTTCGGCTGCTTGCAGCGGGGGCAGCGCCAGTCGTCCGGCAAATCCTCGAAGGCGACGCCGTCATGTTCTGCCGGATCGTAGACATAGCCGCAGATAGAGCAGACGTATTTACCGGTGGCTTCCGCCTTGGAGAAATCCACCTCGGCATAGACGGTGGGAACCGGGTTGTCCAGATCCATGACCCGCTTTGCCTCCAGATTTTCATACCCCTGCGGCGTATGGGTGCCGCAGTAAATCGTGGGATGATTGCGGACAAACTCCCGCACTCTGTCCTGGGTGACTCTGGCGGCAGGCAGATCATCGAAGACGGTAGAGAGCTTGTCTTCGTACAGCGCCTCGTCTACGTAGGTGACGTCGCCGTGGAGCATGTAGAACAATCCCTCGTTTTCCGCAATGATGATGCTGTTGCCGTTGGTATGACCCTTTGCCTTGATCATACGGACGCCGGGCACGATGACCTGGCTGTCAGGGAAATTGTAATAGGCTCCGTCCGTGAAGGTCACGGGGACGACGTTCTCCAGCCCCTGCAGCTCCGCAGCAGAGAGCTCGTCGGCATTCACGAAGATCTTCGCATTGGGGAAGGAACGCAGCTCGCCGGAGTGATCTCCGTGCTTATGGGTCAGCAGAATCTTCGTAACCTGCTCGGTCTTGTAGCCCAAGGCAGCGAAGGCCTCCATATAGCTGCATATATCCTTGCCGGTGTAGAGGGGGCTGTTTTCGTCCGGCACCTCCTCCGGTGTCCCGGCGGGCAGGCCGGTGTCTACCAGAATGACCTCGTTGCCAAGGTCGATCAGGTAGTTCTGCAAGCTGCCGCGGTAGCGAATTTTCGGGTCGAACTTGTCCGCTCCCTCCTCGCCGCCGAAAACGAAGGGCTGGGAATAAAATCCGTCTTTTCTGAACTTGATTGCTTTGATTTCCATGCTTTCCTCCTCCAAAGTATTCATACTGGACTTCGATAATCAGACCTTTTTGATCCGCTTCCGGGTGGAACGGATGGCCTTTTGCGGGCAGACCAGCAGACACAGATGGCAGCCGACACACTTTTTGCCGTTCAGCTTTGGCTTTCTTTCGGCGGTCAGCGTGATCGCCTGATGCCCGCCATCGGCGCAGGAAACGACGCAGCGTCCGCATCCGATGCACTTCTCCTGAAGGAATTTGGGGAAGATCACCGTATCGCGTTCCAGCGCGTAGGTGGTAGGACTGACGGAATCCAGCGCCAGCCCGACGGCCTCCTTCAGGCTATGGAAGCCCTTCTCCGCCAGATAGAGATTCAGGCCTGCCTTCAGGTCTTCGACGATGCGGTAGCCGTACTGCATGACCGCAGTTGTCACCTGAATGCTGGTTGCGCCCAGAAGGATGAACTCCAGCGCGTCCAGCCAGGTCTCCACACCGCCCATGCCGCTCAAATGCATTCCCGCCAGCGCCGGATTTTTCCCAAGCTCCGCCAGAAAACGCAGAGCGATCGGCTTCACCGCGTTGCCGCTGTAGCCGCCCACGGCGGACATGCCGTGTACCGCCGGAGAGGTGATATAGGTATGAGGATTGACGCCGATGATGCTCTTGATCGTGTTGATAACCGAGAATCCGTCCGCACCGCCGCGCTTGCCGGCTTCGGCAGCTTCGCTCATATTTGCAACGTTCGGCGTGGGCTTTACCAAAATGGGGAGCTTCGTTCCACGTCTTGCCGCAGCGGTATAGCGTTCTACCAGATCGGGATTCTGCCCGATGTCGGAGCCAAGCCCGCCTTTCTCCATATTGGGACAGGAGAAGTTCAGCTCGATCGCGTCCGCGCCGTTTGCCTCGCACTGCCGTGCCAGTTCTTCCCATTCTGCCTCATTCTGCCCCATGATGGACGCCAGAATCACCTTCGTGGGATAGTTCTGCTTCAGGCGGCGGAAAATCTCCATGTTTTCCGCAACGCTGTGGTCAGAGAGCTGCTCGACGTTCTTAAAGCCGATGATGCTGCCGTTGTCTCCTGTGATGGCGGAGAAGCGCGGCGAAACCTCGTGAATGTCAAACGAGCAGATCGTCTTGAAGCAAACGCCTGCCCAGCCGGCTTCAAAGGCTCTGGCGCACATGTCGTAGTTGCTTGCAACGACAGAGGAAGACAGAAGGAAGGGGTTTTCCAACGGAACGCCGCAAAGATCCGTGCGCAGCCGCTCCTCGTCTTCCGGCAGCGGAACCTCCAGCTCCGGACGGACTTCGTTCCGCAGTCTGCGGAGCAGCTCGCGGATCGGCACCTCGTTTGGGCGTACGCAGGCAGCCTCGCAGGGCTCGGCACAGTTTTGGCACGGATCGCTCTCCGGCAGGCGTGCAGCCGCGACCTTCTCGTCGTCAAACCACACGCTGCGAAGAAGCCCTGCAGGGTCCAGCCGCCCACAGGCGGCGGAGCACGGCGCGTCATAACACAATGTGCATCGGAGCATATCCGAGCGGTTCAGCTTTCTCTCAAACATGATTTACCCTCCTATTTCGGTTGTAAATAGAATTGCATGACTGTGTTCTCGTCCTACTGCGGAAAATCGGTGAAATAGACGTTGCCGAACGGGACGGTAGGTTTCGGTCTATGCGGTAAAGGGATCGCTGGGCGCAGCAGCCACGCCTGACAGACATCCCAGCAGCAGAACCAGCGCTGACAGCGCGGCACTTCCTTGTTTCAATCGTTTCTTCTGCGTCCTCTTTTCCGGAAGTGCTTAATAGATTGTTACGGAAGTGCCCGGGGTAACGGTTTGGAGAATTCTGATCATGCTCTCCTCGGACACCGCAACGCAGCCACCGGTGGGATAATCCGGTTCCTTCCAGCAGTGCAGGAAGATCGCGTTGCCGGCGTAGGGCGCGCCGGCGGCGTTGTAGCCGAGATCCAGCAGATAGGCGTAGCGGATGGGATAGTCGATGAGATGCTCATCCTCGGAATAATCCCAGTCGGGATGCTCGCTCTTGTAGAGCAGCGTGTTGTAGTTCAACCCGTTGGAGCCCGTGGCGCACCAGTACATATCGTCGGTGATCTGCGTGAAGGGCACGAGAGAGCCCGGATCCTCCTTGATCCCGTAGGCCTCTCCAATGGTCCATGTGCCGAGCGGGGTCTTCACGTCGCCCTCGGACTGCTTGCCGGGTCCGTTCCGACCGACCAGCGCGTCGCAGGAGAAGACCTCAACGTACTTACCGTCCTGCGCCTGATAAACCGTAAGAGCTGCATGATAGTCGCCGTCGACGGCGGTCTTGATGCCGATGCGGTACTCACCGTTGCGCTCCGTGGAAATCGGCTGTCCGAAGAGGGTCTGCTCGACCTCATCCTGCGAGATGATGTTCTTGTAGAGTTTGTAGTGCGACAGGTCGATCCTGGACCAGACCAGCAGACCGCCCAGCGCCAGAATCACGGCGCACAGAATACAGATGATCGCTTTTGCGTGTTTCATAACCATTTCTCCTGAATATATCATTATTAATCACAGATTGTTCAGGCACGCTGCGGCAGGGTCAGCCGCCGCACGGCGCAAATCAGCAGCCGCACGGAGAACATGCCGCATCGCCCCCCATTCATGTAATCATCATAACAAATGTGAGATAATAATTCAATATCAGTTTTTTTCGGAAACAAAAAAAGGTTAGACTTCTATATATCATTTATGGTATTATATTGTAGAATGGTATATAACTTGATTCAAAATGTAAAGAGATAAACAGCGAAACAATCTCTCAAAACAAGAACACAGCAAAATGGAGGAACGATTATGCTGAACATCAGAAAAACCGTCGAAGACGGGCAGGGCTGCCTTTCGCTGGAGGGCAGGCTGGACACTGCCACCGCACCGGAGCTGGAAAAAGAGCTCTCCTGCCTCATGCCGGACGTCAGCACGCTGACGCTGGACTTTGCCGGGCTCGATTACGTCTCCTCTGCGGGTCTGCGCGTGCTGCTATCGGCGCAGAAGACCATGAGCAGACAGGGAGAAATGAAGCTCACAAACGTCAATGCGACCGTCATGGAGATCTTTGAGGTCACCGGCTTTTCCGACATTCTGAAGATCGTATGAAGGTAATTCGAGGAATCAAATTGGGCGGCCTGCAGCAGAAGATTTTCAATCTCATGCTGATCTTTATCATCGCACTGATCGGTTTATATGCCGCCGTTTCACTGTATCAGCACAAAAATCTGACCGGCATCGTGCAGGAGGCAAGCGCTTCGCAGCAGGCCTCGATCGAAGCCGTTTCCGAGGAAACGATGAAGGCGATCCTGGAGGTCTCCATGACGCAAAGCACGGCGCTGCAGGCCTATATCGCCGACGATCTGTTCGGCGACGTGCGGACGGACGTCTTGACGCTGCAGACCTTTGCGACCGAGCTGTTCGAGCATGCGGAGCTATTCTCGCCGCATCCATTTTCTCCGCCTGATCCAAAAAACGACGGGGTCGCCTCTGTGCAGATGCAGCACGAGCCCGGCGTGGATCCCGCAAGCTCCGAGGATCTGGCTCTGGTTGCCAACATGAGCGAGATCATGCTCGCCATGTTTGAAAGCTCTGACAAGCTCAGCTCCTGCTTCGTAGCGACGGCGGACGGCTGCATTCTCTTCGTGGATGACCGCGCCGGTTCTTACGTCACCGAGACCGGCGAGGTGGATGAAATCTTCCGGGTGCGAGAGCGCCCTTGGTATGTTCAGGCTGCCGAGGAGGAAGCGCTCATCTTCACCGGCGTGGAGCTGGACAGCTTTACCGACATTCTCGGTCTGGTCTGCGCCGCGCCCGTCTATCGGGACGGTGCGCTGGTCGCCGTGGTCGGTGCGGATATTTTCCTGACCTCAGTCAGCGACTACGTCCGCGACAAGGCGACCGAGGGCGGCTTCGTCTGCGTCGTCAACGAGGACGGTCAGGTGCTGTTCTCCCCGCAGACGGAGGGCGTGTTCAAGGCAGAGCTGTCCAAAACGGCGCCCGATCTGCGGCAAAACGAGAATGCGGCGTTTGCAGCCTTCGTGAATCAAGCGTTGCAGGAGCAGGCCGGTCTGACGCTGATCGAGATCGGCGGGAAGGAATACTATCTGACCGGCGCGCCGATGCCAACCCTCGGCTGGGCGGTTTTCTCCGTGGTGGAGAAAGAGATCACGCACCAGCCGACGGCGCAGATGCTGGAGCAGTATGATAAAATCAACGCAGACGCGCTGGCGTCTTACGAGCAAGGAACGCGGCAGGCCTCCCGCATGACGATTTTCATGACCGTAGTGCTGCTGCTTCTGGCCGTCACCGGAGCGCTGTTCGTTGCCGGGCGGGTGGTCCGTCCGCTGGAGCGCATGACCCGCCGGATCAACGCCTTGAGCGGCGGCGATCGGGACTTCGAGATGGAGGACGTCTATCGCACGAACGACGAAATCGAGGTTCTGGCGGAGTCCTTTGCCTCACTGTCCAAGCGGACGCGAGAATATATCACCCAAATCACGCAGATCACCGCAGAAAAGGAGCGCATCGGCACGGAGCTGGCACTGGCGACGCAGATTCAGGCGGACATGCTGCCGAACATTTTCCCTGCCTTCCCGGATCGGCCGGAATTTGACGTCTATGCCAGCATGGACCCCGCCAAAGAGGTCGGCGGCGACTTCTACGACTTCTTCCTGATTGACGAAACGCATCTGGGCCTCGTCATGGCGGACGTATCCGGCAAGGGTGTGCCTGCAGCGCTGTTTATGATGATTGCAAAGACCCTCGTGCAGAACAACGCCATGGCGGGCAAGGGGCCTGCGGAGGTGCTGCGCGCCGTCAACGATCAGATCTGCGCCAACAACCGCGAGGAGATGTTTGTGACGGTTTGGCTTGGCATTCTGGACCTGTCCACAGGGCTGCTCACCTGCGCCAACGCCGGACACGAATACCCTGCGCTCAAGCAGCCGGGCGGCAGCTTCGCTCTCTACAAGGACAAGCACGGCTTTGTCATCGGCGGGATGGAGGGAATCCAATATAAAGAATATGATATTCAGTTAGAGCCCGGCGTCAAGCTCTTCCTCTACACCGACGGCGTCCCGGAGGCTACCAACGCGGAAAACGAGCTGTTCGGAACCGACCGGATGCTGGAGGCGCTGAACACCGCGCAGGACAAGACGCCGGAGGTGATTCTGAAAACCGTGCGCAGCGCGGTGGACGGCTTCGTAAAGGACGCCGAACAATTTGACGATCTTACCATGCTCTGTCTGGAATTCAAGCGCAAGGACGCGGAAGGATAATAGGAAAGGGGGATTTCGATGAAGCTGGACACGCTGGACAAAAAGCCGAAGGTCTATCACCTCGCGTTCCTGACCTTTGCGGTTCTGGCGCTGCTGACCGTCGTCTTTCTTCTGCAGAAAGAGTGGACGGCGCGCTTCAGCTGTCTGCTGCTCGCGCTCTATTTCCTTGCAGTCGCCGTGCTGTTGGTACGGGCGTTTTGCCGGCAGATCCGCTATAATCTCTATTCCTATAATACGATCATCTACTTCGGCTTCGGGCTGTTTTCCTCCTCCATCTCCCTGACCTACGCGTTAATGATCGTGCGCATTCGCGAGGTCCCGCTGGAAAGCGTTCTGCCGAGCATGCTCGGCTGGCTGCTCGGCTCTGCAAAAACCTATTCGTTCTTTACCTTTCCGTTTCTGCTGCTGTTTTCCCTTGCGCTGGTGATCTCCAACCTGTCTCTGATCCGGCACGAGGGGTTCCGCCCGGTGAATTTGCTGGGCATCGCTCTGGCAGTTGCGCTGGTCGGCGGCGAAGCGTTTCTCTATCTGCGGGACTATGAGGTTTCCGGCTCTGTGCAGGAGGTCATGTTCTATGACCTCCTGACAAATTTGCTGGCAGCGATCTATCTCTATTTCGAGTGTATGCTGCTCGGAACGATCGTGGCGGACGTCCTTGCCGCCCGGTACGAGCCGGAGAAGAACAAAGACTATATCGTCATTCTCGGCTGCGCGATCCGCAAGGACGGTACGCCCACGCCGCTGCTGCGCGGCCGGATCGACCGGGCGCTGACCTTTGCCAAAAGGCAGGAGGCGGAAACCGGAAAAGCCCCGATTTTCGTGCTTTCCGGTGGGCAAGGCGCGGACGAATGCGTTTCCGAGGCGGAGTGTATGCGCCGGTATCTTGCCGCGCTGGGTGTCCCGGAAGAACGAATGCTTTTGGAAGACAAATCCACCGACACGGCGGAAAACATGGCCTTTTCCAAGCAGCTGATTTTGGAACAGGTTCGCCCCGGCAAGGAAGCCCCGCAAGGCTACTGGCCGACGCTCATCGCCCCGGAGGCAAGCGTTGCCTTTTCCACCACCAACTATCACGTTTTCCGCTCCGGGCTCAAGGCGCGGCGGGTCAAGCTGCGGGCGCAGGGCATGGGCTGCAGGTCCAAGTGGTACTTTTGGCCGAACGCCGCCGTGCGGGAGTTTGTCGGCCTACTGACCCAACACCGGATCAAGCAGGGGCTCATTCTGCTCGGCATGATCGTGTTTTATGCGGTCTTGACCGTAGTTTACTACGCACTGTAAAGAGGTGTCTGTATGAAACGAATCAAATTACTGTCCCTGCTGCTTACTTTGGCGCTGCTTATGAGCCTGTGTCCGGCAGCCTTCGCTGCGGCGCAGGACTTTACCTACACCGTCAACACGGACGGGACGCTGACGCTCACCGGCTATTCCGGCGCGGAGAGCAATCTGACAATTCCCTCACAAATTGAAGGCAAAACGATCTCTGCCATCGGCGAGAGCTGCTTTGCCGGGCTGCTCTGTCTGAAAAGGGTACATATCCCGGAGGGCGTGGAAGTCGTCGAAGACTACGCCTTTGAAGCATGCAGCATGCTGGAAAAGGTCTATTTCCCGGACTCTCTGAAAACCATCGGCGACGGGGTCTTCTCAGGCTGCGGCAAGCTGACGCTGGCCGACCTGCAGGATGGGATCACGTCCATCGGCAAGGGCGCGTTCCTGTTCTGTACCTCCCTGGTGCATCTGGAGCTGCCTGCTGCGCTGGAGACGCTGGGCGACTTCGCCTTTGCCGACTGCCAAAGCCTTGCCGGCGTCCGCTTCCGCGGCGACGCCGTCACGCGGCTGCCCGACCGCCTGTTTTACGGCTGCGAGGCGCTGTCGCAGCTCCGCCTGCCGAGCGGGATCACGCAGATCGGCAAGCGTACCTTTTCCCGCTGCGAGTCGCTGCAGAATCTGTACTTTGGCGAGCCGCTGATGGAGCTGGGCGCTTACGCCTTTGAAAACTGCTCCGAGTTGAGCGGTGCAGACTTGCGCGCGGAAAGCCTCCCCGCCGGCCTCTTCTCCGGCTGCTATGCGCTGAACTGGTTCAGCGTCGCCGACGGGACGAACACCATCCACGCCTTTGCCTTCTCCGGCAGCGGCATCAGCAGTCTGAATGTACCGGCCTCTGTGGAAGCGATCGAGCCCGGCGCGTTCTGCGGCATGCACGGCTCTGTCATGCTGGACGAGGAAAACACGAATTATCAGCTGATCGACGGCTCGCTCTACACCGCCGACGGCAAGACTCTGCTGGCGTATTTCCCCTCCGATCCCTATGCGGAGGAACCGCAGACCGCATTCACGGTTCCCGATGGTGTGGAGGTCATTGCCTCCTACGCGCTTGCCGAAAGCGGGCTGACTGCCGTAGACTTCCCTGCTTCCCTGAAGAAAATCGAGGCCTACGCCTTTGCCGATACCCATCTGGAAGACCCGCAGATTCCCGAGGGCGTCGAGACAGACCCCCTCGCCTTTGCCTCTCCGCACGATGCAGGCGGCTATGATCCCGACGTTCCCGGCGAGGAAACGGTGCCGGAGATCATCGGCTCCGTGGCAGGCGACAAAAACCTGTTCCGCGAGGAGGATTTCGCTGGCTACCGCGAGATCGCAAACGACGATTTTGACGCATGGTGCGACAGCTACCTTGCCTACAATGAAGCGCAGGGCGTCAAGCTCACGCAGGACGCAATTCCCTACGTTCTTGCCTACAAGGGCGAGGTCGTGCCGCACTTCATGCCCATGACCGCCGTGCAGAACCATGACCCGGATATGTGGGCGCAGGCAGCCAGTGCCTTCGGCGACGACTTCGAGCAAATGTATCTCATGATGGACCACGGCCTGTTCACCGAGCTTGCCCGCGGCAAAATGGAGGACGATCTGATCCTCTACAGCGGCCTCTACGACAGCCAGCTCATGGCGGCTGCCGGAACCGACGTCGTTCCCACACAGCAGCAGCTCGTGGATGCCATCGGAAATACCTTCGCCGATCCCATTATGATCAGCACCACCACCGACCCCGGTGTAGCGGCGGGCTTCGGCGACACGCTGTTCATCATCTACGCCTCCCGCGACGCCGTGGAAGCCCTCGGCGCGGTTTGCATCGACGCGGTGGCAAGATCCAGCGAAAAGGAGATCCTGATGAACGCCAACGCGCGCTACCGCATTCTCGACGTGGGCAATATGGCGATTACCCATCAGGATCCATGGGACCCGGAGCCGACCACCCTGTACCGCGGTTACGTCAAGGTGGAGCTGCTGGCTCCCGAGAAGCCGTCACCAGACTTTGAAGACGTTCCGGCGGACGCCTATTATTACGATGCGGTGCAGTGGGCGGCGAAAAACGGGATCACGAGCGGCGTCGACAGCACACACTTTGCCCCGAACGGTCAGGCGACCCGCGCCGAGGTCGTGACCTTCCTCTGGCGCGCCAACGGCAGCCCCGTCATCCTGCTCGACGTCCCGGAGGGTGTGGACAACGCGTTTTCCTTCAGCGACGTCAGCGGAGGGAGCTACTATTTCTACGCAGTACTCTGGGCAAAGCTGGGGCATATCACCGCAGGCACCTCGGAAACCACCTTCAGCCCGAACAAGACCTGCACCCGTGCAGAGGTCGTGACCTTCCTCTGGCGCGCAGCCGGAAGTCCGGAGCCGAAGACCGCAGAATGCCCGTTTGATGACGTCGCGCCGGGTTCTTACTACGAAAAAGCCGTCCTCTGGGCGACAGAGAACGGCATTACAAAGGGCGCCGAAGAAAACTCCTTCCACCCGGGCGCCACCTGCACCAGAGCGCAGATCGTGACCTTCCTCTACCGCGCGCTGAAGGAGACAGCAGCCTGAATACCGAAAAAACGGCATATATACAGAACACCCGCAGTGCATCTACACTGCGGGTGTTCTGTATATAAAACTGAAGGTTTTGATCATTGCTACAGTTGCACCTGCTTCCACAACAACACCATGTTTTTTGTACGCTTGCTTTTTTCATTGATACGCAGTAGAATAATCCTATCTGCCGGAGGGGGATACAATGAGCGATTGGATCCATCGGCGGCCTGCGCTGCGGGTGCTGCGCGGAATCGCCGATGCAGCGCCGCAGGACGGTGTGCTGGCGCACACTGCGAAAGACGTCCTGGCCGCACAAAAAATGGGCTTTTTGCCGGAAACGGTCTTCTGGTGCGCGCCGTTTGACGAAGGCGCAGGCGCGGCGCTCGGTCGTTTCTTCCGTGCAAGCTACGAGGCAGCCAAGCGCATGACGGTTACCTTACCCTGCGCAATGCCGTATCTGTGCTTCGAGGGCGCGATTTCTGCGATGGAAGAAAACGCGAAAGCGCATCCCGAAACGCTGGAGGAAAGTTTGCTTGCGCTGGACATCATGACCATGCAGAACGAAACGGCATTCTACGCAAAGCTGTATCTGACCTAAACAAGACGAAACAGGGCGGAAGCGATCGCTTCCGCCCTGTCAGACTGTCAAAAAAGTCCGTAACCGTCAAAATCATTAAAACATTTTTTGGATTATTTCCCTGTTCAAACGTTTTCTATTTTTACAGGTTTTTCTAACAATTTAGGATCCAAAAAGCTTGCTTCGCAAGGATTTTGACTTACTGCGCAACTCACGACTTACCGTATCTATATACGCCTACAGTC
>JAFQZN010000021.1 GCA_017405865.1 Oscillospiraceae bacterium | reverse complement strand
GCTTGCTTCGCAAGGATTTTGACTTACTGCGCAACTCACGACTTACCGTATCTATATACGCCTACAGTCGTGAGTTGCTTGTCTTCCGAACTTTTTGACCGTCTGTCAGCGTGTCGAAAAGGGTTTTTCGACACGCTGAACTGCCCGCCGGCTGTGCCGACGGGCAGCTTTTACTCTCCGATATACGTTCCGTAATCAACGCGGATCAGTCGCTGCGCGCCGATCCGTTCACAGCCGGAGCCGTATGCCGCGTGTCCGGCAAAACCGACGTAGTTGAGCGTCATATCCTTATTCACTGCGTAAATGCAGTCCTTCCGTTTCCGCGTCGGCTTTTCCCCGTCGCAGAAGCGGAAGCCCTCGTCCTCCGCCCTGCGCAGAAACAGGTCGCACAGTCGGTCGGCGGAAAGATAGACGTATACCCTTCCGTCCAGCTCACTCAACTGCTTGATTGTTTTCATTTTTTCGTCCTCCTTATTCATTATAATTACCTAAAAAGAGAACGAAAAGCACCCATCGTTACCGACGGGTGCTTTTACTTTTTCATTCACCCATCGGTCAAGCTTTAGCACCTTACCTCGCGGCAGGTTGCTGTGCGGTCAACGGGCTTGTCCCTCGCGCACTCTTCATAGGTTTTTTATGATTCAGTTGTTCTTGTCTGTGCGAGGCTCGTTCTTACTTCGCAGCGTCCTTGATCGCAGCCTGTGCGGCGGCAAGGCGGGCGATGGGAACACGGAACGGGCTGCAGGAAACGTAGGTCAGGCCGAGCTTGTGGCAGAATTCCACGGACGTGGGATCGCCGCCGTGCTCGCCGCAGATGCCGATGTGCAGGCTCGGACGAACCGGCTTGCCGAGGTCGATGGCCATCTTCATCAGCTTGCCGACGCCGTCCTGATCGAGCTTGGCAAACGGATCGTTTTCAAGGATCTTGGCCTCGTAGTAGGCGTTGAGGAACTTGCCGGCGTCGTCACGGCTGAAGCCGTAGGTCATCTGGGTCAGGTCGTTGGTGCCGAAGCAGAAGAACTCGGCTTCCTTCGCGATCTCGTCAGCGGTCACGCAGGCGCGCGGGATCTCGATCATGGTGCCGACCTCGTACTTCATGTCGACGCCCGCAGCAGCGATCTCGGCGTCCGCAGTTTCGACGACGAAGTTCTTGACGTACTTGAGCTCCTTGATCTCGCTGATCAGCGGGATCATGATCTCGGGCACGATCTTCCAGTCGGGGTGCTTCTTCTGGACGTTGATCGCAGCGCGGATGACGGCCTTGGTCTGCATCTTGGCGATCTCGGGATAGGTGACGGCCAGACGGCAGCCGCGGTGACCCATCATCGGGTTAAACTCCTTGAGGGAGTCGATCAGAGTCTTGACCTCGGCGACGGTCTTGCACTGGGTCGCGGCCAGCAGCTCGATGTCCTTCTCCTCGGTGGGGACGAACTCATGCAGCGGGGGATCCAGGAAGCGGATGGTGACGGGATAGCCCTCGAGCGCCTCGAACAGCTCCTCGAAGTCTCCCTGCTGATAGGGCAGGATCTTGTCGAGCGCAGCCTCACGACCCTCGACGGTATCGGCGCAGATCATCTCGCGGAACGCCGCGATGCGGTCTGCCTCAAAGAACATATGCTCGGTGCGGCACAGGCCGATGCCCTCGGCGCCCAGCTCACGAGCCTTCTTCGCGTCGGCCGGGGTGTCGGCGTTGGTGCGGACCTTCAGCACACGGTACTTGTCCGCCCAGGCCATGATGCGGCCGAAGTCGCCGCCGATGGTAGCGTCGACGGTCGGGATGATGCCGTCGTAGATGTTGCCGTTGGAGCCGTCAATGGAGATCTGATCGCCCTCATGATAGGTCTTGCCGGCCAGCGTGAACTTCTTGTTCTCCTCGTCCATGGCGATGTCGCCGCAGCCGGAGACGCAGCACTTGCCCATGCCGCGGGCAACGACCGCCGCGTGGGAGGTCATGCCGCCGCGCACCGTCAGGATGCCCTGGGCGGCCTTCATGCCGGTGATGTCCTCGGGAGAGGTCTCCAGACGAACCAGAACGACCTTCTCGCCGCGCGCGTTCCAGCTTTCGGCGTCCTCTGCGGAGAAGACGACCTTGCCGCAGGCTGCGCCGGGAGATGCGCCGAGGCCCTTGCCGATCGGGGTGGCTGCCTTCAGGGCGGCAGCGTCGAACTGCGGATGAAGCAGGGTGTCGAGGTTACGCGGATCGATCATTGCGACCGCTTCCTGCTCGGTGCGCATGCCCTCGTCAACGAGGTCGCAGGCGATCTTCAGAGCGGCCTGCGCGGTACGCTTGCCGTTGCGGCACTGCAGCATGTACAGCTTGCCGTTTTCGACGGTGAACTCCATGTCCTGCATGTCGCGGTAGTGCGTCTCCAGCTTGTCGCAGACGTCGAGGAACTGCTTGTACGCCTCGGGGAATTTCTCGGCCATCTGGGCGATGGGCATCGGGGTACGGACGCCGGCGACGACGTCTTCGCCCTGTGCGTTGGTGAGGAACTCACCCATGAGCTTCTTTTCGCCGGTGGCGGGGTCGCGCGTAAAGGCGACGCCGGTGCCGGAGTTCTCGTTCAGGTTGCCGAAGACCATCGGCATGACATTGACGGCAGTGCCCCAGGAATAGGGGATGTCGTTGTCGCGGCGATAGACGTTGGCACGGGGATTATCCCAGCTGCGGAAGACGGCGCGGATGGCTTCGTAGAGCTGCACCTTCGGGTCGGAGGGGAAGTCCTCTCCGAGCTGCGCCTTGTACTCTGCCTTGAACTGCTCGGCCAGCTTCTTGAGGTCGGCAGCGTCGAGGTCGATGTCGAGCTTGACGCCCTTTTCTTCCTTCATCTTGTCGATGAGCTGCTCAAAGTACTTCTTGCCGACTTCCATGACGACGTCGGAAAACATCTGGATGAAGCGGCGGTAGGAGTCATACACGAAGCGCTCGAACTTGGGGTCGGGATTGGCCTTGATCATCGCGGCGACGACGTCGTCGTTCAGACCGAGGTTCAGGATGGTGTCCATCATGCCGGGCATGGAGGCTCTCGCGCCGGAGCGGACGGAAACGAGCAGCGGGTTCGTCAGATCGCCGAACTTCTTGCCGTTGATTTGCTCCATCTTCTCGACGTATTCCATGATCTGGCCCATGATCTCGTCGTTGATGGTGCGGCCGTCCTCGTAATACTGGGTGCAGGCCTCGGTGGTGATGGTGAAGCCCTGCGGGACCGGCATGCCGATGTTGGTCATCTCGGAGAGGTTCGCGCCCTTGCCGCCAAGCAGCTCGCGCATGCTTGCGTTACCTTCGGTGAAAAGGTATACATACTTGTGCATTGAATAATCCCCTTTCGATATTTGTTTCACGTTGGTTTTCATTGCCGATATAGTATACCATACAAATCCATTTATTGCAAACATTTTCTTGCAAAAGCATGAGAAAATGCGAAATTATGTTTCTTCCGAAACTTTTTATGAAAAGCGCAAAAACCTGTGCGGAAAGTACCCGCTATAATCTGCCGTAGCAAAGAAAAACCGGGCGCGCAATGCGCGCCCCTGCGGTGCCTGTCGTACCTCGGCGCAGGGGCGACCATCGGTCGCCCGCTTCAACAGTACACGTGCCATACCTGCGAGGGACGGATTGCCCGCGTAAAGCGGGCAATGACAAGGATGGGAAATTGCCTTCGTCTCTGTCATTGCCCGGCTTGTCCGGGCAATCCGCGCTTCTCAATGCGGGACACTTTTCCGAACAACGGCAGGCGCGTAATGCGCGCCCCTGCGGTGCCTGCCGCACCTCGGCGCAGGGGCGACCATCGGTCGCCCGCTTCAACGGTACACGTGCCATACCTGCAAGGCACAGATTGCCACGGTCGCTGATGCGACCGTGGCAACGACACGGACGGCGGTGTGCTCATCCGGCGCGCTTCGGCAGGCGGATCGTCAGAACGATCTCGCTGTCCGTCTCCTCCTGCTCGGACACCGCGTCGATCCCCGCGCCGCGCACCAGCTCCAAAGAATGGTTCACGCTGTTGAGAAACAGCCGCACGTCCCGCACGATCAGCTTTCTGATTCCCCGCTTCGGCTCCTTTGCCTTCTGCTTTTCCAGATAGGCGTCAATGTATGCCTCGGTCTTTGCCACGTTGAGCTGCTGCCGGACGATCGTTGCCAGCACCTCCAGCCGCTCCTCCTCCGTCGGCAGCTTCAAAAGCGCTCTGGCATGCCGCTCGGAGAGCTGATGCTTACGCAGCAGCTCCAGCACCTTCGGGCTGTGCCGCAGCAGACGAAGCTTGTTGGCCACCGCGCTCTGGCTTTTCCCCACGCGCTGCGCGGCCTGCTCCTGATTCAGCCCGTACAGCCGCATGAGCCGCGACAGACCCTCCGCCTCCTCGATGTAGTCCAGATCGCGCCGCTGCAGATTCTCCACCAGCGCGACCATGCCGGACTGCTCGTCATCCACCGTCAGCAAAATGCACGGCACCTCCGTGCAGCCCGCCAGCTTCGCCGCCCGCAGCCGCCGCTCTCCTGCGACCAGCTCGTAGTCTCCCAAACTCCGCCGCACCGTCAGCGGCTGCAATATCCCGTACTGCTCGATGCTCGCGGCAAGCTCCCGCAGCCCCTCCGGGTCGAAGATCTTGCGCGGCTGGGACGGATTCGGACGGATCTGACGGATCGGAAGATACAGGATCCTGCCGTTTCCCAAAAGATCTCGGGTCCTTCGCATCCGCGTGCCTCCTTTCGTTACGTTCTCCCCACCTCATATTCTACGCATCTTCGTTGCGAAATTGCACGAAAGCGGTACCGGACACACAATAAATTGCGTTTCCCACCTTTCCCTGCCACAACATCTTGGGAAATACGCGGGAAATACGGCATTTTCGCCCCCGGCGTCGAAAAAATGCCGATCCGCGCTTGTACACCGCGCTGATTTTCGGTATAATAAGAATGGAATATTGTATTGTACACGTAAGGAGTTATTGCATGGAATTCAAAGTATTCGCCGTGGGTGACGTCGTCGGCACTAACGGCATTGCCTGCCTGAAAAGCCGCCTGCGCGGCCTCAAGCGCGCGCACGGTATTGATTTTTGCGTCGTCAACGGCGAGAACGCCGCCGGTATCGGCATGACGCCGCAGCAGGCGGAGGAGCTTCTGGCCGCAGGTGCGGACGTCATCACGATGGGCAATCACACGTGGGGCAGGCGCGACCTCATCCCCTATATCGACGAATCACTGCTGGTGCTGCGTCCGGCCAATCTGCCGCAGCAGCCCGGGCGCGGCTGGGGCGTGTTTGAAACCAAGTGCGGCGACGTCGCCGTGATCGACCTGATCGGGCGCGTTTCCATGGATCACACGCCCGACAATCCGTTCCTTACGGTGGAGCGGATTCTGAAAAAGCTCGACACGAAGCTGATTCTGGTCGAGCTCCACGCCGAGGCGACCTCGGAGAAGATCGCGATGGGGTGGATGCTCGACGGCAAGGTCAGCGCGGTCTGGGGAACGCACACCCACGTGCAGACTGCGGACGACCGCATCCTGCCGAACGGCACGGGCTACCTGACCGATCTCGGCATGACGGGTCCCTTCCACTCGGTGCTGGGCGTCCGGCCGGAGCAGTCCGTTAAAAATTTCCGCGGCGAACTGACCGGCCGCTACGAGACCGCGCCGGGGCCGTGCCAGCTCAACGGCTGCGTCTTCACAATTGACGCAGACAGCGGGTTATGCACCGCGACGGAAAGGGTGATGCTGTTTGATTAAGGTACTGCACGCGGCGGACTTCCATCTGGACTCCGTCTTTGCCTCTCTGGCGCCTGAAAAGGCGGCCGCGCGCCGCAGAGAGCAGCGCGCAGCGCTGGAGCAGCTCGCCGCTCTCTGTGAAGACTGCGATCTCGTTCTGCTGTCCGGCGATCTGTTTGACAGCGCGCGCGTCTACCGCGACACGCTCGACGCGCTCAAGCGGTTCTTCGCCGCCGTTACAGCGAAGATTTTCATCGCCCCCGGCAACCACGACCGGCTGACGCAGGGCTCTCCCTATCTGACCGAGGACTGGGGAGAAAACGTCCATATTTTCAAATCGAGCGCCGTCGAGCGCGTCCGGCTGGACGCCTGCGACGTCTACGGCGCGGCCTTCACCGCGCAGGAGATGCCGCCGCTGCTGGACGGCTTTGCCGTTGCCGATCCAGACCGTCTGAATCTGATGGTGCTGCACGGCGATCTGCAGCAAAGCTCCGTTTATAACTACGTTTCCGCCGAGGCGATCACCGCCTCCGGTTTGGATTATCTCGCGCTGGGGCATATCCACAAGGGCGAGGTGCGCAGGTTCGGCAGGACCGTCTGCGCGTGGCCGGGCTGCCTGATGGGCAGGGGCTTTGACGAATGCGGCGAGAAGGGCGTTTACAAGATCACGCTCGACAAGACCGCCTGCCGCACGGAATTCGTTCCGCTGCACACGAGAAAATACGAAATTCTGACCGTCGAAGCGGGCGACGATCCCCTCGCAGCCGTCAACGCGGCGCTGCCCGCACAGACGGAGGACGACTGTTACCGCATTCTCCTGACGGGCGAGAGCGACGCGGTCGACCTGCCCGCCCTGCAAGCCGCACTGGAGCCGCGCTTCTACAGTCTTTCCGTCCGCGACTGCACCGTGCCGAAGCAGGCGCTGTGGGCAGCCGCCGGAGACGACACCCTGCGCGGACATTTCCTGCGCGATCTGAAGCAGCAGTACGACGACGCTGACGAAGAGCAGCAGCGCAGGATCGCCGCCGCCGCGAAGCTCGTCACGGCGCTGATGGACGGAAGGGAGGCGGCGTTATGATCATTCGCAAAATGCGCGCCTCCTTCGGCAAGCTCCACGGGGAGCTGAAGCTGCAGGAGGGCATGAATCTTTTGTGCCTGCCCAACGAGGCGGGAAAATCGACGTGGAGCGCCTTTCTTGTCGCGATGCTCTACGGCATCGACACCTCCGAGCGCGCGAGCAGCTACAATCAGGGACTGCCCATGAAAGAGCGCTACAAGCCGTGGGACGGCAGCGCGATGGAGGGCGCGATCGAGCTTTCTTGGAACGGCAGAGAGATCACGATCGAGCGCACGACCGACCGCCGCGTTCCGATGGGCGCGTTCCGCGCCTATGAGACGGCGAGCGGCGTTCCCGTCCCGGAGCTGACCGGCGACAACTGCGGCCGAGTCCTGTGCGGCGTGGAGCGCAGCGTGTTTGAGCGCACCGCCTTCATCCGTCAGCTTGGGCTGACCGTTACCGAGGACGCCGCCCTGGAAAAGCGGCTCGGCGCGCTCGTCACCACCGGTGAGGACGGCGCCATGTCCTATTCCGAGCTTGCAGATGAACTGAAAAAGCAGCGGAATCGGCTGACCGGCAAGGCGGGCAGACTGCCCCGCCTGACGGAGCAGAGCGCAGCCGTGCAAAAAACGCTGGACGACCTCTACGCCATGCAGGACGACGCCCTGCGCATCACCGCGCAGAAGGAGGCAGCGCAAGCCGAGGTCGCGCGGCTGGAGGCGCTGGAAGCGCGTTACCAGCGGGCGCAGCAGGCGAAAAAACGCGCCGGTCTGTCCGAGCTGGAGCAGAAGACCGCCGCGCAGGAGGCGCTGTGCCGCGAACTAAAAGAATCCTCCGCGCGTTTGCCGGAGGAGGAAGAATTGCGTACGCTGCACCGCAGTGTGCAGACAGCAGAGGACGCCCTGCGCACCGCGAAGCTGGAGGCAGCCTTCGCCTCGACCGAGGTTGCAAAGCCTGCCGTGCTGCCGGCATTTGCAGGCCTGACCGCGCAGGAAGCGCGACAAAAGGCATCCGACGACCGTGCGGAATACGACCATCTGCGCGCCGTACCGCCGAGGAAGCGCTGGAGCCTCGTTTTGTGCATCGCGGTCATGCTTGCAGGCCTCGGCCTGTGCGCGGTGGGGATCGCACTGGAGGCTTCCGCCGGTCTGCTGATCGCGGGGCTTGCCGTTTTCGCCGCCGGACTGATCGGTCTGGGCGTATATCTCTTCCTGCGCGGCAAGCGGGCCTCCGCCGTCCGCGCGCGCCTGCGGCAGGCGGATCTGATCCCCCTGCGCTACGGCCTGACCGACTGCGAGACGCTTGCGCAGCTGGCAGAGGACTACGCATCGACCCTCTCCCAATACGAAAAAGACTGCGCCGCAGCCGCAGCGCAGAAACAGTCGCTGGACGACGCCGTCTCCGCAGCGCAGCGCGAGCTGGACGGACTGGCCGCGCGATGCGCTGCCTTTGCCCCGGACTGCACCTCTTCGGCCGACCTGCGCGAGGCGATCGGCGCGGCGCTGCATACGCGCGCCCGGCTTGCCACGGAACAGCGCGCGCTGGAAACGATGAAGCAGCAAATCAGCTCCATGCGCGTGATCCTCGGCGACGAGCAGCTTGAAGAGGACGCGGAGGCGCTGGCGCTGGACGGCGCGAAGCTCGCCTTTGACCTGCGGCAGGCGCGGCAGCGGCTTTCCGATCTGACGACCGCCCTCGCGGCAAAGCAGGGCGCGATCGGCGCGACCGGCAGTGCCGTGGAGCTGGAGGCGGAGGCGGAGGTTCTGAAAGAGCAGATCCGCGCCGCGCAGGAAAACGCCGCCGCCGTCGACCTCGCCGCAGCCGCGCTCAAGCGCGCAGACGAGACGCTGCGCTCGCGCTTCTCTCCGCAGATCACCGCCGACGCGGGAAAGTTGCTGGCGAAGCTGACGGACGGCAAATACCCGAACGTCCTCTTGGAGCCGGGCATGCTGCTTTCCGTCCGCAGCGAGGACGGGACCGTCATGCGTCCCGCCGCCGCCATGAGCTGCGGCACAGGCGATCAGATGTACCTTGCCCTTCGGCTTGCCATGTGCGAGCGCCTTTTGCCGCAGGACGCGCCGCTCGTTCTGGACGACGCCCTCGTGAACTTTGACGATGACCGCGCCCGCGCTGCCATCGGCCTTCTGACCGAGCTTGCAAAGAAGCGGCAGGTGATCCTGTTCTCCTGCCGCAGATTCGGAGAATAGTTATGTTTTTTGACTCTCACGCCCATCTGGACGACCGCCGCTTCGACGACGACCGCGAAGCGATCATCGAAGACCTCAAGAACCACGGCGTCGGTCGCATTATGAATATTGGCTGCGACCTGCCCTCCTCGGAGCGGTCGGTCGCGCTGGCGAATCAATACGATTTCATCTACGCCGCTGTCGGCTCTCACCCGGATGACGCCGATCACGTGGACGGCAAGCTGCTCGACCGCTACCGCGCCTTGGCGGGCGACCCGAAGGTGAAAGCGATCGGCGAAATCGGTCTGGACTACCACTACGAGGACGTGCCGCGGGTGCAGCAGATCATCGCCTTCGAGCAGCAGCTGGAGCTTGCCGAGGCGCTGAAGCTGCCCGTGATCGTCCACGAGCGTGAGGCGCACGGCGACGCGATGGACATCGTCACGCGCCACCCGGACGCGCGCGGCGTATTCCACTGCTTTTCCGGCTCAAAGGAAATGGCGCTGTGGCTGGTCGAGCGCGGCTGGTATATCGGCTTTACGGGCGTCGTGACCTTCAAGAACGCCCGCCGTGCCGTCGAGGCGGTCGAGGCGCTGCCCCTGGAGCGCATTCTCATCGAAACGGACTGCCCCTACATGGCGCCCGAGCCGCATCGCGGCAGACGCAACGACAGCCGCCTCGTCCCTCTCGTTGCCGCAAAGATCGCAGAGATCAAAGGGATTTCTGCAGAAGAGGCGGGCAATATCACGACCGCCAACGCCTGCCGCCTGTTCGGCATATAAACAGCACGAGGTGCGCGCCGCGCACCTCGTGCTTTACTGTCCGATCTTGCCGTGTTCCTTTTCATATGCCGAAACGCAGTCGCGGATCAGGATCAGGATTTGGCTGTTTGCAGAACGTCCCTCGTAATCCGCCACAACGTGCAGCTTGTTCAGCATTTCCTCGTCGATCCGGATGGATACACTCTTGATTGCCATATACTTACCTCCAAAATAAACATAATTTAAGTTTATTTTAGATATGTTTTATGATATTATGTTTCTATTAGATATACTATATATTTAAAATATATCTACAAAGAGGCCGAAGATGGAAGACATGAACGGTGACTACAAGGAACTGTATTTGAAGCAAATGCGCGCCAACGAAGCCGCAGCACGGAATCTGATCGCGGCGCAGCAGGAATGTGAGGCGCTCTACCTGGAGCAGACAGAACCGGACGGGTAACGGTTATCCCCCGTCCCTGTCATTGCGAGGTTTGCGAAGCAAACTGTGGCTGCGCAGCCCTTGGCAGCTTTGCTGCCTTACGGATGCGGTGTACCCCTTGCGGGTGCAATCTGTCCCTTGCAGGCATGGCACGTGTACCGTTGAAGCGGGCGACCGATGGTCGCCCCTACGCCGAGGTACGGCAGACGCCATAGGGGCGCGCAGTGCGCGCCCGCCGTTGTCGAACGTGTTTCATTATTTGCGGCGGCATGTGGGCATGCCGCCCTACGCGTCTTTTCGTTTTCAGGTAATTCCCCGTTCGTGTCATTGCGAGGCTGCGCCAGCAGCCGTGGCAATCTGTCCCTATCGACGCGGGATTTCTTTCGTTATATGAAGCGCGTTCATTTTTTGCCTGCCAATACGGGAGAGGTAATTCAAAAACGATACAAGTGCCAAATTTGCGACGCACGGATTGCCACGGTCGCTGCGCGACCTCGCAATGACAATATTGATCCTGCCAATGATAGCCGTCGGCGCGCTGCGTTTTGCAGCGCGCCGATTTGTTAATTCTTTAATTCTGAATTCTGAATTAGTACATGCCGCCCATGCCGCCGCCTGCCGCCGCAGCCGCTGCAGCAGCGTCCGCTGCGGGATCGGGCTTGTCGGCGACCAGCGATTCGGTCGTCAGGACGCACGCGCCGATGCTCGCCGCGTTCTCCAGCGCAGTTCTCGTCACCTTGGTCGGGTCGACGATGCCGCTGGGGATCATGTCGCAGTACTCTGCCGTGTAGGCATCGTAGCCGTAGCCGAGCTTCTCGGCGGAGCGGATCTTCTCATAGACCACGGAGCCGTCCACGCCCGCGTTCTCCGCGATCTGGCGGATCGGCGCCTGCAGCGCCTTTGCGATGATGGCGGCGCCGGTCTTCTCGTCGCCGGACAGAGTCTCAACCAGCTTCTCGACTGCCGGGATCGCGTTGACGTAGGCGGTGCCTCCGCCTGCGACGATGCCTTCCTCGACAGCCGCACGGGTCGCGTTCAGCGCGTCCTCAACGCGGAGCTTCTGCTCCTTCATGGCAACCTCGGTCTGCGCGCCGACGCGGATGACCGCGACGCCGCCGGACAGCTTCGCCAGACGCTCCTGCAGCTTCTCGCGGTCGTAGTCGGAGGTCGTGACCTTGATCGCAGCCTTGATCTCATGGATGCGAGCCTGAATGGCTTCCGGATCGCCGCAGCCGTCGACGATGACGGTGTTGTCCTTATTGACCTTGATCTGGCGGGCTCTGCCGAGATCGTTCAGGGACAGCTCCTGCAGGTTCATGTTCAGCTCGGAGGCAGCATAGGTGCCGCCGGTGAGGATGGCGATGTCGCGGAGCATTTCCTTGCGGCGGTCGCCGAAGCCGGGCGCCTTGACGCAGACGCAGTTGAAGCTGCCGCGCAGACGGTTGACAAGCAACGTGGAAAGAGCGTCGCCCTCGACGTCCTCGGCGATGATGACGAGCTTCTGCCCGCCCTTGACGATCTGCTCCAGAATGGGCAGAATATCCTGAATGGACGAGATCTTCTTATCGGTGATGAGGATGTAAGGATCGTCCACGACCGCTTCCATCTTGTCAGT
Organism: Oscillospiraceae bacterium; assembly: GCA_017405865.1. GTDB lineage: Bacteria > Bacillota > Clostridia > Oscillospirales > Oscillospiraceae > JAZOXB01. The sequence goes on along the minus strand of JAFQZN010000021.1, from coordinate 2,935 downwards.
ATCGGTGACCATATAGGGGGAGATATAACCGCGGTCGAACTGCATGCCCTCGACGACCTCCAGACCCGTTTCTGCGGTCTTGGATTCCTCGATGGTGATGACGCCCGCTGCGCTGACCTTCTCCATGGCCTCGGCGATCAGCTTGCCGACTTCCTCGTCGCCGGAGGAGACGGTGCCAACTCTCGCAATATCCTCGCTGCCCTTGACGGCCTCGGAATTGCCCTTGATCGCCTCGATCGCCGCGTCGACCGCCTTCTGCATGCCCTTGCGCATGACCATCGGGTTGGCGCCGGCGCTGACGTTCTTCAGGCCTTCGCGGACGATGGCCTGCGCCAGCAGGGTCGCGGTGGTCGTGCCGTCGCCGGCAACGTCGTTGGTCTTGGTGGCAACCTCGCGCACAAGCTGCGCGCCCATGTTCTCAAAGGCGTCCTCCAGCTCCACTTCCTTCGCGATCGTTACGCCGTCGTTCGTGATGAGTGGCGCGCCGTACTTCTTGCCGAGCACGACGTTGCGGCCCTTCGGACCGAGGGTGACCTTGACGGTATCTGCAAGCTGGTCGATGCCGGACTGCAGCTTTTTACGGGCTTCTTCGCCGAAAATAATCATTTTTGCCATAATTGATTACGCCTCCTGAATTATTCTACGATGGCAAGGATGTCGGACTGGCGGACGATGGAATACTCCTGATCGTCGAGCTTGACCTCCGTGCCGGAATACTTGGCGACAACGACCTTGTCGCCGGCCTTGACAACCATCTTGACCTCGTTGCCGTCGATCATGCCGCCGGGACCGACCGCGACGACCTCGGAAATCACGGGCTTTTCCTTGTTTGCCGTGGACAGGATGATGCCGGACGCGGTCGTCTCCATCGCCTCAACGGGCTTGAGCAGGACGCGGTCTGCAAGGGGTGTCAGTTTCATAGTGCATTACCTCCAATATGTTGTCGGACGGTTTCCCGTCTTGGTTTACGTATTTTAGCACTCAGTGTGCCGGAGTGCTAACATGTATATAATACCCTTTTCTTTCCGTTTGTCAAGTCATATTTGTAAATTTTCTGCGACATTTTTCGCGCCGGAATCATTGACAGAGAATGCTGCACCATGTTAAAATATAATGTACTGTGGCGGCTTATGCCAATCCTGCCGCAGATGGAGGTCCCATGAAACATGTATTTCGGAAGCTGACCGTCTTCCTGCTTGTGCTGGCGATCGTTCTGTCCATGCTCCCCGCTGTTTTTGCTGCGGTCGGCACGCTCAAGCCGAACAGCGGCACGCGCGATCAGCTCTGCACCGAGCTGTCCGCGAAGGCAAAAGCGTACTATACCGGCAGCTATTCCTATGAGAATCTGGCGGCACTGGGCGGTGCGACCGACACGTCCACTTCCTACAACGCCGCGCAGAACAATCCGCTCTACACCGCGCTGAACAAGCTGATGACCGTCACGCATACCAACCAGAACGTGCGTTATGACGGCTATGCTGCCAACTCGCTGGCAACCTACTGGGTGCAGACCGATACGGAAAACAGCGCTTCGACCTATCTGTTTTTCTATACGGACATTCTCGCCAGCGACCCCCTGGTCTCCGGTCTGCAGATGCAGCGAGAGCACGTCTGGCCGAAGTCCCGCGCCTCCTACTATCAGAAGGGCGGCGGATCCGACCTGCACCACCTGCGCCCGTCCATCGGCGGCGTCAACGCCTCTAAGAGCAACAACGCTTTTGCAAACCTCAACGGCACCGGCTCGGCCTATACGGTTTCCGGCATGTCTCAGCCCTCGATCTGGACCGGCTCGAAGGACGGCGTCGGCGGCGTTCTGGAGGTCCGCGACAACGTCAAGGGTGACGTCGCGCGCATCCTGCTGTACGTCTACGTCCGCTGGCAGCAGCCGAACCTCTATTCCGACGTGGCGGCGAATCTGCTGCCCGAGATGGACCCCGACGACAGCCAGAACACCGGCGGCCGCGCGATTGAAAGCCTCTCCACCCTCCTGCAGTGGATGCAGAAGGACCCGGTCGATACCTGGGAAATGAGCCGCAACGATCAGATCGAAAACGTGCAGGGCAACCGCAACGTCTTTATCGACTATCCGGAGCTTGCCTATCTGATGTTCAACTGGCCGATCCCCACGATGACGACGCCGTCCGGCATCGCAGCCGGCACCGCGCCGACCACCCCGACCGAGCCGACCACCGCTCCCACCGAGCCGACCACCGCGCCGACGACCCCGACCGCCGCTCCGACCGAGCCGACCACGGCTCCCACCGAGCCGACGGAGGCCACCGAGCCGCGCGGCGACGAATACGCCCTGACCACCACGGTGAAGGACGGCGACGAGATCGTGATCTTCAACCCCGCCTCCGGCAAGGCCATGAGCGAGGACGCCGTCTCCAACGTTTACCGCGCAGGCGTTTCTGCCACGGTTCTCAACAATAACATCTATACAGACGACAGCAAGATCGTCTGGACCGTCGGCAAGACCGCAGACGGCTACACCTTCACGAATGACAAGGGCGAGACCCTGTCTGCAACGACGGGCTTGAGCTTTGCCGCGACCGATAACGTCTGGGCCATCAATCCGGCGGCCACCGCAAACAGCGTCTATCTCGTCAGCACCTCCGCAGTCGGCACCTCCGGCGACCCGAAGTACGTCGAGTGGTACGGAAGATACAACGAATTCAGCACCTATTACTATTCCGCATCGCTGGAAAGCGACTTTGCCCTGCAGCTCTTCGTCAAGACCGGCAACGTCGCGCCCGAACCCACCGAGCCGACCACCGCGCCGACCGAGCCGACCACCGCGCCGACCGAGCCGACCACCGCTCCCACCGAACCGACGACTGCGCCGACCCAGCCGACCACCGCGCCGACCGAGCCGACCACAGCTCCGACCCAGCCGACGACTGCGCCGACCGAACCGACCACCGCTCCCACCGAG
>JAFQZN010000020.1 GCA_017405865.1 Oscillospiraceae bacterium | reverse complement strand
GAGCGGTATGCAGGATGAATTCAGAGAATACTACAAGCTGATCGGGCTGCGGGTCGCATATTTCCGCAAGATCAAGGAAATGACGCAGGCGCAGCTGGCGGAGAAAATGGGCGTCGACACCTCCTTCATCGGGCAGATTGAAGCCGTGAACATCTACAAGCCGATCTCCATGGATACCCTGTTTCGCCTCAGCAAGGCGCTGGAGCAGCCGCCGTATAAGCTGCTGCTGTTTGACTGAAACCCACACGAGGGGATATGACGGCGGAGGAAGCCATGCACACTATAAAAACGAATATGCGTCCCGGCTGTACGGCAGCGGAGCAGAAGCAACGGCGATACCTTGAGGAACGACAAGGCATCGCCGTTTTGTGCTGTTTATAGGAGAATTCCAGAATATAAAGCGGAAACATCTCTCCACGTCATTGCGAGGTTTGCGCAGCAAACCGTGGCAATCTGTCCGTTGCAAGCATGAGAACTACGTCATATTTTACGACAAACCCACCAACCGTGTCATTCCCCGCCGATAAAATCGGCGAGGGAATCTGTCCCTTGCTGGTGTGGCACGTGCAGCGTATTTCGGTAAAGTGCCCCGTGTCGGGACGGACAGATTGCCCGACAAGCGGGCAATGACAGGAAGAAGGAAAGTCTTTCAAGTTTGTCATTCCCGGCTGACGCAGTCAGCCAAGGGAATCTGTCCGTAGCAAACATGAACTTTGTATCATATCACGGGAAAGTGTCCCGCGTCGACAGGGACGGATTGCCACGACCGACTCCGTCGGTCTCGCAATGACACGGATGGGAAATTACCGGAAAATGGGAGCCGCGTAGGGCGGCATGCCCACATGCCGCCGCGAATACCGAAACGCGTTCGACAACGGCGGGCGCGCAATGCGCGCCACCGTTATTCGGTAAAGTGCCCCGCGTCGGGACGCACAGATTGCCCGACAAGCGGGCAATGACAGGAAGAAGGAAAGTCTCTCAAGTTTGTCATTCCCGGCTGACGCAGTCAGCCAAGGGAATCTGTCCGTAGCAAACATGAATTCTATATCATATCACGGTAAAGTGTCCCGCGTCGAAACGCACGGATTGCCCGAACAAGTCAGGCAATGACAAAACGAGGGTGCGTACAAAAGTTTATGGTGGAAATATGAAATCAGATTGTGTATAATAGCGGCAGGAAAGAAACAAAGGAAGTGCGGCTATGAAATACGGCTTTGGCGTGGACGTCGGCGGAACGACGGTGAAGATCGGCTTGTTCGGGCAGGAGGGGACGCTGCTGGAGGGCTTTGAGATCCCGACCCATACGGAAAACGGCGGCGCGCGGATCCTGCCGGAGATCGCCGACGCAATATCCGTCGTACTTGCGAGGCGGAAGATCCCATGCGAGGACGTCGAGGGCATCGGCATCGGCGTGCCCGGACCTGTTGCACCAGACGGGACCGTCAACCGCTGCGTCAATCTGAATTGGGGCGTATTCAATCTGCACAAAGCGCTGCATGCCCTGACCGGGCTGCGCGTGAAGGCGGGCAACGACGCCAACTGCGCCGCACTCGGCGAGCACTGGAAGGGCGGCGGCATGGGCTGCCGCAGCACGGTGTTCGTCACGCTCGGCACCGGCATCGGCGGCGGCGTGATTTTGGACGGCAAAATCCTGGGCGGCGCGCACGGCGTCGGCGGGGAGATCGGGCATATCACAGTCAACGCGCCCGACCCCTATCCCTGCACCTGCGGCAAGCGCGGCTGCGTCGAGCAATACGCCTCTGCAAACGCCATCGTCCGCATGACGAAGGAGCGGCTTGCAGAATCGGAAGAAGAAACTGCGCTTCGCGGGAAAGAGAATCTGACCTGCAAGGACGTGTTTGAAGCTGCAAAGGGCGGCGACCGCCTTGCCGAAGCCGTGTTGGAGCAGGCCTTCGACTACCTCGGCGAGGCGCTGGCGTCCGCCTGCTGCGTGGCTGACCCGGAGCGGATCATCCTCGGCGGCGGCATGTCGCGCGCGGGCGGCTACCTGCTCGAGCGCGTGGAGCGCCATTTCAAAAAGTACATGTTCCACGCCTGCAAGGGGACAGAGTTCTCCCTTGCCGCGCTGGGAAACGACGCGGGCATGTACGGCGCGTACCGCCTGCTGACGACGGAGGAAAACGAATGAACGACCTGCTGCACCCGTCCATGACGGAAAAACAGATCGGCGCCATGTCCGCCCTTGCGCTGGCGCATATCGGCGACGCCGTGTTTGAGCTGCTCGTGCGCACGAAGCTCTGCCTGTCCGGCGGCACGACCAACGGCCGTTTGCATCAGGAAACGGTCGCACGGGTCTGCGCGAGTGCGCAGGCGCAGCTGGCTGAACGCCTGCAGCCGCTTTTGACCGAGCAGGAGAACGCGTGGTATCACCGTGGGCGCAACGCCCATCCGCACGCGATCCCGAAGAACGCTACCCCGGCGCAGTATGCGAAGGCGACGGGGGTGGAGGCGCTGTTCGGCGCGCTGTACCTGCACGGTGAGCAGGTACGGATCATGGAGCTTTTTTCGGCGGTAACGGAGGAGAACGATGCCCTTTGACGCTTATTTCCTGCGCGCGGTCATCCGCGAATTGGAGCCGGTGATCGTCGGCTCGCGGGTCGATAAAATTCAGCAGCCGTCGCGCGACACCGTGCTGCTCCAGCTGCGCGGCAGAGAACGGTTGCTGCTGTCGGCGAACGTCAACCGCCCGCGCATCCATCTGACGCAGGCGGCGTTCGACAATCCTGCGCAGCCGCCGATGTTCTGCATGCTCCTGCGCAAGCACCTTTCCGGCGGCAGGGTCGCTGCGCTGACCCAGCCGCCTGCAGAGCGCAGCGTTTGCATCGCCTTTGACTGCACCGATGAGATGGGAAGCCCCTGCCGCAAGCAGCTGATTCTGGAGCTCATGGGGCGCAACTCCAATCTGATCCTGACCGGCGCGGACGGCAGAATCCTCGACTGCCTGCGGCGCGTGGATTTTGAGATGTCCGAGGCGCGGCAGGTGCTGCCGGGGCTGTTTTACCGCGAGCCGCCGCGACAGGACAAGCGTATCCCGCAGGAGGCGGACGAACGGGAAATCGCTGCTCTTTTGCAGGCAGTGGACAGCCCGAAGCGGCTGGACAAGTGGCTGCAGGACACCTTCGCGGGTCTGTCGCCGCTGATCACGAGAGAGCTTGTTTTCCGCTTCTGCGGAGAAATCGACGCGGATATTCTGACACTGGACAGAGACAGTCTGGCGTGCTATTTAACGCGCGAGCTGGCCATGACCGGCGAGCCGACGCCGATTCTGCTGCTGCAAGAGGGCAGGGGAAAAGACTTTTCCTACCGAGAGATCGCGCAGTACGGAGATTTTCTGACGCAGAAGCGCTGCGAGAGCTTCTCTGCGCTGCTGGACGAATACTATACCGAAACCGACCGCGCAGACCGCATGCGGCAGAAGTCGCAGACGCTGCGCAAAACATTGACGACCCTCTATGAGCGTACGCTGCGCAAGCTGGAGATTCAGCGCAAAGAGCGGGAAGAAACGCTCGACCGAGAGCGGCTGCGGCAGATGGGCGACCTCGTAACGGCAAATCTGCATGTGATCGAGCGCGGGCAGACGCTGCTGCGCGCCGAGAACTTCTATGACGCGGAACTGCGCGAAATTGAAATACCGCTCAAGCCCAACCTGTCCCCGCAGCAGAATGCGGCAAAGTATTATAAGGACTACGCGAAGGCAAAGCACGCAGAGAAGATCCTGACCGAACAGATCGCAGCGGGCGAGACCGAGGCGGAATATCTCGGCGGTGTGCTGGAAACGCTGTCAAGAGCAGAAAATGAGCGTGATTTGAGCGAAATCCGAGCAGAATTGGAAGACGGCGGCTACATCCGCGCCGACCGGCGCAAAGGAGCGAAACAGATGAAGCAGGCGCCCTCGAAGCCTCTGGCGTTTCGCTCTTCGGACGGCTTGAGAATTCTCGTCGGGAAAAATAACCGGCAAAACGATCAACTTTCGCTGAAAAGCGCTCATAAAAACGACATTTGGCTGCACGTGCAGAAGTTCCACGGCGCGCACGTCATTATCGAGTGCGCCGGCGCGGAGGTGCCGGATGGCACGATCACCGAGGCGGCAATGCTCGCTGCGTACTATTCCGAGGTGCGCGAGGGACAGAACGTCCCCGTGGACGTGACGCAGGTGCGCAATTTGAAAAAGCCGAACGGCGCAAAGCCGGGCATGGTGATCTATGACCGCTACCGCACCGTCTTCGTCACACCGGACGCGTCGCTTTCCGAACGCCTGCAAAATGCAGAATAAAAACGTCCCTCCGGCAAAAGCTATTGCCGGAGGGATGCTTTTATGAAAATCTGGGAGCCGAGAAAAAAGAATAACACGCGGTTTGACACGCCGCCGAGTAAGACCGATCCGCAGGGGAGCTGGACGGGAAGACCCGTTGACGAAGACGACGTTCCCGTGCAGGACGCTGACGATCTTTAGTCCTCGGGCGGCAGCTTATTGTGCTTCTGCTGCTTCATCCAGATGTTCATAATGAGAGAATGGGGCAGCAGCTTGACCATGCGCACCTGCATCCGCACCGGGAAGCCGTGGATAGATACGTCCTTCCTGCTGCGGTACAGGTCGCGCAGGGCGGTTTTCATGACGTCCTTTGGTTCGTACCAGCGGTTGTAATAGGTGACGGCGTCGTTGCTCGTCACGGTGGCGCGATCGAAGAACTCCGTTTTGACCCAGCCGGGGCTGACCGCCATCACGCGGATGCCGCGCGGTTTGAGCTCACGGTTCAGAGAGCGGGAATAGCTCAACACGAATGCCTTGGTCGAAGCGTAGATGTTGAGGTAGGGCACGGGCTGGAAAGCGGAGAGCGAATCAAGCATGAGAATGTGCGCGCCGCGCTTCATGTAGGGCAGGGTCAGCTCGGTCACGGCGACGAGCGCCTTGCAGTTGAGGTCGATCATATTCAGCGAGTCTTCCAATGGGATCTGATCGTATCTGCCGAATTTGCCGAAGCCGGAGACGTTTGCCAGCAGCGCGACCTCCGGTTTCGCCGCATCTAACAGGGCGCGGTAATGCTCCAGCGATTCCTGCGCGGTCAAATCGAGGCTGATCGGGCGGATCGGGAAGGGATAGCCCTCTTTCAGCGCCTCCAGACGGTCCGCGCGCCGCGCGATAACCCAAAGCTCGTCAAACTGCTCCCAGCTGGGAAGCTGCAGAACGAATTCACGCCCCATGCCGGAGCTTGCGCCGGTAACGATCGCGATTCTCATATGATTTCTCCTTCCTCCGCCAGTGCGCGGACGGCGTTTATCGCCGCATTGATTTCTGTTTCCGTTGTGAAGGCGCCGACCGAGAAGCGGACAACTCCCTGCGGGAAGGTGCCGAGCGCCTTATGCGCCGCCGGGGCGCAGTGCATGCCGCAGCGCGTCAGGATGCCGTAGTCCTGCTCCAGACGGTCTGCCGCTTCGGCGTTGTCGATTTGCGCAAAATCTACGCCGATCACGCCGACGCGGCGGGTCATGTCCGTCGTTCCGATCAGGCGGATACGGTCGATTTTTGCCAGACCGCGCAGGAAATGCTCCGTCAGCGCCGCCTCGTGACGGCGGAGCGCGTCCAATCCGACTTGGTTTACATAATCCATCGCCGCAGACCAGCCGAAAATCCCCGGCAGGTTCGGTGTACCAGGCTCGAAGCGGTCGGGCATGTAGGGCGGGATATCCTCGGAGTCGGAGACGCTTCCCGTGCCGCCGGCAAGCAGAGGGTCGAGCCGCGCGGCGAACTCCGGCGTGACAAGCAGCGCACCGACGCCCTGCGGCCCGAGCAGGCCCTTGTGCGCGGGAACGGCGAGCGCGCTCAAGCCGAAGGCCTCAAAATCCACCGCGACGTGACCTGCGCTCTGCGCTGCGTCGAGCAGCAGGGGAATGCCATGAAGTTTACATAATTTTCCGACCGCCTCGACGTTCTGCACCGTGCCGCAAACGTTGGAGGCGTGGTTCAGGACAAACAGCTTCGTGTTCGGACGGAGCAGCGGCTCTATAAGATCGCACCGCAGAAAGCCCTCTGCGTCACAGGGAACACGGTCGAAGGCGACGCCGAGCTGCACGAGCGGCCGCATGACTGCGTTATGCTCCAGCGAGCTGACAAGCACGTGATCGCCCGTGTGCAGCAGTCCCTTGATCGCCAGATTCAGGGCGGCGGTGTTGCCGGAGGTCAGAAGGACGCAATTCGGATCGGGATGATGAAAAAACGCGGCAAGCTGCTCGCGCAGGGTCAGCGTTTTCAGCCCGACCTCCTGCGCCGGGGCGTATACGCCGCGATTGAGGCTCGCGCCGACAGAGTCAAGATAGTATTTCATCTGATCGCTGACGCCGGGCGCCTTCGGCCATGAGGTTGCGGCGTTGTCCAGATAGATCATAGCTGCCTCCGTTGCTTTTTTCTTCATTATAACATGGATTTGAAAAATCGCAAGAAAAACGGCGCCGCAAAAAAGAATTCGTGATACTTGACAAAAAATAACGTGCGCGCTATACTGAAAACATACCCAGGCACATATTATTTAGAAAGAGGGATCACATTGAAGAAAGAAAACTTTTTCAAGAAAAACTGGCTCGTCATGCTGACCGGTCTTCTGATCGGCGCAGCGGCGGTCGTGCTGACGGCGTTCGGCAACCCCAAGAACATGGGCTTCTGCATCGCCTGCTTCCTGCGTGACATCGCCGGCGCCCTGAAGCTCCACGGCGCAGCGCCCGTCCAGTACTTCCGCCCAGAGATCGTCGGTATCGTCGCCGGCGCCTGCATCATGGCACTCATCGGCAAGGAATTCAAGCCGAAGGCCGGCAGCTCCCCCTTCATCCGCTTTGCGCTCGGCGCAGCGGTCATGATCGGCGCGCTGGTCTTCCTTGGCTGCCCACTGCGTATGGTCATCCGTATCGGCGGCGGCGACCTGAACGCGATCGTCGGCCTGGTGGGCTTCGTCCTCGGCATCCTGATCGGCGTCTTCTTCCTGAAGCACAACTTCAGCCTCGGCAGAGCCTATAAACAGGGCCCCGTGGAAGGCCTGCTCTTCCCGATCCTGCTCATCGGCGGCTTCGTTCTCACCCTGATCGCCGGCAGCCTCTTCGCATTCTCCGAGGAAGGCCCCGGCTCCATGCACGCTCCCATCCTGCTCGCGCTCGGCATCGGTCTGGTCGTCGGCGCGCTGGCGCAGAAGAGCCGCCTCTGCATGGTCGGCGGCGTTCGTGACGCCGTCATGTTCAAGGAATTCGGTTTGCTGGCCGCGTTCGGCTGCATCATCGTCGCCGTTCTGGTTGGCAACGCCATCCGCGGTACGCTGAACTGGGGCTTTGAAGGCCAGCCCATCGCACATACCGAATGGCTGTGGAACCTGCTCGGCATGACCGTCGTCGGCTGGGGCTGCGCCCTGCTCGGCGGCTGCCCGCTGCGTCAGCTTGTTCTGGCAGGCGAGGGCAACGCTGACAGCGCGATCACCGTCCTCGGCATGATCGCCGGCGCTGCCGCTGCCCACACCCTCAAGACCGCTTCCTCCGCAGACGGCACCGGCGCCAACGGCCCGATCGCAACGATCGTCTGCCTGCTCTTCATTCTCGTTATCTCCGTCACTCACCTGAAGAAGGAGCAGTAATCATGGTTGATGCAAGGGGGCTGTCCTGCCCGCTGCCCGTTATCAAGACGCAGAATGAGATCAAGAAAAACAACCCCGATACGCTGGAGGTGCTGGTCGACAACACCACGGCGGTCGGCAACGTGACGCGCTTTGCCAACAACAACGGCTATGACGTAGCGGTGAAGGAGCTGGAGGACGACGAGTATTCTCTGGTGCTGACGAAGCGATGATGCAGTATCTTGCGACCTTCCACACCCATCTTGCCTCGCTGAAAACGCACCGCGCTCTGGCGGCGGCAGGAATCGAGGCGCGGATGGCGCCCGTCCCGCGGAAGATCTCATCCTCCTGCGGCACCTGCGTGTTCTACAGCGCGGACAATCCGTGCTACGACAAGCTGGACGCCGACGTGGAGGCGGTCTACCTGCTGAAGGACAAGGACGCGGAATTACTGCGGCAATTTGAATAACAATTTGGAAATGCCCGCCTTGACCGGCGGGCATTTCTTGTGATATACTGTTAAAACATACGATATAGCAAAGTGAGAACATGCCATGCTGACAAAGGCGCTGATCACGTTTTTAATATCGATGATTCCGGTCGTGGAGCTGCGCGGCGCGATCCCCTACGGCATCGGACAGGAGCTTAACCCGTGGCTGACCTATGCGCTCGCGGTCGTGGGCAACATGCTCCCGGTCCCGTTCATTCTGCTGTTTATCCGCCGGATCTTCGCGTGGATGAAACGCTATCCGAAGATGGCGAAGATCGCGGAGAAGCTCGAGGCGAGAGCGGCAAAAAAGAGTGGCAAGGTCAAGAAATCCGAGACGATTGGTCTGTGCCTCCTCGTCGCCATCCCGCTGCCCGGCACGGGCGCGTGGACGGGCGCGCTGGTCGCCGCGCTGATGAATATGCGCATCAAGCGCGCCCTGCCGACGATCTTCGTCGGCGTGCTGATCGCCGGCGTTGCCGTGACGCTGATCATGACGCTGGGCATCCATGCGCTGGACTTCCTGGTCGGATAAGGAGGAAGAATATGAAACGACAAGGCTACATTTCCTGGGATGAATACTTCATGGGCATCGCCCTGCTGGCTGCCAACCGCAGCAAGGACCCGAACACGCAGGTCGGCGCGTGCATCGTCTCGCCGGAGAACATCATCGTCTCCACCGGCTACAACGGCTTCCCGAACGGCTGCAGCGACGACGAATTTCCCTGGGAGCGCGAGGGAGGGGAGACGAAATACCCCTACGTCGTCCACGCAGAGCTGAATGCGATCCTGAACGCGGGCGGCAGGAGGATCAAAGACGCGAGGATCTACGTCGGACTGTTCCCGTGCAACGAGTGCGCCAAGGCGATCATTCAGAGCGGCATCCGGGAGATCATCTATCTTTCCGACAAATACTGCGGCACGGAGGGCAATATCGCCTCGAAGCGGATGCTGGACGCTGCAGGCGTACGGTATCACCGTCTGGAAACCGAGCTCATGGAGCTGACCCTGCGCTTCGACGCGTCGCTGTGAGCGTCCGGTATCTGCAGAGCCCGATCGGAATGCTGCGTCTGACTGCAAAGGAGGGCAAGCTCTGCGAGGTCGCCCTGACGGATGCGGCGGGAGCGGAGGAGCCCGATCCGGCGACCGACCGTGCTGCCGCACAGTTGATGGAATATTTTAACGGAAAACGGAAAGAATTTACGTTGGAGGCATCGCCGCAGGGAACACCATTTCAGCTTGCCGTGTGGCGCAAGCTCGTTCAGATCCCCTTCGGGAAGGTCGTGACCTACGGCGAGCTGGCACGGGCAATCGGCAGACCGACTGCCTGCCGCGCCGTCGCAAATGCGGTCGGAAGGAATCCGCTTCTGATCGTTACTCCGTGCCACCGCGTCGTCGCGTCAAACGGTTTGGGTGGGTTTACGGGCGGAATCTCCGTAAAAAAGGCGCTGCTGCGCCTTGAACAGGTAGAAAATTCGGGAAAATCCGCATTTTCTGAAAAATTTTTCTTTACTTTTCCCGCAAACCGTGATACTATATGACGGCTGGCGTTCAGCCGGCAATCATCCGCGCGCTCAGTCCCGGGAGACCGCTGAAGAACAGCATTCCGCCACCCCGGACTTAGCCGCTGGACAATATTTTTGAAAGGTGGAAAAACCATGATCCTCAAGGAAAAGAAAACTGCTATCATCAACGAGTACGCGACCCACGAAGGCGACACCGGCTCCCCCGAGGTCCAGATCGCCATCCTCACCGCTCGCATCAACGAGCTGACCGAGCATCTGCGTGAGCACAAGCACGACAACCACTCCCGCCGCGGCCTTCTGATGATGGTCGGCAAGCGCCGCAGCCTGCTTGACTATCTTGCAAAGAAGGACATCAACCGCTATCGTGCGATCATCGCAAAGCTCGGCATCCGTAAGTAATAACCGAACTATGGGCGGCCCGAGCGGTCGCCCATTTTTCACAGTCCCGCGCACGGGAGCGCCGTTTAGCAGTTGAAGGGGAAGCCGAACGCTTCGGCTTTGGCTTCAAGTGCTAAACCTCCCGTGAAAAACAAACTTTACAGGAGGTTAAAAAATGATCACCAGAAAACAGTACCCCAACCATCACGTATTTGAGACCATGATCGGCGGTCGCGCCTTTACCGTGGAGACCGGCAAGGTCGCAGAACTGGCGGACGCCGAGTGCATCTGCCGCTACGGCGACACCACCGTCCTGACCACCGTGACGTGCTCCCCCGATCCCAAGCCCGGCATCGACTACTTCCCCCTGACCATCGAGTTTGAGGAGAGAATGTACTCCGTCGGCAGGATCCCCGGCAGCTTCAACCGCCGCGAGGGCAAGCCCTCCGAGCGCGGCATCCTCAACAGCCGTATCATCGACCGCCCGATGCGCCCGCTCTTTGACGACGAGCTGCGCAACGACGTGGTCGTGACCTGCACCGTCCTTGCCAATGACTACGAAAACCCCGTGGAAATCGTCGGCGCGATCGGCGCGTCCATTTCCGTCGCCTGTTCCGACGTTCCCTGGAACGGACCGATCTCCACCACGAACTGCGCCTTTGTCGGCGGTCAGTACGTGATCAACCCCTCCTCCGAGCAGCGCGACGCTGCCGAGTGCTTCGTCTGCGTGTCCTCCACCTTTGAGAAGGTCGTGCAGATCGAGACGGAGGCGAAGGAAGCTCCCGAGGTGGTCGTCCTCGAGTGCATCCGTCAGGCGCACGAGACCAATATGGAGGTCGTCAAGTTCATCAACGAGATCGTCTCCGTCATCGGCAAGCCGAAGTTCACCTTCGAGAAGGCTGCCGTCAACCATGAGCTGCTCGACGATCTGTGCGCCTATGGCATGGATCAGATCGAATACGCGCTGGATACCGACGACAAGAACATCCGCGAGGAGCGCCTGACCGCTGCCCGCCGCGATTTCGCAGAGAAGTTTGCCGACAAGTACGAGGACTTCGACGTGCATATCGAGGTCTGTCTGTACAAGATGCAGAAGAAGGTCGTCAAGAAGTGGCTGCTCGCCGGCAAGCGCGTCGACGGCCGCCAGATGGACGAGATTCGTCCGCTCGACGCCGAGGTCGGCGTCCTGCCCAGAGTCCACGGCTCCGGCCTGTTCTCCAGAGGCCAGACGCAGGTGCTCTCCATCTGCACGCTGAACACCCTGTCCGCCGCGCAGAAGCTGGACACCATCTACTCCGAGGAGACCAAGCGCTATATCCACCACTACAATTTCCCGTCCTTCTCCACCGGCGAGGCCCGTGCCGCCCGTTCGACCTCCCGTCGTGAGATCGGCCACGGCTCTCTGGCGGAAAAGGCGCTCCTGCCCGTCATTCCGAGCGTGGAGGAGTTCCCGTACGCCATCCGCGTCGTCTCCGAGGTCCTGTCCTCCAACGGCTCTACCTCGCAGGGCTCCATCTGCGGCTCTACGCTGGCGCTGATGGACGCGGGCGTTCCCATCAAGCGCCCGGTCGCAGGCATCTCCTGCGGCCTGATCTCCGATCAGGAGACCGGCGAGTGGAGAACCTTCACCGACATTCAGGGCGTTGAGGACTTCCACGGCGAGATGGACTTCAAGGTTGCCGGTACCACCGAGGGCGTTACCGCGATCCAGATGGACCTCAAGAACAAGGGCCTGACGATGGAAATCATCGCCGATGCGCTCGAGCGCTGCCGCAAGGCGCGCCTTGAGATCCTCGAGCAGGTCATGCTGCCCTGCATCGCAGAGCCGCGTCCCGAGGTCTCCGAGTACGCGCCCAAGATGATCTCCATGGTCATCCCCGTCGACAAGATCCGCGAGGTCATCGGCTCCGGCGGCAAGACCATCCAGAAGATCTGCGCCGATACCGGCGCAAAGATCGACATCGACGACGACGGCAACGTCTTCATCGCTGCGGTCGACAGTGCAGCGGGCTACGCTGCCAAGAAGATGATCGACGACATCTGCTTCGTTCCCGAGGTCGGCGCGCTGTACTACGGCAAGGTCGTCCGCATCCTCCCGATCGGCGCGTTCGTCGAGATCGCTCCGGGTCACGACGGCATGGTGCATATCTCCAAGCTGGAGAACCGCCGCGTGGAAAAGGTCGAGGACGTTCTGAACGTCGGCGACATGACCTGGGTCAAGTTCATGGGCTTTGACGAGAAGGGGCGCGCCAACTTCAGCCGCAAGGACGCGCTGAAGGAAATGGCGGAAAACGAAGAATAAGCAAAAAAAAACGACGCAGGGCTGTCAAATGAGACAGTCCTGCGTTATTTTATGCGTCTTCCTTCAGATACAGCAGGTCGTGCGAGATCGGGGTGCAGAAGAGCCTGCGCACCTCGGCGGGGTCGTCCGTCTGCCCGAGGATCCACATGAGCTTTGCCAGCGCGGCCTCCGTCGTCATGTCGTAGGCCTCCAACAGATGCAGGTCGTTTTTCAGGTGGAAGCCGACGTCGTAGACTGCCAGATTGCTGCCCTCATTCTGCACCTGCGTGGTCATTACGATGGTTTTTCCGCGCGCGATGGCGGAGCGGATGACGTCAAAGAAGCCGCTGCCCTGATAGGAGGGAAGTCCGCCCACGCCGTAGCTCTCCACGATCACTGCGTCGTTGTGCTCCAAAAGGTAGGAAAGCAGCATGCAGTCCGCGCCGGGGATCATCTTCATAAGCCCGACGCGGGAATTGAGCTTGTTGTAGAAGATCGGCGCAGGCAGGCTGGTCGGGCGGATATACTCCATCAGAAAGCCGTTTTGCAGGACGGCGAGCGACGGATAGTTGATGCTGGAAAACGCCTGCAGGCTGGTCGTGTGGGTCTTCCTCGCGCGCGTGCCGAGGATGACGCGCCCGTTGAAGACGATCACCACGCCGCACAGGTCGGACACCGCCACGCGGAAGGCGTCGACGAGATTCGTCTTGGAGTCCGTGTTTTCAAACAGGATCGGCTTCTGCGCACCGGTCAGAACGATCGGCTTCGGGGAATACTGGATCAGATAGGAAAGCGCGGCGGCGGTGTAGGCCATCGTGTCCGTGCCGTGGACGATGACAAAGCCGTCGAATTTTCCGTAGTTTTCACGGACGGCGTTCGCGATCGTCAGCCAGTGGTCGGGCGTGATATTGGTCGAATCCAGACAGAATAACTGCCTGCAGGTCACCTCGCACAGCTCGGTGACCTCGGGGACGTTCTCTATGAGCTGTTCGGTCGTCAGAATGGGCGTCAGTCCGCTCTCCGTCATGCCGGAGGCGATCGTCCCGCCGGTGCCGAGCATCAAAACCTTTTTCATCGTAAAGCGACTCCTTTCGGGGAATCTTACAGTTGTATTATAACACGAATTCCTCGCAGGAGCAACGCAAATGGTTGACAAAATCAAACGCAGGCAATAAAATGAAGAAAATGGGGAAGGGGGCGGTCAAATGCTGTCAGTCGTTCTGCCTGCCTACAACGAGCAGGAGATGGTGCCGATCGCGGCGCGCGAAATCGGCCGGGTGCTGACGGAGGCGGAGATCCCGCACGAGCTGATCTTTGTGGACGACGGCTCGAAGGATACGACGTGGGAGAAAATTCAGGCTGCGTCGGCGGACTTTTTGACGGTGCGCGGCGTGCATTTTTCCCGCAACTTCGGCAAGGAGGCGGCGATTTTCGCCGGCTTGAGCCAATCGAAGGGCGACTGCGTCGCGGTCATCGACTGCGATTTGCAGCATCCGCCCGAAAAACTGGTGGAAATGTACCGGCTCTGGGAGCAGGGCTATGAGGTCATCGAGGGCGTCAAGTCCGACCGGGGCAAGGAGAGCGTTCTGCACCGCGCGTTTGCAAAGCTCTTCTACGCGCTCATCAGCCGCGCAACGAAGGTGGATATGTCCCGCGCCTCCGACTTTAAGCTATTAGACCGCAAGGCGGTCAACGTGATCCTCACCATGCGCGAGAAGCGGGCGTTTTTCCGCGCGCTGTCGTCGTGGGTCGGCTTCCAAACGACCGAGGTTTCCTACGAGGTGCGAGAGCGCACGGCGGGCGAGTCCAAATGGTCGACGTGGTCGCTCGTCAAGTACGCCCTTTCTAATATCACGGCGTTTACCGCCGTGCCGCTGCATTTGGTGACGGTCTTCGGCTTTATCACGCTGATTGTGTCCGTTGTTATGGGGATCATCGCGCTGGTGCAGAAGATCAGCGGCACCGCCCTTGGCGGCTTCACGACCGTCATCATCCTGCTGCTGTTCATCGGCAGCCTGATCATGATCAGCCTCGGCATCATCGGCTATTATGTCGGCAATATCTACGAGGAGATCAAGGACCGTCCGCGCTTCATCATCGCGGACACCTGCGGGAAAGAGGAATAAATGAAAACGAGAGGATCGACGATCCTCTGAAAAAACATAAGGAGGCTTCTATGTCTGATCTCAATCTGAATTCGATCATGTCTCTGCTCTCCGGCGGCGGAACGTCGGCGATCAGCAAGCGCACGAAGGTGAGCCAAAGCGACGTTACCAACGTGCTTTCCGCCGGCGTGCCGATCCTCTTGACCGGCATGCAGCGCAACGCCGGCACCGAATCCGGGGAAAAATCTCTGCGCGGCGCGCTGGCAGATCACGCGGCGGCCGACGTGTCCGATCCCGCTGCCTTTCTGAAAACCGCCGATATTAAGGACGGCAAGAAGATCCTCGGTCACGTGCTCGGCAGCGATCAGAAGTCCATCGTGGAGCGCGTCTCCGAGGCAAGCGGCGTCACCAAGGGGAAGACCACGTCGATCCTCGCAATGATCGCCCCGCTGCTTCTGTCGCTTCTGGGCGGACAGCAGAATCAGCAGGGGAGTGGCTTCAATCTGCTCGGTATGCTGGGCGGACTGCTCGGCGGCGGTCAGCAGCAGGAGAATACGCAGCAGTCTTCCGGCGGCGGTCTGCTGGATTCCCTCGGCGGGCTCGGCGGTCTGACCGGCCTCTTCGGCGGCAGCAGCCAGCAAGAGCAGCAGGAAGAATCCAACAGCGGCGGCCTGCTGAACACCATCCTCAATATTTTTAGATAAGCAATAAAATCCCCTCTTGCCTTTTGAAAGCAAGAGGGGACTTCTTTATTCCTGCGGCTTCTTTCGCAGACGCTCGACCAGGATCGCCGCCCCCTCGCGCGTGGCGTAACCGCGCGGACGCGAGCCGTCCGTGATGCCGTTCTCCACCGCGCTTTGCAGCTCTTCCTCCGCCCACGGGCTGACTTTGCTTTCCGCGCCGGTCAGCGCCGCTTTGATCCGCTCGTCGATCAGCCGCTCCAATGCGTCCGTCGTCATATTCTCCACTCCCATCAACAGGTTTACATAATCTCTGAAATCGTCCATCGTTTTCCCGAATTTCGGAAACCAGTGGCTCACGTCGCCGTGATTGCCGGCAATGCCGCGTCGGTAGCCCTCCGCATGGTCGATCACCACGCCGTCGCGCAGGGGGTCGAGGCGGTACTGCCTGCAAAGATAGGCGGTCAGCTCCACCGCCTCGCGGTAGACCGCCTCAAAATAGCTGCGGTCGTTCAGACCGTCCTCGCAGATCTCAAAGGAGATATGTGTATTGTTTGCCGCGCCGCCGGCATGCCAGCCCCGGTGCGCCCACGGCAGCACCTGATAGGTCGCGATCCCGCCGTCCTGCTTTTTCCCGATGAAGGCGTGCACGCACACGTCCAGCCCTGCGCGGTTCCAGTCGTTGCCGTTGGCGTTTTTTCCCAGCAGACCGTCATCGGGCTGCACGTACCGCTTCAGCCACGGGTTGTTTGCGCCCGTGGAATGCACCATGACGCCCTTCGGCGCGATCTTCTCTCCCCGCAGATAGCAGGGATTGTTCGTGAAGAAACAAGTATGCAGCTCCATAGCCCGCTCCTTTCGGAACAGACTATGCAGCTGCATTGCGTTTTATGCCTGCGAAAACTCCTTGCAGAACGGTCGCAGCGGGCACTGTTCGCACTTCGGACTGCGTGCCGTGCAGACGTCTCTGCCGAACAGGACGATCCGGTGGCAGAAGTTGGAGCTTTCCTCCGGCGGCAGGATGGCGCGAAGCTGCGTTTCGACCTTTTCCGGCTCTTTGCCCTGCGCAAGTCCGAGACGGTTGGCAATGCGGATGCAGTGCGTGTCGCAGACGACGGCGGGCTGCCCGTAAATGTCGCCGAGCAGGAGGTTCGCAGTCTTTCTGCCCACCCCGGGCAGCGTCAGAAGCTCCTCCATGCTGTCCGGTACTCTGCGGTCGTATTTCTCGCGGAGCATCTGGCACGCGAGCACGATGTCGCGCGCCTTGTGCTTGTAAAAGCCGCAGGAGTGGACGAGCGCTTCGACCTCCGCCACGTCCGCGTCCGCGAAGCTGTCGAGGGTGGGGAAGCGCGCAAACAGCGCCGGGGTGACGAGGTTGACCCGCGCGTCGGTGCACTGCGCCGACAGCCGCACGGCGATCATCAGCTCGTAATCCTTGTCGTATTGCAGGGCGCACAGCGCGTCCGGGTAGCGCTCCTTCAAAATGGAAATGATCTCGTCGATCTTTTTCATAAAAACACCGCCTTTTCGACCATTATATCACAGATTTGACAAGATGCGTTGCCTTTTTTCCTCCGATGCGGTATAATTTCAGCGGTGATACTATGAATTGGAATGATTTGGGCGCATGGAGGAATCTCCTTGCGGATCAGAAAGACTTGATGTCCGCGCTTTGCGAACGTCTGGATCTCGCGCGGACGGCGGCGGAGGTCTATCCGCCCGACGGGGCGGAACTGACTGCGCTGCGCCTGACGCAGCCGGAAGCCGTGCGCGCGGTGATTTTGGGGCAGGATCCCTACCATGAGCCGGGACAGGCGTTCGGTCTGTCGTTTGCGGTACGGAAAGGGACGCCCCTGCCGCCGTCGCTGCGGAACATCTATACGGAATTGCAGTCCGATCTCGGCATGACCCAGCCAAAGCACGGCGACCTGACCGCCTGGGCGGAGCGCGGCGTGCTGCTTTTGAACACCGTTCTGACTGTGGAGAAGGGCAAGGCGAACAGCCATGCTGCGTGGGGCTGGCAGACCTTGACCGACGCGGTGATCGCCGCGACGAACGGGCTGCCGCAGCCGATTGCCTTCGTCCTCTGGGGGGCGCAGGCACAGAAAAAAGCGGCGCTGATCCAAAGCGCCGCACCGCGTTTGATATTGTCCGCACCGCATCCGAGCCCACTGTCGTCCTACCGCGGCTTTTTCGGCAGCCGCCCGTTCTCGCAGATTAACCGTTTCTTGGAGGAAAATGGCGAACGCCCGATCGACTGGAAGATATAGATATTTGACAACTACAAAGCAGGCGCCCATTGGGCGTCCGAAAAAGCGTTTTATTCTACGTCGTCCACATGGGGAAGGTTCCAATGGTAGTGCGCTGCCAAAAGGCGAATGACAAGCACGAGCAGCATGCCGATCAGCATGGCCGCATAGCTCGGCAGGACCCTCCACAGCAGCGCGCAGGTCAGCGCACCGATCAGAGAGGCGCAGGCGTAGACGTACTTGACCAGAATGAACGGCAGATTGCCCGCCAGCACGTCGCGGATCACGCCGCCGCCAACGCCTGTCAGGACGCCGACGAAGACCAGAAGGAAGGTGCTGCGCTCCGGATCGAACGCCAGCGCGTTCCAGATGCCCATCACCGTGAAGACGCCCAGACCGATGGAGTCCATGACCAAAAGCACCGTATCGAACAGCTGCTGATTATGCATCAGGTGATGCCGCAGCCACGGAATAAACAGCAAAACGGACGTTGCGGTGGCGACGATGACGCACAGCGGATCGCGGAAGGCGAGCGGCGGCGTGATACCGAGAATCAGATCTCGCAAAATGCCGCCGCCGACGGCGGTGATGACGCCGAGCACGATCACGCCGAGCAGGTCCATGCGCTTTTTCATTGCGATCAGCGCACCGGACGCGGAAAAGGCAACCGTGCCGATCAACTCTAATACTCTGACAAATGCTTCCATAATCAAGTCCCTCAAAAAATGCACATCCTAAAGGATGTGCATTTCATTACATTTTCGTCGTTATCCTGCTTTCTCGCTGCCGGAGGTTTCGATGCGCTTGATCGACGCGCCGAGTCCCTGCAGCTTGCTGATCAGATCCTCGTAGCCGCGCTCGATAAACTCTGCTTCTTCGATCACGGTCGTGCCGTCAGCGGCAAGGCCCGCAATGACCATCGCGGCGCCTGCGCGCAAATCGCACGCGTGGACGGTGCAGCCGTGTAGCTGATCGACGCCTGTGATCGTGGCCATCTTGGATTCTACCTTGATCATTGCGCCCATCCGGTCGAGCTCGGCACAGTAGCCGAAACGGGTTTCATAGATGCTCTCGCGGATCGTGCTCACGCCGGAGGCCAGCGCCATACAGACAGCGATCTGCGGCTGCATATCGGTCGGAAAACCGGGATAGGGAAGAGTCTTCACATTGGCACGGCGCAGCATCCCGGCGCGCTGGACGTGGATGGCGTCGTCGTATTCCGTCACCTTTGCGCCCATTTCGCGCAGCTTTGCACTGATCGTGTCCATGTGCTTCGGAATGACGTTCTGCACGAGTACGTCGCCGCCCACGGCGACCGCCGCCGCCATATAGGTGCCTGCCTCAATCTGATCGGGAATGATGGTATACATTCCGCCGCGCAGCGCCTTGACGCCGCGGATCTTGATGACGTCGGTACCGGCGCCGGAGATCTTCGCGCCCATGGAGTTGAGGAAGTTTGCAACGTCAACGATGTGCGGCTCCTTTGCCGCGTTTTCTATGACGGTCGTGCCTTCGGCAAGGGTCGCGCCGATCATGATATTGATGGTCGCGCCGACCGAAACGACGTCCAGATTGACGCGGCCGCCGGTCAAACCGCCTTCTCCCGCGCGCGCACAGACGTAACCTTCCAGCTGCTCAACCTCTGCGCCGATCGCCTCAAAGCCCTTGACATGCTGGTCAATCGGTCGGGGGCCGAAGTTGCAGCCGCCGGGCAGCGCGACCTTCGCGTGACCGAATCGACCGAGCTGCGCGCCAATCAGGTAGTACGAGGCGCGGATCTTGCGAACCAGCGCGTCCGAGGCTTCGCTCTCGCGGACATTGCGGCAGCAGATCTCGATCGTATTCGGGCTGAGACGGCGGATCTCCGCGCCCATGCTTTCAAGAATCCGTAGCAGCAGCCGGACGTCGGAAATGTTGGGAACGTTTTCAATACGACAGGTGCCGTTGACAAGCAGAGTGGCCGGCAGGATGGCAACAGCAGCATTTTTTGCGCCGCTGATCGTTACGGTTCCGTTCAAAGGCGTTCCGCCTTCAATCACATATTTCGTCATATCATTATCCTCTCATATCAGGAGCAACTCCCGTATGCGGCGAATTATCAACCCAAAAACAGGCAAAGATAAGTATAACATACTGCGCTTTGAAAGTAAAGAGAAAAATAACAAAACGATTGCAGAAAATGTCAAATCAGAAGCGGCGTTCTTTGTGTGTTTTTCATGAATCTCCGTCCCTTTACGGGCTGCAGAGAGAATCGGCGCGCAGGCAGGCGAACGATTCTTCGTTACAGTCTTCGCAGTCCCTTTGGGTAGTGATTTTTGAGCACACCGTCCGCGCCCTTCGACCAGCCCAGCGGGTATCCGTCCACGCAGACGAGCACCCAGCCGCGTTGCGGCGCGAACAGGGTCTGCCCGTGCAGATACGCGTCAATCTCCGAGCTGTCGGCGGGGTAATCCGCGACCGCGGGGAAATCTGTGAGTGTAAGTGCGAGCGCGTGGGCGGGGACAAAACGTCCCTTGCGCACCTCGCCGAGCTCCAGTCCTGCACGCAGGACGTGAAGCCCGCGCAGGTCCGGCAGTCCCTCCGGCGCAAGGTACACGGTTTCGCCGAAGGAAACGGCGTTACCCGATAGAGAAAGCCTGTTTTCCGATAGAAAGTCCTTCACACAGTCCGGCAGCGCCTCGGTTTTCTGCAGCGCGCCGACCGTCCGCGCCTCTTCACCGCAGCGGCGCAGTACGGCGGCAAAATGCCCCTCGCCGCGCAGCTTATGCGGCCAGAGACGGAACGTATGCTCCGCCCCATCGGCCGGATCGTCGATCCAATCCGGGTGACCGCGATCGAACCACGGCGCGTCGACCGCCTCGGCATCGTAGTCCGGATGGGAATGCAGGAAGCGGCTGACGACGCCCTCGTTTTCCTCCGGTGCGAAGGTGCAGGTGGAATAGACCAGCCGCCCGCCCGGACGGAGCATTTCCGCAGCGGAGTTCAGAATCTCGCTCTGCCGGTCAGCGCACATGGAGACCGTCTCCTCGCTCCAGTCCGTTACCGCAGCGTCCTCCTTGCGGAACATTCCTTCTCCGGAGCAGGGCGCGTCCACCAAAATTCGGTCAAAAAATGCAGGGAAGCGCTCGGCGAGCTTCGCCGGATGCTCGTTCAGGACAAGCGCGTTCGTCACGCCCAGCCGCTCCACGTTGGACGACAGGATCCTTGCCCGCTTCGGTTGGATCTCATTGCAGACCAAAAGGCCCTGCCCCTGCATGGCGGCGGCGAGCTGCGTCGTTTTGCCGCCCGGCGCGGCGCACAGATCCAGCACAACCTCTCCCGGCTGCGCGTCCAGCAGGCGCGCCGGCGCCATCGCGCTCGGCTCCTGCAGATAGTACACTCCTGCGTCGTGATAGGGGTGCAGCCCCGGGCGTGTGTCCGGCAGCAGATAATAGCCGTTCGGCTCCCACGGAATCCGCTCGCCGCAGAACGGCAGGTTCTCTGCACCCTTGCGCGGATTGAGCCGCAGCCCCGTATTGCGCGGCCGGTCGTAGGACGCAAGAAAATCGCCGTATTCGTCGCCCAGCAGGCGCTTCATTCGCGCCAGAAAAGCAGCAGGCAGCATGATGATCCTCCTGTTTCGCTTCAAGTTCTCTGCAATTATACCGCATTTTTTCCTAAAAAGAAAGAGCCGTTCCTGCCAACGCGGCATGGAGCAGGCAGTTTTTCAAAAAAGCAAAAAAAGATGTTGACAAATGAAGTTGCGGTTGATATAATACGCATGCTGTCGAGCCAAGAAGGTCTGAATCAGCGACCATGCCGGTATAGCTCAGTTGGTAGAGCAGCTGATTTGTAATCAGCAGGTCGGGGGTTCGAGTCCGTCTACCGGCTCCACGTAGTTTAATATGGGGGAATTCCCGAGTGGCCAAAGGGGGCAGACTGTAAATCTGTTAGCAGTGCTTTCGGTGGTTCGAATCCACCTTCCCCCACCAGAAATCGCCGTCGCCCGTGTGGGCGATGGCGATTTCTGCATGTGGGGCTGGATTCGAACAGGGCGGCGGTTCGCAGGCCGTAAAAGACATGCCGGGGGCATGTCTTTTAGCCCGCGGCTCGCGAATCCACCTTCCCCCACCAATCCCGGACGTGAAAACGTCCGGGATTTTCTCGTTTTGTGGAGGAAATACGCACTTTTTATATCAAAAAGTCTGGCATTTTGTTTTCAAAAACGGTTTGACCCTTGGCGTGACCCTTATGCGGCTGACACGATCAGGGTCAGCTGACCCTTATGGACGATCCGGTACGCTTTTGCCCAAGTATACAAGAGACGAACTGATACAGGAACTGCGGCCGCGGTTGGAATACTATCCGTCCCGCGACCGCGGACTGATCACGGGCCGCGTCTGCGACACGATCCTGCTGCGTCAGAAACAGGATTCCGATGCAAACTAACGTGAAGTATTAGCAGCAAAAAGAAAAATTAAAGCACCGGTTTCTTTACAAGCGGAGAAAAACGTGCTATATTACTCCCGAAAGCAAAAGGGCAACCGCCCGGAAAGGACAAAGAGAAATGACTCGTATTCAGCTTTATTTCTTCAAGCCTGAATATTCGGAACGTTCCCTGTGCAGTGATGCTCGTGACCTGCACGGTCCTTTGTCGCGCCCATATGAGACTGCTTTTGACCAAGAGGAATGCCCGGCATAGGGCGCTTTGGTTGATCGAATGGCCGTTTGTCTCGTATGAGGCAGGCGGCCGTTTCATATTTCCAAGGAGGAAGTACCATGTTAGAAATCAAAGGAAAAATCAATACCGCGATCTGCTATGCCAAGGTCATTGAGGACGAAGCGGTCGAGCAGATCCGCAGGATGTGCGATTACGAATTCACCGCCTGCAGCCAGATCCGCATCATGCCCGATGTCCACGCCGGGAAGGGCTGCACCATCGGCACCACCATGACCGTCGTCGACAAGGCCGTTCCCAACGTGGTCGGCGTCGACATTGGCTGCGGGATGTACACGGTGAAGCTGGCGGAGAAGGAAATCGATCTGGAGCGTCTGGACGAGGCCGCCCACTATATTCCCTCCGGTATGCGCGTTTGGGAAGGGCGGCAGGCTCGCTTCGATTTGCAGGAGCTTCGCTGCTTCCGCAGCCTCAAGGATTCCCGCTATCTCGAACGCAGTCTCGGCACACTGGGCGGCGGCAATCACTTCATTGAGGTGGATCGCGCTGCGGACGGGACGCTGTATCTCGTCATCCACTCCGGTTCCCGCAACCTCGGCAAGCAGGTAGCGGAGCACTATCAGAACCTTGCCGTTGATCTGAACAAGGGCAAGGAGGAGTACTTCGCAAAGCGGGATGCGCTGATCGCCGAATACAAGGCGACCGGCCGCCGTAAGGAGATCGAGGGCGCGCTGAAAGCGCTGCATTGGAAATCCCACGAGGCGACCATCCCCGAGGACCTCTGCTTTGTTTACGGTCAGTATCTGGAGGACTACCTGCACGACGTGGAGCTCTGCCAGCGCTTTGCCCGGCAGAATCGCGAGCTCATGGCAAAGATTTTGCTCGAATGCAGCGGCCTGACCGTCGTGGACGCGTTCCACACCGTCCACAACTATATCGATACGGAGGAAATGATCCTTCGAAAGGGCGCCATCGCCGCCCACAAGGGCGAGCTTGTGCTGATCCCCATCAATATGCGCGACGGCAGCGTGCTGGCTGTGGGCAAGGGCAATCCCGAATGGAACTTTTCTGCGCCCCACGGCGCTGGAAGAATCATGTCCCGCACCGTCGCCAAAGAGCGACTTGACGTGGAGGAATACAGACGGGAGATGGCCGGTATCTACTCCACCTCCGTCAATGAAGCGACCCTCGACGAGGCGCCTATGGCCTACAAGTCGCTTGCGGATATTATCGACGTGATCGCCGAGAGCGTAGACGTCATCGAAGTATTGAAACCAATCTACAATTTCAAGGCCAATTGAGCCGGTTCCGATCCGGCCGACGGCCGGAAAGGAGCGTAAATCAAATGAACGTGTGGCCGGTCATTGACATGACCGCGACCGGAAGAAACATCGTCCGCCTGCGCAAGCAGGCAGGGCTGACAGTGCGGGATCTTCAGGACGCCTTCGGCTTCAGCAATCCCCAGGCGATCTACCAGTGGCAGCGGGGCAATTCCATGCCCACGGTCGACAATCTGGTGATCCTGGCGGCGATCCTGGGCGTCGGGATCGACGACATTATCGTCTGCAGCGATCCCTTTCAGGCAAAGATCACCGCATAAATAATAAGCAGCTCCCTCGCCGCAGCACCCTGCGCACGGCTCAGGAATGCGGGTTTCGTAAGAGCCCGCCTTCCTTCGCTGTGCTTCGGGGCTGCTCCTCTCCCCATCACACCCGCTTCGCCGGACTGTGATTGGGCCTATGGCCCTTTCGTCTAACGGGTTAGGACACCGCCCTTTCACGGCGGCAATGCCGGGTTCAAATCCCGCAGGGGTCACCACGTCGCCGCAAGCTGCACATCCTTCGCTTCCGGCACATCGGCTGAGCCGCTGTGCCGAAAGCTCACTCGTTCCGCTGCGGCTCCTTTTCCCATCGATGCGAGCTTCGATGGGGGGGAATAAGGCCCCTTCGTCTAATCGGTCAGGACGCCAGCCTCTCAAGCTGGAAACGTGGGTTCAAGTCCCGCAGGGGTCACCACGTCGGAAATCCCTCCGCACGGCACAGAAATGCCGGTTTCGTAAGCACCGGCCTTTCTTCGACTGTGCTCCGGGTTTCCTCCTTCTCCCCGTGCGCAGGTTCAAATCCTGCTCTCGCCGCCAATATGGGTCAGTAGAGCGTAATTGGTATCGCCCCGGACTGTAAATCCGGTTCCTGACGGACATTGTTGGTTCGAGTCCAACCTGGCCCACCATTCTTTGGAGTGATACTCTAATTGGTAAGAGACCTCCCTGCTAAGGAGGCGGGGCAGCGATGCCCTTGAGCGTTCGAGCCGCTCTCACTCCGCCAACTAACAACCGGGTTGCAACAAACTTGCAATCCGGTTGCAAGATAGAATAGGCGCTTGAGCGTAGCGAGAAATTTCATTGAAGTCGCCCACATCAAGAACTGGTGAAGGCGATGTGCTGATGAGGGAATGAAAGAAATATTTACAAAGCAGCGGCAATACACAAAAAACAAAAGGCACGTTCGGATGGATGATCAGACTTCCATCGACGTGCCTTTTGTCTGTTGTACGCTTTCGGGTTGGCCGGCTTCCGGGTCACGGGATTGACCGCGCCCCAAGAGCCGCGTCTGGCTCGGTTCAGCTCTCGCTGCTGCTTTTTCGAGCGCTTTTCATAGGGAATGAATTTTTCCATGCAGAACACCTCCGTTTCCTTCGGCAGAATCATATCATATCAACGCGCCTTTTTCAAGGGATATATTTGGCCGCTTTCCGGTTGATGCAGTCTCTGATACTAAAATTCAATTAAAATATTTAATTGAATTTTGCTGTGCTGCGCACAGCCTTTTCAGCGCAGCGCGCTGAAAAGCCGTCTCATGCAGACTTCGACGCGCCTTCGGCGCTATAAAATGCTTTTTAAAGCATTTTATCGAAGTCTAGTATGATTTTGCCTCAAAAGAACGTGGATCAGGAAAGCGGGAAAAAATATTGAATCCAATAACCGTATCTGATATACTATCCTTATATGAAACACAATCCCTCTGCAGACCGGGCAAAGAAGGGGGGAGCGTGAAACCGAACCCGATATAATAGTTCGTCTTTATTTGCCGACGGACGATTCAAATCCGCCCGGGGAGCATATACGGAGGATGTGAAAATGAAAGAGCTGAAGATTTTCTATCTGGAAGGCTGTCCCTATTGCCGCAAGGCGGCAGAGGCGTTAATGGAGCTGAAAACCGAAACCCCTGCTTATGAGAAGGTAAGAATCGAGTGGATCGAGGAGACTCGCTCCCCGGAGATCGCAGGGAAATACGATTACTATTACGTTCCCAGCATCTTCTGTGGGGAAGAAAAGCTGTATGAATGCAGCCCGCGGGATAACTACGGCGAGATCAAACGGCAGCTGGAAACGGCGCTGCATACCGCCGCTGCAGAAAAACCATGAGCAGAGCAGAGCTTGCGCATTTTCGGATCGGGGATTCTTACGGCGGGAATCAGGACTGGTTTCCGACCTTTATGATGCGCATCGGGGGCTGCGGCGCCGAGACCGCCTGCGACAGCAGCGTCTATTTTTCACTGCACAGGGGGTTGACGGGCATCGCGCCGAACAACGCGGCGGAGCTAACGAAAGAAGACTACGTTCGCTTCGCCTACGAGATGAAGCCGTATTTATCTCCTCGCCCGAGCGGCATCGACCGGCTCGAGCTTTATATGGACGGCTATGCACAGTACCTTCACGACCGTGGTGAAACACGCCTTACCATGACGCCGCTGCACGGCACTGCGCCGTACGAGGCGGCAAGGGACGCCGTCGTGCGGCAGATCGATCAGGGCTATCCGATCCCGACGCTCGTGCTGAATCACCGCAACCGTCAGCTTCGGAACTACGTCTGGCACTGGTTTTTGCTGAATGGGTATGACGCTTCGGCGGATGCATTTCTGGTGAAGGCCGTGACCTACGGCAGCTTTGAATGGCTGGATCTCAAAAAGCTCTGGGACACCGGCCACGAAAGACGCGGCGGATTCGTTCTGTATCACGTCGATTGAGGAGAGCCGCCCTTTCAGGGAGGAAGGGTCTGCGGACGCGATCAAGCGCGGCATATCATTGGACGTTTTTGGTGAATTGATGGAAATGGAGGATAAATAATGAGTACGTTGGTAGCTTATTTCAGCGCGGAAAGCGGCAGAACCGCGAAGGTTGCGAAGGAGCTTGCAGAAAAGCTCGGCGCGGAGCTGTTTGAGATCAAGCCGGTAAAGCCCTATACCCCTGCGGATTTGCGGTGGATGAATCCGCTTGCCCGCTGCAATCGGGAAAAATTCGGCAAGCAGGAGGTGCCGGTCGCGGAAAAGGTTGAAAACCTTTCCCAATATGACACCGTATACGTCGGCTTCCCGATCTGGTACGGCTGCGCTCCGAACGTCGTCAACACGTTCTGCAAGGACTACGATTGGAGCGGGATCACCGTTCACGCCTTCGCCACCTCCGGCGGATCCGGCATCGGGAAAACTGCGGAGAAGCTGGCACCCTATGTGCAGGGGGCAAGATCGGTAGACGCGAAGCTGGTCAGCAGCGCAGCGGAGCTGTGAATTATACCGTCCGTCAGACGGCAAAGCTGCCGTGAAACTGCGGCAGCGCCTCCGGAAGAACGTGGAGCAAGGCCTGAAATCAAACCGGAAACGGAAAAGCACTTAATACGAAGGAGTTTGCTTATGGAATACAGGGAGCTTGGAGCCACCGGTCTGCGCGCCAGCGTTATCGGCATGGGCTGCGAGGGAATGAATGAAGAGCACTGCGGCATGACGGCAAAGCTCTTTGACGCTGCCGAGCAGCTCGGCATCAACTATTTTGACCTCTACGCCTCCGACCCGGCCTTGCGTCAGGCGGTCGGGGATGCGATCAAAGGACGGCGGGAGAAATTCTTGATCCAGTCGCACCTCTGCTCTGTTTGGAAAAACGGGCAGTATCTGCGTACGCGCGATTTGGAGGAAACCAAGCGCGGCTTTGAGGAAATGATGGCGCTGCTCGGTACGGACTATCTGGACGTGGGCATGATCCACTACTGCGACGCCATGGCAGACTGGGAAGCCATCGTGAACAACGGGATCCTGGATTATGCCAGAGAACTCAAGGCGCAAGGCCGCATCCGGCATATCGGTCTGTCCAGCCACAATCCGCTGGTGGCCGAACGCGCCGTCGTTGAGGGCGGCATCGAGGTTTTGATGTTCTCGGTCAACCCCTGCTACGATCTGCAGCCGGCAAACGAGGACGTGGAGCAGCTCTGGAATGAAGAGGCCTACGCGGGCCGGCTTACCAATATGGACCCGGACCGCCAGCGGCTCTACGAGACCTGCCAGCGGCTGGGCGTCGGCATTACGGTGATGAAAGCCTTTGCCGGCGGAGATCTTCTGAACGCGGAGCTCTCCCCGGCAGGCGTCGCGCTGACGGCGCACCAATGCATTTCCTACGCCCTGTCGCGTCCGGCGGTGTCCGTGGTGCTGGCGGGCGCACATTCCGTGGCGCAGCTGGAGGAAAGCGCCGCCTACTGTGAGGCGGATGAAACAGCCAGAGATTACGCCGCGGCGCTGGCCTCCTTCCCCCGCATCCATTGGGAGGGTCACTGCATGTATTGCAGCCACTGCGCCCCTTGCCCCATGGGAATCAGCGTGGCGGACGTGACGAAGTTCCTGCATCTGGCGCAGACGCAGGCGCAGATTCCGGAGACCGTGCGGGAGCACTACGCAAGCCTGCCGCATCACGCGGGGGAATGCA
This sequence comes from Oscillospiraceae bacterium, assembly GCA_017405865.1. Classification (GTDB taxonomy): domain Bacteria; phylum Bacillota; class Clostridia; order Oscillospirales; family Oscillospiraceae; genus JAZOXB01. The sequence continues at coordinate 22,236 of JAFQZN010000020.1, read as the reverse complement.
TCCGGTGCGGCGCCTGCGAGACCCACTGCCCCTTCGGCGTTGCCATCCGGGAGAACATGCAGCAGGCAGAGGAGCTGTTCGGTTTCTGATTCTGATACTTGATAATTTGCACGATCCATTTTATAATAAAAAAGATGAATCCGGGCGAATCGCCGCTGCTTGCAGGCAAGCGGCGGGGCGCTGCGCCTCGGAGGTTCTATGAATGGAAGGAGACACAGAAATGAAGCAGGAATTCTACTATCCGTCGAAGGACGGGCTGACGCAGATTCACGCCATTGAATGGATTCCGGAGAAGGAAGTGCGCGGCGTCCTTCAGATCGCGCACGGCATGGTCGAGTTTATCGACCGCTACGATCTCTTCGCATCGTTTATGGCCTCACACGGCTTTTACGTGGTCGGCAACGACCACCTCGGACACGGGAAATCCGTGACGGACGAATCCCGGCTCGGCTATTTTGCCAAACAGGACGGAAACGCTTGTGTTATCGGCGATATGCAGCAGCTGCGGGAGGACACGCAGAAAAAATACCCGGGCGTTCCGTATTTCATTCTCGGGCACAGCATGGGCTCCTTCCTGACAAGGCAATACATCGAAATTTACGGGAAAGGGCTTGCCGGCGCGATCATTATGGGTACCGGCTATCAGAGTGCCGCTACACTGATCGCGGCGATCGGCTTGAGCGGCATGCTTCGGAAAATCAAAGGAGACTATCACCGCAGCAGCATGATAAACAACATGGCGCTCGGTTCCTACAACAAGGCGTTTGAGCCGGCGCGCACAAAGAATGACTGGCTGTGCAAGGACGAGGCGATCGTCGACGCATATGAGGCAAACCCGCTCAATCAGTTTGTCTTTACGGTCAACGGCTACAACAATCTCTTCCGCGGTCTGCGCTTTGCGGAGAAGCAGAAAAACCTCGACAAGATCCCGAAGGATCTGCCGATCCTGGTCGTGTCGGGCGGAAACGATCCGGTCGGCGAAAACGGAAAGGGACCGCGCTTGGTCGCCGAATCTTACAAAAAGACGGGCATTCAGAACGTCACGCTTAAGCTCTACCCGGATGACCGCCACGAGATCCTGAACGAGCTTGACAAGAAGACGGTCTATCAGGATCTTCTGCAGTGGATCGAAGGCAACCTATAATTAGAAAAACAGAAAACCTCGTCGAACGACGAGGTTCAGCGTGTCGAAAAACCCTTTTCGACACGCTGACAGGCTGTCAAAAAGTTCGGAAGACAAGCAACTCACGACCGTCGGCGTACATAGGTACGGTAGGTCGTGAGTTGCGCAGTAAGTCAAAATCCTTGCGAAGCAAGCTTTTTGTAGCCTAAATTGTTAGAAAAACCTGAAAAAAACAGAAAAACGTTTAAACAGGGAATAATCCAAAAATTGTTTTAATAATTTTGACGGTTACGGACTTTTTTGACAGTCTGGAAAATGGACGCCTGTGGGCGTCCATTTTTATTTGTTATAAGTCAGGCTGAGCTTGAAGAGCTTTTGTCCGTCGCGCTCGCCGAGCAGCAGGAACTGATCCGTCTGCGTCTCGGACAGCAGCGTTATGCGCTCGCCCGCGCGAATCTCGTGGGCATACTCTGCGCGTATGCTGCGCACTCGGCGGCAACGCAGCTCCTCCGGCATGCGATCCTCCGCAAGGTCGAAGTAGCGCGTGTTGTTCATGTGTCCGTTGAGATCGGCATAGCTGTAAGGCACGGCAAATTCGTCCGCGTCGGGTTCCTTCGGGCTCTGCGGCGGCGACGGCAGCGGCGTCTCCCAGCCGGTCTTTTCTTCGCTGATCTGAATGCCGTGTTCCTCCGGGAAGACGATCCGCCGCGTGCCTGCATCCATCAGCGCCCAGAGCGCATTCGCCTCCACAAGCAGCTCGCCGTCTGCATTCTCCAGCCGGTAGTGACGCGGGAAAAACAGATGCATCGTCTTCCCCGGCCACGAAAGCAGGCGGTATTTCTCGTCGTAGACAGGAAGTCTTCTGATGCTCGCCTGCTGCAGGGTAACGATCCAGAGCAAGCCCCGGTCGAGGGTCTTTTCCCTGCCCATGCCGAGCTCGATCGTGTGCGCGATCGACGCCTCCTGCAGCAGGGTGAACAGCCGCGAAAGCCGCAGCCGCCGCATCGGATCGGCGTCCGAGCTCAACACGCGGTACGTCTGCTCGTACATATTATGCCTTCGGCAGACGCTTTTCGATCGCGTCCACCACGTCGCCGATCGTCTGCAGCTTCTGCCACTGTCGGTTGGGGATCTGCACGTCAAACGCCGCCTCCAGCCGGCAGATAATCAGCGTGAAGCCCATCGAATCAATGCCGGTATCCGTGTTGATGACAGTGCTCTCGTCAAATTCCTTGCCCTCCAGCTCCGGCAGGGCTTCGGCGATGATCTGCTTTGTTTTGTTCAGGATCTCCGCTCTGCTGTACATCATTCGCTCTCCTTTTCCCGTTGAATCGCCCAACGCATGATTTTTCCGCTTGCCGTGCGTGGCAGCGGGTCGTGATAGAATAAAATACGCCGCAGCTGCTGCCCGCGCGGTCGCTCCTCCAGCACGGGGCGCAGGGCGTCCCAAAGCGGCCTCGTATCGCGCGGCGGACCTCCCAGCAGCAGAACGGGCGCGCCGCCGCGCAGAAGGATGCAAAGGTCTGTTTCGCCAAGCGCACCCGCGACCGCTGCCTCATATTCCGGAAGGAACAGCTTTGTCCCGTCGGCGAGCACCAGGATCTCCTTTTTTCGGCCGGTCAGCCGGAGCTTGCCCGCTTCGTCGAGCCTGCCGAGATCGCCGGTATGGAGCACGCCGTTTTGCACGGCGCGCGCCGTGTCGTCCTCGCGCCGCCAGTAGCCCTGCATGATGCAGGTCGGCGCCTCGATCAGCACCTCGCCGTCCGGCGCGATCGTGATGCGGTCGTCCGGGCAGACGGTCATCGCATAGGGGTCCTCGCCCAAACTCAAGGCAACGCCCGAGCTTGTCTCCGTCAGACCGTAGCCGAAGCAGACGCGCGCGCCGGTCGCCTTTGCCGCCTGCAGCACTGCCGGCGGACACTCGCCCGCTCCGACCAGCAGGAGCTTCAGCTCCGGGTTCAGCGCCCGCTGCTTCAAAAGAAAGCCGAGCAGCAGCGGCACTGCCGAGAGAGCCGTCGGGCGGAACAGACCGCAATCCTCCGTGTAGTATCTTGCGCCTCTGCCAAGCGCGACAGTCGCCCCGCAGGACAGTCCCCACAGCAATCCGCAGACGAAGCCGAAGACATGATCCAGCGGCAGCAGATTCAGCAGAACGTCCTGCGCCTGCAGCGGCAGCAGCGCGCCGCCGTTATACGCACTGGCGCACAGCGTTTCGTCGGTCAGAACGACTGCCTTTGCACGGCTCGTCGTGCCGGAGGTGAAGAAGAGCACTTTTCTCTCCCCTGCCTCTGCCCCCGCCCTGCACAGCGGCGCAAAGCTCTCGCACAAATCGGGGGCTCCCCACAGCGCGTCGACCTCCGCCTCTCGAAGCTGCGCGTCAAGCACGGCGTCCGGCGCGTTTTCATTGAGCAAAACGGTGCGGCGTCCTGCCAGCACCGAGGCGAACGTCTCGATCACGCACGCGAGGCTGCCGTCCATAAACAGCGCATATGCCGCCGCCGTTTCCCGCCGGAGGCTTTTGGCGCGCGCCTGCACGCGGGCAAGCAGCTCGGCATGGGAGCACAGGCAGAGCGCTCCGCCCTCGGCATAGCGTATCGCAGCGGCGTCGGGCGCAACGTCTGCCCAATGCCGCAGCAGTGCATCAAATCCGCTGAATCTCAACATAACGCCCTCCGCAGCCGTTCGAGTCCTTTTCACCTTACAGTATACCATCTCAAAGCAGGTCGGGCAAGGGCTTTGTGAGAATTTTATAAAAAATACGTCGATCCCCAAAAATAATCGTGCATTTTTCCGACAGATAATGTATAATAAGCATGGCATATAATATTGAAAGCATAGGAGGCTTTTTTATGGACAAGAATACCCGCATCTGCATCGTAGGCGGCGGTCCGGCAGGTCTTTCCGCAGGCATGTACCTGGAAAAGAAGGGCTACACCAACTACACGATCCTGGAACGGCTTGACCGCGTCGGCGGCAAGTGCTGGTCGCCCCACTACAACGGAAGGCGCTACGAAATGGGCGCGATCATGGGCGTTCCGAGCTACTACGCCGTCCACGACGTCGAGGAGTTCTGCGGCATCACCCACGACGGCCCGAAGCTCAACCGCAACTACAAGAACGCCAAGGGCGACGTCATCGAGCCGTTCGAGCCGAAGAAGAATCTGCTCAAGATCCCGCGTCTGCTCAAGATGAAGAAGCAGGTCAAGAAGCTCGGCGAGCTGCTGGAAACCAAGTATAAGGGCTACGACGTCAACGGTCACCGCGGCGTCGCGCAGGGCAAGTACGACGGCTTCTCGCAGGCGAACGCCAAGCGCGAGCCGATCAAGGGCGAAAACCCGAATCTGAAGGATCTGGCGCTGCCGTTCAGCGAATTCTGCAAAAAGAACGGCGTCGAACTGACGCAGGACATCTGGATCGGGCCGTTCACCTCCTTCGGCTACGGCTACTTTGACGAGATCCCGGCAGCCTACGTGCTGAAATACCTCGACTTCCAGACGACGATGAACTTCGTCAAGGTCAACCTCTGGACGTGGAAGGAAGGCACCCAGTATATCTGGGAGCAGCTCAACGACCATCTGAAGAACCCTGCGCGTCTGAACAGCAAGATCGAAAAGGTCGAGCGCAAGGACGGCAAGGTCTACGTCACCGTCAACGGAAAGGTCGAGGAATACGACAAGATCATCGTCACCGCGCCGCTGTATATCCCGAACAAGCGCGACGACGGACAGATCGGCATGGTCGACTACTTCGACGCCCGCGAGGACGAGAAGGAGCTCTTCTCCAAGATTGACTACGAGCGCTACGACGTGCTGGCAGTTGAGACAAAGCCCGAGGATCATCCGGAGATCTCCTACTATGTCTTTGAAAACATGACCCCGAAGACACTCGGACATCTGATGGTCTACTATCGCCGCTGGAAGGACACCAAGGATCAGGTCATCACGACCTACGCCCTGCGCAAGCACAAGAACAGCAAGGAGATCCCCTACGAGGAATGCAAGAAGACGGTGCTGAACGACCTCAAGATTATGCACAACCCCGCGTCCAACGTCATCAACGAGTGGAGCGTGTATTACTTCCCGCATGTCTTCTCCGAGGACTACGCCGCCGGCTGGTATGACAAGGTCGAGGCAATGCAGGACAAGTACGACACCTTCTACGCCGGCGAGATCATGAGCTTCGGCGATATGGACGAGACGGCGGAGTATTCCCGCGAGCTGGTCGAACGATTCTTCTAAAAGTCGAGATCGGAGGGAGCGGCGACGCTCCCTCCATTTTTAAGGAGAGAATATGAAATTTTACAAAGATCACTATGACGTCATCGTCATCGGCGGCGCGCTGGCAGGCCTGTCGTCTGCGCTGATGCTGGCGGAAAAGGGCAAGGACGTGCTGGTTTTAGAGCGGCACAACCTGCCCGGCGGCATCGCGACGAGCTTCGTGCGCGGCGGCATCGAGATCGAAGCCTCGCTGCATGAGATGATGAGCATCGGTCCGAAGGGCAACCGCCTCAAGGTCGGCAAATTTCTGGAAGATATGGGCGTCGACGTCGAATGGCTCAAGGTGCCGGAGGCGTACCACGCCTCCATCCCCGGTCTGGAGGTCACGCTGCACCCGGGACTGGAAACCTTCGCAAAAGAGGTCGACGCCGCAGTTCCCGGCACGTATGAAAAGGTGCTGAAGCTTTTGAATCTATGCCACACGGTGTTCGACAGCGTCAACGAGCTGTCGATTCATCCGATGAGCAAGGTGAAGATGCTCTTAAAGCACGAGGCGTTCGTCAAGACCGCCGGCTACTCCACGCAGGAGGTCATCGACAGCTTCGACCTGCCGCAGAAGGCGCAGGATCTGCTTGCGCCGTACTGGATCTACGTCGGCTCCGGCTTCCGTGAGCTGCCCTTCACGATCTTCGCCGTTCTGATGGCGGATTACGTCGGCTACGGCTCCTATATCCCGCGCAAATTCAGCCATGAAATGAGCCTCAAGATGGCAGAGCGCGCCGAGGCGATGGGCGTGCAGATCGAATACCGGCAGCACGTGGAAAAGATCCTCGTCAAAAACGGCAGGGTCTACGGCGTCAGAACACAGCGCGGCGATGAGATCCACGCCGATTACGTCATTTCCGCGCCCTATCCGAACAAGGTCTACACCTCGATGATCGAGCCAAAGAGCGAGGTCCCGGAGGGCGCGATCAAGATGGTCAACGGCAGACGGCTGAGCCTCGCCGCGTTTTCCGTCATCATGATCCTCGACAAGACCGCCGAGGAGCTCGGCATCCGAGACTACAGTATCTTCCACGGCGACACGATGGACACTGACCTTCTCTACCGGGATCTGGCGGGGCTGGGACCGTACCGCTACCTCACCTGCATCTGCCACAATCTTGCCAATCCTGACGCGACGCCGGAGGGAACCTGCTCGTTCTCGATCACCACGCTGCCGCGCGTCGACGGCTGGCAGACCGTCAGCGCGGACGACTATGACCGTGTCAAGCACGAGGTCGCAAGCCAGATGATCGACATGATGAACAAGTACCTCGGCTTCGATCTGCGCGAGCACATTCTTGAATGCGTCATCGAGACGCCGATGACGATCGCGCACTACACCGGCATGTGGAACGGCTGCATCTACGGCTATGCCCACACGATGGAGGATCACATCGTCGCGCGCCTTCAGACCGCCGAGGAGGAAAAGTTCATCGAAGGTCTGGAATTCGCCGGCGCGCATCAGATCTCCGGCGACGGCATGGGACCTGCGGTCACCAACGGCAGAAAAGCAGCGAAAAACGTGCTCGACGATATGAAGAAGAGGGAGGCGGCAAAATGAAGATCAAGGGCTTTTTGAAGGACGTTACCGGCGCGTCGCGCGTCACCAAGGCAAGGCTGGGCGCCTTTGCCGCCGCCTCGAAGCAGCCTGTCACCGGCGACCCGATCGGCGAGGTCGCACAGACCTGGCACCCCGGCTCGATGGAGCTCAAGGTCGTGGACATCCGCCCTGCCTGCAAGACCGCGAAAACGGTCCGTTTCGTCCGCACTGATGGCAAAAAACTGCCGCCGTTCTACGCAGGGCAGTTTATTTCCCTCGGCTTCCTGCTGGACGGCAAGCTGATCTGCAGACCGTATTCGATCTCGTCGGCGCCGTTTGAAGCGCGGCAGGACGACAGCTTTGTTGAGATCACCGTGCGCCGCTCAAAGGGCGACGGTCTGATCGCAGACTATATCAACGACGAGCTGAAGATCGGCGACACGCTGACCGGCACGATGGGACTTGGACAGTTCTACTTTGAACCCCTGCGCGACGCGAAGCATATCGTCGCGCTGGCAGGCGGCGTGGGCATCACGCCCTTTGCCTCCATGGCAAAGGAGATCGCGCACGGGACGCTCGACGCGGATTTGACGATCCTCTACGGCTCGGTCACGTCCGACGACATCGTGCTCAAGGATGAGCTGGACGCCATCCGCTCCGACCGCGTGCGCATCGTTCACGTCCTGTCCGGCGACGAGCCCGGCTGGACGGGTGAGCGCGGCTTCCTCACAGCAGAGCTGATCAAGAAGTATTCCCGCGAGGACAACACCTACTTCATCTGCGGTCCGCAGGTGATGTACCGTTTCCTGCGCGAAGAGATCGTAAAGCTCGACGTTCCCCGCCGCCGTATCCGCTTTGAGGTCTTCGGACAGGCGAAGGACGTCGCTGCGCTGCCCGGCTATCCCGCGGAGATGAAAGACAAGACGTTTGCGCTGACCGTTGTGCGCGGCGTGCAGGAAGACGTGATTCCGGCGCGCGCAGATGAGTCTCTCGTCACCGCCTGCGAGCGGGCAGGCATTGTCCTGCTGACCGACTGCCGCAGCGGCGAGTGCGGCTTCTGCCGCACGAAGGTGCTCAAGGGCAGCTATTTCGTCAGTCCCGAAAACGACGGTCGCCGCGCTGCAGACAAGGATTTCGATTACGTCCACGCCTGCGCGACCTATCCGCTGTCGGACATGACGATCAAAATTCCGATCGTGTGATCCGCAATCACAAAGGAGAACGATATGGTCAAAGAAGTCAATCCGAAGATCCACGTCAACGAGCGGGATTATCCGGTCACAGAGCACAAATGCGACGATCCGGAAAAGAAAAAACTGGTGAAAAAGCTCGCCGTGATGATCACGGACAATATTCCGCGCAAGCTGCCCGGCGGCATGAAGGAAAACCACATGGATTTCTGGATTCTCGACCGCCTGCTGACCAAGGAAGAGATCAAGTTCATGCTGAGCTTCAAGGTCCGCCGCGTCGGTCTGACGACGAAGGAGCTTGCCGCCAGGAACAGCATGAGCGAGGAAGAAGCGCAGAAGATCATCGACCACCTGCTGTGGATCGGCATTCTGGAGCAAAACCGCGACAATGCTGACCAGCACATCCAGTATCTGATCCCCAAGTGGGTCGTCGGCTCGGGTGAATACATGGTCGAGCATCCCACGCTGGCGGACGAGCATCCCGAGGTCGCCACGATGTTCAACCTCGCGCCGCAGGAGCCGCTGGAGCTTGCGGCAAAGCTGGTGCCGCCCGGCGGCGCCGGCATCGGCATGCACGTCATCCCGGTGGAGAAGGCGATCGACGTCGGCTCGCAGAGCGTCAGCGTCGAGCATCTGTCCCACTGGCTGCAAAAGTACGACAAATTCTGCTCCATGGTCTGCGCCTGCCGCAAGGCGCAGCGCATCCGTGGCGAGGGCGTCGGCGACATCGAGGGGCATATGTGCATCGGCGTCGGCGACATCGCCGAATACCTGGTCGAAACGGGCAAGGACGCCCGCTACATTACCCGCGAGCAGGCGCTGGAGATCATCGAGCGCGCCGAGCGCAAGGGCTACGTGCATCAGATCACCAATCTCGACGGTCCGAACCGCATCGTCGGCATCTGCAACTGCTCGGCGGGCAGCTGCTACGGTCTGCGCACCTCCCAGCTCTTCAACACGCCGAATATGTCGCGCTCGGCTTACCGCGCCCATGTGGATAAAGCCAAGTGCGTCGCCTGCGGCAAATGTGTCGAGGTCTGTCCTGCCGGCGCAGCACGGCTCGGGCAAAAGCTCTGCAAGGCAGACGGCACGAAGGTAAAATACCCGATGCGCGACCTGCCGGACGACCACATCTGGGGAGAAAAGCGCTGGGATCGCAACTACCGCGATACCAACAAGACCAACTGCTACGATACCGGCACATCGCCGTGCAAGACCGCCTGCCCCGCCCACATCGCGGTGCAGGGCTACATCAAGATGGCAGCCGAAGGGCGTTACGCGGAGGCAGTCAGGCTGATCCGTCAGGATAACCCCTTCCCGGCAGTCTGCGGCGCGGTCTGCAACCGCCGCTGCGAGGATCGCTGCACCCGCGGCACGATCGACCAGCCGGTCGCCATTGATGAGATCAAGAAATTCCTCGCGCAGTGGGAGCTGAAGAACCCCTCCGCCTACTCCGTGATCTGCGAAAACGGCGAGGGCAAACAGTGGGCCGACTTCCCCATCGCCGTGATCGGCGCGGGTCCTGCCGGTCTGTCTGCGGCATATTATCTGCGCACCGAGGGCTACCCCGTCACCGTATTTGAAAAAGCGCAGCGACCCGGCGGCATGCTGCTCAACGGCATTCCCGGCTTCCGGCTGGAAAAGGACGTGCTGGAAAGGGAGATCGAGATCATCGAGCAGATGGGCGCGGAGATCCGCTGCGGCGTCGAGGTCGGTAAGGACGTCACGCTGGACGAGCTTCGGGCGCAGGGCTTCAAGGCGTTCTTTGTAGCGATCGGTCTGCAGGGCGGCCGCAAGGCGGGCGTTCCCGGTGAGGACGGTCCCGGCGTCGAGTCCGGCGTCGACTTCCTCAAGCGCGTCAATCAGGACAATGCACAAACGCTGTCCGGCGACGTCGTGGTCGTCGGCGGCGGCAACGTCGCTGCGGACGTAGCGCGTACTGCGCTGCGCACGACGGGCGGCAAGGTCACGATGCTGTGCCTGGAGTCCCGCGAGGAGATGCCCGCTGCGAAGGATGAGATCGCAGAGGTTCTCGAGGAAGGTATCGCCGTCGAGAACGGCTGGGGACCGAAGGAGATCCTGCGCGGTGCCGACGGCAAGGTCACCGGCGTCGTTTTCAAGCGCTGCACACAGGTCTTTGACGCGGAGCATCGCTTCCGCCCGGTCTATGACGAGGCGGACACGCTTACTGTCCCGTGCGAAACCGTGCTGATGGCGATCGGTCAGAGCGCCGAGTGGGGCGAGCTGCTCAAGGGCAGCAAGGTCGAGCTGCGACCGAACGGCACCGCCGTTGCCGACCCCGTCACGCTCCAGACCGCCGAGCCGGACGTCTTTGTCGGCGGCGACATCTTCCACGGCGCACGCTTCGCCATCGACGCGATCGCAACCGGTCGCGAGGCGATGGTGTCGATCAACCGCTTTGTACATCCCGGTCAGTCGCTGACCATCGGCAGAGATCGCCGCAATTTCATCGAATTCGACCGTGAGGACATCCGCCCGGATTCCTTTGACACCTCTCCCAGACAGCGTCCCGGCAACAAACCGGGGCAGGCGAGAGAAACCTTCTCCGATCTGCGGCTGCCGCTCACCGAAGAGCAGGTCAAAATCGAGGCAAGCCGCTGCCTCGGCTGCGGCGCAACGACAGTCGACCTAAACCAGTGCATCGGCTGCGGTCTTTGCACGACCCGCTGCGAATTCGACGCGATCCACCTGAGTCGCGATCTGCCCGCCGCGAGCGATATGCACACCGCCGAGGAGATGATGAAGCTCGTTGGACCCTACGCACTCAAGCGCATGGTCAAGATCGTCAAGCGCAAGGTCACCGGCAAGTCGGACTACCCGACCGAGCAGGAATGATACTAGACTTCGATAAAATGCTTAAAAAGCATTTTATAGCGCCGAAGGCGCGTCGAAGTCTGTATGAGACGGCATTTCAGCGCAACGCGCTGAAATGGCTGTGCGTAGCACAGTAAAATTCAATTAAATACTTTAATTGAATTTTAGTATGAGAAAGCCATAAAAAACAGCCATCCAAACGGATGGCTGTTTTGATATATCAGATATTTTTCTATTCGGCGGTTTACGCCAAACCCGGCTTGCAGGGCTTGCCGGATTTGCGGCGGTAGTCGTAGTAGAGCTCCTCCGTCGCAAGCGCCATCTTCGTCACGGAAAAGTCGCAGTCGTGCGGGTAGACGTACCACGTGTCCGTCAGGGTGTTGAGATCAACGCAGTCGCCGTGCTTGAAGAGGTATTCGTACTCGATGTGGCAGGAATAGAGCGACGGGACGGATTTTTCCATCGTGTAGACCTTGCCGTTTTCCGCCGTGACGGAGACCTGAAAGCCGTCCATGTCGTGCGTCATCCTGCCCTCGCCGAGGCGGATATAGCCCTTTGCGTTCGGGAGGCTGTCCACCGTGACGGGAAGCTCACCGGAAGAATACGTGCCTGCTGCGACCTCCTTTTTGACGTTTTCGCGCTCCCACTCATACCAGTCCGGGATATGGGAAAACTCCGTTTCACCGCGGCGCGCCTCCAGCTCGCCCAGCTCCGTCATCGTCCATTCCTTCCCGCAGGCTCTGCAGCGCAGGGTGACCCCCTCGGACTCCATTTGGAATTCCTTGCCGCAGTGCGGACACTGATAGAGGATCTTTTCCAGCCCGACGGCGCGATCCTTGCAGGTGACGCGGATGCCCTTCTCCTTCTGCCAGCGGAAATCGTCGTATTGGAACTCCCGCACGATGCGTTCGTTGATCTCGTCGACGGTGAGACTTTTGACCTCCTCGGCTGTGAGCAGGAGCTTCATCTCCGCCTCCGTCGGCTTGACGCCGCGCTCATGGCGCGTGTTCCAGAAGGGGTGGTTGATATGGTCGCCGTGGCAAATGAGCGTGACCACGGGGACCTCCAGGAGCTTGCAGAGCTTTCCCAGAGACTCCGGCAGCGGCGCGGTCGTGCCGCACAGGGAGTAGCGCGCCTCGGGATAGAGCGCAACGATCCCCTTCATCTTGACCACCTCGATCAGATGGCGCACCAGGCCGGGATCGTTCGTAAACTTTCGCTTGCAGATGCAGCCGATGTTGCGCAGCAGCCCTTCCCTGCCGATGAAACCGTCGATCGCGACGACATAGTTGCCGAACTGCGGAAACGTCGCCCGCGTGGAAACGCTCATATCGAAAAAGGCGTTGTGATTGCCCAACAGGACGTAGGGCGGCTTCACGCCCTCCATGCCGACCTTGGTGATTTTCGTTTTGTGCTTCCAGATGTTGGGGAACGCAAGCGCCCACGCGACGGGCTTCAAAAACCATCTGCACCGCACAGGCTTTCTCTTCATATCAAACCGCTTGACGTTGTCGATGTCCATACCGTACCCTCCCGCAGCTGCTATACTTTCATTCTATCGAAAAAACACGGATTGTCAATCGTTTCCTTTCCGCACAAAAAAGCACCCATCCGCCGGATGGGTGCGTTTGCTTATAATATCCGCTGAAAGGGTCTGTTTTCTCTGTCTGCCGGGTTCCCGTTGCACCAGCTTTCAAAGCCCTGCACGATGATGCGATCCTTCTCGGCAGAAGCTCCCGTAATCACGAGGCTGAGGCAGTGATTCGGATTGATTGCCGCTTTCGGAAACAGCCGTTCCACGGCAAGATCCTCCAAACGGACGAGCGCGCATTTCCCCTTGATCGAGCAAACCAGCGCCATCCCGTCCCGGAGAAGATACGCCGCCTCCACGGTGGTGCTTCGTACTTCGCGGAGCTTTCGTCCGGTTTCCAGATCAAACTGCAGAAGACCTGTGCCGTGCTTCACCGCGATCACGCAGGATCGGTAGATGAAAACCTGCCGGATTCTCGCCGTACGGCAGCGCCACAGTAGATTGCAGGTCTCCGTAGAATAGACCGAAACGCCGTTCTCCCAGCTGCCGATCGCCATAAATTTGCCGTCTTCGGAAAGCGGGATCCCGTACTGTGCAACGTAAAGGGGGTCGCTCGGAATTTGCGCGGTCTTTATCGTTCCGTCTGCGAAGCGAATCATGCAGTCTCCGCTGTAGAGCAAGCGGATCTCACAAACGAGGGGGTTCTGATAGGTCTGGCGCATGCCCCCCGAGGTGCGTTCAATCATCTTTCCCTCCTTGCTCCGCGACGGGCGTTCCATTTTGCCATGCGCGGCATTTTTGCAGGAATTCCTCCCGCTTGACGGGATAGATCTCCGGCGCACGGTAGCGCCAATCGTAATTCACGAACGCAAAGCCGAGCGGATGCAGCAGAATACAATAGATCAGCGGGTTGAGCGCGCGTGGCTTGTGCATTTTCCGTGTGAGGAAGCAGACGCTCCCGGCATACTGCGGCTTGCTCACCGTGATGCGATCGGCAAAGCTCTCCTGCCGAACGGTTATCTCGTCCCAGCGATAGTGCCTGCTGAAGCGAAGCAGACGAATCGTCAGCCCATCGGCGTCGAAACGGAAGGCGCGAGACACCGCGATCACATAGCGAAAGCACAGAAACGTCGTAGCAACAGCCGTCACGATCGCCACGGCGATCGCATTGATGCGGAAGAACAGCCAAGCGAGATAGAGAAACGGCAAATAGCACAGAATGCCAAGCACGATAGCGCTCCGCTCCGATTTTACGGTCATCATTGTTTAATCCTTCTTTTTTAGTTCGTTTCCGTCAGCTCCGCGTACGGAAGAACGATCTCCATATGATCTCCCATGACGTGGGAGATGGGGTAGCTGACGCCGACGCCCTCTTCGGTGAAGAAAACGTAAAACTCATTTCCCTGCGTCACGCCGTTCAGAAACCACTCCTTGCTGCAGATCGTCTCGGAGAACGATTTCCAGTTTTCCGGCCAGCCGTCCAGCTTCTGCGTGAGATCTGCTTCCGCGTACGCCGCGAAGGTCTCATAGAGCGCGTCATCGACCGCATAGCGATCGGAAAGCGCGATTTCCTTGCCGGTCTGCGGATCGATGTTCAGCGAGAGGAACTTGTGGAGCGGATGTGCAGCCGTTTTATAGTTGTAAAGGCCCTCGAAAACGACGCTGACCGTATCCTCGGTGCAGAGCGTCAGGCGGTAGTCAAGGTCCAAATAATACTGCGGCAGGTCCTCCCACACGATATCGGAAGGCGTGACGAAAGAAGCTGTCCCGGGATCACTTGCATCCCGGCAGATGCGCTGCACCTGCTCACGCAGATAATCCTCGATCAGCGCGTTGACCGCGTCGTATTCCGGCGACGGGAACTGCGGGTAGGCAGCCTTGACAAAACAGGTTTCGTCGTTTTGGATGAGGTAAACCGTAGCCGGTTCCGCGAGCAGCGCTTTTGTCGTTTCTTCCGTCGGGATTTCCGAGGTCTGCGGCGGCGCGCTTTCTTCCGCGCTGTCCTCCGTCGGGTCGCTGCAGACCCAGTTATCCGCTTTGATCGCGCTGCCGTCCGAAGGAACGATCTCCAACGTCGGCAGCAGGCGGTCGTGCTTTTCCGCAGTTCCCGCGAAGGTGCCGGTGAAGACGACCTTGACGCTGATCTCCGTCCCGCCGGGAACGTAGAACGCCGTTGCGCGCGGATTGCTCGTATCGCGGGCAAGGAGGCGGTCCTCCGTCACCAGTCCGCCGCGCACGTCGTCGTCAAAATTGCCGTAGATCGAGATCGTCTGGTCCGCTTTGCCGGTGTTTTTCAGGCAGAGAATGCAGTAGAAATTCACCCGGTCGCCGACGACCTCAAAATCGCTGAACCAGGAGCTTTCCTTCTGTACGACGATGTCGCTGACGTCCGGCGTGGTCTTACACGCCGCACACAACAGGCAGGCAAGCAGCAGAAGAGCGACGAATGTTTTCTTCATGGTGTTTCCTCCGTTTGCGCATTGCGCTGCGCCGCGTCTTCCTGCTGGCGAAAATGTCCGTTGCTGCAGATCGCGCAGAGGAACAGGCCGAGCAGGCAGACCGGTACGCCGATCAGATAAAAATGATTCGACCCGACGATCCCCGACGCCACGCAGGCGCACAGATCCGCAAACACAGTCACGCCGACGCCGACGACGCCGATCTTCCTCGTTCGGGGAAAGAACAACAGAATGTGCGAAAGCAAGAATACCGTGCAATAGGCGAGCAGGAATGCGCCCGCCGTACGCGGTGATACATACACAAGCGCGAGCGCAAACGGCGCAGTGAACAGCGAGAACCCCGCCGCATACCTGTGGAGGATTCCGCACAGCGTCAGAACCGTGGCGGTCAGGCGGAGCGCCTGAAAGCCGTAGAGAAGAAGTATCCTTTGTTTCATCATGACCTCCTTGCGCGGCGCAGGGTTTTCACTGTTTTCAGTCGGTTTGCGGGGCAGTTTGGAACAGCCGCATCAGCATCGCCGCGAATTGCGCGCGGGTCGCCGTGCCCTGCGGCTGCAGGACTTGCGCTCCGTTTTCCGGCATACCGTCAATGATCTTGACGGCGACACACCACGAGATTGCCTCTTTTGCCCAGTCGGAGACCTTGGACTGATCTGCAAATCCCTTCAGATCGTCGCGGGCGGACGTGTCCATCCCGAACGCCGCCGCGTAACGGTAGAGGAACGCGGCAAGCTCCTCGCGCGTCACGTTCTGATCCGGCGCGAAGTAGTAGAAGATACCCGTCGGCACTTCCTTTGACGGAAGCGGGTAGCCCTTGACGATTTCCTTGCTGATCGCCCATGTGACCGGCTCGGTGTACCACGCGCCGCTGACGTCTGAGAAGGGCTGCGCGTAATTCTTGTCGACGACCGGGCTACCCTCTCTGCGCCACAGCGGGGTCACGACCATTGCTCTGGTCACGGCGTCCTCCGGCGCGAAGCGGCGCTCTCCGACGCCGACCATCAGCTTTTCATCATATACGTATCGGACCGCGTCGATGTACCAGGCATCCGTCGCCACGTCGGCAAACGGAGATTTGTCGTTCGGGATCTGGAGCGTGCCGTCTGTCGTATGGATCACCACCCGATAGAGCGGATCGTTATAGGTATACGTGCCGACTGAAACGGCGTTCCAATGTTCCGTATCCGCGTCGTAGTAGACGTCATGAAGCGCTTCGCAGCCTTCGAAGGCGCCGGCGGTGATCTCCTGCAGGGAACTGCCGAACGTGACCGTCTCCAACGCCGAGCAGTTGCGGAAGGCATACAAGCCAACGTGCTCAATGCCGGGGCAGTCTACAGTCTTCAGCGCGGCGCAGTTTTCAAACACGTAGTCTTCCGCCTGCGTCACGCCCTTCGGGAACGTGAACTCCTTGAGCCCTGAGTCGGCAAAGCAGCACGACTTGATTTTCGTCACGCTCTCCGGGAGCGAAATGTGCTCCAGCGCCGTGCAGCCTTGGAATAAATCGGAGCAGAGGGAGGTGATCCCGTCGTGCAGTTTGACCTCCGACAGATTTGTGCAGAAGCTGAACAGCCCATTGTCCAGCTCGGTGATCGCCTTGGGAATGGTGACCGAGGAAATGGCGGTGTGGGAAAAGGCGTTGTAACCCAATTCCGTCAGACCTTCCGGCAGCGTCGCCTCCCGGAGCGCGGTGCAGAAACAGAATGCGTAGTTGTCGATGCACTGCAAGCCCGCAGGCAGGTCGATCTCCGTCAAAGCGGCGCATTCGAAGAACGCCCCGTCGCCGATCGCCGTTACGCCCTCGTGCAGGGCGACCTTCTCGAGCGCGGCGCAGCCACCGAGCAGGTTTTCAGGAATGGTAGAAATCGTCCTCGGAAGGCTGAATTCCGTCAATCCACTGCGGACGAACACGCCTTCTCCCAGCTTGTTCACGCTGTCCGGCAGAGAGATCTGCTTAATCTTTGCGAACTCGAACGCTCTGTCGCCGATCTCTTTGACTTCATCCGGTACGGCGTAACTGTCGCCGACCATGCCTTGCGGATAGCATATCAAAACGCTGCCGTCTTTGCTGAACAACACGCCGTCTTTAGCGGCGAAAGCGGGATTTCCCTCCGCCACGTCAAACGCGGAAAGGCCTATGCAGCCCGACACGGACAGCGGGGAGAAGGCGGTCAGTGCTGCAGGAAGGGTCAAGGTTTTGAGGCTCTCACAATGATCAAAGGCGCCTGTAGCCACCTGCTGCAGATTGGAAGGAAGCAGGAGCTCCGGCAGCTTGACGCAGCCGGAAAAAGCCGAGCCCTCGATCTCCGTCAGACTTTCCGGCAGCTCCACGCAGGTCAGCGCGGAGAATCGGTAAAAGGCCATACAGCCAATGGTGGTGACGCCTTCGCCGATGCGGATCGTTTCGATCTGATCGTGATAGTTGCACCATTCGTTTGGGCCGGCAGGGTGCTGCAAGGACTCGCCGTGCTGTCCGAAGTCGTCCATCGCTCCGGTGCCGGTAATCGTCAGCGTCTTTGTGTTCAGATCAAGCGTATAGGTCATATCGTCGCCGCAGACGCCGGACAAGGGTTCTGCGCTTGCAGGCAGCGCTGCTGCCGGGAGCAGAGCGCATAAAAGCGAAAAGGCAAGCATGATTGCTGCAAATCGCTGTTTCATAAAAATCCTCCTGTTATCCATTCGCAGCGCAGGCGCTCATGCGCTCTGCGCGGAATGTTGTATATATTATAACACAATAAATATTTTTTGCAACTCAACTTAACAAAAATGTATTGCGCATCGTGCTGCGCGAAGGGGCGCAAAGGGAAACGATCCGTTCTTCACCGCATTCCTCCTCGAAAATAAAAAGTGCGCAGCCGAAGCCGCGCACAAAAAACGCACAGCTCCGATTGCTGCAACACAAACGAACGCCTACCGACAAGTATGCGAAAATGAGCATGCGTTTTTACCGAGAGGGAAAAAAGCACACTTGTTGTCAGCGTATTCAGTTTGTGTTGCATCAACAGTTTACCACAGGTACCTGAAAAAAGCAAGCCATGTCCGCCCCTTTCAGCGATCCTCTTTGCACTTCCTGCGGCGGCTTCGACTGCTCTCTGATACTATAGACAAATTGCAGGGCGGTTTTGCAACCTTTTAAGAGAAAAAAGCGGGAAATTGCGCGCAAGCGGTTGCAACGCACACTCGGCAGGTGTATAATTATAATATCAAAAAACGCGAGGGAGGGATAACATGGGTGTGAAAAGCGGCAGCGAAATCCACGAATCCCGGCACGAGTTTATCCCGCCGCCCGAAAAGCGGCATAAAAAGCGCGTAAAATTCAAAAAAGGACAGCAGGCACTCCTCGCCGCCGCGCTGTTGGCGGGCGTTCTGGCGCTTACGCCGGTCGGCAGGACTCTGCCGCCGCCGGACAACGCCTCGCCGCCCGTGCAACCGACTGAGCTGACCGAGCTGACGCCTGCGCCAACCGAGGCAACCGAACCGATCATCACGGTGGAGCCGCCGGAGGCGGAGCTGTACCCGGTCATGATCGCGTCCGAATTCACCGGCGTGATCCTCCTGCCGGAGGCGGAGCGCGTGCTCGGCGTGACCGTTTCCGTCTGGGAGAAGACACAGGAGCGCCTTCTCACCGAAGGGGAGGTGCCGGAGGAGATCTACCGCACGGGCAGCATCCCGCTGCCGGCGTGGAGCTTCTGGGACGACTATATGGAGCACGCGGACGAGTATACCGGCAGCATGTTCGACGAAGGCACCGACTACCTGCAGGAGCTGCGCGTGGCGCTGCGCTATGACGGCGGAGACGGAGAGCTGCAAACCGCCGAATACGCCGCCGTGGCAATGGAGGACAACGTCTTCTACTGGCTGTGGTCTGCAAGCGAGTACGACGAGCTCTACGGCACTGCGGTCGCACAGCCGGACTGCGTTTCGCTCATTTATATGGTTGAAAGCATGGATTACGAGGTCGAGCGACCGACCGTGCTCTTGGGCGAGCCGGAGCTGGTCACGGACAACAGCGCCGTCAGTGTCCGCGCGGAGATCGACGGCACGCCGGTCGAAGGCGTGTTCCTCACCTATGAGGGGCAGATGCCCATCATCCACATTCCGATCCCCGAGGGGATGGAGCGAGACGCAGGGCACTTCTACCGGCTCTACGTCACAAAATACGTCGAAGGCTACGGCAAAGTGATCGAATTCGTCACCGAAGATGATTTTTAACGTATGGGGGAAACAGAAATGAAGAAACAGATCATTTATCTCATCGGCTTCGTTCTCGCGGCGGCAGTCGCCGTGGCAGGCTATCTTACGTCATATCAGCTGATGCGGATCGGCATCGTTTGGGCGGCGTTCTTCGCGGTGGCGCTGGTCACCTCTCTTTTCTCGAAGAAAAAGGGACGCGCGGCGACGGTCGCCACGCTGATCCGCAGCGTCTGCGGCTATGCGGCAGGGATCGCAACGGTCTTCTTCCTGTTTGACCTTGCGGGCGCAGATCTGACGACGACGCTCGCCGCTGTCGGCGTGACCGCGCTAATCATCGGCTTTGCCGCGCAGAGCCTGATCGAGGATCTGATCACCGGCATTTTCATCGCGGCGGAGGGCAAATACAACATCGGCGATTATATCATGATCGACGACTTCCGCGGCAAGGTCGTGGACATGGGCATGCGCACCACGACCATCGAGGACGCCGGCGGCAACAAGAAGATCGTCAACAACTCCGACATCCGCAACTTCCAGAACCGTTCGCAGGATCAGTCCATCGCCGTCAGTACCGTCGCCGTCACTTACGGGCAGAAGCTCGAAGAGCTGGAAAAGGTACTCACCGCCGAGCTGCCGCAGGTCTACGCGGCGCATCCGGATCTTTTCCTCGGCGAGCCGAAGTATCTCGGCGTGGAGGAATTTCAGGACAGCGGCATGCTGATCAAGGTCATTGCTCCCGTGCTCGAGGAGAAGATCTTCCCCGCACGCCGCGAGCTGAATCGACAGATCAAGCTGATTTTTGACCGCAACGGCATCGAGATCCCCTTCCCGCAGGTGGTCGTCCACGACGGAGAATAAGCGCAACGAAACCGCCTCCGAGCTTTTGCTCGGAGGCGGTTCGAGCGTGTCAAAAAAGTCTTTTGACACGCTCGTGCGGATTTTCAAACTTAAAATCAGTTTGAAAGTCCTGTTTGATTGAACGTGAAAGACAACCCTGACGATTTCTTTCACACTTTCTTTCCCTCCGAAAAACCTACCCACTACGCTTCTTTGAAAGTCTGAAACCGCCTCCGAGCAAAAGCTCGGAGGCGGTTCTTTTCTTTCACGCCCTTGCTTCCAGCTCCGTTTTGTCTTTGAAGGGTGCTTCGAGCGTTTCCGGATACTCTAACATGTACTTCAGCAGCTTTACGGTTTTCGCGTAGTAGTAGCCGTCCGCGATCCGCTCGTCGATGGTCAGGCCGACGTCCAGTGTGTCACGCAGGGTGAAGGTGCCGTCCTCGTGGAAGGTCGGCGTCTGCTTCTTCTCGCCGATGACGACGAAGATCGAGCAGGTGCCGTAGTTCGACAGGTGGTGATAGCCGCATTTGAGCCCGATCGAGCCGAGATTGGTGACGAAAACGGAGGAATGGTTGGAGTCTCCCTCGACGGCGAATTTCGGCAGCCTTCCCTTGACGGCCATCCGGCGGATCAGCGACAGGATCCACCTTTGTAGGAATTGCGGCAGCTTCGTGATGAAATCCATCGTGTCCTCCGTGCTGCTGTTCTCGCCCTGCTTGCAGGGGAGTATCTGCTGCTTCATTTTTTCATGTACTGTGAAGACCGTATCGTCCTCCGTTCCCTTGATGACCGCCATGCCCTCTGCCGCCTCTTCGGTGAACTGCCGCTTCACGACGAAAGAGACGATGTTTTCGTTTCGCTGATAGAATTTGCGGTCGGAAATAAAGCGGTTCAGATGCGGCCGCTGCACCAGCAGCTTCAGAATTGTGGCGACGATGATATGGAAATAGGTATACTTGAATTCCTCGTCCTTGTGCGCCGCGATCCAGCTCTGCATCGGCGCAAGGTCGATCGTCTCGGAGATATATGCCTCATTGTCCGTCCGATCGCGGTACAGATGCGCCATGCACACATGCATGGCGTCCATATCGCGGATCAGAGCTGCGTCCTTCCGGTCGCCGAATCTTCTTTTTGCCATAGCTTTGTCCTCTCTCTTTTTCAAGCGTTGTGCTTTGCTTTCGTTCAGTATATCATACCGCGATTAAAAAATAAATTCCATTTTATAGCAAAATGGTGTATAATCAAAAAAAACAAAGGAGGTATACAGATGAAACAGGTTCGTCTCCGCAACAGCATTTCCCTTGCGATGAATCTTCTGCTCTTTATCCTGGTCCTGCTCTCATTGGCATGGTTTTTCCTGCCCGACGGCGCGCAGGGCGTCGGCAACATGAATCGCGGTGGAGTGCGCGTTCTCATTTACTTCACGGTCGATTCCAACATTCTCGCCGCGCTGGCGTGCCTGCTGCTCATCCCATTCAATCTGAAGTCGATCCGCCGGGGCGAGGACATGCTCCCGCGCTGGGCGCTGCTGCTGAAAATGATCGGCACGGTCGCGGTGACGCTGACCTTTGCGGTCGTAATGCTGTATTTCGTCCCGCTGGTCGGTCCTTCCATGGTGCTCACCGGCGCAAACCTGCCGCTGCACCTGCTGTGTCCCCTGCTCGCCATCGCGTCGTTCTGCTTCTTTGAGCGCGGACTGTTCTTTACAAAGCGGCAGATGCTGCTCGGCATCGTGCCGGCGGTGCTCTACGGCATCGTGTATTTGGTTCAGGTCGTCTTTCTCGAAAACTGGGAGGACTTTTATGCCTTCAACGTCGGCGGTCTGTGGTATGTCACGATCGTCGCCATTCCCGCCGTCAACTATCTGTTTGCGCTCGGCCTGCGCGCGGTACACAACAAATTCGACAAGCAGCCGGCAAACAAAATTGGGAGCGCAACATAGTACATTTTAATCATGTCATTGCCCCGCATGGGGCAATCCGTCCGGGCAAGATATGCCATCTGCGTCGTCTTACGATAAAGCTCCGCGCATCGGGACGGCCAGATTGCCCGAGCAAGTCGGGCAATGACAGATACGGAGTTTTTTCGACACGCTGTAGAAAAGCCGGACTCATCTTTTGGTGAGTCCGGCTTTTCAGACTGTCAAAAAAGTCCGTAACCGTCAAAATTATTAAAACAATTTTTGGATTATTCCCTGTTTAAACGTTTTTCTGTTTTATTCAGGTTTTTCTAACAATTTAGGTTGCAAAAAGCTTGCTTCGCAAGAAT
>JAFQZN010000019.1 GCA_017405865.1 Oscillospiraceae bacterium | reverse complement strand
CAGACTGTCAAAAAAGTCCGTAACCGTCAAAATTATTAAAACAATTTTTGGATTATTCCCTGTTTAAACGTTTTTCTGTTTTTTCAGGTTTTTCTAACAATTTAGGCTGCAAAAAGCTTGCTTCGCAAGGATTTTGACTTACTGCGCAACTCACGACCTACCGTACCTATGTACGCCGACGGTCGTGAGTTGCTTGTCTTCCGAACTTTTTGACAGCCTGTCAGCGTGTCAAAAAGGGTTTTTCGACACGCTGCCAGCGCCGCAGTTCGTTGGAACTGCGGCGCTGATTTTATCATTTTCTTTCCCAATCCATCCGCCCACGCTTGGGAATCGTGTCGTATTTCACGGGAAACCCACCAAACATGTCATTCCCCGCCGATAAAATCGGCGAGGGAATCCGTCCGTTGCCGGTATGGCATTTGTACCGTTTTACGGGGAAGTGTCCCATGCCGATACGCACAGATTGCACCCGCAGGGGGTACACCGCATCCGTTACACCTCATCAGTCAGCCTTACGGCTGACAGCTGTCTCGCTGCGGCTCGGTCACCGCGCGGCTCTGACATGCCACCGGCATGTCATTCACTCCCGCGCGGACGCTTCGCTGCCTCAAGGGGAAGCCTTTGGCTGCGCAGCCCGAGCAAGTCGGGCAATGACAGGAGTGCCGCGGCGGCGAAGCCCTTGCGCATCGCTGCAGGGGTGTTATTCCCCCGCCGCATTTGTACCGCGCCGGTGCGGCTGTACGCCCCACTCGGGCAGGGGCAGGCGCTGCATCGCGCCGAAAATGCGATCCTTGAGATCGGGGTAGGTCTGCGAAAGCTGCCGGATCAGCAGCTTGATCTCCTCGCGCTTGGTGTTTTTGTCGGCAGGGCAGACATTATGCACGACCGGCAGCCGCTGCTCCTGTGCGAAGCGGCGCACCATGCCCTCCGTCAGATAGAGCAGCGGGCGGATCTGCGTCACCCCCGTGCGGTCGAGGTAGGTCACGGGCTGGAAGCAGCTCAACCTTCCCTCGAACAGCAGGCTCATCAGGAACGTCTCTACCGCGTCATCGTAGTGATGCCCGAGCGCGACCTTGGAAAAGCCCTGATCCGTCAGCGCCTTGTTCAGCGCGCCCCGGCGCATTTTGGCGCACATGGAGCAGGGGTTTTTCTCCTTGCGGTAGTCAAAGATGATCGGCCCGATCTCCGTTTTGACGATCCGGAACGGCACCTTCAATTCCTCGCACAGCGCGCCGATCGGGGAAAAGTCCATCCCCTCCAGCCCCATGTCGATCGTGATCGCCGTCAGCTCATAGGGCTGCGGATAGTACTCGCGCATGGCGGCGAGCAGGTACAATAGTGTCAGAGAATCCTTGCCGCCGGACACGCCGACGGCGATCTTGTCGTTCGGTGCGATCATGCGGTAGTCGTCCGCGCAGCGGCGCACCAGTCCCATCAAATGCTGCATAGCATCACCCGATTTCAAAAAAGATTGGAAAAGCGTGGAGATCGTTCGTAAATTCAAAAGCGAGAAAACAAGAGAATAATAGAGAATACGAGAGAATAACGGAGTTCTTCCGAAGAAATATAAATTTTTGAAAAAATCCGCTTGACATTCGTTTTTTGCCGTGTTATTATGCAAAAGCTGTGCGTATATTGTACGCGAACAGCTTCGATTTGTCAAAATAATTATTTCATATAAGGAGAAAACATCATGTCCACTACCCTGGTCAGAAAAGAAGACGTGCAGCGCAAGTGGTACGTTCTCGATGCCGCCGGCAAGCCCCTGGGCCGCACCGCCGTCATCGCTGCGAACATCCTGCGCGGCAAGATCAAGCCCGACTTCACCCCCAACGTTGACTGCGGCGACTTCGTCATCGTCATCAACGCCGACAAGGCCGTTCTCACCGGCCGCAAGCTCGATCAGAAGTTCTACCGCCGCCATTCCGGCTGGATCGGCGGTCTGAAGGAAGTCAAGTACAAGACCCTCATGGCTGACCGTCCCGAATTCGCGTTCGAGCTGGCTGTCAAGGGCATGCTTCCCAAGAACACCCTCGGCCGCAACGCCATCAACCGTCTGAAGGTCTATTCCGGCGCTGAGCATCCCCATGCCGCTCAGAAGCCCGAAGCCTGGACGCAGGACTAATGCAGGAGGTAACAGACTATGTACGAGAGCAAGAGACAGTATCAGTACGGCACCGGCAGACGCAAGTCTTCCATCGCCCGTGTCCGCGTCTATGAGAACGGCACCGGCTCCATCATCATCAACGGTCGTGAGATCGACGACTACTTCGGTCTGGATACCCTGAAGCTGATCGTCCGTCAGCCGCTGGTCGCCACCGAGCTGGTCGGTAAGGTCGACGTCATCTGCACCGTCAAGGGCGGCGGCGTGACCGGACAGGCAGGCGCCATCCGCCACGGCATCTCCCGTGCCCTCCTCGGCGTCAACGCCGAGTATCGCGGCACCCTCAAGGCTGCGGGCTACCTGACCCGTGACCCGAGAATGAAGGAGAGAAAGAAGTACGGCCTCAAAGCCGCACGTCGTGCGCCGCAGTTCAGCAAGAGATAATTTATCATATTTAGAAAAAGTCCGAAACCGTTTGGTTTCGGACTTTTTGCATTAGAATTGCAGAATCAGCCAGAGGATCAGTCCGTAGAGAACGCTTGCCGCCGTGCCGTAGACGAGGACGGGACCCGCGATGGTGAACATTTTGACCGCCAGACCCGTGACGAAGCCCTCGGTCTTGAACTCGATCGCGGGCGCGACCACGGCGTTGGCAAAGCCGGTGATCGGCACAAGCGTACCCGCGCCTGCGAGCTTGGCAATGTCGTCATAGACCGCAAAGCCCGTCAGGATCGCCGACAGCAGGACAAGACAGACGGCGACGGCTGCGCCGCTCATTTTTTCGTCCAGCCCGAGCGAGGTGAACCAGTTCAGCAGGAGCTGCCCGAGGGTGCAGATCAGACCGCCGACCCAGAAGGCGTTCAGGCAGTTCTTCAGGCATTTGCTCTTCGGCGCGTATTGATCGACTATTTTTCCGTATTCCGCTTTTGTCAGTTTCATGCTTTCAGCCCCTTTTCGCGTAGGTTTCCACGCAGACAAAAAAATATTCCGCAAAAAGGATGCATGTTTTTCTCCGGGCTGCGCAAAATAAGGGCGGACACGGAAGGAATTTGCTTTCATTGCGTACGAATGCGGAATCGGCGGCCAAACGATTTTGTGCAAGCTCCATACTGTGTCAAGTGTACCGCATATGATCGGCGCGAAAAAAGGACAGGCAGCGCTGCCTGTCCTTTACATATGTTTGACCTGCTCCGCGTTGCGCAGGATCTCGGCTTTCAGCTCCTCGAGCGAGCCGAATTTCCGCTCGGGGCGCAGGAAGTCCCACAGCTCCAAGCACAGTTCATGCCCGTAAAGGTCGCCGTCAAAGTCCAGAATCCACGGCTCGACGGTGACGTTTTGACCGTTCACGGTCGGGCGCGTGCCGATATTGACCACGGCGCGGCGGGTCTGCCCCTCAAAGACCGCGTTCGCGGCGTAGACGCCGAAGCGCGGCACGAGAATGCCGTCCGGCAGGACGAGATTCGCCGTCGGGATGCCAAGGGTGCGCCCGAGCTTCTTCCCCTGTGTGACCGTTCCGGTCAAAAGATGCGGATGCCCGAGCAGCCGCACTGCCTCGGCAGTCTCTCCTGCTTCCAGCAGGGCGCGGATGCGCGTGGAGGAGATCGGCGCGCCGTCCATGCGCACCTGCGCGATGCAGTCGCAGCCGACGCCGAGGCGCGCACATTCCTCTTGCAAAAGCGCCGCCGTTCCCCTGCCGCCCGCGCCAAAGCGGAAATCCTCGCCGCAGACTGTATGCACCGCGCCGAAGCGCCCGCAGACCGTGTCGCGCACGAAGCTCTGCCACGGCTGCGCCATCGTTCCGCGGTCAAAATGCAGCGTCAGGACCTCGTCGATGCCGTAACGCTCGCGCATGAGCATTTCGCGCTCACGCGGCGTATTCAAAAGCGCAACGCGCTGTCCGCGCACCAGCTCCGCCGGATGCGTGTCGAAGGTCAGCGCGGCGGCGGGCAGGCGCAGCTCGTCCGCAAGCGCCCGCGTGCGCCGCAGCAGCGCGCCGTGTCCCAGATGCACGCCGTCAAAGAAGCCCAGCGCCAGTATACATTGATCCATGTTTTCTCCCTCGTGAAAAGGCTTCCCCTTGAGGGGAAGCTGTCAGCGGCGGCTTCAGCCGACGATGACTGATGAGGTGGAGCTTTCATCGAGCACGGAAAAAAGAGGGATCCGTCAACACCTCATCCGTCACCAGTGTGCGCACTGGTGCCACCTTCCCCTCAAGGGGAAGGCGCAGACGGCGCATAATCAGAGGCTTCGCCGTTCATAACGAAGCTGCCGCATCTGCAATGATCAAAAGAAGCTCTTGATCGTCTTGACCCTGCCTGCGTTTGCCGCGGCAAGGGCTAAAAATTCGCCGTTTTCCCCGTAGAGCCGCCATGTGCCGTCGCGCAGGCGGGTGGAAAACTCCGCGCCGTTGCGGCAGCGCTTCTCCTGCGCGGCGTTCAGGGTCGCAGCAGGATGGGCGGAAAACAGACTGTCCGTCGGCAGCAGCAGGGCTTCCGCGTTCGGATTTTGTATAATCTCCTCCAGCGGGACGCTCTGCCCGATCGAATACGCGCCCGCCTGCACCCTGCGCAGCGCCGCCATGCAGCCGCCGCAGCCGAGGGCGGCGCCGATGTCGTGGCAGAGCGTACGCACGTAGGTGCCCTTGGAGCAGTGGATGCGCAAGACCGCGTCCGTGCCGTCGAATTCGCGCAGCTCGATGGAAAATACCGTAATATGGCGCGGCTTGCGCTCGACCTCTTTGCCGCTGCGCGCCAGCTCGTAGAGCTTTTTGCCGCCGATCTTGATCGCGCTGTACATCGGCGGGATCTGCTCGAGCTCGCCGGTGAACCGCTCCAGAACGGCGCGCAGCTGCGCCTCGGCGACGTTCACGGGATGGCTTTCGAGCACCGTGCCGGTCACGTCCTGCGTGTCCGTGACTGTGCCGAGCCGCAGCGTGGCAAGATATGCCTTGTCCGCGTGCTCGAAGAACTCTACCGCGCGGGTGGCTCTGCCGAAAAACACCGGCAGCACGCCCGTCGCCATGGGGTCGAGCGTACCGCCGTGACCGACGCGCCGCTCGTGATAAACGCCGCGCAGCTTGCTCACCACATCCTGCGAGGTCCAGCCTGCGGGCTTGTCCACGATCAGAATGCCGTTTGCCATCAGAGCTCCACCCCGTTCGCTTTCAGGGCGCGCAGGACTGCCGCCCTCGCCTCTGCGATGCCGCCGGGCACGGTCGCTCCCGCCGCAGCGCGGTGACCGCCGCCGCCCAAAACCGCACAGATCGCCGCCGCGTCGTATTCCGGCGCAGTGCGGACGGAAATTTTGCCGCCCTCCCTGGTCTCGCGGAGCATCACGCCGATCTTCACGCCCTCGATCTCCCTGCCGAAGCCGGAGATGTCGTCGATGTCGTCCTCGGTAACGCCGAACTGTGCGATGACCGCGTCGGGGATCTGGCTGATCGCCACCTTGCCGCCGGATAAAAACTCCGTCGTCTGCGTGAGAAATGCGTCGAGCTGCAGCCGCGCCAGCCGCTTGGTCAGGAACATGACCTGATTGACGGCGAAGGTGTCCGCGCCGCAGTCCTTGCACCTTGCCGCCGCGCGCAGGGTCTTCGCCGTGACGTTACTGTAGCGGAAGCAGCCGGTGTCGGTCGCGATCGCGCAGTAGAGCGCCTCGGCAATGCGCTTGTCGACCGGCGCGTTCATCTGCTCGAGCAGGTCGAGGATGATCTCGCCGCAGGCGGC
Organism: Oscillospiraceae bacterium; assembly: GCA_017405865.1. Classification (GTDB taxonomy): domain Bacteria; phylum Bacillota; class Clostridia; order Oscillospirales; family Oscillospiraceae; genus JAZOXB01. Next base: position 30,132 of record JAFQZN010000019.1, on the reverse strand, counting down.
GGCGGAGGGGTCCACGAACCCCGCAAGGGCAAAGTCCATGTCCCTGCCGTGGTGGTCGAGGCGGAGGTCGATTCGGTTTACATAATCTTCCACTCCGTAGGGAAGCAGATGCGCGGCAGCAATATCCACGACGATGATGATTGCGTCCTCCGGGATCGCGTCCGTCGTCAGACCGTCCAGATAGGGGCGGAATTTCGCGGTAAACTGCGGGTTTTCCCAGACTGCCGCCGTTTTTCCCAGCGCACGCAGTCCGCCGCACAGCGCCGCCGCACAGCCGATGGTATCCCCGTCCGGGCGGCGGTGGGTTAACATAATATAATTGTCATTTTGCAGCAGATACGCCGCGATTTCAGGTATTGTCCGCTGTTTCATCGTCGCTGTCCTCCGGAATATCCAGCTTGGAGAGGATGTCGAGGATATGGGCGCCGTGGGTGATGGAGTCGTCGATCTGCCACTGCAGCTCCGGCGTATAGCGCAGATGGAGGTTCTTTCCCAGCTCGCGGCGCAGGAAGCCCGCCGAGGACTTGAGCCCCGCAAGCGTTTCCTTGGTCGCCTCCTTGTCCAGCAGGGAAACGTAGACCTTTGCATAGCGCAGGTCGGGCGTCGTTTCCACGCGGGTGATGGAAAGCATGGTCTTGTGGACGCGGGGATCCTTCAGATTGCGCAGCAGCTCGGACAGCTCGCGCTGAATCTCTTCATTGATGCGTCCGATTCGGTTCGATGCCATAGTATTTCTCCTTTTGAGAAAGTGGGAGCTTTTTGCTCCCACTTTCGTTCGTATATTGCGTTTAGCGAGGTACTTCCTCCATGACGAAGCACTCAAAGACGTCGCCTTCCTTGATGTCGTTGAATTTCTCGATGGAAATACCGCACTCGTAGTTGGCGGCGACCTCCTTGACGGAGTCCTTGAAGCGCTGCAGAGAGCCGATATTGCCCTCGTAGATCACGATATTGTCCCGCAGGACGCGCACCTGCGCGTCGCGGGTGATCTTGCCGTCCTTGACATAGCAGCCTGCAATCGTGCCGATGGCGGAGACCTTGTAGGTCTGGCGCACCTCGGCGTGACCGATGACCGCCTCGCGGAACTTCGGGGCGAGCATGCCCTTCATTGCCGCCTCGATCTCGTCGATCGCGTCGTAGATGACGCGGTACATGCGCAGATCGACGTTGTCGCGCTTTGCCGACGCCGCAGCGGCGTTGTCCGGACGGACGTTGAAGCCGACGACGATGGCGTTGGCGGTGGAGGCAAGCAGGATGTCGGACTCGTTGATTGCGCCGACCGCCGCGTGAATGACGCGGACGCGGACCTCCTCGTTGCTGATCTTTTCGAGGCTCGCCTTGACCGCCTCCGCAGAGCCCTGCACGTCCGCCTTAACGATCAGGTTCAGCTCCTTCATCTCGCCCTCCTGCATCTTGGCAAAGAGGTTATCCAGCGTGACCTTGCTTGCGCTCTTGGCGGCGGCGTCCTTCTCGGCCTGCTTTCTCTGCTCAACGAGCTGGCGCGCCATGCGTTCGTCGGCGACGGCGTTGAATTCGTCGCCGGGCGCGGGCGTCTCTGCAAGACCGGTGATCTCGACCGGGATGGACGGACCTGCCTCGGAAATGGTTCTGCCCTTGTCGTCGGTCATCACGCGGACGCGGCCGACGGCCGTTCCGGCGATAATGAGGTCGCCCTTATGCAGCGTACCGTTCTGCACCAGCAGGGTCGCGATCGGGCCGCGGTTCTTGTCCAGGCGGGACTCGATGACCGTACCCTTGGCGGCGCGGTTGGGATTTGCCTTGAGGTTGGCAAGCTCCGCCGTCATAATGACCGTCTCGAGCAGCTCGTCGATGCCCTCGCCGGTTTTCGCGGAGATGCGGCAGACCTCGGTATCGCCGCCCCAGTCGGACGGGGTGAGGTCGTGCTCGGTGAGCTGGGTGAGGATGCGGTCGGGGTTGGCGCCCGGCTTATCCATCTTGTTGACCGCGACGATGATCGGAATGTTCGCGGCCTTGGCGTGGTTGATCGCCTCGATGGTCTGCGGCATGACGCCGTCGTCCGCCGCCACGACCAGAATGGCGATGTCCGTACACATCGCGCCGCGCGCACGCATGGAGGTGAAGGCGGCGTGACCCGGGGTGTCCAGGAAGGTGATGGGATTGCCGTTGATCGACACGGTGTAGGCGCCGATGTGCTGGGTGATGCCGCCGGCTTCGCCGGAGACGACGTTTGTCTTGCGCACGGCGTCCAAGAGGCTCGTCTTGCCGTGGTCGACATGACCCATGACGACGACGACCGGGCTTCTGCCGACCAGCTCGTCCTCGGTGTCAACATGGTCGTCAATGAGGCGCTCTTCGATCGTGACGACGATCTCACGCTCGACCTTGCAGCCGAGCTCGGTAGCGACGAATTCCGCCGTGTCGAAGTCGATGTTCTGGTTGATCGACGCCATGACGCCGTTCTTGAGCAGGACCTTGATCAGCTCCGTTGCGGTCTTCTTCATGCGCGAGGCCAGCTCGCCGACGGTGATCTCGTCGGGGATCTTGACCGTCAGCGGGGTCTTCTTGATGATCTCCAGCTGCAGACGGCGCATCTTCTCCTGCTCCTCGTTGCGGCGCTTGTTGCCCATGGGAGCCTTCTTGTCCTTGCCCTTGTTCTTGCCCTTGTTGCCGATCTTCTGCTTGCCGCCGGAATAGTTCTGCACGCGCTCGGACACAAGGCTGTCCACGCGGTCGTCGAAGCGGTCTGCGTTGACCGTGACCGCCTTGGTGTCGACCACGCGGCGCTCACGCTTGCGCTGCTCCTCCTTCGGCTTTTCGGTCTTTTCGCCGGGCTTCGCGGCGGCGGGCTTTTTGTCCTCCGCCTTGGGCGCGGGCTTTTCTTCCTTCTTCGGCTGCTCCTTCTTGGGCGCCGGCGCTACCGCGAACACCTCCGCGATCGACTCGATCTGGTGATGCTGCGTGATATGGTCAAACACGACGTTGAGCTGCTCATCCGTCAGCACCTGCGTGTTGCTCTTCGGCTTGTCAAAATAGATCCCGATGATCTCCGCGATCTGCTTCGGCTGCATGCCGAAGTCCGCCGCGACTTCCTTGACGCGATACTTCACTAAACTCATATAGCCACCTCCATTACTTTTTCCCGTGTCGGACGTTGTACTGGTGCTTCTTTTCCTCCGCGCGGCGTTTCTCCACGCGCTGCACCCTGACGTCCAGATCCTGCAGCAGTTCGGCGTACTTTTCCGGCTCGCCCAGCGTCTTGACGAACGCCTGCGCCAGCCGGACGTCGGTGATCGCCGCGATCGCGCAGACCGTCGTGCCCAAGGCGTCGCCCAGCGTGTCCTTGTCGTAGCCGAGCTGCAGCATGGGCTGCTGCGTTCCGGCGACGAAGCTCTTCGCTCTGCGGAAGGTATGCGCTCCTGCGTCCTGCGCCAGCAGGATCAGTCTCGCCCGTCCCGCTCTTGCCACCGCGCCGACCTGCTCCTCGCCGAGGACGATATTGCCGCCCTTCTTCGCGATCGACAGCAGACCGAGGCTTCTGTCACGTTCCATTCGTTTCCGCCTCCATTTCCGCCAGCATGGCGTCATAGATTTCCTGCGGAATCTCCGTGTCGAAGGCACGGGAGATCGCCTTCGATCGGATCGCTTTTTTCAGGCACTCCGTGCTGCGGCAGACGTAAGCGCCTCTGCCGGAGGCCTTGCCGCGCAGGTCGAGGGCGATCGCGCCCTCCGGGCTGCGCACGACGCGCAGCAGCTCCCGCTTCGGCTTCATTTCGCGGCAGCCGAGGCATTGCCGCATCGGTATTTTCTTCGGCACGATTCTCCCTCCCTTGCAGCAGGATCCCCGTTTATTCCTCGAACTCGCTCGCCTGCGAGGCAGGCTTGATGTCGATCTTGCAGCCGGTCAGGCGGGCGGCCAGACGGGCGTTCTGCCCCTCCTTGCCGATGGCAAGCGAGAGCTGATCGTCCGGGACGATCACGCGGCAGGCCTTGCCGCCGGGCAGCTGGGTGACGGAGACGACGTCCGCCGGGCTGAGCGCCGAAGCGACGAATTCACAGATGTCCTCCGACCAGACGACGATGTCCATCTTCTCTCCCTGCAGCTCGTCGACCACGGCACCGACACGGGCGCCCCGTGCGCCGACGCAGGCGCCGACCGGGTCGATGTTTTCCTCGGCCGCGCGGACGGCAATCTTGGTGCGCGAGCCGGGCTCGCGGGCAATGGAGCGGATCTCCACCGCGCCGGACTCGATCTCCGGCACCTCCAGCTCAAACAGGCGCTTGACGAGCGCCGGATGGGTGCGGGACACCAGCACCTGCGGGCCGCGGTTGCTGCGGCGCACCTCGATGACGTAGACGCGGATCAGATCGCCCTCGACGAAATGCTCGCCGGGAACCTGCTCGCCGACCGCCAGAAATGCGTCGGTGCGGTCCGTGCCCTGTCCGATGTGGATGGTCATGTCGCCGTTGTTGTCGATGCGGAGCACCGTGCCGGTCAGGATCTCATGCTCCTTGGAGGAGAAGGACTCAAAGACCATGCCGCGCTCGGCCTCGCGAATGCCCTGGATGATGACCTGTTTTGCCGTCTGGGCGGCAATGCGACCGAAGTTCTTGGTCTGCACCTCGACGTTCACGATGTCGCCGAGCTTCGCGCGCTTGCTGATCTTCTTCGCGGCGTCGAGCGCGATTTCCGTCGCGGGGGTAACGACCTCCTCCACGACCTCCTTCTGGGCGTACATGAGGAGCTTGTTTTCGTTCAGCTCCACGAAGACGTTGTCGGTGTAGCCGTCCTTGTCCTTCTTATACGCCGCGACCAGCGCCTGCGTGATGCGGTCTACCATGTAGTCCACCGGGATGCCGCGCTCTTTTTCCAGCTGACGCAGGGCTGCAAAAATTTCAGAGTTCATAGTTATTCTCCTTATCGTATGTCTACTTTATCGTGATCAGAATTCTACGCGCAGGCGTACCAGCGCGACCTCGTTCTTTTCAAAGGTGAAGGACTTGCCGTTCATCTCGACCGTCACGGCTCCGTCCTCATAGCCCGTCAGTCTGCCGGGGAATTCCTTCCTGCCGTTCTTCGGCTGATAGAGCTTGACCAGCACCGCCGCGCCCAGGAAGCGTTCAAAGTCCGACGGCCGCTTCAGCACCCGCTCCAGCCCCGCCGAGCAGACCTCGAAGCGGTAGCTTTCGGGGATCGGGTCCTTCTCGTCGAGCACGGGATCGACCGCGCGCGAGACCTTCTCGCAGTCGTCGATGTCCACGCCGCCCTCTTTGTCGATGTAAAGGCGCAGATACCACTCGCCGCCCTCGCGGACGTATTCGACGTCCCAGAGGGTGCAGCCGTTTTCCCGGACCAGCGGCTCTGCAAACTGCCATACCTGATCGGTGATCTTCATTCTTCAACAACACCTTTCGTAAAGCAAGAAGAAAGAGAGGGGCGACCCTCTCTTTAGTAAGCACTACTATAGATTGACCGTATTATACCACCTGAATATCCGAAATGCAAGGGGGTTCAGAAACTTTTTGCGAAAAAACGCGGCGATTTCCGCCGCCGCGCAAAAAAATTTTCCCTGCAGTATGTAAATTTGCCAGCTCATGTGCTATAATGAGCGGAAAGAACGGAGGAATCAGTCATGAGAAAGTTATCCCGCTGGCTGCTGCTCGCCCTGACCTTCTGCGTCGCAGTCGCCGGTTTTCTGATCCGCAGGCAGCAGCTCGCAGCGGAGCTGATGCCGGACGGCTCTCTGGCGGAGGGCAGCTCGCTGCATCTTCTGCTTGCCGCGCTGGCAGGCGTCCTGTTCGTCGGTCTGGTCGCGTTTCTCTATCCGCAGCCCAAAAAGATCAGCTGGCAGCAGGTCTTCCCCACTGCCGCCGTTCCCAATCTTCTTCTGCTGGTGAGCGCGATCGGTCTGATCGCCGGCAACGTCCTGCTTTGGCGCAGCGGCTCTGCCGCCTCTGCGGCAGTCGTCACGCAGTCGCCCGAGGTGTCCAGAGCGCTTTCCATGCTCCTGCCGCCGCTCGGCGTCGTCAGCGCGGTCTGCTTTGCGATCTTCGCCGTCGTGCGCATGGCGGGCAAAAAGCCCACGCCGCTGCTGTTTATGATCGCGAGCCTCTACCTGATCATCCGGCTGATCGTCTGCTTCCAGGTCTGGAATACCGACCCGTCCATCCACGACTACGCCTTCCAGCTCCTCGCCGCCATCTGCTGCATGCTCGGCTGCTTCCAGCTCGCGGGCTTCAGCTTTGACCGCGGCCATCTGCGCATGTGCCTGTTCTGGACGCTTGGCGCAACCGCCTTCTGCGCCTTTACCGTCGCAGACACCCTGCACTCCGGCGCTTTGAGCAACGTCCTCATCAACGGCGCCCTCCTGCTCGCCATGGCGACCTGCAGCGCCTGTCTCCTGTTCACCGACGGTCCGCTCCCGCAGCCGGAGGAAACAGCGCCGGAAACAGCGCCGGAAAACGAGCTGCCTGCCGAAGAACCGGAGGAAGCCAAGCCGGAAATCTAAACCACCCACCGGGCGTCCCAACACGGGACACTTCGCCGAAATTCCGCACCGCACCATCCTCCATGTCATTGCGAGCCGCAAAGCGGCGTGGCAATCTGTCCGTCTCGATGCGGGACGCTTTCCCGATGAACGAACTCGCGTAGGGCGGCATGCCCACATGCCGCCGCGAAAGACGGGAGACGCCCATAATCGGAGCTTCATCGTTACATGCGCGCAGTTCCTGCGACCACCTCATCCGGCGCTTCGCGCCACCTTCCCCTCGGAAGGGGAAGGCTTTCATTCTGCACACGTGAAGGCGCCCCTCCGACTGGACTCTTTCCCTGTGGCATATAAGCTAAATCACCCACCGGACCTGCGGCATGCGCTCGTCAAAGAGCGTGTGCCGCAGATAGTTTTCGCAGAAAATCGCGATCAGGCACAGCGGCATCCACAGCAGCGTGAACGGCAGGCTGATCTGCCCCAAAAGATTGAACTTCAAATGCGAGTAGTCCCACACGTTCAGTTGCATCACGCGGTTGACGAGCATTCCCGTCCAGAACTCAAAGAACGTGACGATCAGCGCGCCCAGCGTGATCTGCGCCAGAATGCTCATGTGAAAGTACCGGTCCAGACTGCCGACCACATAGAAGCACAGTCCGCCGAGCAGGAACATGCTCCCGTGCGTCCACCCGCGCCATAACAGCTCCGTCAGGCAGTAGAACATCCCGCCCAGATAGAAAATTACCGTCTCTTTCCAGACCATATAGGCTTTGCTTTTCATTGCGATCCCTCCTGTAAAATCAAAGAGAGTATGCCCTGCGGGCGGCATTTTCAGACAAAACTGGAAATTTTCGCACATTTCAAGAAAAACGCTTGACAAACGGAACTTCTTCCTATATAATTCATCTTGCTGTTTCGGCGGCAGAAATGGCGGCATAGCTCAGTTGGTAGAGCATTCGGTTCATACCCGGAGTGTCATCTGTTCGAGTCAGATTGCCGCTACCAGGCCCGTTGGTCAAGTGGTTAAGACACCGCCCTTTCACGGCGGTAACATGGGTTCGAGTCCCGTACGGGTCACCACGCGAAAATAATCCGAACTTGTTTCCTTTGCGAAACGGGTTCGGATTATTTTTGTATTTCGACTATGGAAAAGTGTATCACAGGCAGACAAACACAGAACGGGAAAACGTAGAACTGGCAGACACATAACCGACAAGCGCAAACCGGCAAATGCCAAACAGATAAGTACGAAGTAAACAAACACAACAGACAAGACCTGCTAAGAAAAGTCAAGTAGAAAATAAGATTTTGAGCAAGTGAAAAATGGTATAACAAACTAAGCCGTTAAGCGCCTCGTTTTTGAAGCGACGACCAGCCATAGGCTGTTGTAACGAATCAGATGCAGTCCAGTTCGTCCAAATATGCCTTTACGGTGGCGTAATACCGACGAAGGAACTTGTTGGCTGAGGCCATCATGTAGACCTTGTAGGGCTTTCCTTCGGCACGCTTCTTGTCCATGTACTGGTAGATCGGTTCGTCGAGTGGCGAGTTTTGAAGAATAACGGACATGACCAAGAAAAGCGTCCTGCGGAGTTTAGCGGAACCGCGTTTGGAGATGCTGCGGCTACGAACGTCGATGGTACCGGACTGGTACGGGGGAGCGTCAATGCCTGCAAAAGCAACCAAAGCGGACTTGGAGTGGAAGCGGCGCACATCGCCGATTTCGGCCATGAGCTGGAGACCGAGAGAAGGCCCGACGCCGTACAATTGCATGACGACGGGATACTCGGGCAAAGGCAACTACGAACATCGCTTGATGGATTAAGTAAATGAGCAAATAAGAACGGCCAGAACGTCAGCAGGTTTATTGGCAACTATTCAAATGATACGCGCGCTACAAGTTACATTATAAAGAATCGGGTGGGGTATGAATCCTCATACCCCACCACTTTTGCAAAATGTGTTAGTCCAGAAACGAGGACCTGGGAGGTTTATTGGACAGCAGACCGGCTATAATGAGGCCATCAAAGACAGGAGGTCTTGGAGATGACCCGGACAGCGTTAAAGAAAGCGATCAGCCAGCTTACCAACTATCAGGTTGACAGGATTCAGAGCATCGTTCTGGATTATCTTTTTCTCAACCGCGAGCTTGAGAACGTGCGGCCTGAGGTCTGCCCGCATTGCGGCGCAAACGGTTTTACCCTTATCAAGAAGGGGTTCTCCAGGGGCAAGCAGCGCTTCCAGTGTAAGTGCTGCCAGAAGAAGTTCACCTACGACACGCTCCAAATCACTTCTCACTCGCATCAGCCGCTGGAGGCTTGGATCGTAGCCTTGGAATCCACGCTCCGGCTGGATTCCCTGGAGGAAACTGCGAGGGTCGTCGGCGTCTGCCGTTCTACAGCTTTCTACATGCGCCGCAAGCTGCTGGTCTTTATGGAACAGGCCCTGAACGGCGCTGAAGCTCTGGATATGCTTGTTGAAGCGGACGAAACCTATGTTCCTGAATCTCAAAAAAGCCGTATGGTAACGCACAGAGAGTCGAGAAGCCACGGCGAAGGCGTCAGTCTTCGTGGCATTTCCCGTGAGCAGCTCTGTGTTTGCGTCGCAACGGACAGAGATTATCATGTGATTGCAAGATGTGTCAATCGCGGGCGACCAACAGGAGAAAGCATCGAAGAAGCAAGCATACCATTTCTCAAAACCAAAAACTGTTGGCGTCGGGAGTTCGCAGCCAAATGGCGGTTCGTTACTCCCGACCCGAACACAAAAACAAGAGAGAGTCTTCTGAATCGGAAGATTCTGTCTTGCTTTACAATTGCCACGAATTACCACTTAAATTACAAGATTTATTCAAAAAAGGTGCCCTGCCGCTATTCAATAGCAGCAGGGCGCATCGATTAAGTGGTAGATGTTTTGAAGAGACTTGGCTCAGCGGGGCAATAAACTACTTGCACGACCGATGAGCAAGAGTAATACTATAAAATATGCAATATAAAAGGTCGGGAAGTGTATTATTACAAGGATAATGTTGCGTTTTTCTTTCGCAGAACTCTTAATTCTGCGAAAGAAAAAACTAAGCAAAAAACGCGCTAATACACAAAGTACAACTTTATTATATGCAACCTAACTGAAAAAGTCAATTATAACTATCAATTATTTACAAAATGCAGCAAATTTCCACTTTTTTTTGAGACGAAGCAATATTACAAACGGTCAATTCTGTCAATATCATCAAAATATGTGGTCAAATACTTTGTCAAAATGGAGGATTGTAATATGGGACGAAGAGGAGAAAGCATCTATCATCGAAAGGATGGCCGCTGGGAAGCACGGTTTTGTACTGGTAAAGACAATACAGGAAAGAGCCAATACCGTTCTGTGTATGCAGCCAGTTATGCTGAGGTAAAGGAAAAACGGAGAGATGCTTTGCGTCAGACAAATTCACGCAGAAAAGACATCCTTTTTTCTGATGTCGCCGCTCAATGGCTGGATGAGAAAGCGACGGAAGTCAAGATACAAACGATTCAAAAATACCGACAAATACTGGAGAAGCACATATTGCCATATTTCTCAGGCACAAGATGCTCTGCGATCACGCCGATAACCGTCGATTTTTATCTGAAAGAAAAGCAGCAATGTGGACTTTCACGCAGCATGCTTCGTATCATTGGCGTAGTATTGCAGGCTGTATTAGCCTATGCCTATCGTAACGGCATGGGTATGGCTGCAATGATTCCAGTCAAAAAACCAAAGGCTATTCGGTCACCTGTATGCCTATTGAAGGCACACGAACAGCAAAGGCTGGAAGCGCTGTTGCTGCAGGAACCTCACGGAGCAAATCTTGCGGTATATCTTGCGCTACATACAGGAATGCGGCTCGGGGAAATCTGCACGCTCGAGTGGGGAAATGTTGACTTCGTTGAACGTCAGATTTATGTCCGTACGACTGCTGTTCGCGAACGGCAAGGAAAATTTGGAATTGGTACGCCAAAAAGCAAAGCTTCTTTGCGAACGATTCCGATTACAGATGCATTACTTTTGTTATTGCAGCGTGAAAGAATGCGGGCTTCATCTGCCTTTGTATTTCCTTCTCCCAAAAACGACTCGTTTTTTAACCCGCGGACATTGCAGTGTCATTTCAGAGCTTTGTTGCGTAAGCAAGGTCTGCAGCAGATCAAATTTCATGCGCTGCGGCATACCTTTGCAACACGTTGGATCGAATGTGGCTGCGATGTAAAATCGTTAAGCGAACTGCTTGGGCATACCAGCATTCAAATCACTATGGATATCTACGTACACTCGTCTGATAGAATTAAGCTCGAAGCGATGGAACGAATGGAGCGTGTTTTTGGTCAACTTTCTTGTCAAGAACAAGCAAAATGCAACAATTAGCAAAAGCAAGATAGTAATTTCGCAGAATTAAGAGTTCTGCGAAAATAGAACACTTGAGCGTGTCAATGGATTACATACATTCCGGTGAGGAGTGCTTAGTAAAAGGATAACACTATGCCGAAGTTTAAGATTAAGAATTCAAAAGATCCACGAATTGAGATCCGGGTAAAGTTGGGGAGGGGCGAGTTCCTTGCAGAGCGAATCTTATCCCTTGTGACCGGCAAAACCCCTCGCGGATTGCTGAAAGCGACGGTTCTTCGGAAAAATCTCATCCAGTATATAGGACCAAGAGCGGTATCTCTGCTGGAATTTATGAGGCAACCGCGTTCATCGTATGATTTTTTTTATATCATCGCACAGATCATACTGACTGAACGGAGAATTGCAGAAAACTACGCAACGGAAAAGCAACTTGTGCTCGAACTCCAGTATGTTTTCATCAATCCCAGCACGAGGGAATTACAGTTCATCTTCCTCCCACTGACAAAAGAACAATCAAACAGTACGGTGTTCGAGTTGATGGAGCAGATTGCAAACAGTTGGAACATTATGACTGGTGGCGACATGCAATATGTTTCGCGTTTTTCGGCATTCCTCTATCACCTAAAAGCTTATGATCCGGATCGGATTCTCGGGTATATCAAACATGAGGACGCTGCTGTTGCTCAAATGCTTCAGAGAGGTTATGTCACCAATAGCGGATTCATTACGAACAAGCGCGCTGATTATTATAAACACTATGAAAAGAAAGCACTCAGCCCTCGCGGCAGCGAGCCAGACGCCACGTCATTACTGCGGGGGCAAAACGCGCACGGCTGGGCACGGGACGATGAAACGTCACTGCTTGCGCAGGAGAATTCGGCCGTATCACGGGAAGACGAAACCTCTCTGCTTTCCCTGACTGGAAACTATCGCAGCGAAAACCGGGGGAGGGCGAGCTTAGACGATGAACCGCAAACGTCGCTTTTGAGCGAAGGAGGCTCCGGACGCCACATGCAGCGGGACATCGCAATGCCGCCAAACCAGTTCATTTCCGGCGCAAATTCTGCTTTCATACCTCGGCAATCCGAGGATGTACGACCAATGCAGGGATGCGCTTGGCAGAGTTCAGTGAAAAACAGCTATAACGAGTTGATGCACGAGAACGATCAAGCCGTGCAGGAAGACGACACCTCGCTGCTCGGGCTGGACACACGCGGTATGTACGGACAGACGGACATCTCTATGCAGAGTTCCTTTGGAAAGAGAGATGTCGACGCCCGATCTGCACAAATCTGGCAGGACGACGAGGCAACCGGGCTTTTGCAGGAAAACAGAGCGCAGAAGTACCCGTATTTGATCCGCAGATCAAACGGTGAGAGAATCCCGGTTGACAAACCAGTATTTCGCATCGGGAAAGAACGCAGCTATGTGGATTATTTTGTGTCCAACAATCATGCAATCAGCCGCAGCCATGCGGACATTATTTGCAGGAATGGAAGATACTATATCTGCGACCGCAATTCCACCAATAAAACGTATTGCAACGGGCGAATGCTGATTCCCGAGGATGAAGTGCAGATCGTCAATGGGGATCTGTTGCAGTTGGCAAATGAAGAGTTTGAGTTTTGCAACGAGCGATAATTGAAAATGAAGATGAAAGGGGACTGACAACGTGCGATTTCTTGCAACAGCGGATTCAGATATCGGCAACGTAAAGAGCACCAATCAGGACAGCGTCCTGATCGAACATGCGAGCACATCGACCGGCGAGGTGCTGATGGCCATAGTATGTGACGGTATGGGCGGTCTTTCTAAGGGAGAATTGGCGAGCGCAACAGTACTTCGCGCTTTCAAGGAATGGTTTGATAAGATGCTGCCGTTGGAGCTGGCCAAACCGAACATGCAGGTTATTGCCAGCAAATGGGTGCTCCTGTTAAAGGAACTCAATATAAAGATTATGTCTTATGGAAGAACGATCGGCGCGAATCTTGGCACGACGTTTACCGGAATGCTGTTCTTCAGGACCGAATACTTTATCGTCCATGTTGGCGACAGCCGCGCATATTACATCAACGGCAATGTGATCCAACTTACCGAGGATCAGACCTATGTACAGCGCGAGATAAAGCGCGGGGCGATGACGCCGGAACAGGCAAAAGTGGACCCGAAGCGAAATATGCTGCTGCAGTGTGTCGGAGCATCTCCTGACATGAATCCCGCCGTGTATTATGGGAAGACGGAAACCGGAACGTACATGTTATGCTCTGATGGATTCCGTCACGAGATATCTGCCAAAGAAATGTACGAGTCTCTCAATCTCAGCAGATTGAGCAGCAGAGAAACGATGCATAGCAACTGTAGATACCTTATTGACTTGGTAAAAGCACGAAAAGAGAGAGATAACATTTCCGTTCTTCTCATAAAGGCGGAATGAGGTGACTGCATATGACACAAATCGGAAGCGTAATTGACGGGAAATACGAAATCCTGACTGAAATTGGACGCGGCGGCATGTCCGTCGTGTATTTGGCGATGGATAAGCGCCTTAACAAGCAGTGGGCAGTCAAAGAGGTCAGAAAGAAGGGCGTATCGAAAAACGATGAAATCGTCGTAAACAGCTTAATGGCCGAGGCAAATCTGATTAAGCGGCTGGATCACCCTGCCTTCCCTCGAATCGTCGACATCATCGACAACGGTCAGACAATCTACATTGTCATGGACTACATCGAAGGCGAATCGTTGGACAAGATTATTGAAGAGCATGGCGCACAGTCGGAAGAGAATGTGATCCGCTGGGCGATGCAGATATGCGACGCCTTAAATTACCTGCATTCGCAAAAACCGCACCCGATTATCTATCGCGATATGAAGCCTGCAAACCTGATGCTGAAGCCGGAGGGTGAATACGGCATCATTAAAATTATAGACTTTGGCATTGCCAGAGAATTCAAAGACAAAAATCTGGCAGATACCACGGTGCTTGGCACACGCGGCTATGCTTCTCCGGAACACTATGCGGGCCATACGGACGTCCGATCCGACATTTTCAGCCTGGGCATGACGATGCACCATCTGCTGACCGGAATAGATCCCAGAAAGGGAGGACAGTATGCGTCCGTTCGCAACTGGAACCCCGAGCTTTCAGAAGGTATTGAGATCATTGTCGACAAATGCGTCCAGCCGGCTCCGGAAAATCGCTATCAGAACTGCGACGAGCTGCTGCGCGATTTGTACGACCCCAGCAAGCTAACGCGCGACTACCGCAAGAAAGAAAAGCGAAAGTTGGGCGCATTTCTCTGCGTATTGGCATTGAGCATAGTGATGCTGATCGGCGGTATAGTGATGAAAAATGCGTCTGACCGCATCAATAGCAATAACTACGAAACGCTGATCGGCGTGGCGGATTCCACCCCTTATGCAACAAAGGTGGAAGGATACAAACAGGCGATCAACATCTACCCGGAGGACTTGCGCGGATATACCCGCCTTCTGGATGCCTACGCTGACAATGGAAAGTTCAGCGCTACGGAGAGCGGCGAATTTCTGTCCCTCTATAACAAATACAGCGATCGATTTGATTCGGACAGCGCAGAAATGTGCGAACTCCGATATAAGATCGGCACAATGTATTTTAATTACTATACAGAAGCCGATGGCAGCGAAAGCGATGGAGCAAGAGCAAAACAGGCATATCATTACTTTGAGGAAAACTACAACAGTACTGCCGATTACGAACACAAGACGATTTCTGACTGTTTCTACTGGGTGTGCTATTTCTACAACAACTTTTTGCTGAGCTCAAATACCGGACGATTGAACAATGACGAGGCAGATAAGGGCGATTACGAGATGCTTTTCAAAGAGATCAACAGTCGCATCGGAAGCATTCAAGAAGAAGGCCCGTATAATAAGCTGTCGTTGTACAGCGTGGTATTCAACACCCTGTATATGGAACGGAAGAACATGGCGCAGCAGGGCATAAGTCAGACGCAGGTCTTGTCGCTTTTTGACAACGTTTATCAGCGCGCAATGGCGCTGTCGCCAAACAAGGAGCAGGCGAAGGCGCTGCAAAACAGAATGCGAGAGAACTATGAAAATGACAGAGAAATGATCGAAACCGCTTTTACAACACAGGAAAGGAGCGGGAGCGACAATGGCTGATACCTTATCTACACTTTCCGTTATAGCTTATATCCTCGCAGGGGTCTTCCTTTTGACCGCAATCGTTTTGTTCTTCGCTTTGAAAATTCCCAAGGTGCTGGACTATTTCACCAATCGTTCGGCCAAGAAGTCGATTCGTCAGATGACTGTGGGAGGCGCTGGAGCAAAGAATGCATCCTTCCAAACAGATCAAGTAAACCGGGAACGCGGAAAGATCACGGAACCGGTAGAAGCAAGGGGGTCGGAGCAGACAACTCCGCTGTCGAAGAATGCACCCATTCTCCGCGGCAATGCGCCGAACGGACACTCTCAAGCGAGCGCACGGCGCGAAGAACAGAATGTTACGGCATTCTTGGACCCCGCCGCAGAGCGGCAGGCAGAATTGTCGGCAGCAACGGAAGAACTGGATACCGAATATGCGACCGAAATTCTGCCGCAAACCGTTGCGAAAGTCGCGGAAAGTCGTCCGCGCGTTGAGATGACCAAGTTGGATGAGGTGTTCTTGATCCACACGCAAGAGGTGATTTGAGCCAGATGCAGAAAAGAATCAAGCTGTTCTTTTGGCTGGCAGTGGGATGCATCTGCCTTTCGGCAACGATATTGTTATTGATTCCAGCGATTATCCCGACGCTGAAGCAAACCAGCACGTGGGTTATTCTGTTGGGCGTTTTGTTTTGGCTGAGCGTGCTAAGCTGTTACGGCGCTGCCGTTGCAGCATCTGTGCTGAGAAGAAAGCACGGCGCGTCAGGTGCGCGCCGCTTACCGGGCTTGTTCTGCGTTCTGTCAAACCGACCGGCATGCTATCTTGACATTGCTTTTGCTGTCAGCGCTGCTTCTCTGCTGATCGTGATGCTGACAAAGCTGCGTACGACGTATTGCTTTTACCTATCCGTTGCTGTGTTTTGGCTCAGCTTGCATCTGCACGCATTTTTCAACGGACAAATCTATAGAGCGATTACTGCAAAGAAAAAACGAACCCGAAAAGGAGACGTAAAAAATGAGAAACGCGAGAAAAAGTATCTTCCACAGACTGCTTGCGTTGGCGATGGTCTGTGTCATGGTGCTGGGCGTTCTGCCGATTCCGCAGATCAGTGCGGAAACGACAGGACATCCGGATGCTGTGACGATCACGGTCGTGGACGGTGATGGCGCGCTTGAGGGGGCGACCGTCGCTTACACTCTGACGGACGATGCTACTGGAGCCGCGATCAGCAATGTGATGATTACCGGCAGCGACGGCATCGTGGAGATTCTGAGCGCAGAGGAATTTGGCGAGACAAGCTATTCCCTCCGTGCGAACGTGAGCTGCGACTTCCACGAAACGGATGATGCGCTGAACGAACAGGTCACGTCCTATCAGGACAATTTTATTGTGACACTGCATCGCAGCGTTGTTCCCGGAATCACCGTAACGCCAACAGCGGAAACCTATAGCGACGGCGCAGGATATCCTGCTGTGACCGTCAGCGGAACGCAGGAAGGCGATACGATTACGATTACCGTTGACGGCAAGGAAACCGTGCTGAACGAAGAAGGCAGTAATATGCCGACCATCAGCAAAGCCGCGACCTATTCTGTCACGGTTAAGGTCGAACGCGCCAATTATGAAGATTTTTCGGCGACGGTGGACTCTGTGATCTCACCCGCTCAGATTGAAGGCGCCGATGTAAAGGTGCAGGGCGTCAACACGGAATATACCGGAGAGCCGCAGCAGCTTATTACGATCACAGGCGCCGACGCGGCTGATTATCAGTATGAGATCAGGTTGGAAGGAGAGGAAACGGTCTACCATAATCCAGAGGATCTGACAAGAACCAACGCGGGTGAATACCGTGTTCTCGTTACAGCCAAGAAGGAAAACTACGAGCCGCTCGAGTTGGCGCCGGTCGATGCCGTTATCGGCAAAAAACAGCAGACGCCTCCTGGGTTCAACAATATTGAATATGAGGATAAGGGCGAACTGACGCTCGAGCTGGGTGAGATCACCGAGCCCTTAGATTTCAGCGCATGGACAGAAAGCGAGACGTTCTTCCTCACCTATCGCCTTGAAAACGAAATCGGCGGGCCGATTGCTGATGATGGCGACGCAATCGCGAGCATCAGCGGAAATGGCCTGCTGACAGTCAAGTCAGCAGGCAGCATGAAGATAATCGCCGCCCTTTCCGGTGACGACAACCACGCAACTGCTGAGATATGCTTCTATCTTAACGTCGTTGCGACTCAGAATTTACTCAAACCGATGGACGACGTCAATTATATCTTTGGCGCAGCAAACGGCGTAGCTTCAGCACAGCAGGCGAAGACTGCATATGAAAAGGACACCGGCACGGTCACCTATGCATTTGAAGATGCACAGAACGCAGCCGCGTGCGGCCTGGAAATTGACGCTTCCAACGGCAAAATCACGATTGCCGATTACAGCAAGCTGAATGATGCGCTGCGTGGCAGCGCGGAGCTCAGCTTTGTCGTGCAGGCTGCCAAAGCAGCAGTAGAAGGGACGACTGCAAAGACGGGGGAAAGGTACGCCAAATACGCAGCAGCAAGCACAAACTATACGCTCATAATTGGCTATGCTCTGCCCGATGAAGCCGCCGTCTATGCGCTCTACGCGGATGAGGATGGAAGTCAACCGGCAGAGCCGAACAAGGCAGGCTGGTATAACAATAACCTCTATCTTATCCCCGCACCCGGCTATGAGGCTGCGACGAAGATCAACAAAGAGGGCAGCGACTTCGCAAACAACGTACTGCTGGAAGAGAACGGCAATCTGACGATAGACGTTTATCTGCGCAATGATAAGGGCGAAATCCTTGCGCCGATCGAGAATGTTAACGTCAAGCTGGATACGGTTTTGCCGACGGATCTTGAAGTCATATATCTTGATCCGCTTCCGCAGGACGGCCTGCTGACTGTTCTCACGCTGAATTTTTACCAGAGTGAAGCGCAGGTAGAACTGCGCGCGAAGGATGAACACTCCGGCGTCGACTGCTTCGTATGGCGCTATGTCCGTGAAGACGGAGTGAGCGGCGTGAATTCGGAAGCGACCGATTGGAGCAATCCGGTTCCTGCAGAATATGACGAAAAGACCGGAACGTACAGCGCGACGATTGCGCTGACAGAGGAGATCTACGGTCAGATGCGCGGTCATGTTGAGTTCTATGCCGTCGACATTGCCGGTAACGGTTCCGAGGAAAATGCTTGCACCGGTGAAGCCGGATTCGTAATTGATACGTTGGATCCAGAGCTTCTGAACGGTGAAATCAGCTTTAACGAGCCGCATTGGACGGACGGAACGACTGCCTACTACAACGAAGCCATCGTTGGTACCGTTACGATTTGCGAGAACAACTTTATACCGGACGATTTCGCAGCAGAGTACAACAAAAACGGCCTGACCGGTTCCCTGGAGATGACCTGGGACGTCGGCACCGACACCGCAGAAGGTATGGTCTATGTCGGCACCTTTACGATCGGCGCGCCGACCGATCACAGCGGAGACGGCGCCTATGTGATCTCAATCCGCTACAGGGACCGCTCCGGGAACGAAGAGATTGCCTACACTTCCTACAAAAAGGTTATTGATACGACCGATCCGGCACTCTCTGTCAGCTACTTGGCTCCGTTCCAGGAAGCAAATGCAAAGAGCTACTACAATAGCAGCATCCGCGGCGAGATCACGATTGATGAAACGAATTTCTTTGCGTCTTATGTGACGGCCACCTGCACCGGAAGCGACGGCGCGCAGCAGAAGCTGACCGTCAACTGGGTAGAAGTCGACGGGAAGCACGTTGGAAAGTTTATTATCACGGCAGATACCGAGGAGCATACGGCAGACAGTGAGTACACCGTAACGGTCGTCTATCAGGACCCGACTAAGGAGAACGTGAAGCTTACGGATACCTCCGGCATCTTGGTGCTCGACACGCTGGCGCCTGAGGAACTGCAACTTGCCTATGTCGATTGGGTTAATACCCGTGAAATCGCAGAAGAAGAAACGGTCTACATTTACAATGAAACTGCGAAAGTTCAGCTCAGTGCAAAGGATTCGCTTGCCGGCGTGGAATACTTCATGTGGCGCTACGTCCAAACGGATGATGCAAGCACGAGCAATGCTCCGACTACTGAATGGGCGCGAGAAGACGCAGAAAAGCAAGAGGATGGCAGCTTCGCCGCGATAGTAGAGCTGGAAAAGAACGTCTATGGCCAGATGCTCGGACGGATCGAGTTCTATTCCGTCGACTTTGCCGACAATGGCAACGATGCTTCTACTGCGTGCAGAGATGAGAGCCGCAGTTTCATGCTCGACAGTGAGCCCCTGCTGTTGGATGTAAACTATCAAAAAGCTGTTGCCGAAAAGAAACCTGAAGGCGAGTTACCGATTGAGTATTTCGTTACTGATATTGAGGTCACGTTGGTGGTCAAAAAAATCGACTTTGTGCCTGATGACTTGACGGTTGTCGTTAAGAAGGATGGCGATCTGCTGGAGCAAGCCCCGGAAATCGAATGGAAGAACACGGATGCGGACAATACGAGCACCAATTGGGCCGGAACGTTTATCATTCCCGCTGACATGGAGGATCATACGGCAGACGGCGTTTATACGGTGAGCGTTTCCTACAATGATTTGTCCGGCAACGGCATGTATGCAAAGGATTTCACGCAGGAAGAGTATCCCGAAGAGCCCTGCGAGTATCTCTCCGAAACAACCTGTGTGCTCATTCTTGATACGACCGACCCGCTGCTCAATGGCGTTCGTTACAATGAGGCGGTACAGCAACTGGGCGGTAAGGACTACTATAACGGTAATATCGAAGGCACGATCGAGATCGAAGAAACAAACTTCTATGAAGACGATGTTGTAGCAACCTTCACAAAAGACGGAGGCGACCCGCAGAAGTTGGCCGTTAACTGGAAGGTAGATGACGGCAAGCATATCGGCCGCTTTACGATTCAGGCAGAGAACAATCATACGGCGGATGGAGAGTATGTGTTCAGCATCACGATGAAGGACAGATCGGGCGAGACTCTGACCGATCCAGATCATACTATCAACTCTAACGTCAAGGTGCTTGATACCAAGGCACCGAGCGGGTTAATGCTGGCTTACCTTGACCCTGTCGTCATCAGAGAGATCAAAGAGGATCCTGCAGATAAAGACAGCACGGTAATTGAAGCCGATTACTACTATCAAGAAACTGCAGACGTGAAGCTTGTGGCGAAGGATGAGACTGCTGGCGTGGAGTATTTTGTGTGGCGTTATGTCCGCAGAGAAGGCGTCAGCGAGCTCAACGCACCGACCACTGAATGGGCGCGAGCAGACGACGTAGTAAAGCAAGAGGACGGCAGCTTTGCCGCGACGGTGTCACTGGGCGTGAGGGAAAAGGAATACAAGAACGGACACGTGGAGTTCTACGCAGTCGACCGCTCTATGAACGGC
This sequence comes from Oscillospiraceae bacterium, assembly GCA_017405865.1. Lineage (GTDB taxonomy): Bacteria > Bacillota > Clostridia > Oscillospirales > Oscillospiraceae > JAZOXB01. The sequence goes on along the minus strand of JAFQZN010000019.1, from coordinate 9,693 downwards.
AATGACGAAACGACTGCCGTTCGTAGCGAGAATGCGGAGAATGAAGACGACGAGAAGTTAAGCTTCTTCGTACTCGACAGCACGGATCCTTTGATAGCAGGGGTGGATTACAGCGCTGCCAATAGAATAGCGAGCGATAAGGATTATTATAATGGCCCAATCGACGTGACGATCACGCTGGAAGAGGTCAATTTCGACCCATCCCTGTACCGCGTCTATTACGTCAAGGACGAGAACGACGAGCAGCCGATGGAGGTTGAGTGTGAATGGAGAGGCGTTGATGACCAGATGCTTACTCTCGAAGGTACGTTCACGCTGCCTGCAGATGCGGATCACAGCAACGACGGCGACTACGTTATCTATATCGCAGGTGCAGACATCTCGACGAATATTCAGGAAGATTATACAGAATCCCGTATTAAGGTGATCGATACCACGCCTCCGGAAATCGTGCTTCAGGAAAGCAGACAGGAAGACCTGCCCACGCAGACGGTAACGATCACGATCACCGAACACAACTTCAACGCGGGCGACATCGTGCTCGACCTGACAGCAAAGGACATTAACGGCAATGATGTTTCCGACATTGACGCCCTGAGAAAAGACGTTATTGCCGCGCTGACAAATCCGACTTCTTGGCAGGACGATCAGAACGCTCCTGACGTTCACGTGCTTGTTCTCAATAAGGAACTTAAAGATGCCGTGTACTCTATGAAGCTCAGCTATTCCGATCTTGCAGAAGATAAGAATGCTGAGAAGCAGAAGAATACGGACCAAAAGACCATCGATTTTACGATCGACCGCACGAAACCGGATGCTGAAACCTTCACGATTTCTTATTCTGATCCGATCCTGCCGACGGGCATAGACCCGTCTGAGCTCCCGCCTGAATATGAGCACTACAATTACTATAACGACGGTCAGACGGATAAGAAGCCTCTCGTGGTTATCACGGTGACCGGCAATGACGTTACCTCCGGTATCAGTACCTTCCACTTCGGCTATCAGATGGAACTTGACGCCAGCACTATCAACGTAGAGAAGTTGATCCTCGACTATGAGGCGGTTGCGGCAGAAGAAGACAAGTCCCTGTTCACAGCATCAATGATCCTCCCGCAGGACGTGGCAGATCAGTTCCGCGGAAACATCTATGTGACCGCAACGGACAATAAGAAGAACACAAGCGACGCCATGACAGATGAGGGCACGGTCATAGTCATTGACAGCAAGGCGCCTACCGTCACTGAAGAATACGGAGGCGAAAGCGCCGTGGTTGGCTCGGACCATTACTATAATGGAGATGCGATTTTGACACTGATTTTCAATGAGGCGAATTTCTATGAAGAGGATGTAAAGATCGCAGTCAATCGCGAAACCGGCGACGGAAATGCAGCGCCTTCTCAGGCAAGTGTAACTTGGAATTATGATGACGCCGCAAACGATAATTACGTTGCGAAAATCACGATCTCTGCGCTGGCAAACGGCGGCGGCGACGGTCACTATACCGTCACGGCAGAGTACACCGACCGCAGCAACAACAAGATGGAATCATATGCCTCGGAACGCATTACGATCGATACGACCGCGCCGACGATCAGCGTCCGTTACGACAATAACGAACTGACGGACGAGCATTACTTCGGCGGCGGAACGAACAACAAGTATTTCAAGGCAAACCGTCAGGCGACCATTACCATCGTGGAGCACAACTTCAACGAAAGCAAGGTCACCTTGTCACTTGCAGGCGGCGCGTCCTTCACGGGCTGGTCGACCAGCGGCGACACCCATACCGCTATGGTTGCTTACACCACGGACGGCGACTACACCTTCGACATCTCCATGAAGGATATTGCAGAGAACTCCAACAGCCCCGTCGATTACGGCGGTTCTGCCGCGCCGCAGAGCTTCACGATCGATACGAAGACCAAAATGATTACCATTGATCCCGAAAGCGTTGAGAACGGCAAGGCGTACATCTATGATGACGAGCTAATTCCGTCGTTTACGATCACGGACACCAATCTCGAGGGGTATAAGGTCACGTTGGTCGGCGTTCAGAAGGGCGGCACGATCGATCTGAGCGACAAGGTTGAGAAGCTCATCGAGCGCAGCGGCAATACCGCAACTGCGCTGCTCGATATCTTCGAGAAAAAGGTAGAACTCGACGGCATTTACACCCTCACCGTACGCAGCACGGACCTATCCGACAACTATGATGAGCAAAGCGTCCGCTTCACCATGAACCGTTTCGGTTCCGTATACGAATACAGCGATGAATTGCTCGCGCTGATTGAGGACGGCGGAACGTTCAACCAGAAAATCGACGAGGATCTGACCTTCACGATCTACAACGCCAGCCCCATCGATGAGGACAACGTCGTCGTACTTATCACGCGCGACGGTGTACCCGTTGAAGCCGACTACGCCGTAAGCGAGGTTGCGACAGACGGCGAAAGCTGGTATACCTATTTGGTTACGATCAACAAGGACAATTATGCTGCCGACGGTATTTATACCATCTCGATCACTACCACGGATGATTCCGGCGGAGAGGCAGTCGAGAACGGAGAAGCAAACTCTGACGGCGACATCTTGTTCATTGTTGACAGCACAGCGCCGCAGCTCCAGAGCGTTGCCGGTCTGGAAGAAAAGATTGTCAATACTACCGAGCTGACAGTCAACTATGACGTCTTTGATACCGGCGGTCTTGCTTCCGTGAAGGTGTTGGTCGATGGTGCGGCTGTCGTTGAAATCACAGAGTTTGAGGATGCCAGCAAATACTCCGGCAACTTCACAATCAGTGAAAAGAGCAGTGCGCAGCACGTTTGCTTCATCCTGACTGACAAGGCAGGCAACGTTACGTCCTCCGACACGGCTGACTTTGCAGTTCCGTATGCGTTGGAACGCGACGTGACGGTATCTACGAATTTGTTCGTCCGCTGGTTTGCGAACAAGCCGCTGTTCTTTGGCAGCATCGGCGGCGTGGCGCTGCTTGCTGGCGCAGGCGCGTTGCTCAAACTTAAGCGGCGCAAGAAGGTTGTCGTAGAGTAAACCCGCCCGCAGAGGTGCCGCTGAAATCAGCGGCACCTCCGAAGGAACGAATGCGTCCACACCGGAACACATCCCGTCATTTTGGAAAGGAAATCATGCTTGATGGATCAGGAAGAATTCAATCAGACACAACAGAAAAGCTTCCCGATGCGTATCGTTCTGCTGGAGACCGGCAACTGCATGTACGATCTTTGGCTGCCAGCAGTAAAGGAAGGAAGATTTACCTTTGATGGATTGGAAGATGATATATCCATCCTGGCGGAAAAGAACGAATGGTATGCGGTTGTGAATCGTAAAGGCTATTTTCTGTCCCGCGACGGCGCACCGGCAAAAAAACTGCTGTTAACGGACCAATCGCTTGCCAAAGCGGTTGTCGAAGGCAAAAATTACACGCTTTATGCCGAAGCGGATCGCGGGCAGGGGAACGTGTTTATCCCCTATTACATTGAGCGGCATTCCGACATAATCATTGGTCGCGCGCAGGACTGCGATATTTGCTATGCAAACACCTATTTGTCGAGATGGCATGCAACACTGCGCTGGTCAGGGAATCGCTGGACCATTATTGATAACGACAGTAAAAACGGTGTGTTTGTCAATGGGAAAAGCGTTCGACGCTGTGATCTGTCGCTCGGCGACATGATCTATATTATGGGCATATATATCATCATGGGGACCGGCTTTATTGCGATGAACAACGCGGACAACCGAATTCTCATGACGTCGCCGAAAATCCATGCGATCCAGTCAGGGCGCGACGTGATGTTTGCTGCGCCGCAGTCACCGCAGCCACCGCAGTTTTTTGATCGGAAGCCAAGAAAAAAATACACGCTGAACGAGGATACGATCGAGATCGACATGCCGCCTCCTCCGATGACTGCAAACAAGATCCCGCTGGCGCTGCGTTTGGGCAGTCCTGCCGTTATGGGCGGCCGGGCAATCTTTACCGGCAACTACCTGTCCGCGCTCACCTCGTTGGTTTTTCCTGCGCTGACGCAGGGCCTGACGGAGAAAGACCGAAAGGAATACGAGGCGAAGCGTACTGCGAGGTATACAGAGTATTTGCAAATAAAGCGACAGGAGATCGCGAAGGAAATTGCGGAGGAGGTACGTCAGCTCAATGAGATATATCCTACACTGAATCAAACGCTTGCTTTTACAACGACAAAAACTCGCCTGTGGGAACGCAGAAAAATTGACGACGATTTTTTACTGGTTCGACTTGGCAGCGGCAGCCGTCCGATGGTGGCAAAGCTGGAGTACCAGCCAAAGAAGTTCGAGATGGAGCCCGACCCCTTGATGGACGAGATGTACAAGGTTGCGGAAGCCCCGACGATGCTGAACAATGTTCCGATCATGATTTCGCTGCGGGATGACTATATCAGCGGAATTATCGGCAAGCATCAGTATGCCATGGCATTGGTCCGGAACATGATTGCTTATCTTGCGGTTACGCATGCATTTGATGAGTTGAAGATGGTCCTGCTTGCTGACAAGGAGGACCTTGATACCTTTGATTTTGCTAAGTATTTGCCGCATTTTTGGGACAATGAACGAAACGTCCGCTTTATCGCTTCGACAGGAGAAGATACGCAGCAGATTGCGAAGTATCTTAACGGCAGATGGTTATTAACACAAGACGAGGCAGCCAAAGACTTGAAGACCGAGCTGAAAAAGCAACCGGCCTATGTTGTGTTCGCTTTGAGCAAAGAACTCTTCAATGCGACGGAGATGCTCAAAGAACTGCTTTCGTCTGAGGAGTACACCGGAGTTTCTCTGGTAACCGCTTTTGACGGGGCGCCGAAGGAGTGCTCCAAGCTGATTTCACTAAAGAACGGCTGCAGCTATATCGACTTGGTAAACCCGGAGGTTGAGGATCAGCCCTTTGAAATGGACCCGTCCGATCCGGGAAACATGCAGCAGAGCATGCAGTTGATCATGCAGACGAAGCTGCGCATGGAGGCTCAACAGTATGCGCTTCCGAACATGATCTCGTTCCTGGAGATGTACAAAGCGGGCAGAGTGGAGCATTTGAATCCGATTGCTCGGTGGGCGGCAAACAACCCAGTCAAATCCTTGGCTGCACCGCTCGGCGTCGGGACGGACGGGAAGCTGTTCTACTTGGACTTGCATGAAAAAAGGCAAGGACCTCACGGCTTGGTTGCCGGCATGACGGGCTCCGGCAAATCGGAGTTCATCATCACCTATATTCTGTCAATGGCGGTGAACTTCAGCCCCGACGAAGTCGCATTTGTGCTCATCGACTATAAGGGCGGCGGACTGGCGGATGCATTCGTGGACCCTGCTCGCGACATCCACCTGCCCCACGTCGTTGCAACGATCACGAACCTTGACGGAGCATCGATCAACCGCTCGTTGGTTTCGATCCGAAGCGAGCTCAAACGCCGACAGGCAGTCTTTAAGAAGGCAAAGAGCGAGACCAACGAAGGCACGATGGACATTTACGACTATCAGAAGCTCTATCGCAACAAACGGGTTAAGGAGCCAATGCCGCATCTGTTCATCATCTCTGATGAGTTCGCCGAGTTGAAAAAGCAGCAGCCGGAGTTCATGGACGAGCTGATCAGCACGGCACGTATTGGACGAAGCTTGGGCGTACATTTGATACTTGCGACTCAGAAGCCCGGCGGCGTCGTCAACGATCAAATCTGGTCAAACACGAAGTTCCGTGCTTGCTTACGCGTACAGGACAAGAGCGACAGCATGGAAATGCTGAAGCGACCGGAGGCGGCGGAACTGAAGAACACCGGCAGATTCTATCTGCAAGTCGGTTACAACGAATTGTTTGCACTTGGTCAGTCGGCATGGTGCGGCGCAGGGTATACTCCGCAGGATGAGGTCATCACGGAAAAAGATGAGTCCGTCCGCTTTATCGACAGTGTCGGACAGACGCTGCTGGAGGCCAAGCCGAAGAAGGATACGTCGAAGAAGGCAGAGTGCAAGCAGATCGTTGCCGTCGTGCAGTATCTATCCGATCTGGCAAAGCGCGAGGGCATCATCCCGCGCAGCCTCTGGAAGGAACCGTTGCCGAAGACGCTGGAATTTGATACACTCAAGCAGCAGGTCGACCTTGCGGTCCTTTCACCGCTGGAGGCGGTTGTCGGACTGGTCGACGATCTGGAGCGTCAGGAGCAATTCCCGGTGACGGTCGATTTCCTGTCGCTGCGTCATATGTGGATCTGCGGCACGAGCGGCAGCGGCAAGAGCCATCAAATTCGAACGATCCTGTACTCGCTGATGGAGCGAACGACGCCGGAAGATTTTTCATATTACGTTCTCGACCTTTCCGGCGGCGCGCTGAGACCGATGGCGGACACGCCGTGGTGCGGCGCTTACCTTACGGAGAATAATGACGCAGACTTTGGCCGACTGCTGGAAATGATTCAGAATATCGTCGCGATGCGCAAGAAGCTGTTTACGGAAGCCGGCGTCACGAATTACAAATCATATCTCGAGGTTGGGAAACTGCCCTTTATTCTGGTCGTAATGGACAATTACTCCGCAATCCAGAACTTCCGCAATGGTGCGGATCTATATGCTACGTTCGGCAATCGCCTCAAAGAGGCGGCGGGCTACGGCGTCTGCTTCCTGCTCAGCTCGAATCATATCAACGAGGTCCATTCCCGGACACGGCAGGAGATCGACTTCCGCCTTGCCCTCCAGGCAAAGGATCGCTATGAATACACTGACATTCTCGGCGTGAGATGCACGCAGGACGAAACGACGGCGCCTGGGCGTGGCTTTTGCCTAGTCAATGGCGAGCCGCTGGAGTACCAAACGGCGATTCCCGATGCGCCGTTGGGCGACAGCGAGCGGGCGCAGGCGCTGCGGGAGCGGTTGGCACGTTTGGCAGAGCGGCTTCCGCCGAACTTAACGGCGCAGCGATTGCCGATGGCAAGCCAGGAGCAGACCTATGAGGAATTCTGTGCATCCTTCGGCTCCGGGCGAATCCCGCTCGGCTACTCGGTCAAAGATATGCGGCAGATCGCGCTCCCGCTCAAGCAGACCTACTGCGTGCCGATCTGGTTCGGCAACAAAAACGGCGTACTGCCGGTTTGGAGCAACGTTCTCTATGCGGCGGCACGGGAGCACATGCGGCTCGTACTGGTGCGCGGCTCGTCCGCTTCCGTTTTTGAGAAGCCGGAAACGGTGCCAGTGCTGATGAATTATCCGGAAGAAAAAATCATTCTGGAGAGCACGGAAGAGGGACTCAGAAAGCTCAGCGACATCCTGCAGAAGGAAACGCTACGCCGCAACGAGGTACGCGACGCATTCTGCGAGCGCAACGGCATTCTGGCTACCGCCAAAAACCGCGCCATCCGCGCGGAGAAGGAGATTCGCGCCGCCTGCGGCAATCTGCTGATCCTCTTTGAGCGGTTCGGTGATATCGTCACCTTGCCGCAATCGGAGATTGCGGACGGCATCCGAAAAGGTGTTCTGCAAACGATGTTTGAACGCGCCAAGGGCTATTCCATGTTCTTCTTCGCCGGTTTCTATCCGGAGGACGAGGGGATCAACAGCCCAATGATCAAGAGCTTGGTAATGAGCAAAACGGTGATGTTTTTCGGAGGACAGCTTGGCAGGCAGTGCTTGTTTGGTACGCTTCCGATGGAATATCGCCGCCGTGAGAAGCAGGACCCGAACTATGACCGCTATCTGCTCCTCTACCGGACAGAGTTCTTCGATATGCGGATGCCGTGCGGCCCGTTGGTCACGGCAGAGGAAGATCCGGATGATACGGCAATCGTTACGTGAGGGACGCCATGGAAAAAATTATGATTCATATTACGATCCCTGCGATCCAGGTTGAGCTTGACGCTTTCGTCCCGCCAGACGTGGAGATTTCTCGCTTGACGGAAACGATGGTCGAAGGGATAAGGGAACTGTCCAACGGACGCTTCGGTATCTCCGGCAAGGAACTTCTGATGTCGCAGGGGCCGGAACTCCTGCTCAATCCGCAGAGCACGCTGGAACAATATAACCTGCAAGATGGAGCAAGATTGGTGTTGATCTGACGCAGAAACGAACGGACCGGCGGCGACTGCCGCAGTACGGACGCTTGAGATGGAGGCAGAACATGAACTACGAATTGATACGTGCGCTGCAGTACGCGGAGCAGCTTTCGACGGAACTGAATCGGCTGATTCGGTTGGAGAAAGAAATGCTGCCGGAAATGCTGAGCGGCGAACTGCTGCGGTTCTTCCAGGATGCGACAGACGCTGCGGAAAGTGTGACGAAGCAGGTCCACAACAAGGTATTGACATTGCAGATGCAGGAAATGACTGCGCTGGAATGACAGTATAAAAATAAAAATCAAAAGGAGGCAATTCACACAAATGGCAATGAACAAACTTAGCATCACCAGCGAAGCAGCGGCAATGCAGTGGAAAGCAGCAGTGTACGATTTGAACGAAGAAACGAAACAACTGCTGGATTTGGTTGGCAACGCGCTGAAAGAAGTTCAGGACGGTGCAGACAGCAGTATCGTCGACGAGATCGTTCACTATGGCACGCAGATCATGGAGGGATCTCAGAAAATCTTTGACGGCATGAAGCAACTGTTCGACGTGGTCGGCAGCATTCTCAACGCAATGAAGGATGTGCTTGAGGTCGGCAAGGGTATCGTCCAGGGCGCAGTTAACATTATCAGCAGTTTTACTTGATGGGGGTGAATGGAAATGGCAAGTGGTGAAGTCAGATTAGTAGTTTCAAGAGAATCTTATCAGAATCAAATCGAACTCCTGCAGGGTTATCTGAACCGTCTGGACAATACGATTTCCCAGTACCAGCAAAAAGAAACCGAGCTGGACTCTTTCATGACCGGTGACGACGACAACTACCAGAAGATGAGAGAGAGCGTCGAGCAGAACATCCGTACCGTGCAGAAGGCAAGAGAAATGTGCGACGCCAGCATCCAGATGATGCGTCAGACGCTGCAAGAAATGGAAAGTTTTGGCGAAAACGTGGGCAGAACACTCGATTCTGCGTTTGAGGCAGCTAAGAGTGGCATTACGACGGCGTTTGACGTAATGAATACGCTCGGTTAATGGAAAAAGGCGACTTTTACATTAATGGCCCCGTACTCATCAGATTTTCCGATGAATGCAGGCTTGCACGCAACAAGGCGGACGCATTGAGCGCCTACCTCAGGAGAGCTCGCTTGTACGCTGCAGGGGAGAACGAGCAGGAATACTGCTGGCTGCTCCGCCGCACGGATGCGCTTTCCGAGTATTTCAGACAGATGAGCAAAGCTGCAGAAGTAACCTATGATGAGACGGATTCCGCAGCAAGGCAAATTCGGCGATTGCTGGAAGCGCATCAGAATACGATGCGGCATCTGCGGCTTCTGGCATCGGACTAAAAAGGAATTCCGGTCACTTTGTGGCCGGAATTCTTTTACGAAGGGGCAAATAGAACATCATATAACCGATACTTGCAATCGCAGGGCGAGGCGGCGATCAGCGTCGGCTCTGCGAGCGGGGTAGTGTCAAGTATTATGCGCAAATTAGTTTGCAGAAACTGATAGCAACGAAGCAATCCTGATATAATCGGGAGGGCGGGAGCCCTCATGTCATCCACACAGTGGGCCGGGAGATCGGGGTCAAGGACGGCGAAGCCGCA
>JAFQZN010000064.1 GCA_017405865.1 Oscillospiraceae bacterium | reverse complement strand
GTCACTCCTGCGCGGACTTTGCCTTGCGCTGCACTGGTATAACCCGCTCGTCTGGGTTGCGGCGGTGCTGTCCCGCAACGACGCGGAGCTTGCCTGCGACGAGGCGACGATCCGGCGTATCGGCGAGGACAACCGCGCCGACTACGGGCGCACGCTCATTCAACTGACCTGCGAGAAGCGCCCCGCGCTCTTCGTTGCGGCGACCACCATGACGGGCAGCGGACGGACGATCAAGGAGCGCATACGCCTGATCGTCAAAAAGCCGAAAACGGCGGTCATTACCCTGATCGCGATTGTGCTCGTCATTGCGATCGCCGTCGGCTGCACTTTTACCGGCGCAAAGCCGGAGGAGGAAACCGGGGAAACGAAGGCAGAACTGGACGTTTCCGACATTCCCGCGCTCCTTGACGCAATCGACTTGCAGGAGGCGACGCTGATCTATCACGACGGCAGCGCGAAAACCGGAAAAGATACGTCTTATTCCGCAGGTGCGGCGATCCGCGCCGAGCACTATTTGGAAACAATAAAGCAGATCCCGTGGCAGGACTGCGAATTGAGCGATTCCAATACCACGGAGGAAGCGTGGGATTCCATACAGCTCGCCGCGCCGCGTACGACGGTCACGTTCTATGACTATTCGGAATGGGATAACGAATGCGAGATCCACGTCGAAACAGATGGCGCGGAACTGTGGCTGAAATATCCGGATGCCGAAAAGATCTACCGGATCAAGACAGAGGAAGACCGTGTGGAAGCGTTATACCATTTTTACTATATGATTATGTGTGAATGGTTCTCGGAAGCGCAGTACACGGCGCTCTACGGCGGGAACGGTCGGCTGCTGACGGCGGAGAAGCTGGAAAACTTTTGCGAATTTTTAAGATCATCCTATCAACTGCCAGACGGCGAGATAGCGGTAAAAGAGTGTCCTGCCGGTGCGATCCGCTGCTTTTTGACCTCGACTTATAGCGACGTGCGGGATATTCGTGCATCTGAGTTTTTGCGCTTCTTCCCCTACAGGGAGGGAGACGTCTTAACCCATACGGGAGAAGCAGGTGACTTGTACGGCGTACAGAGAACGCCTCGTTCCCGCGTCAACGAGGTACTGATGACGTACGCCGGCATTACCGTTGACGATATGAATACTGACTGGTATACGGAAGCGGATTATGATTCCGTAACGGACTGCTTCGTTTGCAGAATCGCTCACGCAGCCCTATCGAATAATAACTTTCTTCCTGCTGTCGGCGTAGAAAACGGCTCTGTCGTCACCCTTTGGGGAGGAGATCTGTATTCTCTCAACTCGCAGCTTCGTTTCAGACTGACGCTGGAAAAGACCGACGATGGCTGGCAGGTGCGTTCATTTGTTGCGAATGAAGGGGAGATGCTTACTGCGCCGGAGCAAAAATCAGAAGAGCTCTATGCAGCAGCGTGGCAATACGCAGAAGAATCGGCGCAGGCGCTCGGCTATGATATTGCACCGGAACGCTATACCGTCTGCCGATGGGATAAGAACGCGGACGTGATTTTTACGGACAGAGACGGGACGCGCAGCTTGGCAGTTTCCTTTGACGAAACGGAAAACGGCGCGTTTTCCCTTGCATCGGCTGACCCTGTGCGGCAGATCGACGGCAGCGGACAGAAAGACGTTGTCCGAGTGAACGAGGCAATTTTGGACGGCGAGGGAAGCGAGCGCCTCCTGCCGGTCGCAGATTACGCGCGCGACTACGTGGCGCAGAGGATCGCCTATTGGAACGAACGCACGGGCAATCCGATCCTCGAGGCGGAGATTACGGGACTGACCAAAATGAATACCGGCTTGGTTTCCCTGACTTATGAGATTCCCATGTATCTGCTGGAATACCGGCTGCTGCCGGAGAATCAGACGCAAATCACCCTTGCTGATGATATGAAGACAGAGAAAATAGACGCAAAGACATGGATCACCGAGCAAAGCAGCGGCGGGCAGCCCTACCTGTTGCTGGCGCGCAGCACAAGCGACGATTGGCTTCGCATCTGTACGCTTGATACGGCGATGATCGAACGCATATCCGGCATGAACGTAACGCCGGAGAACAGTGACGCCTGCAGAACGGCTGGGTCACAGCTCTTCCATGCCTTTGACGGCAAGGGAACGCTTTGCCCCGCCGTCGCCCTTGAGAGCCTGTATGAATCCGGCGACGGCGTCACACTGACGCTCTATCTTGCCGACGGAAGCGCAGAAAGCGGATACCCCTTGGACGATCCGAATTTCAGCGGTCGGCTGCAGGAAGAGATGCTCTATTTCAACTGGACGCGGCTGGACGCTCTGCCAGACGAGCCATACGCCTATTGGCTTACCGCAGTTTCCGAGGACGGCATGAAGCGCATCACCTTCCGGGCAGACAGCGGCGCAGGAACGATGGCGTATTCCGACGGTATCACAACGAGCGTCTGGAGGGCGCTGCCCGTGAGCGGGGAATACGAAGCAGAATCCGTTGCAGAGCACGTCAGGCATATTTACGACGAGATAGAAAGCAATGTCGATCACGTTGTGCCGGACGTGATGCCGTTTTCCTTTGACGGAACGGCGGAGCAGGTTGCCGGACACTTTGTGACTGCGGCTTATATCGAATATAATGACGCCCTCGCAGCGGGTCGCCGCATGGACGAGCTTGAAATCGTCCGCTGGAGCGTGGATCAGGTCAGCAGTGACGGTTATACCGTCACGGGCAACTTCGTGTTCGCCTTCACGCCGCCTGCGTCCTATGTTATGGCGGCTAACGACCACGAGGGAACGGGAAAGTACGAAGGCAAGATCATTTCCAGGCAGCTCTTTGTCCTGCAGCTTCAGTCAGACGGCAATTGGCACTGCATCAGATTAGAACGGACGGACACATGAAAAAGGCAAAGGATTGTTTGGCCTTCCGAAAAGAATGGAGGTAGTGAAAGATGCTGGAATGGATCATTTCATCGACGGTCTTGACCGCGATCGTGATCGTTCTGCGCTTCGCGCTGAAGGGCAGAATGAGCCTGCGGCTGCAATACGCGCTGTGGGCGATCGTGCTGGTGCGCCTGCTGGTGCCGATCAGCTTCGGCAGCACGGGCATGAGCGTGCAGAATATCGTTGACCGCCCTGCTGCGCAAGCGCCGCTGACGGTCGACACATTAGCGCGTGACACGCAGGGCGGCGCGCCGGGCAGCCTTGCCATTGGGGACCCTTTGCGGAACGAAAACAATCCGCCTTTGCCGGAGAACGAGCAAAAGGTTTTACAGGGGCTGCTGATCGAGCCGCAGATTGCAGATGAGAGCAGCGAGAGCATCAGGGAACAGGCGCAGGCAGCAGTTACAACGCAGGCGCAGCCCCTTTCCGTGACCGAAATCTTGACGATCGTATGGCTTTCGGGCGCAGGCATGATCGCACTGTGGTTTTTTGTTACAAATCTGCGCTTCTGGTTCAAGCTGCGCAAAGCAAGGCAATTGCAGGACGTTGACGGCGCACCGCTGCCGGTCTACGTGACGGACAGGATCGACACGCCCTGCCTGTTTGGG
>JAFQZN010000018.1 GCA_017405865.1 Oscillospiraceae bacterium | reverse complement strand
CTTGCTTCGCAAGGATTTTGACTTACTGCGCAACTCACGACTTACCGTATCTATATACGCCTACAGTCGTGAGTTGCTTGTCTTCCGAACTTTTTGACCGTCTGTCAGCGTGTCGAAAAGGGTTTTTCGACACGCTGAACACCTCTGTCTCCATCAAGAGACAGAGGTGTTATCATCGTTCCTCTGCGGTACCACTCCTGTTCCCCCGCGCGCGGGGGCGCTCAAACACGCGGTAACGGGCGTAAACCGTCCTGCCCTACTGCTCGTTCAGGCGGATGCTCCGGGGTGATATTCGCACATCGCGCGGCTGCCTCGCATCGTCCGGCAGCTTTCTGTACGCGGAGGGTGTGCTGTTTGTCCCCATCGTCGCAGGTGGTTCGTTATTCCTTGTTATTGCGGCCGAAGTTCAGCTCTTCAAAGGCCTTCAGCTTGGCCGGGGACAGCTCGCCGTGCAGCGAGGTGGTGTCCTCGGTGACGGGCGATTCCTTCTGCGGAGCTTCCTCCGCCGGGGCCTCCCCGTCTGTCTCGATGTCGATGGGCATGCTCGGCTCGTCGGCGTCCATGGAGTCCTCGATCTGCTTGCCGATCTCCTCGATCAGCGCGTCGGCCTTCTCCTCCGTGGTGGGAGAGCGGGGGTGCTTGTCGTAGTCAAACACGCGGTCGGGCTCTTCTTCGGGCGCGGCAGGCTCCATTTTGGGGAATTCCGCCTCGCGCAGCTGCGCCAGCAGCTCCAGCTGGCGGTGCAGACGGCGCTCCATGCTGCCGATAAACTGCTCGGACAGCTGCTTTGCCTCTTCCAGACGCGCTGCTTCCGCGCCGATCATCTGATCCACATTCTGCACCTTGAAGGCGGCCTGCTCCTCGGCGTCGCGCAGCATTTTTGCGCATTTTTTCTCGGCCTCGACCGTCATCTGCTCGCAGGTCCTCTGCGCGGCGAGGATGGCGCTCTGCATGGAGGCCTCCTGATTGCGGTACTCCTCCAGCTTTTCCACGAGGATCCGCATTTTGCTCTTCAAAACGGAGTTTTCTTTATAAAGCGCGAGATAGTCAGCCGTCAACGGTTCCAGGACCTCGTCGACAGAGTCCATGTCGTAGCCGCCGAAGATGGCTTTTTCAAAACTGATCTCCTGGATCTGCTGCGGTGTCAGCATAATGAACCCTCCTTATATTTATGTAGGAAAAACGGCAGAATCAGAAATTCGTGCTCTCGTCGACTTCCTGCTCGTCCTCTTCCGCCTTGCCGACCACGTCCACGTTGCGCGGGGTGATGAGGAAGGCGTAATCCGCGACCTTCTTGATCTTGCCGTCGAGCGCGTAGGCGCAGCCGGACATGAAGTCCACCACGCGGCGGGTGGTATGGATGTCGGTCTTCTTGACGTTGAGCATGACGGCCTTGTTCGCGCGCAGGCAGTCGCCGATCTCGTTGACCCCGGGATACTCCTTGGGGGCGAAGAGAACGATCTGCATCTGACCGCCGCCGTGGATCGCGGAAACGCGGTTGGAGACGGGGCGCGGCTCGGAGCTCACGGGCGCGGCGGTTCCGACGGCGGGACGGCCGTAGCCGGATGCGGGATACGGCTCGGGCTGCTGCTCCGGCTCCTCGTCGATCGGCTCCTCGTCTTCTTCGTATTCGTATTCGTCGTCGTCACGCCCGCCGTAGGGGTTGACCAGCTTCTTGAATTCACTGAAAAATTTCATGGTTATTCCTCCGTAACTTCTATTTCGAGTAATCCCGTGCGCCGAAGATCGCCGTCCCGACGCGGATCATCGTACTGCCGCAGGCGATGGCGTCCTCAAAATCGTCCGTCATGCCCATCGACAGAATTTCCATGTTAGTATTATGATATTTTTTTGCTGTTATGTCAACAGCAATTCGCCGGATTTCTGCAAAAAATCTGCAATTATCCCCGCTTTTTTCCGATACGGGCGGGATCGCCATGAGTCCGCGCAGGCGAATATGCGGGTATTGCGCCATGCCTGCGGCGACGCCGTCGACCTCCTCCGGCGCGTAGCCGGACTTGCTCTCCTCGCCGCCGATGTTGACCTCCAGCAGGACGTCCTGCACGAGATTTTGCTTTGCCGCCTCCTTCTCGATCGCCTCCAGCAGCGCAGGGCGGTCGACCGACTGGATCAGCGCCACTTTGCCGACGACCTGCCTGACCTTGTTGGTCTGCAGATGCCCGATGAAATGGACGCTCGCGCCGTCGTAGGCGTTTTGTGCCAGCTTGGCGGTCAGCTCCTGCACGCGGTTTTCGCCGCAGCAGGTAATCCCGGCGGCGATCGCCTCGCGCACGCGGTCGGCGTCGTTCATCTTCGTCGCCGCGCACAGAAGAATGTCCGCAGGGTCGCGCCCTGCCTTTCTGGCCGCCGCATCCATTCTTGCACGGATGCCGGCGATGTTTTCCGCAATCATTCTGCAATCACACTCCCGTCCTGTATGGGTTCCTCGGTCAGGATCACGGCGTCGTCCGCCCGCAGGCCGTCCGTGCCTGCCGTCTCCTGCCGGAGGATATAGTAATCTTTGTATTCAAACAGAATCTCGACCGGCTTCCAGCGCGCCTTTGCGCCGATCAGAACGTAGACGCCCGTCTCGCCGTCCTCCTCGCGCACGGCCTCCTTCGGGACGCGCAGCCCTTCGTAGGAGTGGAAGCTCAACGACGCCGTGACCGCGCGCAGGGCGGTGACGTCCTGCAGCCGCTCGGAGCAGGAGACGACCAGCAGACTCGCTCTGTCCGGGTCGGCGACGAGGCGCTCGATCTGCACCGGCTGGGCGGTCATCTCCTCGCCCAGCAGCGTCAGAAGCAGGGTGTCGCCCACCGCGCAGCGGTCTGCCGCGCCCTCCGGCAGCTCGCAGACCAGATACCACTTCTGCCCGAAGATCAGCCGCCCGATCGTGCGCTCCGGCACGGCGGCGCGGCGGCTGTCCAGGGCGCGCAGGTCGGACAGCGACATGCCCTCCAGCAGCTCCGGCGTGAGAACGCCCTCGAAGCCGTCTGTCACGAGGGAGAAATACCCCGCCTGCGAGACGGTGATCGGCACGGCTTCCTCTGCGCACAGCGCCCGCAGGGCGGCGATGTCCTCGTCCAGATTGGATAGCCGCGCCTGCGTCCTTGCCGCGTCGCTGCCGGTCAGACTGCGCTGCAGGATATACGGCTCCAGCGCGGCGCACGTCGCCTGCATGCGAGAGAAAGACTGCGACGCCGTCTGCGCCGACAGGCGGATGATGTTCGCAGCGATTGAAGCATCCGCTGCAGAAAGGTCGCTCGTTCCCTCTGCCGCAAAGAGCAGGCGGTCGCGCTGGGTCTGCAGCTCGAGCAGCTTCCTCTGATCGCGGGCGGCGTCCTCCGTCGTGCAGCCGTATGCGACGGTCTGGCTGCTTCCGACGCGCTGCCCCTCGGACAGCGCCGCAACGGGATAGGGCTTGCTGCTGACCAGAAGCTCCTCCGAACGCACCACAAAGCCGGAAACGGTCAAACCGTCGCCGACTTCGCAGTAGACGGGCGCAACGGTCGTATAGTCCTCACCCGACCGCAGAAAGATCGAGCAAAGAAGAAAGACCGCCAGCAGCACCGCCAGCAGTATGGAGGTTAGCTTTAAGTAGAATTCGCCCTGCTTTTTCATAATACTCCCTGCTGCAGGACTTCTGCGCGGTTACGCGACCGGGAAGCGGACGGGCTGCAGCGGCACAAGCGTGGAAATCGCGTGCTTGTAGATCATCTGCTGCTTGCCCTCGGAGCTTAAGACGACGACGAAGCTGTCGAAGCCGGTGACGATGCCCTTGAGCTGGAAGCCGTTCATCAGGAACATCGTGACCGGGGTGTGCTCCCGGCGCACCTCGTTGAGGATCAGATCCTGCAGGTTTTCTGTGTTTGCCATCATAGGTACCTCTTTTCTCGTGTTTTTTGGGATACCTATATTGTATTGTTCCACCCCCGCAAAAACGGGGGAAGACCGTCGAAGAGAGGAAAATTTTTCCAATGCGAAAGGCAATGCTCAATGATGAATGTTCTCCCGTCCGTGTCATTGCCCGACTTGCTCGGGCAATCTGTGCCTATCGACACGGGACAACTTTGCCGAATGACGTGCGCGAAGGCTCCCCTGTGCAAGGGGAGCTGGCACGGCGCAGCCGTGACTGAGGGGTTGTCAACGACAAGGATAAGCGCAACACTGCGAGGGGTGTAACAATCCCTCCGTCAAAAACTGCGGTTTTGCCACCTCCCTCAAGGTGAATTGCCCCGAAGGGGCAAGAGAGGGTGACCCGGGCCACTACACGAGGGAGGCTTTGGCTCGACCGTAATACGCCGCACGCGCCATACCTGTGTGGAACGCTTCATCGTGATCCGCGCCCAGTTCCTGCGACCACTTCGTCCGGAGCTTCGTAAATTGCGCAGGCGGCGGGGAAGGGGTCGAACGGTGCATCCGGCAGCTCGATCCAGCGGATCGCTCCGTTGCGGCGGAACCACGTCCGCTGCCGCTTGGCGTAGCGGCGGCTCGCCTGCTGGATCGCGGCGACCGCGCCCTCCTGCGTCCCTTCGCCGCGCAGGTACGCCGTCAGCTCCTTGTAGCCGATCGCCTGCATGGCGGTCGCGCCTGCCGGAACGCCGCTGTTAAGCAGGGCACGCACCTCGCCCGCAAGCCCCTGCTCCATCATGCGCTCCACGCGCAGGTCGATGCGGCGGTAGAGCGTCTCTCGGTTTACATAATCCAGACCGATCCAGCACGGGTCATACCTGGCAGGCTGCATTTTCGTTTCCAGATCGTGGGCGGTCATGGTCTTGCCGGTTTCCAGATAGATCTCCAGCGCGCGGATCACGCGCTTGCGGTTGGAGGGATGGATCTTCGCCGCCGCGTCGGGGTCGACGCTCCGCAGCCGCTCCATCAGAACCTCGATGCCCTGCGTTTCGGCAATGCGCGTCAGCTCCTCGCGCCGACCCGTCTCGGGAAACGGCGCGAATTGCCGCCCGGCGATCAGCGAATCGACGTACAGCCCCGTCCCGCCGACGACGATCACGCGCCTGTCGCGCCGCAGGATGTCCTGCACGCAGCGGTCGGCGTCTTCTACGTAGCGGCTGACGGAATAGGGCTCGCGCGGGTCAAGGCAGTCGATCATGTGGTGCGGGACGCCGCCCATCTCGTCCTTGGTCGGCTTGGCTGTGCCGACGTCCATGCCGCGATAGAGCTGCATGGAGTCGCAGGAGACGATCTCTGCGCCGTATTTCTGCGCCAGCCGGACGGAAAGGGCGGTCTTGCCGGTCGCGGTCGGACCGACGATGCAGATCACGTCCTTCATGCTACGCCCTCTTGAACTGCCGCTCCAGCTGCGAGGCGGTCAGAACGGCGCAGATCGGTCTGCCGTGCGGGCAGTATTTGAGATCACTGCGCGAGAGCACCTCTTTGACCAGCGCGGCAAGCTCCCGCTCGTCCGTGTGCCAGCCGCCCTTGATCGCCGCCTTGCAGGCGACGGTGTGCAGGACGTTATCTCGCATGGCGGAAGGGTCGACGCGCTTGCCCGCCTTCAGATCGGCGGCAAGCTCGCCGAGCGTCTGCTCGGCGTCCTCGGGGGCGAGGTCTGCGGGGATCTGGCGGATGGCGAGCACGCCGTCGCCGTAGTCGCTGATCTCAAAGCCCGCCTCGCCGAGCAGGGCGGCGTTTTCCAGAAGGAGCGCGGCTTCTTCGTATTCAGGTTTACATAATATCGGCGTCAGCAGGAGCTGCGGCACGATGGGCGCGGCGCTGCTGCGGAATTTTTCAAATAAGATCCGCTCGTGGGCGGCGTGCTTGTCGATGAGCAGGACATTGCTGCCCTCCTCGACGATGATATAGGTGTTGAGCACTTCGCCGACGATGCGGTAGCCCTCCGAGGAAAGCGGCAGCTCCTGTTGCGCCTCCGGCTGCCTCTGCGGGGGTTCGGGCGCCTTTTCCGGCGCGGCGGGCTTCTTCTGCTGCCGCTCCAGCGCCGCCCGCAATTCCGGCGTCAGCTGCGGACGCGGCGCCTCGCGGATGACCTCGGCAAACGCCTTGTAATCTTCCGCGCTCATGGTGCGGAAGAAGGTGTCCTTTGCCGGGGAGGCGACCTTCGCCGACGGCGCGGCGGGCGGCTGCGGCGCGGCGGGAACGTCTGCGGATTTCTGCTGCGGCAGCTTCATCTGCACTCTGCCGGAGGCTTTCTCCAGCGCGCCCTCCACCCCGTAGCGGATGCAGTCAAAGAGGTCGCGCTCGTTGAGGAATTTGACCTCAATTTTCGCAGGGTGGACGTTGACGTCCACCAGATGCTCCGGAAGGGTCAGCTGCAGCACACAGGAGGGGAACCTGCCGACCATGAGCTGATTGCGGTACGCTTCCTCCAGAGCGGCGGTCATCGTCTTCGAGCGCACGTGGCGTCCGTTGACGAAAAAGAGCTGATTGGCGCGGTTGCCGCGCGTCGCGTTGGGCTTGGAAACGTAGCCCGTCAGCGTATAGCTCTCCCAGCGGCTGCTGACCTCGACCATCTCCTGCGCGCTCTGTCTGCCGAGGACGGCGTAGACCGCGCTGAAGAGCTTCCCGTCGCCGGGGGTGTGCAAGACCTCCTCGCCGTCGCGCAGGATGCGGACGGAGACCTCCGGATGGGCGATCGCCAGCCGGGAGACGGCGGAAACGAGCGCGGACGCCTCGACGGTGTCGCGCTTCATGAATTTCATGCGCGCCGGGGTGTTATAAAACAGGTCGCGGACGATGATTGTCGTGCCGTCGGGGCAGCCGACGCTGTCGCGCTCGGTCACGACGCCCGCGTCCAGGTGCAGCCCCGTGCCGAAGGGACTGTCTGCGGTTTTGGTCATGAGGTCGATGTGCGAGACGGCGGAAATGGCGGCAAGCGCCTCGCCCCGGAAGCCGAGGGTGTGGATCGCCTCGAGGTCCTCCGCCGTGCGCAGCTTGCTCGTGGCGTGGCGCAGGAAGGCAATTTCCGCGTCCTCGGCGGTCATGCCGCAGCCGTCGTCCGTGACGCGCAGGAAGGTCATGCCGCCGTTCTGCACCTCGACGGTGATATTTTTTGCGCCCGCGTCGATCGCGTTCTCCACCAGCTCCTTGGCGGCGCTGGCAGGACGCTCCACGACCTCGCCTGCGGCGATCAGGTCGGCGACATGCGGCGAAAGCTGTTGTATTTTCGGCATTTGGATCACCTGCTTTTTAGAAAAACTTCAAGGTATCGTGTCAACGGCTCCCCTGTGTAAGGGGAGCTGTCAGCGAAGCTGACTGAGGGGTTGTTTCAACCCTCCTTCTGCGTACGTTGCGAAACAATAGAACAATCCCTCCGTCACGGCTGACGCCGTGCCACCTCCCTCAAGGTGAATTGTCCCGAAGGGGCAAGAGAGGGTGGCCTGGGCCATTACACAAGGGAGGCAGAAGGGGCGCGGTCGGAAAAGCGGGCTTTCGCATTACACCATCTTTTTCAGTTCGTACAGCGCGTTCATCGCCTCGATCGGGGTCATCGTCTCGACGGCGAGGGATTCCAGCTTCTTCCGAAGCGCGTCGTTTTCCATCGACGTGATGGAGATCTGGTCGTCGGCGGCGACGGTGACGGTGCGCACGGGCGCGCCGCTCTCTAACGCTTTCAGCAAGTCCCGCGCGCGGGAGATGACCTTGTCCGGCAGACCCGCCAGCTTTGCGACCTCGACGCCGTAGCTGTCGTCGGCCGCGCCGGGGACGATCTTGCGCAAAAAGACGATGTCGCTGCCGCGCTTCTTTACCGCGATATTATAGTTGCGCACGCCCTCGATCTCGCGCTCGATGTCGGTCAGCTCGTGATAGTGTGTGGCAAAGAGGGTCTTCGCGCCGAGGCGTTTTTTATCTGCGGCGTATTCCAGCACGGCGCGGGCGATCGCCATGCCGTCGAAGGTGGAGGTGCCGCGCCCGATCTCGTCCAAAATCAGGAGCGAACGCGCCGTTGCGTGCGTGAGGATGTCCGCAACCTCGGTCATTTCGACCATGAAGGTCGATTTGCCCATCGACAGGTCGTCCGACGCGCCGATGCGCGTGAAAATGCGGTCGACCACGCCGATGCGCGCGGATTTTGCCGGGACGAAGCAGCCGATCTGCGCCATCAGGACGATGAGCGCGACCTGCCGCATGTAGGTGGATTTGCCCGCCATGTTGGGTCCGGTGATGATGGCGGTGCGGTTGTTCCCGCAGTCGAGGAGGGTGTCGTTCGGGACGAAGAGACTGTCCTTGAGCATCTGCTCCACGACCGGATGCCGTCCGTCGCGGATGATGATCTCGCCGGAAAGATCGACCTCGGGCTTGCAGTAGTTGTGCTTGACGGCAAGCTCTGCAAAATTTGCGATCACGTCCAGACAGGCGACGGCGCGGGCGGTGCGCTGCACGCGCGCCGACTGCGCGGCAAGGTAGTCGCGCACGGTGGAAAACAGCTCGTATTCCAGCGCGGTGATGCGATCCTTCGCCGTCAGGATCGTGGATTCCAGCTCCTTTAATTCGGGGGTGATGTAGCGCTCGCCGGTGGTCAGCGTCTGGCGGCGGATATAGTGCTCCGGTACCAGAGAGACCTGCCCCTTGGCGACCTCGATATAGTAGCCGAACACGCGGGTGTAGCCCACGCGCAGGTTCTTGATGCCGGTCTTTTCCTTCTCCTCGGCTTCGATCCTTGCAAGCGTCCCCTTGCCGCCGGAGACGATGTCGCGCAGCTTGTCCAGCTCGTCCGAGTAGCCGTCGCGCAGGATGCCGCCCTCGCGGACGGTGAACGGCGGCTCGTCGACGATGGCGGCGGAGACCAGGTCGAAGCAATCCTGCAGATCGTCGATTTCCTCCTGCAGAATGCCGAACAGGGGGGCGTTCAGCCCCGAAAACGCGGCTTTCAGCGCGCCGAGCGGCTCACAGCCGTTGCGCAGGGCGATCAGATCGCGTCCGTTCGCCGCGCCCGTGACGATGCGCGCCATGACGCGCTCCAGATCGGACACCTGCTTCAAAAGCTCGCGGAGGTTGTCGCGCTCCACGGTCAGCCCGGTCAGCTCTTCCACGGCGGCAAGCCGCTGGGCGATCTTCTTCGGGCTCAGCAGCGGCTTTTCCAGCCACGAGCGGAGCATGCGGCTGCCCATGGCGGTGCGGGTCTTGTCCAGCACCCAGAGGAGGCTCCCGCGCTTGTCGCCGTGCAGGGTCTCCGTCAGCTCCAGATTGCGCCGCGCCGTGAGGTCCAGCTCCAAAAACCGTCCTTCGACGTAAAATTCCAGATTCCGCACGTGGGTCAGGCTGACCTTCTGCAGCTCGCGCAGGGTGGCAAGCAGCGCGCCCGCGCTGCGCCAGACCTCGCTGTGCTCCTGCAGACCGAGAGCGGCAAGCGATTTGTCAAACTGCTTCGTCACGGTTTCCTCCGTGACGGCGGGGTCGAACAGCTCCTGCGCGCCGAGGTCGGAGCAGCAGGAAAGCCGCTCCTGCAGCGCTTGCGTCAAGGCTTCATTTTGCGCCGCCTCGCCGCCGCGCAGGACCTCCGCCGGCATGAAGCGCCCCAGCTCGGAGATCACGCGGTCGATCGCCTGCGCGCCTTCGGCGCTTGTCGCGTAGAACGCGCCGGTCGACACGTCGCAGAAGGAAACGCCGTAGCGTCCGCCCTCGCCGAACACGCAGGCAAAATAGTTGTTGCGGCTCTCGTCGAGCATGGAGCTTTCCACGACCGTACCGGGCGTGACGATGCGGGTCAGGTCGCGCTTGACCAGCCCCTTCGCCAGCGCGGGGTCTTCCATCTGCTCGCAGATGGCGACCTTGTAGCCGCGCTGCACGAGGCGCGCGATATAGCTCTCGGCGCTGTGGTAGGGAACGCCGCACATGGGCGTCTGCTCGGATTTTTCCTTGCCGCGGTCGCGGGTCGTCAGCGTCAGATCCAGCTCCTTGGAGGCAAGGCGCGCGTCGTCCGCGAACATCTCGTAAAAATCGCCGAGGCGGAAGAACAGCACGCAGTCCGGATGCTGCGCTTTGATGTCAAGGTATTGCCGCATCATGGGGGTGAGTTCAGCCATGGGGGATCCTCCGTTAAGATTCAGTGTATGTCAGAGGGAATGCCTTCCCCCGCGGGGAAAGGCTTCATAATTTCAAATGCACCAAAGGTCTGTCATTGCCCGCTTGTCGGGCAATCTGTCCGTACCGAGCGGGAGACACTTTACCGATATACGGTACACGCGCCATGCCTGCGAGGGACAGATTCCACCCGCAAGGGGTACGCCGCATCCGTAAGGCGGCAAAGCCGCCAACGGCTGCGCAGCCTGCCTGACTGCGTCAGGCGGGAATGACACGGTTGGGGAATTTATATCGCTGTCGGGCGTTGCCCGACCAGGCTCCACGTTGTGCAGTCGGTGATTTTCACGTCCAAAAACTGCCCGATCAGGCTGTCGTCGCCTGCAAAGCGGACGAGCCTGCCGCCGTCGGTGCGGGCGGTCAGCAAATCGCCGTCCCTCCCGTCGACGAGAACGCGGACGGTCTTTCCGATATAGGCGCGGTGCTTTTCCTCGGAGATGCGGTTCTGCACCTGCAAAAGACGGTCGAAGCGGCGATTCTTGTCCGCTTTCGTATAGGGGTCGTCCATCGACGCTGCCGGTGTGCCGCCGCGCGGCGAGAAAATAAACGTAAACAGCGCGTCGTAGCGCACTTTTTCAACAAGACGAAGCGTGTCCTCGAATTCCTCCTCCGTCTCGCCGGGGAAGCCCACGATGACGTCGCTCGTCAAGACCAGCTCGGGCATGACCAACCGCCCGTATTCGACCAATTCCAGATACTGCGCGCTGTCGTAATGGCGGTTCATCGCCTTGAGCACGCGGTCGTTGCCGGACTGGAAGGGCAGGTGGAAGTGCTTGCAGATCTTGGGGTATTTTGCGATCGTATCAAACAGCTTGCGGCTGGCGTCGCGCGGGTGGGAGGTCATAAAGCGGATGCGGAAGTCGCCGGGGATCTGCGCGACCTGCGCCAGCAGATCGGCAAAATCCATGCCGAGGGCGAGGTCCTTGCCGTAGGAATTGACGTTCTGCCCCAAAAGCGTGATCTCCTTATAGCCCTGCGCGATCAGGTCGCGGCACTCGCCCAGAATGTCCTCCGGCTGCCGCGAGCGCTCCCTGCCGCGCACGTAGGGGACGATGCAGTAGGAGCAGAAATTGTTGCAGCCGTACATGATCGAAACCCACGCCTTGAGCCTGTTCTCGCGGCAGACGGGGATGCCCTCGGCGATCGAGCCGGGGCTGTCTTCGATCAAAAAGACGCGCTTGCCCGTCTTCAGCAGGCGCAGCAGCAGCGCAGGAAACTCCCACAGGTGGTGGGTGGAAAACACGCCGTCGACGTAGGGGTAGGACTTTTTGATGCGGTCGGTGACCGCGCTCTGCCCCATCATGCAGCCGCAGAGGATGATCTTCTGGCGCGGGTGGCGGCGCTTGGTATGCACCAGCGCGCCGACGTTGCCGAACACGCGCTGCTCGGCGTGCTCGCGGATGGCGCAGGTGTTGAGCACGACGACGTCCGCGCCCTCCTCGGTGTCCGTGAAGCCGTAGCCGGCGGCCTCCAGCATGCCGCGGATGCGCTCGGAATCCGCTTCGTTCTGCTGGCAGCCGTAGGTGTCGACGAAGGCGACGGGCGTGACGCCCTGCGCGAGCCAGTACGCCTTGATCTCGTCGCAGAACTCCGCCTGACGGCGCAGCTGCTCGGGCGAAATGACGGTGGTTTTCGTATCCAAAGGGAAGCCCTCCAATAAGCGATAATTCAACACTTTATTCTATCATTTTTCGCGCCGCTTTGCAAGTGCCGCGCATGGGAAAATCCGCCTACTTGCAAAACAGCGGCAAATGCGGTATACTTGTCAATACGAAATGTGGGAACAAAGCCTTCCCCTCAAGGGGAAGGTGCTGAACATTAGTGAGGCGGATGAGGTGAAGCCTTCCCCTTGAGGGGAAGGTGCCGAACGTTAGTGAGGCGGATGAGGTGAAGCCTTCCCCTTGAGGGGAAGGTGCCGAACGTCAGTGAGGCGGATGAGGTGGAATAAATGAACAAAACGTACAATCCGCAACTAACCCCCCTCGCCCAAAAGCTGCGCAGAGAGATGACAAAGGAAGAACGGCACTTATGGTACGACTTCCTGAAAGACCTACCGGCAACCTTCAACCGACAAAAGGTGATCGGAAACTATATCGCAGATTTTTATTGCGCTTCTTCAAAGCTCGTAATTGAACTGGATGGTTCGCAGCACTTTGAAGAAAAAGGAGTCGCAGCAGATGAAAAACGCGACGCTTATTTGCAATCACTTGGTATTCGAGTATTGAGATATTCCAATGAGGATATTAAGCGGAATTTTGCTGGCGTGTGCGAGGATATATTGAGGTATGTATAACACCTCATCCGTCACGCTGCGCGTGCCACCTTCCCCTCAAGGGGAAGGCAGACACCTCATCCGTCACGCTGCGCGTGCCACCTTCCCCTCAAGGGGAAGGCAGACACCTCATCCGTCACGCTGCGCGTGCCACCTTCCCCTCAAGGGGAAGGCTTTGAAACATACTCCTTTTGGTGGTGATATTATGTTAACCGAATACCGGCGCGCGCTGCACCGCATCCCCGAAACGGGCTGGGAGGTGGAAAAGACCGCCGCCTATCTCAAAAGCGTGCTGTCCTCGCTTCCCTGCGAGGTGTTTTCCCCGGTCGGAAACGCCGTCTGCGCCTATTTTGACTTCGGAAAGGCGGAAACAGTCGCCTTCCGCAGCGACATGGACGCGCTGCCCGTGACCGAGCAGACCGGGCTGCCCTTCGCCTCCGAGCGGCCGGGCTTCATGCACGCCTGCGGCCACGACGGACACATGGCGATCCTGCTCGGCCTTGCGCAGGAGTTGGCGAAGCTGCCGACGGCGCAGCGCAACGTCCTTCTGATCTTCGAGCCTGCCGAGGAGACGACCGGCGGGGCGGCGGCGATCTGCGAAACGGGCTTGCTGCAAAAATATTATGTAAACCAAATCTACGGGCTGCATCTCTGGCCGGGCGTGGAAAAAGGCAAGGTCTTCTCCCGCGCGGGTGGCCTGATGTCGCGCTCGTGCGAGGTGTCGGTGCGCTTCACGGGGCAAAGCACCCACATCGCCCGCTGGAGCGAGGGAAAAGACGCCCTCTTTGCCGCCGTGCAGTTCATCCAAAGCGCGTATGATTTCGTGAGTGGCAGGGATGGCTGCCTGCTGCGCTTCGGCAAGATGCAAAGCGGCGAGGTACGCAACGCCGTGAGCCGCGAGACGGTGCTGGAGGGCTCTCTGCGCTGCCTGAACGACGCGGTGTACGATGAGGCGCGCGCCATGCTCTGCGAGTTGGCCGCGCAGGTCGAGCGCGAGACGGGCTGCGCCGTCGAGGTGCGCCGCACCTCGGGCTACCCGCCCGTGACGAACGACGCGGCGCTGCTGGAGGAGGCAAAACGCCGCTTCCCGATTGCCGGGATCGGGCCGACCTACATCACGGAGGACTTCTCCGTTTATCAGCGGCAGGTGCCGGGCGTGTTCTTCTTCCTCGGCACGGGCGGCACGGAGCTGCTCCATTCGCCGCGCTTTGACTTTGACGAACGTGTGCTGGAAACGGGGCTTGCCCTGTTCAAGGCGCTGCTGTAAGGAGGGGCTGATATGGCAAAAACGGTCCTGCGGCTGACGCTCTCGGGCATTCTGCTGCTGGTGACGGCGCTGGCCGTGGTGGCGGCAAAGTACTTCGGTGCGTTCTTCTTCGACTTTTATCCCGCCTTTTCCCGCTGGGTGACGGCGGTGCTGGCGGGCGCGACGTCGATTGTCCCCTTCGCCCTGTGCGAGATCCTGCTCTGCGCGCTGCTCCTCTGGTTTATCATCTCGCTGATCCGCGCGATCGTCAAAAAGCGCATGGTGCGCTGGCTGACGGGCGTGGTGCTGTCCGTCTGCATCCTGCTGACGTCGTTCGTCGGCATCTGGGGGCTCAACTACTACGCCCCGCCCATGCGCGAGCGGCTCGGCCTGTCCGACCGGCAATTCACCGTGGCGGAGCTGAAGGAGGCGACGATCTACTACCGCGACCGAGCGGGCGCGCTTGCCGACAAGGTGATGCGCGACGAGACGGGCGTGATGGTCGAATATGACTTTGACGACCTTGCCAAGGCGGCGGGGGAGGGCTACGAGACCTTAAGCCAGACCATCGAGGACTTCGACGGCTCGACCGTGCGCGTCAAGAAGCTCCTGTCCAGCCCCCTGCAGGGGAAGCTGAATACGACGGGCGTGTTCATCTGCCTGACGGGCGAAAGCTGCGTCAGCACCACGACGCACAGCGCGTCCATGCCCTATACGATGTGCCACGAGATCGGGCATCGCATGGCGTTCGCGCGCGAGGACGAGGCAAATTTCGCGGCCTTCCTCGCCTGCTCCGCCAATATGCGCCCCGAATTCCAGTATTCGGGCTGCTACGCCGCCTTCCGCTACTGCTACGCCGCGCTGGCGCAGCAGGATCCCGCCGCCGCGCAGGAGGTCTGGAGCGGCGTCTACGGGGCGGTTGCCCGCGACTGGGCGGACTCCGTGGAGCACTACAAGGCGCTGGAAGACGAAACGGCGGCGGAATTGAGCGACACGGTCTACGACGCCTACCTCAAGAGTTTTTCGGTGGAAAGCGGTGTGCAGTCCTACGGCGAGGTCACGGATCTGCTGCTGGTCTGGTATTTTGAGAGGCTGAAATGAGAAAGAAAGAACAACCGTCCGCGACCCTGCCGTATATCTTCGTGCAGGCAATGATCTGGGGCACCTACGGCATCCTCTTTTCCTACGCCAACCCCTATATGACAGAAAAGCTCCGGCTGTCGGACACGGCGGCGGGGCTGATCCTGTGCGCCGCGACCGCACTGGCCTGCCTGCTGCAGCCGCTTCTGACCGCAGCGGCCGACCGGACGGGACTGAACGTCCGGCGCATCCTCGCCTTCGGGGGGCTTCTGACGAGCCTCTGCGCAGGCGCGACCTTACTGCCGGGTCTCGGCACGGGCGCGACGGCGGCGCTGTTCGCCGGGTCGTGCGCGGGGCTGCAGATCCTGCCGTCCTTTGCCAACGCGCTCGGCATGGAGGGCATCCGCGGCGGAATGCGGATCAACTTCGGACTCGCGCGCGGCATCGGCTCGGTGAGCTTCGGCGTCACCGCGCGCATCGCGCCACTGCTGATCGCAAGGATCGGCATGGCGGGCGTGGCGATCGCCGGCGCGGTCACGGCTGCGCTTCTGATCCCGTCCGTGTTCCTGATGCCCGAAGGGGGAAGACTCACCGCGCACAGGGAGGAAAAGCCGACCTCCGCGCGCGACTTTTTCCGCGAGAATCCCAAGATGGCGGGCTTCCTGCTCGGCGCGATCCTGCTCTACGTGGGGCATAACGTCCTGAGCAACTGCATGTTCCGCGTGGCGCAGCTTAAAACGCCCGGCGCGGACGACGCCGCCGCGACGGCGGTGCAGGGAACGGCGCTGCTGATCGCCGCCGTGGTGGAGCTTCCCGCCATGTTCCTGTTCACCACCGTGGTCAAGAAGGTGCGCTGCGACCGGCTGCTCCTGCTTTCGTGCCTGTGCATGACGCTGCGGCTGGCGCTGACCCTGCTGCTTCCCGGCGCGGGCGGGCTTTATGCGGCGCAGGTGATGCAGATGCTGGGCTTTGCGCTCTTCGCCGTCAGCACGGTCTACTACGTCGGCTCGGTCGTGCCGGAGCGAAACGTCGTCAAGGGGCAGACCTACCTCGGCACGGCGAACACGCTGGGCTGCCTTGTCGCGTGGGTGCTGGGCGGGTCGCTGATCGACGCGGTCGGCGTGGAACGGATGCTGATCGTCTGCATCGCGATCTCTGCGGCGGGCTTCCTGCTTGCGCTGCTGTCGCGGCAGAAGGTCACGAAAACTGTCGGCGCGTAGGCGAAGCGAAGCTTCGCAGCGATATAACGCCCCATGCGGCGCGTTGCGAGATGCGCTTACGCGCGCGATATGTGCTTTGCACGCGATATGCGCCTTCGGCGCGTGAAAGGGCGTTTTATCATATCGCGTGAGCGCAAAGCGGTCACATATCGCATTTGCGGAGCAAATATATCGCATTGCCGCAGGCATATATCGCAAAAAATTCCCCCGGACGGAGTGTAATCTCCGTCCGGGGGTGTCTTATTAACGGAATACTTGCCTGCCTCGGCTAAATCGCGATCGGCTCCATGCTCTTGAGCTGCAGCTGCAGCTTATCGGCAATCAGCGCGATGAACTCCGAATTGGTCGGCTTGCCCTTCGTGTTGGACACGGTGTAGCCGAAGAACCGCTGCAGCGTCTCCAGATCGCCGCGATCCCACGCGACCTCGATGGCGTGACGGATCGCGCGCTCGACACGCGACGGCGTGGTGGCGAAGGTCTTGGCGACCTGCGGGTAGAGCACCTTCGTGATGGCGTTGATGACCTCCATATCCCGGACGGCGATGATGATCGCCTCACGCAGGTACTGATAGCCCTTGATATGCGCCGGGACGCCGATCTCGTGGATCATGGACGTGACCATCGCCTCGACGTTGGCCTCGCGGGTGCGCTGCCAGGGGCTGCGCGGGGTCATGCTGTCGCGCATTTCGTTGAGCCGCTCGTAGACGGCGCGCGGGGTGCAGGGCTTGAGCAGGACGTACTGCACGCCGAGCGAGACAAGCAGGTTTGAAACAAATTCCGTCATAAAGTCTGCCAAAACCAGCAGCATCGGCTTCTTTTCCAGCGCGTTCGCCGCTTTTAAGACGGCGACGCCGTCCGCCTGGGGAAGCATCATATCTACTACGAGAAATTCGGGGCGGATCTCCCGCAGGAGATCAATTGCCTCGATCCCGTCATTCGCCATGCCGACGACCTCGTACCGATCGGACTGCTTCAGCGTTGCGGCGAGCTGCTTGGAATAATCCTCGCTGCTGTTGGCAAGCAGGACACGATACATCTTTTCCATTTTCTTCATTCCTCCTCCGTAAACTCCGTACCTTGAAAACGGTAGTTTCAATTTAGCATACTGTTCGCGGTTTTGCAAGGAATTTTAAGCAAAAATAGCCAAATACCATTCGACACAAAGCGACATTTTACAGCAATATTACCAAATTCGACGAAAGGCAACGGGAGCTCTCTCTTTTCGCAACAGAAAATGCCGCAAAACGTGAAGAACGCTTTGCGGCATTTATTCTGCTTATTCCTTTTTTGCCAGAAGATCGCGGATCTCGGTGAGGAGCTTTTCCTCTGCGGAGGGTTCGGGCGGTTCTTCTTCCTTTGCCTCTTCTTCCTTCTTGGCCTTCTTCGCCTCGGCAGCCTTGCGCAGCTTGTTGACGCCCTTGACCAGCAGGAATACCACCAGCATCAGGATCAGGAAGCTGATGATCGCGGAGATGAACTCGCCGTAGTTTAAGTAATTCTGGATGACCTCGCCGGTCTCGGGGTCGGTCTTCTCGAAGATCGAGGGGAGCGCGAGCTTCCACTCGGTGAAGTCGACGCCGCCGGTGAAGATGGAAATGATGGGCATGATCACGTTGTTGGTGAAGGAAGCGACCAGATCCTTGAAAACGCCGCCGATGATGATGCCGATGGCCATGTCGAACATGTTGCCGGAAATAGCGAATTCCTTAAATTCCTTGATAAAGCCCTTTTTCTCTTTTGCCATTTTCTTTTTCCTCCTTTCTCAAAGTTTTATAACGATCGGCAGAAGCTGCCGATAATTATACGAAGCGCTTATTTCTTCTCAATGATCTCAAGACCGCCGAGATAGTTGCGCAGGACCTCCGGCACGACCACGGAGCCGTCGGCGCGCTGGTTCTGCTCGACCATCGCCGGGAAAATGCGGGAGGTCGCAAGGCCGGAGCCGTTGAGCGTGTGGACAAACTCGGTCTTGCCGGTCGCCTCGCGGCGGAAGCGGATGTTGCCGCGCCGCGCCTGATAGTCGCGCGCGTTGGAGACAGAGGAGACCTCCTTGTAGCCGTTCATGGACGGGATCAGAATTTCGATGTCGTAGGTGCGTGCCATGGACGCCGAGCAGTCGCCCGCCGCCAGCTTCACGGTGCGGAAATGGAAGCCCAGCCCCTTGACCAGATCCTCCGCCTTGCGCACCAGCTCGTCGAAGGCCTCGTCGGACTTCTCGGGCAGGCAGTACTGGAACATCTCGACCTTGTTGAACTGGTGGCCGCGCACCATGCCGCGCTCGTCGGCGCGGTGGGAGCCTGCCTCGCGGCGGAAGCACGGCGTGTAGGCAAAGAGCTTGTGCGGCAGCTCTTCCTCGGAGAGGATCTCGTCGCGGTGCAGAGAGGCGAGCGCCGTCTCCGCCGTCGGGAGCATGAAGTGCATGCGCTCGTCGGTCGGGTTCTCGATCTTATAGACCTCGTCGGCAAACTTCGGGAACTGACCGGCCGTCTCGCCGCACTTATACTCCAGCATGTGCGGCAGGATGACCATTTCGTAGCCGTCTGCGAGGTGGCAGTCCATGAAGTAGTTGAGCAGCGCCCACTCCAGCCGCGCGCCCATGCCGCGATACATCCAGAAGCCGGAGCCTGCCAGCTTCGTACCGCGCTCGTAGTCGATGAGGCCGAGGTCGGTGCACAGGTCGACATGGTGCTTCGGCTCGAAGTCGAATTTGTGCGGCTCGCCGTAGTAGCGCAGCGGCTCGTTGTTCTCCTTGCCGCCCGGCTTGAGGTCGGGATCGGGCAGATTGGGCAGCGACAGCATCAGCGTGCGGTACTCCGCCTCCACCTCGCCGAGCTTCGCGTCATTCGCGGCGATGGCTGCCTTCAGCTCTGCCATGCGCTTGAAGATCGGAGCGACGTCCTCGCCGTTTTTCTTGCGCAGCGGGATCTCCCGGGAGACCTTGTTCTGCTCTGCCTTGCTCGTCTCCGTTTCGAGGATCAGCGCGCGGCGCTGTGCGTCCAGCTCCAGAATGCGGTCGATCTGCTGATCGCAGTCGACCTCCTTGGCGCGCAAGCCTGCCTTGACCCCCTCGGGATCGTCTTTGATTCTTCTGATGTCCAGCATAATATCACCTCATAATCAGGAATGTGCGCCGTTCGGGACGGCCTCTCCGGCGATCGCGGGAGGATCGGCCGGGGAATTTTCCTGCTGCACGGTCTGCCGCAGCAGCAGAGAGAGGGCCACCAGCACGAGGGCGGCACCCAGTAGAATTGCAATGTACTCCAGCGCGGCGCGCTTGCGCTTCGCCGGCCGGACGGCTGTTTCTGTTTCAGGCATGATTCTCCTCCGTAAGGGAAAGTAGTGCGTCATATAGACGCTGCAGGTCGTCTGACCCGTAGAATTCCAGCTCGAAGCGCCCCTTGCGCTTGCCGTTGACGATCCGCACCTTGCGGCCGAGCTGCCTCGTCAGCGCCTTTTCGCATTCTGCAACGTAGTCCACGGTCAGCGCGGACTGCTTTGCGGGTTTTTCCTTTTCCCCGGCCGCCATGCGCTTGCACATCATCTCGGCCTGCCGCACGGAAAGCCGCAGGGCGATGATCTTCTGCGCCGCAGCCTTCTGCAGCTTTTCCGACGGCAGCGACAGCACCGCGCGGGCGTGTCCTGCCGAGAGCGTACCGTCTACGACCATGGCGCGCACCTCGTCGGGCAGTGCCAGCAGGCGCAGCGCGTTTGCCACGGCGGGGCGGGATTTTCCCACCCGGGACGCCGCCTGCTCCTGCGTCAGACCGTAGTCCTCGATCAGGGCGCGGTAGCCCTCGGCCTCCTCCATCGGGTTGAGATCCTGCCGCTGCAGATTCTCGATCAGCGCAAGCTCCATGACCGTCCGGTCGTCCGCCTCCAGCACGACGACGGGGACTTCCTTCAGCCCCGCCAGCCGGGCGGCTCTCCAGCGGCGTTCTCCCGCGATGATCTGATAGTAGCCGTTTTCCAGCGCGCGGACGGCGAGCGGCTGCACGATGCCGTGCTCCGCGATCGAATCGGCCAGCGCCTGCAGCTCCGCCTCGTCAAAGGCGCGGCGCGGCTGATGGGGGTTCGGCTCGACCTTCTGCACGGGAAGCGCCGTGACCGCCTGCTGCGGGGAAACCTCGGAAAAATCGTCGATCAGAGCGCCCAGTCCGCGCCCCAGACCCTTTTGCTTCATAGCTTACCCCTTTCTGCGGAATTCTTCCGCGACCGCGAGATAGGCGGCGGCCCCGCGCGAGCTGCGGTCGTAGGCGAGGACCGGCAGGCCGTGGCTCGGCGCCTCTGCGAGGCGCACGTTGCGCGGGATTGCAGCGGCAAAAACCTTGCCCGGGAAGTGACGGCGCACCTCCTGCGCGACCTGGTTGGAGAAATTCGTCCGCCCGTCGAACATCGTCAGCAATACGCCGAAGATCTGCAGGCGCGGATTGAGCCGCTTCTTGATCGCGCGCATCGTCGCCATCAGATCAGACAGCCCCTCGAGCGCGTAGTATTCGCACTGCACCGGGATCAGAATGCTGTCCGCGGCGCACAGGGCGTTGACCGTCAGCAGCTCCAGAGAGGGCGGGCAGTCGATCAAGATATAGTCGTAGGCGTCGCGTAAATGGTCAAGCTGATCCTTTAATCTGTATTCGCGGTTGTCCAGCGCGATCAGCTCCACCGTCGCACCCGCCAGCGCGGAGGTCGCGGGAATGAGGCTGCCGTACTTCGTCCGCACGATGCAGCGCTCCGGGAGCGCGTTGTCGATCAGCATTTCGTATGCGCCCATCACGACGGAGCGCTTCTCCACGCCGAGGCCGGAGGTCGCATTCGCCTGCGGGTCAAAGTCGCACAGCAGCACACGCGCGCCCAGCTCCGTCAGCGCGGCGGTCAGATTGACGGCGGTGGTCGTCTTGCCGACGCCGCCCTTTTGGTTGACGACCGCAATTACGGTACCCATGGCCAGCCTCCTTCCACTAATTTCGTAAACATAATATCACACGCCCCCGGCGTTTGCAATAGAAAAAACCGATGTTTCACGTGAAACATCGGTTTTTTTGCTCAAATTTCTCTGACGACGGCGCGGACCTTGCCGAGGATCGTCGCCTCTCTGCCGTCGATCGGACGGTAGGCGGGGTTTTCCGGCAGGAGCCAGACCGCGCCGTTTTTGCGGGAGAGCCGCTTGACCGTCGCCTCGTCGCCAATCAGCGCGACAACGATCTCGCCGTTGTCGGCGGTCGCCTGCGGACGGACGATGACCGTGTCGCCGTCGAAGATGCGCGCGTTGATCATCGAATCGCCCTTGACGCGCAGCGCAAAGCAGTCCGGGTCGGCGCTCCACGGCAGGTAGCCTTCAATGTTCTCCTCGGCGAGGATGGGCTGCCCTGCGGCGACCGTGCCGACCACCGGAACGCCGCGCTCCGGCAGGCGGATGGCGCGGTTCTTATCGGCGTCCATTTCGATCGCGCCGCTGTCGTTCAGCGCGCGCAGGTGGTAGTGGACGGAGGCGGTGGACTTCAGCCCGACGCCCTGCATGATCTCGCGCACGGACGGCGCGTAGCCGTACTGCGCGGAAAACTCTCTCAAAAACGCGAGGATCTCCTCTCGCTTATTGCTCGTTCGCGCCATATTCGCAGCTCCTTTCCTTTCCATACTGCCATTATAGCACACTTCTTTTCAAAATGCAAACGTTTGTTTCACAAAATTCCGCTGAAATCAAAGCTGGGCAGATATTCCATCGTTGCGGCAGAGGCGTCCTGCGTGTAGCCGTTCGTGATCCCGCACAGCTCCATCCACGATACCGCTCCGTCGTACTCCTCTGCGCTGACGCGGCGATCCAGCGGCGGCGCGACCCGCCCCGTCGGTACGTACTGGCTCATCAGGGAGAACAGCACGTCATTTTTCGGGAAATTTGCCGCAACCCACTCGATCACGCGCAGCGAATTGTCCAAATATCCCGGCAGGACCAGATGCCGGATCAGCAGCCCACGCTCCATGATCCCGTCGGTCACGACCGCGCCGCCGACTTGCCGGTACATCTCCCGGATCGCCGCAGCGGCAACCTCGAAATAGTCCGGCGCGCGAGAGAGCTTTTCTGCGAGAACGGGGTCGGCGTATTTGAAATCGGGCAGATACACGTCCACAAGCCCTTCCAGTTCGCGCAGCGTCTCGACGCGCTCATAGCCGCCGCAGTTATAGACGACCGGCACGGGCAGCTTCGGCGTGAGCGCGGGCAGTATTTCGGGCAGAAAGTGCGTCGGCGTGACGAGGTCGATGGACTGCGCGCCCTCGTCGATCAATTGCTCGAAAATTTCGCGCAGACGGCGCGCGACCAGAGGAATTCCCTTCCCGCCCTCGGAAATCTCGCCGTTCTGGCAGTAGACGCAGCGCAGCGTGCAGCCACTGAAAAACACCGCGCCCGTGCCGAATGCGCCGGAGACCGGCGGTTCCTCGCCGTAGTGGAGCATCGCCCGCGCCGCGCGCAGCTGCGCGGGCATGCGGCAGAAGCCAAGCTGTCCGCTCGCGCGGTCGACGCCGCATTTGCGCGGGCAGAGCATACAGTTTTGATAAGTCAGCACCAAATCACCTGATTTCGGTTGTCGAATGAACGAAAGTATGATAGAATGAAACAAACGGATTGTTTCACGTGAAACAGAGGAAATTTCTATGAAAAAGAATGAGATATACCGCACCGCCGTCAGCGGCTTTACCAGCGAAGGACTGGGCGTGTGCCGCGTGGACGGCTGCGCCGTTTTCGTGCCGAACGCCGTCCCGGGCGAGGAATACGACATCCGCATCACCCACATCGGCAAGACCGCCGCGCATGGCAGGATCGAAACTATCATACAACGCTCGCCGCACCGTGTCAACCGCCGCTGTCCCTACGCCAAGCGCTGCGGCGGCTGCGACTTCTGGCACATGGACTATGAAACGGAGTGCGAGATCAAGCGGCAGCGCGTCCTCGACGCGCTCAACCGCCTCGGCGGGCAGGCGCTGGAAACCATCGAACTGACCGGCGCCCCGTCCTGCGAGAGCTACCGCAACAAGGCGCAGTTTCCCGTCGCTCCCGCAAAAAACGGCGTGGAGGCGGGGTTTTTCAAAAAAGGCACGCACGAGCTGATCCCGATCGACCGCTGCCTGATCCAGCCGCCCTGCGCCGATGCCGCAAAGCAGACCGTTCTGGAATGGGCGCGCGCCTACCGCGTCAGCGCCTACGACGAGGAAAGCGGCAAGGGGCTTCTGCGGCATATCTTCGTCCGCCACGCCGAGGCGACCGGGGAAGTCCTTGTCTGCCTCGTCGTCAACGGCGCGAAGCTCCCGCGTGAAACGGAATTGGTCGACCTGCTGCGTCAGCGCGTTCCGGGCGTAGCGTCCGTCGCAGTCAACGTCAACACGCGCAGGGGCAACGCGATTCTGGGCGAAAAAACGCGTATTCTCTGGGGCGCGGACGCGATCGAGGACGTTCTGTGCGGACTGCGCTTCCGCATTTCACCGCGCTCGTTCTATCAGGTCAACCGCACGCAGGCGGAGACGCTCTACGGCAAGGCGATCGCTGCCGTCGACCTCAAGGGAACGGAAACGGTGCTCGACCTCTACTGCGGCACCGGCACGATCACGCTCTGCCTTGCGCGCCACGCAAAACAGGTGATCGGCGTGGAGGTCGTGGACGCCGCCATCGAGGACGCCAAGCGCAACGCCGAACGAAACGGCATTGAAAACGCGCGCTTTTTCTGCGCGGACGCGGGACAGGCGGCGCAAAAGCTCTGCGCCGAGGGCATCCGCCCGGATGTGATCACGGTCGACCCGCCGCGCAAGGGCTTGAGTGCAGACGTGATCAACGCGATTGAGAAAATGTCGCCCGACCGCGTGGTCTACGTCTCCTGCGACCCCGCGACCCTCGCGCGCGACGTCAAGTTACTTTGCACAAAAGGCTATAAGCTGACCCACGCCGAAGCCGT
The DNA here is from genome assembly GCA_017405865.1 of Oscillospiraceae bacterium. Taxonomy (GTDB): domain Bacteria; phylum Bacillota; class Clostridia; order Oscillospirales; family Oscillospiraceae; genus JAZOXB01. Next base: position 24,658 of record JAFQZN010000018.1, on the reverse strand, counting down.
CGACATGTTCCCCCGCTGCTCCCATGTGGAGACAGTCGGCTTGATGACAAGGAAATAGACCAATCGAGATTTGCGGAGGCGGTGAAAAATTGGAACGAACAGAAATGATCAATAAGTTTTACGGACAGAGCGATGAAGACACGCGGCTGCTAAGATCGCGGCACGGGCAGCTGGAATACCGCGTTACGATGGAGTATATCCATAAATACCTGAAGCGCGGCGACCGCGTGCTGGAAATCGGGGCAGGCACCGGACGGTATTCCGTCGCGCTTGCGCGGGAGGGCTTCCGTGTTTCGGCGGTCGAGCTTGTCGAAAGCAACCTCGATGCGCTGAAGAAAAACGCTGCCGGACTGCCCGATATCGAAGCGTTTCAGGGCGACGCGCTCGATCTCAGCCGTTTTCCGGAGGCTTCCTTTGACGTGACCCTGCTCTTCGGTCCGATGTATCATTTGTATGAGAAAGCGGATCAGCACAGGGCGATCGACGAGGCGATCCGCGTGACCAGGCCGGGCGGCACGATCCTGACCGCGTTTCTGTCCGCCCACGCGATCATCTGCACCAACTATCTGTACGACTGGGTGCCGACCACGCAGGGGATCAAGGAGAATTTCGACGGCGAATACCGCGTGAAGCATTTTAAGGAGCAGCTGTTCACCGGCTTTGACGTCTGTGAGTTTGAAGCGCTGTTTGCGGACAAGCCCGTCGAGCATATCACGACCGTCGCGACGGACAACGTGCTGGAGATTGCCGAGCGGCGGGCGGACTTCTCCATGACGGACGAGGATTTCGAGGCGTTCGCGGACTATCAGCTGCATATCTGTGAAAAGCGGGAGATGCTGGGTAATTCCAGCCATCTGCTGTATATTTGCAAGAGAAAGGAGTAGACGTTGCATGGAAATTTGCGGACTGGACTGCTGCCGCACGTGCAGCAAGGCGGAGCGCTGCGGCGGCTGCGAGGCCTGCGGCGGGCATCCGCTCGGCGGAGACTGCGTCGCGGCGCAGACGATCAGCGCCGAGGGGCAGGAGGGCTTTGCAGCCCTGCAGGAAACGCTGCTCCGGGAGATCAACGCGCTCGGCATCCCGGGTCTGCGGGCGGAGCGGCTGTTCCTGCTGAACGGAGATTATGTAAACCTCGAATATCCGCTCGCCAACGGCGCGAAGGCAAAGTTTTTGAGGGAGAATAACGTTTATCTCGGCGCGCAGGTCGAGCGGGAGGGCAGCGAGCGCTGCTACGGCGTCGTGGCAAACCGGGACTTCCTTCTGGTCTGCTCATACGGCTGCGACGGCGCAGACCCGGAGCTGCTTTTGTTCAAAAAGAGAGAGCGGCGCGCAGGCGAAGGAAACGAAGCGGAGGAAGGATGACATGACCGACTATGCGCTCATTATACAGCAAATAGAGGCGCTGACGGAGATCTCCCAGGACCCGATCGCCCTTATGGCGAACGCGGCGGCTCTCCTGTACCATTCCATGGACAGAATCAACTGGGCGGGCTTCTATCTCGTGAAGGACGGCGCGCTGCTGCTCGGACCGTTTCAGGGGAAGGTCGCCTGCGTCAGGATCGAGAAGGGACGCGGCGTCTGCGGAACGGCCTGGGCGCAGGATCGCGTGCAGGTCGTCGACGACGTGCACGCCTTCCCGGGGCATATCGCCTGCGACAGCGCGTCAAACTCCGAGATCGTCGTGCCGCTGCACTGCAACGGCGAAGTGATCGCAGTGCTGGACATTGACAGCCCGATCCCCGCGCGCTTTTCCAAAGCCGACGCAGCGGGACTGACTGCGCTTGCGCAGCGAATCAGTCTTTTGGCGGATTTCTAACGAAGTTTGCCTTTCGGCAAGTGAAGTTGCTCCGCAGTGAAGTTTTCAAAGAAAGTGAAGTTTTTGCTGCGCAAAAGTGAGGGTGAGAACATGAAACAGGAAAAGACGAACGCGATGCGGAAGCTGGATCAAAAGAAGCTGCCATACAACGTTCACAGCTATGAGGGCGGGGCGCTCAGCGGCACGGAGGTCGCGCGGGCGCTCGGGCAGGACGTGAACTGCGTGTTCAAGACCCTTGTGACCGTCGGCAAATCCGGCGCGCACTATGTGTTCATGGTGCCGGTCGCGCAGGAGCTGGAGCTTAAAAAAGCGGCGGCAGCCGTCGGGGAAAAGTCGCTCGCCATGCTGCCGCAGAAGGAGCTTCTGCCGCTGACGGGCTACGTTCACGGCGGGTGCAGCCCGATCGGGATGAAAAAGCAGTTTCCGACCGTGATCGACGCGACGGCGGCGGATTGCGAAGCAATCTTTTTCAGCGCCGGCAGGATCGGTCTGCAAATCGAGACCTCGCCGCAGTCGCTTGCGTCGGTCGTTCCGCTGCGCTGCTGCGACATCACCGCCGAGGCATTCTGAATCGCGCACCCTGCGCGCTTGACGGCGCTTCACCTCCCCGCGCCATTGCGAGCCGCCGTGAGGCGGCGTGGCAATCTGTGCGTATCAATGCGGGACACTTTCTCGTAAAACGGCACAAATGCCATGCCTGCGACGGACAGATTCCCTTGCAGCCTGCGGCTGCGGGAATGACAGATAAGACAGAGGTTTCATATTACGGCATACCCTTCAGTTCTGTCATTGTCCGCTTTACGCGGGCAATCTGTGCGTACCAATGTGGGACACTTTCCCGTAATGCGGCACAAATGCCATACCTGCGACGGACAGATTCCCTGCCTGACTGCGTCAGGCAGGGAATGACACGGTTGGTGGGGTTGTCGTGAAAAACGATACAATTCCCAGCCCTGTGACGCAGGGATTGCCACGGTCACTGCGCGACCACGCAAGGACGCGGCTGGCGCTGTTCCCGGTTCATCACAATAAAGCAAGAAGCTGAGAAGAGCGGATTTCGTTCTTCTCAGCTTGTTTTGTTTGCCGGTTACGGCATTATTCCGCAGCTGCGTAGGCCGCAGCGGAGGCACCGTAATTATACAGGGCGCGGACGAGGGCGGCGAGGGCCGCGTTTTCATCGTTTTGCCTGGCCTGCACGTAAGCGTTGACGCTGTAGTACAGGTCGTTGCCGACCTGCTCGTCGTCCCGCTCGAAGCCGGCGGTCACGACGCTGCCGTAGTCCTCGGCACTGATGCCGGAGCGGGTGATCACGTAGACGTTCTCCTCTCCCGGCACGGGGGTAAATTCCGTGAAGGTCTGCGTTCTGCCGTCTTCGATGAGATAGACGGACAGTCCGTCCACGGCGGTGGCGTGGAAGCGGAGGGTCATTTCCACGCTGTCGGTCAGCGTCAGCCCGGCGGAGATCCAGTAGACGTCCGCGTCCGCTACGCCGTCAAAGACCGCGCCAAAGTCCGTCAGCTCGGCAAAGCTGCTGCAAGAGGAGGTATCGACGTCCTGCGTGACGAGCGCATCGGCGCGGTAGCCCATATAGGTCTGCGCCGCCGCGCCGTAGGCGAGCAGGTCGGACAGCAGTGTGCGCAGCTCGGCGGAGATCGTTTCGTTCGCCAGCTGATTGACGCAGTACTGCCGGACGGAGTAGCTTTCGATGCTGACGGCGGAAGAAACGCCGTTTGCCGTCGCGCAGAGGGTCGCGGTGAGGCTGTCGCCGATGCACTGGGGGTTGATCCCGGTATAGGTGAAGACGTACTTGCCGTCGCGCACCTCGTAATCGGTCTCGGTCGTTTCACCGTTCGGCCCCTCGAAGACCATGCGGACGTTGGAATATTTCGCGGACACCTGCGCGGTGAAGGCGAGGTCGAGCTTGCCGTTCAGGACGAGGACCGCCGAGCGGATCACGAGGCAGTCCGGCATGGTGGTATAGAGGGGCGTTTCGTCCTGCGTACGGGAATAGACCGCGTAGACGGTCGCGTCCTCGGTCGGGTAATATACGCCGTCCAGCAGCTCCGCCGTCGTGCTTTCGGGGTCGATGGGACTTGCCGACCAGCCGACGAAGGTATAGCCGTCGATCGGGTCGCAGGTTTCGGGCAGCGCCGCGCCGATCAGACCGTTGACCGTCACGGGGTCGCGCTCTACGCCGGCGACGCTGCAGGTGATCTGATAATCCCAGCCGGTGAAGCTGTCCTGATAGGAGGCGCCGCAGCGGCTGCAGGTGTAGACCGTATAGCCGAAGGCCTCGGGCGTGGGCAGCACGACGGCGCCGTCGCCGTAGTCGTGACCGAGGGCGGCAGTCTCCTCGCCCGTCCAGGCTTCGCCGCAGGACAGGCAGGTGGAAAGGGTGAAGCCTGCCTCCGTGCAGGTCGGCGCGGTCACCTCCGTGCGGACGTTCTCGTGTGCGCAGCCGGAGACGTCCGGCGCGGTGGTGTAATAATTCACCGTGTGCCCGTTGTCCTTCTGGTAGACCGCGACGGCGTGGGAGGTGCTGTTGCTCGGGTTGTAGTAGGCGAAGCGGTTGGAGGACGAGGCGCTGCTATAGACGAAATAGTAGATGTTGTTTCCGGAGACGTTGGCGATCGCCGCCTTGCCGTCGGAGATCGTGACGCTGTTCTGATAGACCGTGGATGCGTTGACGTTGATGCCCGTGCTCGATCCGGTCGAGCCCATGTATTTGCTGCAGGGCAGGAGAATGGAATAGTAATTCGTGCTGCTGATCCTGCTGAACGTCACGGCTGCCGCCTCCACCTCGTCCGTCGAGGCGATGCGGCCGTTTTCGATGCTGACGCTGACGTAGTTGTTCGCCTTGTTCAGCGCGGTGGAGGTGGTGGCAAAGGAGCCGTTGAAAGCGATGCCGCCCGCCTCGTAGACGATCAGCGTTTTGCCGTTTGCCAGGCCGGAGGAGGATTCGACCCGCACGTAGTCGCCGTTGCCCGCGATGAACTCCGAGCGGACGTAGACGGCGTAGAGGGTCGTGTCGGCGGTGGGCTTGAAGGTACCGGTGAGGAGCCCGGCGGAGGTCGTCTCGCTCAAAAGCTCCGTCCGCGACCAGCCGGCGAACGTATAGCCTTCGGGGGCAATGTCGGTCGTGGGGAGGGTCGTGCCGATAAAGCTGTTGACCGCGACCGGCTCGCTCAAATGCCCTAAAATGCTGTAGGTCACCTGATATTCGACGCCGTAGGGGTCGGTGTAGCTGTCGGTATAAACGTCGCCGCAGACGGCGCAGGTGTGGGTGGTATAGCCCTGCTCGGTCGCGGTCGGGGCAGTGACGACCGCCTCGTAGCTGTGACCGAGGGCAGCCTCGCCCGCCGCCGTCCACTTGTAGCCGCAGGTCGGGCAGAGGTAGGTCGTGTAGCCCGCCTCCGTGCAGGTCGGTGCGGTATCCGCGGCGACGGCGTTTTCATGGGCGCAGGCGATCGCCTCGCCGGTGTAGAGCAGCGTTCCGTCCACGCCCGCGACCTTCTTGTAAAGGGCGACGGAATAGACCCCGTCGCTGCTCGAGTAGGCGCTTGCCGCCTTGAAGCAGAATTTGTCCGTGGAGGTGGAGCTGGTGGAATGGCTGTAGAAGCAGAAGTAATAGGTGTTGGATCCCTCTGCGTTATAGATCCGCACGAAGGCCCCCGCCGAGCCGTTGACGACGTCGACCGTCATGGGATAGGGACCCTTGCTCGCGTCTCTGGTCGAGAAGGTCGCGCTTGAGCCGAGGTTGCCGAAGTATTTGCCCGCGCCGTTCTGCAGGCGCAGACCGTAGGCGCCCGTGCCGTCGATCGGCTCGATCTGGATGGCGCAGGCGTCGGTCGCGCCGCTGCTCGCGATGGCAGTCTCGCTCGCATCCAGAAAGCTGAAGCCCTTGTAATTCTCGTTGACGTTCGGCGCTGCCAGACCGCCGTTGAAGACGTACGCGCCGGAGGTGAAATAGGGATTGATGGTGAGCAGGTAGCTCCCGCCCTCCTGCAGCATGGCGCTGCTCGTCACGCGCACGTAGCGGTCGACGGAGGGCGTACCGTTGTGGTCGACATGGCGGTACAGCGCGTGCAGGACCGTGTCCTCGTAGGGCAGCGTATAACGCGCGCCGGGCTGCAGATACGCCTCGGACAGGCCGGGCGTCGCCTCGTGGGCGGCGACCTCCTCCTCCGTCCAGCCGACGAAGTCGTAGCCGTCGCAGGTCGAGGTCGGGCGCGGCAGGGTGACGATGTCGTCCGCCGTGCCGGAGATCGGGTCGCAGGCAATGCCCGCAAAGGACAGCGTGACCTGCGGCTTGGGCGCGAAGGTAATGGAAACCGTGACGTCCGTGGTACAGTGGACGTAGATGTGCGTGCCGCTGACGGTAAAGGTGCCGCTGCCCTCCGTGACCGTGACCTCGGCCGGATAGTAGCCTGCGATCGGGGTCGTCGTGATGTCGTAGGCGTCCACCGTCGCGCCGCCGCATTCGGGGTTGGTGACGTTGACCGTGACCGTGTGCGGCTCTATCAGCCTCCAGGTGGACAGGACGGTCTGCGGGGCGTCCACGTGACCCTGCCCAGGATAGGCGTCCTCGGAGGAGACGACGATCGGATAGGCGGGGTAGGACGATTCGTAGGGATCGCATACGCCGACCTCGCTCTTGGCAGCGGCGACCGCCTCTGCAACGTTCTTGTCATCCAGCAGACTGTTGGTCACGGCGAGCATATACGCCTTTTCGCCGACGAAGGTGATCGACTGCGAGTAACCGTAGACGACCTCTACGCCCTTTTCGCGCAGCGGCGCGTAGATGCCGTCCGTCGCCATGCCGAGGCAGATGCCCATATAGAGCATGTTGTGCGGCGCGTCCGCGTCCATGTGATTGGCGATCACCGTGCCGTTGACGCCGTACAGGTCGCCGGAGTAGATCACGTCGGAATAGACGCTGTATTCGCCGGTGTGCGTCGCCTGATAGTCCTGCGGCTCCAGCAGCGTCTGAATGGCGGACAGACTGCTCGATCCGGCGTACAGCCACAGGTAGGAGGTGTTCGCCTGCGAGGTGTAGTCGCTGCCGCTGGAATAGTCCGTGCCGCCGTGCGAGTCGAAGATCACGAAGCCGCAGTTCTGCAGGGCGTAGGCGATCGTGTCGACGGTGGCGTTCTCCATGGCGTAACGCATCAGACTGCCGCCGGTCGCCGAGGCGAGGGCTGTCGCCTGCTGCACGTAGTAGGGCGAATAACTGCTGAAGGAGGAATCCGCGTAGTGGGAGCTGCTCTCCCAGCAGGGCTGGATCAGGCCGATGTTCCACGACGACGGTCCGCCGCCGCGCGCTGCGCTGCGCACGGGAAGGTCGTCGAGCGTCAGAAGGTCAGGCGCGTCGTTCTGCCCGGCGCGCGCGGCCGCCTTGTCCGCCTCGAGGGCGGGCGAATAGCAGCAGGAGATTCCCGTCTCGTCGTCGATCCAGCGGATGAAATCGCCGTTGGCAAGCAGGGAATCCGCCCGCGCCGTCCCGGAGGCCTCGACGAGGGCGTACACATCGTCCGAGATCGCCGCAAAGTCGTCGACGTTCGGCGTTTCACCGCGCTTCTTCACGCCGTCACGCAGCGCAAGAATCTCCGCCCACAGCAGATCGCCGGCAGCCGGCGCGTCCTGCGCAAAGGCCGCAGGCAGAAGGGATAAGAGCAGGAAGACAGCGAGCAGCCATGACAGAAGCCGGTACGTATGTTTTTTCATCTCCAAAGCGCCTCCTCCGCATCATAAGCATAGGTACAGAATAATTATACATCCTGCGCCGATAAAACTCAATGGATTCCGGGAAAATACCTGAAAAAAGAACCGCGTAGGGCGGCATGCCCACATGCCGCCGCGAAAGACGGGAAACGCCAAAATCGGAGCGTTATCGAAATACGTGCGCAGTTCCTGCGACCACCTCATCCGCCTCGCTGACGCCCGAAACCTTCCCCATCCGTGCCATTGCGAGGCTCCGCAGGAGCCGTGGCAATCTGTCCCTATCGACACGGGACGCTTTATCGAATGACCTGCGCAACGGCTCCCCTGTGTAAGGGGAGCTGGCACGGCGCAGCCGTGACTGAGGGGTTGTCAACGCTGAAGATACGCGCAATACTGCGTAGAGCGGTAACAATCCCTCCGTCAAAAGGGGTACGCCACTTTCAAATTTTCGCAATGACAAACCATAACGTTTTTTCGTGTAAACCGACTCGATTCCTTGCGGAACGTTCCCGCCTTATCATTGCAAACCGCGCAGGGGAGGCTCTCCCCTGCGCGGCGCAGCGTTTTATTCATTTTCTGTCACGGGGTCAGCGTGACCTCCATCAGCACGGGGTTGTGGTCGGTGTAGACGAAGCCCTCGTTCAGCGTTTTCACCGACGTCACGGTTACGTTCGGCGAGACGAGGAAGCCGTCGATCACGTAGTACTGCGTCAACGGGCTTGCAGGATCGTAGGGCTGGTTGAGCAGGCGGCAGGTCGGTGTGGTGTCGTCATAGGCGTACTTCCAGCCGGTCGGCAGACGGTCAAGCTGCCCGGCGGCCCAGCCGCTCGTTTCCTTCAGCGGGTAGGCGTCCTGCGTCCCGGGGAAGCACTGGTTGAAGTCGCCTCCCGCGATCACGTAGTTGCCCTTTTCATATTCCTCCGTCATGTACTGCATGAGCTGTTCGGTCTGCGCGGCCTTGCCCTCGCCGTCGTCGTATGCCTCCAGATGGAAGTTGATCAGAATCAGCTCCTGCCCCTCCTTGCCTTCGAGCGGGATGCGCGTGACGAGCATGCAGCGCTTGAGGTTGGCAATGCGCGTCGGCCACGAGAAGGGACACGGCAGGCTGTAGCGCGTCGCCGACGAGACGTCGTAGCGGCTGAAGGTCGCAATGCCGGAATGCACCTTGCCGATGGTCTTCGGCAGCGGATAGGGCACGTAGTCGCAGGAGTAGTTCAGCGCAAAGCGCGTCTCGTAGTCCTCCAGATCGTATTCGTACTGCAGCCACTGGTTCAGTTCAAAGCTGCGGTCGGAGTCGGTGTCCAGCTCCTGCAGGAAGACGAAGTCCGCCTCGGCGCTCTGGACGATCGCCTCGATGCCGAGCATGTTGTTGCGCACCTCGTCCTCGGAGTTGGCGCGCACACCCGTGCCGCCGTCCATGAAGAAGTCCGCATTCTCGCCCAGCGCGGCGTAGCCGGTGTTCAGCGTGAGGATCGAGAAGGTCTTCTGATCCAGCTTCTTTGAGACGGTCACAGCGCCGCGCTGCGCGACCTCGGCGCGGGAGGGGTTGTACTCGGCCAGCGTCAGATAGCCGAACAGACCCACGACGGCGATCGCAAGGGCGATCACGATCGCGAGCAGATACTTGCCGATCACGGCGAAGACGCGCAGCGCCTTGCGCGCGGTCGAGCGCTTCTTCTGCGCAGGACGGGCCACGACCGTCGGCGCTTCGTACGCTTCCGGCTCGGACGCCTCCTTGTCGTAATATTCAGACGGGAAGAGATCAGGCAGCTCTTCCGCCTGCGAGAGCGGGTCTGCCTCCTCCGGCTGCGCAGCGTATTCGCGCAGAACGTCGTCCGCCGACTGCGGCTCCCCGTCCGCCTCGTCGGGACGGTAGCCCTCGGCAACCTCCGCCAGCGGCGCGGAGAATTCGCTGCGGATCTCGTCCGTGGGGAGCGTCCGGGTCTTATCCTCCGCGGCGTTCAGCTCTTCCCCGTCCGGCGTCTGTTCCGCCACGGCAAATTCGTTGAGGATGTCGTCCACGGACGGCGCCCCTTCGGGCGCGTCCTGCGCAGCGGGAGTCTCCGCCGCTGCTTCTTGTGCGGTAAATTCATTGAGGATGTCGTCGACAGACGGAAGCTCCTCCGCGCGCTCCGGTTCGCCGTTCGGGTCAAAGCCGCGAAGCAGATCGTCGAGCTGCTCGTCAAGCTGCTCGTCAAGCTGCTCGGGAGGAATGGTCGGTTGATCCATAGAAGTGCCTCCTGATTTATAAATTTTCATTCCTATCATACCACGCAAACCCTGCAAACGCAAGCCCCTGTGCCGCCGGACGCGCCGTGCCGAAAACTTTCCCGCAGAAAACGAAAAAAAAGATTGCATTTTTCAAAGAATGTGCTATAATAACCCTTGCGCAGCGGGATTTCGCCCCGCAAACCCGTCAAACGTGCCGCTCAATCAGCCGACCGGTTGATTATTCACGCGCTGTTTGAAAAAATATTTGGGCCTTTAGCTCAGCTGGGAGAGCGCAAGGTTCGCAATCTTGAGGTCAGGGGTTCGATCCCCCTAAGGTCCACCACGAGAAGATAATCCGAACTTCATTCCTTTACGGAATGGGTTCGGATTATTTTTATATTTCGACTATGACAACGTGTACGGACGAACGACAAGGAAACAAACAAGGAGGTAATCAAATGGAACGGAAAATCAAGCACTGCGAATTCAATCTGGACGCCAACTGCGTAGAGGTCAAGTTCTCGGACGGAACGATGCTCGCCATCGACTGCGAAGCCGTCGAAGAACTCTATGACATCAGCATCGCCAATCGCTCTGAACTGGACTGGCTCATCTACAACAACCCGCTCGAATACGCCTACCACGTGCTCAACGGCAGCGTCCGCGACTACCTGAAGGGCAATCACGAACACCGATTGATGGATTAAACGAGAAAAATCGGGCGGGGTATGGTTCACATACCCCGCCACTTTTGCGCTCAGCCGTCCTGACGGCCTTGCGCCTGCTTCCATTCCGCATACTTCCGTTGACCTTCCTCGCTTTCATAGAAAGCGATCAGTTCCGGCAGAAGCATCCGCGCGATCGAATCGACCACGTGCTGCGGAATTTCGGCGTTTTCAGATTTGCTCCGGTCTAAGGTGTCGGTTTCGCCTCACCTCGTCGGGAGGTCATTTCTTTCTTCATCATACTGCCTCCGTTATTTGATGTACCGGGAAGTGTCGCTTTGGAGGCGTTTCGACCCGCCGGAGTTCCTCTGAAAACAGTATATCATATAGAACATACGTTTGCAATAACTTTTTTCAAAGTGTCGGTTTCTGCGGACGCATCAGAGTGGCAGCGTATAATGCTTGACATTTTGCAGAAAATAATATATACTTTTTTCTGCGAGGTGCTGTTATGGACAGACGAAATTATATGCAGGAAATGCGGGACAGAATCGAAGCCGCGAAAGTCGGCTCTGTTTTTGTTGCCTCTGACTTTGCGGACATCACTGAAACAAAACGAGTCAGTGAATATCTGGTGCGCTTGTCGGAAAACAACATCGTCAAATGCGTCATGCGCGGCGTGTATTATAAGCCCGAATACAGCAAGCTGCTTGACGAGTATATTGCGCCTGCGCCGGATGCGGTCGCCAACGCAATCGCCCGCAATTACGGATGGAGCATTATCCCCTGCGGCGACACGGCGCTGAATCTTCTCGGCCTGTCGACGCAGGTCCCCGTCGTCTGGTCTTACGTTAGCGACGGACCCTATAAAGCGTACTCCTTTGACCGTACGACAATTCGGTATAAACACACGACCAATAAGGAGATATCAAAGATTTCGCCGAAGACGGCGCTGGTCATTCAGGCGTTGAAAACGCTTGGCAAAGACGGCGTCCGGAGAAAAACAATCAATCGGATCAAAGCCGAGACCACGCCGGATGAACGAAAAGCAATGCTGACGGAAGCGCAGTATGCGACTTCGTGGATCTACGAAACCATCAAGACGATTTGCAGGTGATAGAATGAGAAAGATAGCTGTGATCGAAGCGAAAGAGCGCGAGGCGCTTTTCCGCAATACTGCCGCCAAAATGGGCATCAGCGAAGCGGTCATCGAAAAAGACTTCTGGGTCTGTTATATGCTCGATTATCTTTTCCACCGCTGTGCTTGGAAAGACAGCCTGGCGTTTAAGGGCGGCACGAGCCTGTCCAAAGCGTACGATCTGATCAAACGCTTTTCGGAGGACATCGACCTGATCCTCGACTGGCGCGTCCTCGGCTACGGGATCGACGAGCCGTGGGAACAGCGCAGCAATACCAGGCAGGACGCTTTCAACAAAGAGGCGAACGAGCGCGCGGCAGCGTTCCTCCGGGACGTGTTTCTGCCTGCCGTCAAGAAGGATCTGACCGAGGAACTGGCGCTGCCCGTAAAGTGCGAGATCGATTCCTACGACGGGCAGACGGTCAAGTTCACCTACCCGAACAGCTTTTCCGACACGGCGATCCTGCAGGAAATCCGTCTGGAGATCGGCGCGCTCGCCGCATGGACGCCCGCTGCGGAGCAGACGATCACGCCTTACGCCGCCGAATACTACGGGCGCGTGTTTGAGCAGCCGTCGACGGATATTCTGACGGTCCTGCCGGAACGCACGTTCTGGGAAAAGATCACGATCCTGCACCGCGAGGCATTCCGCGCCGAAGGCAGCGCCCTTCCCGGCCGGTATTCGCGGCACTATTACGATCTGTACTGTATGGCGAAATCGCCGGTCAAAGACCGTGCGCTTGCCGACACCGACCTACTCGCCCGCGTCGTCGCGTTCAAGGACAAGTTCTACCGCTGCCCGTGGGCGCGGTACGATCTTGCGAAGCGCGGCACGATGCGCTTGATGCCGCCGGAACACAACGTCCCGAAGCTGCGCGACGATTACGAGCATATGCAGAATATGATCTTCGGCGAAAAACCGGATTTTGACGCGATCCTGGAGGCAGTTTCAGGATTGGAAGATGAAATCAACGCATAGAACGCCTCATATTTGCCGATTATGATGTGATGTTCTTGGCAACAACAGGAGCGTTAAAACAATTGCCCGACTATTTACAAAAAAAGCACAGGCGATAGCTAAACGCTATCAGTGATTTTTAAAGTATTTCAAAGAAAAAGAAGGGGGATGCTTTATATATGGGTCACGAAAGGATAGGATTCATCCCAAAAACAAAGCAATGGCGAGCGATAGTTTCGCAATTGCAAGGATATAATGAAGAAGATGCTGCTGTGGCCAAAGTTGCTAGCGACACTTTGGATGCTCTAAGAGGTTTGTACAACTCACTTCCATATGATAAGTCAATAATTGCTTCTGTTCGGTTTTTAACTATACTTTGTCGTTATTCTAATGATACAGAGAAACTAAAGGTAATCGGAATTGAAAACGGTAGCGAACTCTCGATGTACTCGCTACTTCGAGGAGTTAATCAATATTTATCAAGCGAAAGCGATTCTTTAGAAACAGGAAAGTTGGCAAAAGACTCGTTAATGAGAGCAATAATCACTTACCAACAGGTTCATGAAACCAATCAACTAAGTTTTGATAGTGTTGATAGCGAATGCATTTGGAATGGTATTGATTCGGGTGCTGCGTTCTGCGAAATGGCGCGTTCATTTGTTGCAGAGTTTACTGAACGAAATCTAAACTACTATTTGGAAAGAATAGCAGCCAGCGAGATCCGAGATTATTCCACACTAATATCTTTTAATCATACACTTAAGCAGCAATCTGCAGCAATTGCTACACATTCACAAGAAATCTCTAAGTTAATGCAATCCTTTGCTGCCGGATGGTATAACAAGCATTCCTCAGAAGCAGTACCAAACGACAAGAAAATTATCGATTTCTTGTCAGTAACATTCAAAAAGATTAAAGAAGAATTCCGCAGAGAGGGGGCTGAACAATGAAAGCTGCATCAGCAAACAGCTCCAAAACTATACATGTCTATTGTGGCGAAGCATGCATTTCGAATGAATGTACAAGTGAAATAATTAATTTGTCAAATCATCACTACGATCAAGTAATAGAGAATATCACGACGCGGTTTGATAAGTTCATTAATACACCGCAAGAATTGCCAGACAGAATAATAGATCTTTTACATATTGCAGCCTATGTTTTTTGCGCAGACCGTTGTGCAAACCGTGGCGAAAGGTCCAGTTTGAGTAATTCTGGTTGGAGCCGCAACTGGGTTTTTGAAGTGCCTGTTCTTGATTATGATTTTTGGGCAGCTTCAAATGTTTCAAATGCGCTTGCAGCGGCATTAGTCTTTATGACAGGGGATAAATCGTTTGAGTTCCGCTTTTCAAAGGCTACTGCCGAGCCGTTGAAAAGTGAAGATTATCAAATGGATCTGTTTTCAAATAATGAACTAAACGTTGAATTTGGAAATAAAATGGATGTTATGCTATTTTCTGGAGGGTTAGATTCATTAGCAGGAGCGATCGACAGACTAAACTCTTTTCCGGATCGGCAGTTGTGTTTAGTTAATCATATGTCAAATAACCGAACAATACGGACACAACGAAATCTAATTGCAAAATTGAAAGAAAAATATCCCAATCGTATTTTGCAATATACTTTTGAATGCCGCTTTAAAAGACTGAAAAGCCGTGATGAAACGCAACGCACAAGAATGTTTCTGTTTTCGTCTATTGCATTTGCCATATGTAATTACTACTCAAAAGACGAAATGTTTATTTATGAAAATGGCGTCACAAGCCTAAATCTCTCAAAACAGACTGATGTAATTAATGCGAGATCAAGTCGTACAACCCATCCGAAAGCAATGGGCTTGCTTCAAGAATTCTATTCCAATTTTTCTAAATCATTTAAAATTCGGACCCCATATTATAAAAAAACAAAGGAGGATATCATTAAAACGTTTGATCAGCATCAAGAAAATGGGTTGATTCAATTATCCGTGTCTTGCAGTTCGACTCGAGATACCCACGAATGGTTTCCACATTGTGGCTGTTGTTCGCAGTGCATTGATAGACGGCTTGCAATATTTGCAGCGGGATTGCAAGACAGCGATAATACCTACGTGCTTGATATTGAGCATGATCCTCTGGATGATGAAACAAAGCAGCGCGTTGGTGCGCTACTATACTTTACTGAACATGAGATAGGCGACTCAAAATATGATTTTTTGAAAAAACACCCACAAGAATTGATGGATATTCTTGATTACTGGCCTGGTTCGAACGAAGAAAGCCTAAGCGAAATCTACGATTTGTACTCGCGCTATAGGGATTCCATAAAAAGAGCGATAAATAATATGACAGCAACCACTCCTGACCCAGAAGACATAAATGAGACCTCTTTTATGGAACGAGTACTGCAGAGAACTAATCATGAGAAAAAAGCGCAAAAATTGTTCGAGGAAAAGATACGGAGTTCAGTATTTGTTCTTGAAAGTCAATCGCAAGAAAATCCCAGGCAGGGCTCGGGCTTCTATCTTAATGATTACGGGCTTCTGTCTTGCTTCCACGTAATAGAGGACAACGAGTTTTATAACGTCTGCTTATACGACAAATATCCCGTGCCTTTTATGGTGGTTGGAACAACAATGAATCTTATTTGCCATAGCAAGGAAAACGACTACGCACTTGCCGAAATAAACAAGGAGACAGAGCATTATTTTCCGATCGGCGATAGCGACACGTTGGGATTGGGTGATTCTGTAAAATTGATTGGATATCCCAATTATTGTAAAGGTGATAGTTGTGAATTTTTGCATACATGCATCAGGAAAAAGTCACATCATTTTGGGCATCCCCTCTTTGAAGTTGCTTGTACCGTTTTCCATGGTGCCAGTGGCGGTGTTGTATTGGATAAAGACGATCAAATTGTTGGTATGATTTGTGCAGGGGTTGAATCTATGGAGGAGGCACAGACAAACTCCAAGCAGGGATTCATCCCCATCAATACAATACTTCAGGATATTGCAAGGCAAGGATGCTGAATAGGAATATGTGAACAGCAACAACCGGCCCTCGGCAATCTGCCGAAGGCCGGTTGTTATGAGAGAACCTAAAAGTACATTCTTGCCATATTACATCGACTGGAATCGCTTTCCAACAATTACGAAAATGCGCACGGCAATCGTCTCGGTGTGGTGTTCGGGCACGGCTGAAATCGCCAATTGGCCATTTCTGCCGGACGCTAACAGTGGCAATGACTACGACTCAAACTCCATAAGTGTATTATCCTGCAAATACTTCATACAGCTTTCGTCAATCAGATCCAGATTGTTTTTGAAAAACTCCGAAATGAACGGCGCGACCCAGTATTGAGAGCCGTCCGGTGGGGTCATATTGCAATCAAGATAGTCTACATAGTCTGTAGACATGATTGATAACGGCGAGCAGAGGGCGAGCAAAAAGAGAAACGCAATCGTAATAGAACGCATATCTGTCAGTAATGACAGTAACTGCTTTTGCAAGGTTTTCCCTGGAAATGTGTTAACATTAAGATTGTAGAAAAATACCCCATTGCTATGGACGTAGTTATTTAGTCTTACTCCGAGATCATCAAAGTAAGACTTCAAGTCATATTTCCGAACAGCATCTCTTACCTTTGGAGATTGGCCGATAGCCTGCAGAACCGTCCCGATATATAAATCATCAAGGTCATTATTGATCCACCGCTCAATATTAGTTTCCATTTGTGTAACTGCCGGCGATTTGTTATCTAACTTATTGCAAGAATCATAAACCACAACGTACAGATAGAAAAACAAATCATCTCGATACTTTCGCAGCAATGAGTAGGCGTCCGCCATGCAGCCAGATTCACAGCAGGAGATTATGCTGCCCGCCGTGAGTTCAAAGGCAGTTGAGATCATTTGCAGAGAAAACGTATGTCTCCCACAAATGACAAAATCACGGCCAAAAGACAGAAAGCCAAAATCGCTCAAAAACTTTTCAACAGCACGCATTTCCGCTATCGTCTTTTGGCACTCTTTGTCTTGAGCTATCATCTGCTGATTCAGTAGGCGGATTGTGCTTCCATCACATTCGTGGCTATCCATAAACAGTTACTCCTACGGCATGATGGTGGATTCAATAAAGGCTGCTTCTTCAGCCGATAACTGTACCTGCGGTTTTATGCCCTTTTGAAGCAAAATGGAGATCCCTTTCAGGCGCAGAAAGGTTTCGGCATTCAAATATGCCTGCTGTACAGTAATGGGCATTGCGGGATGGGTTGCGTTCCAAGTGAGCGTTTCGACAAAGTATTTGCCGGTTAGCTCGTTAATGAGCTGCTGCATCCTGTCAAATTGCTGCGTGCAATAGTATTCCCGCAGCTTTCTAACTTCGTCGATCAGATCGGCGATTTCCTTGATGTCTTTATACTGTTCAAATGTGTTCAGGTAATCATTCATTTCCTTTTACTCCATCGGCTTTATTGTTGCTTCGATAAAAGCGATCTCGTCAGCGGTCAGATTATACTTCGCATACAGTTCTTCGTCCGTCCACGGTCTTGAGAAAACTTGGAGGGGAACAAAGCGATATGTTTTGGCCGTTCCATGCTGACTAATCTTTGCAAGGCTTAAAAGGAAACGTGCGAATCTTGTTTTGAGATAGTTTGACAGATTAATCGCACTTGCTTCGTTCAACTCCAATTCCGCGCCGATTACCAAAAATGTCTCAGTGCAAATTGTTTCCGGCTCGCCAACGAATGCGTTTTGATTATCATCATTTAGCTCTGTGCCGATGTTATTGGATTCAGGAACATATACCTTCCATCGACAAATCCAATCTGTATGGCTTGGGACTTCGTCTTTTTCGACATATCCCACTCTACCAGCGCGGCCATAGCACTTTACTGGAGATGATAGCCCCGTCGGGCTTTCCCTGAAGTTTGGATCGTTAATAAAGAATGTTCTATATCCAAATGCTTTTGCTGCCGAAACATAATTGCTTATTGTATCTGTGCCTTCGGGAACAACCTTGCTTACAATCTCAATTGCTTTACTATACCGCACGAATATATCCATATCTCTGAATCTCAGATTGCGATGTGAAACAGAAGTGCGCCCCTCACCTTCGTGCGTAGTGATGGTAACAGGGTTTCGTCTGTTATCATGTTGAGCATTCCACATCAGATAACAGATTCCGCCGCGATTGTTAGTCCCGGGGAACACTTCTTCCGGATGAAGGAAATCGTGAAGCTCTTGGATCGTGGCATCTTCAAGCATCGCGTTTCGGAAGTCATCAAGCCCCTTGCCTCCTGCATACCAGCGTGTAGGCATAATGATTGTCATATATGCTGGTGCCAGTTCTTTTGCCACAGCAACAAAATTGTTATAGATTGGCTTTGCGCTTGCCTGTGCGCCACCATCGCTGATCTGATAGGGCGGATTGCCCACTACAACATCAAATTTCACTTTCTCATCTCCTTCCGCAACCGTATCGTGCAGAGTGACCGTGTTGAACGGCTTTGCCTGCGTCAGCAGCGCCGCTATCTTTTCATAGTCGATTTTCCCGCTGGCGTTCTTCATTTCCAGCAGATCATAGGCGGTAAACTTGTCCGCAAGGCAGGCAACATTCAGGTCGAGAATCTCGTATACCATACGGGTGAATTCATAGGTGATGCCGGACGTTGGGATTGTGCATATGGAATTTCGAATGGCTGCATCATCAAATCCCAGCCTCTTCAACCGTTCATATACAGCAAGGGCAAATTCGCCTGCCTTTCCGGCAATATCAAGAAC
Source organism: Oscillospiraceae bacterium (assembly GCA_017405865.1). Taxonomy (GTDB): domain Bacteria; phylum Bacillota; class Clostridia; order Oscillospirales; family Oscillospiraceae; genus JAZOXB01. Next base: position 6,388 of record JAFQZN010000018.1, on the reverse strand, counting down.
CTTGTGCCCGTTGTGCAACGCATTGGCAAAACCCTCATCGGGGATCAGCGCGATCATATCCTCGCAGATATTCTTTGGGGTGATGACCTCCGATTCGCCCAGCTTGCCGAATTTGCGAACTGCCACAGACGCCCGTTCAATGGGGTCAACAGTATCATCATGGGAGAGCTTGTTCAGATTGTGAATTTTATAGTCCAAATCCCGCAAGATGAACTTGTTGATATTGCCCTGAATGGCTTCCAAAATGGGTCTGGAAATGCCGATGTTCCGAGCGATTCTGGCATTTTCCGGCGCATCCATTTTCGCGATAATCTCTTCGAGAGAAATCAGTGTATCCCGCGTCAGGAACGCAAAGAACAGGATACGCGCATAATATGACCGGAACTGCTTGATGGGATCTTTTTTGCTTTCGCTCTGTTCAGCGCCATTCTCTCCACCGGAGCCTTGGCCATCTCCATGGCCGTCTCCGCTCCCAGCGCCCGTATCGCTGCCAGCGTCATCCTCCGGCGTATCCAGGTCGCTGCCTTCACCCTCTCCCTCATGGGCCTTGGCGGAGAAGCCCGCTTTCGAACCGAGCTCATTTTCCTGCTCAATAGCATCCCGGATCGCAGCAATGTCCATAAGAGACAAATCAACAGGAATCTCTGCCGTCTCTTCTGCCACACCGCGCGTCTTGGAATATTCGCTGACTGCGTGGAGGATATCGGATGCCTGCACCTGCTCCATTTTATCGCTGTTCATAACGATGATCGGGGATACACGAAGTTCCTCGCGGATACGGTCTTCCAGGCGGCTGTTACCGGCCTCTTCCACGTTCACATTGTAGATTTGCGACTTCTGTTCCTGCATGCGGAACATTCTGTCCGGCAGGAAGTCTACGAGAAGCGTCTGCGGCTTCATATTATACTTGATCACATGACCCTGCTTGTCCACATATTTCTTGACAAGCTGATTCTGCAAACGGAATACCGCCTGATCGTATTCCTGCGGTGAAGCAGTATCCTTCAAAAAGAGCATAGTATCCCATTCCTCCACCGTGCTGCCGGTCAGCATACGGTTTACAGTGAGAGTGAAGGTTTTCTTCCCTTCCGCCTCACATTGGCGTATTTTAACTTTGATATCGTTGGAAGACCGATAATTCTTTTGCCGATCAACGCCGGAAATGTTGATAATCTCGTACCCGTTGAGATTTCTGAATCTGTTCGAATTCGCGCGGATCAGTTCTTCCATTGCATCGCAGGAAGCGCAATAGGGCAGAACCATAACGATATGGCGGCACATATTGCCCGACTTGATACGTTCATAATCCAAGAATCCGAGCAGTTCTGTGTCATCTTTGCTGCCGTCAATGACTTCCAGCAGATCCAGGATCTCCTGCTCAAATATGAACTTCTTGTGTTTTCCGTCGACCGACTTTTTGACCGACTGAGGCTTTAAAAGGGCAGAAAAAGCGTAGGAAATGCCGCTTTCGCGCAACTCTTTGAGGCGTCGGCGGGACGACTCGTTCGGATTGAACGCAAAGCGAACCATCTGTGGAAAACCATAGTATGGGTTATTCCATTCCTCTTCCGGCTCGTCGGCCTCATTGTTTTCCTTGATCCATTTTTCCTGGTCTTTTACGATATCCGTGAACTGATAAAATGCAATAATGTCGTCCTTTGAGAATTCACTTCCCATCAGGATGCGATAAGGCGTGCCGGAAAGGTGCAGTTTTATGCGCGCGTCAAGCACCTTGATCTGCTCGTCCGCGTCTGATGATTCGACGTAGTCTTCTTCTGTATCGATCTTGTTTTTGACGTCTTTTTCGTACCCGTTCGCGCGCAGAACCTGCCCGTACTTTTCAGCACGCGCACCAAAATGAGTCTCGTCTACGATAAGCAAGTCAATCTGATTGCCAAACACTTCTCTGTGTTTGTCTTTGATCGTTTCGCCCCGCAAGTCCTGGAGGGTCAAGAAAACGACGACTTTCTTTCCGCCGTCTACGATTTTGCGAATAGCTCTCTGGTCGGCAGCAAGATTATCTGCAGTAAGAAAGGCGTAGTCAGCAAATTTGGTATGGCTTTCAACCGTCTTTTTCCATTCTTCTTTTACGTCAGCTTTTGCGGACACGACCGTGACAATTTCGGCGTCCATTTCGAGCGCACAACACATCGATGTAAAAGACTTGCCGAAACGCATTACCGCATACATCAGAAGATTTGTTCTTCCGGAAGCCACGGCCTCTTTGAACTGCCGGATTGTCGCCGCTTGATTCGGACGCGGCTCGAATGATTCTGTTCTGGCGTATATGTGCGCTTCGGGCAGGCGCGTTTCTGCGTCATAAAACTGATATTTTCCGCCCTTTTCATTGTAATCACGCACTATGTCGTCAACTGCATCAATAACGTCCTGTGCCGTTGTTTCTTTGAAAAACTCTTTGGAATAGTAAACACCGGGGCGCAACTCTGCTTGTTGCAGACGAATCTTTCTCCGATCTTGCTCGAGAAAATAATGCACGGCATAATCGCGGAAGTATATGTTGTTATCAGCTTTTGCGATTCCTTCGTATTCTTTTTGCAGATCCGGGAAATGCTCCCGCCATTCTTGCAGGCGAACAGAGACAGGACGATAAGTATCTCCGACTTTGAGATAATTGGGGACGGTATTCGTTGAAAAGGCATAGATGTGCGGATCGACTCTGCCTATGATAATGTTGTCAAGAATTGAATATTCCATTATTTCACCGTCCTGCTTTCAGCAGTGAAACGAATTTCACCGTCTTATTTGCTTTCCAGTCTTTGATTTTACAGTAGATGCCGGTATGCGAATACGGATCATTTTTCGCACAACCGGGACAAGGCGCTCTTTCGGCCTGATCGCTGAACAACGAAAGCTGCGCTTCCTCAACTTCCTTGCAGCTATCCGGTATGACGAATTTCAGCCCGTCCATCTGCCAGATGTTCCAGGAAAGGATCTCGGCGATCTCCCGCAGCAGCGAAACCGCTACAGGCGCAATGAACCTGGTCTGATAGTAGTCTATAAACGTGAACAGAAGGTTTTCGCGGGCAAGAAGAACATTATCCCCCTGCCAGTCAAACCCGTAAGTGCTCTGGTAAGCGACGATCGCCCACTTGAGCCAGTCTTCACCAGAATCCGTGTTTTCCGAAACAACGCGCAGCTTCCTGTCAAGCAGACCGATACGGTCTTCAACGGGGATGTATTTACCGGTAACGGTATCATAGCGGCTTGCCAGATACGGCGCTTCGCCGCAGGTGATTTCAAGGCGTGTGTCCGAAACATAGTCCTGCCACGATTTGCCGCTCGGCGTCGGGAAGGTAATCTTCTCCTTCGTAGAAATCCAGGCCGTGCCAGTCTCGGTGTTGAAAACGAAATCCTTGTCAAACCAGGCATTATCTACGAGATTGTTTTGCTTGTTGCAGATCCACGAAGGCGTAAATACCTCTGCTTTTTGCTTGATGCGCTCTGTTTGCTCTTTCTTCGATTTCTCAACGCGCGGCTTGACAACATTGCCGTTATGCCCGGTCACGGACGGAACGGTTATGTTGTCATACCACTGGTAGCCGTACCCACGAGCAGAATAGTTATCTGTCGCCCAGATGATATTCTTGCCGGAGGAACGATCTTTCAAGAGGATATCGAGCAACTCGTTATCAAGACGATATATGAAGTTTTCTTTTATATCGATCAAATTCTTTTCCATAGCGTCTACCACATTCCTGCTTAATCCTTACCATTCTCATTATACTGCACAAGCGGCAAACTGTCAATTTTATCATGGCCCAAGAAACTGCCACGACGGTTTGACAGCACTGCAATATCAAACGGCATTAGCAGGCATTAACAATACTTTTGGACTATACCCAATTATACCCTTGACAAATTGAATGTTTTGGGTATAATTGGGTATAGTAGCATAGGAGGTGCAGTACGATGAATGATTCAGAAAATCGCATCTATGCGCTGGAACGGGAAATCGCTTCGCTTCCCGCAGGAAGCATCACGACCAAAAAAGTCGGAAGCGGCGTCTATTATTATCACCGCGTTACCGTGAACGGCAAACGGAAGGAAACCTATATCGATGCCGAAAAGGCAATGGAAATGAAGACACAGATCGAGAAGCGGAAGGCGCTTGAAAAGGAACTGAAAGGCCTGAAAGCATCTTTGCCGAAGCCGGTGCGAAAAAACGCTCCCAAAAAGAACGACGCCGAGCCGTTCCATACCTACGTTCGCATCGGGGATTCGCTGAAACGATACGTGGAACAAGTGAAGCGCTTCAAGAAAAGAGACTGCTTTGCAAAACTCAAGAATTACCTGTATGATGGCACGACGGAGAAGGTAATGATCCTCTACGGCCTGCGCCGGACGGGCAAAACGACCCTGATCCGTCAGGTGATCGCGGATATGAGCGAGGCGGATCTGCAGAAGACCGTTTTCATTCAGATCAAGTCCTCCGATACGCTGGCAGACGTGAACGCAGACCTGAAACGGCTGGAATCCGCCGGTTATCAGTACGTCTTTATGGACGAAGTGACCTTGATGCAGGACTTCATCGAAGGCGCAGCGCTGTTCTCCGACATTTTTGCTGCTTCCGGTATGAAAATCGTGCTTTCCGGCACGGATTCTCTGGGCTTTCTTTTCTCGGAGGATGAGCAGCTTTTCGATCGCTGCGTCCTGCTCCACACGACGTTCATCCCGTACCGCGAATTCGAGCGCGTCCTGGGCATCAAGGGCATTGACGAGTATATTCGCTACGGCGGGACGATGAGCCTCAGCGGTGTTGATTACAACGAGAATTCTTCTTTTGCAAGCGCGAAAAAGACAGGCGAATACATCGACAGCGCGATTGCGAAAAACATTCAGCACTCTTTGAAGTGCTATCAGAACGGTGAGCATTTCAGAAGCCTTCGGGAACTGTATGACAGGCACGAGCTGACCAGCGCGATCAATCGCGTCATCGAAGATATGAACCACCGATTTGCGGTTGAAACGCTGACGCGAACGTTTGAATCGAACGATTTGGCCATCTCGGCAAGAAATCTTCGCCGCGATCGCAGCCGACCCAACGATATTCTTGACCGTATTGATATTCCTGCCGTGACGGCGCACTTGAAAGAAGCGCTGGAGATCCTCAACAAGGAAGAACAGCGCGTTGCGATTCACGACGCCCACGTATCCGAGATCCGCGAATACCTGAAACTTCTTGATCTTGTGATGGATATCGACGTGAATCACATTCCGTACACCGGGCAAAAGGATTCCGTTTCTGTGATTACGCAGCCGGGTATGCGGTACGTGCAGGCAGAAGAACTGGTGCAGAGCATTATTTCGGACGCCGTTTTTGCGGAGCTGGATATCGTCGAACGAAACGCCGTTCTTGAACGTATCCGCAGCGAGATCAAAGGCCGAATGATGGAAGAGATCGTCCTGCTGGAAACCAAGCTGGCGAAGCCAGATATGCAGGTGTTCAAGCTGCAGTTTGCGATCGGAGAATTCGATATGGTGGTATGCGATCCGCAGACGCTTACCTGCAAGATTTATGAAATCAAGCATTCTACGGAAGCGGTTGCCGAACAGTACCGGCATTTGGCAGATGCGCAGAAGTGCGCCGAAACGGAACGCCAATACGGCACGATCGCGGGGAAATATGTGATCTACCGCGGAGAGCCGCATTCGGAAAACGGTGTCGAATATATCAACGTTGAAGAATACTTGCGTAATCTTTGATCAGGCATAAGCCGCCGAACAACGCAATTATTTATGCGTCCATTCAGGGGGCATACGTCTTGGGCAAACCTGCAAATAGTTGTCAAGCCCCAAAATGCAAACGAATTGTATTGCGCGTGAGAACCGAATGTAGGCATAACAAACAGACCTGCAAAGGAAACTGCTTCGCAGATCTGGGAGAACATTAACTGTGGATATTGCCCAGGGGTACTGTGGCAGGAGCACTGCGGCAGCGTCCCTGCAGTCAATCAAACAAGGATAGGAATATTACGCTGCACTGCTGCTTTGCGAAGCCAACAAATCAAGGTGTTCTTTGACCTTCGCGTAGTAAATACGCAAGAATTTTGCTCCGCCGGCCACGGTATAAACATAGAAGTGTTTTCCCTCTGCCCGTTTCCTGTCCATAAATTGAAAGACCGCATTTTCAGGATTGGAGAGTTGCAGGATCACGCTGCAAACGGTAAACAGTGCCCGCCTGAGATGCGGAGATCCTCGCTTTGAAACGTGGCGGGACTTGGAGTCAAACGTACCAGATTGAAACGGCGGAGCATCCACGCCGGCGAAAGCCACCAGCGCGGCTTTGTTCGTAAAACGGCGAACGTCGCCAATCTCTGCCATAAGCTGCGGTCCGGTAATCGGTCCGGCTCCCTGCATACCCATAGCG
>JAFQZN010000017.1 GCA_017405865.1 Oscillospiraceae bacterium | reverse complement strand
GTCAAAATTCTTGCGAAGCAAGCTTTTTGCAACCTAAATTGTTAGAAAAACCTGAATAAAACAGAAAAACGTTTAAACAGGGAATAATCCAAAAATTGTTTTAATAATTTTGACGGTTACGGACTTTTTTGACAGTCTGACGGCAGAGGTCAACGACCTCTGCTGTATCTTTTTCTCAATCTGTAATCCATGTCGCCGCTTGACGTGTTTATAGATGAAAGGCCTTTTAAAAGCAAAAGGAAAGGAGATGACGCGATGACCGAGGAGCAGATCATACAGCGCTTGCTGATTCGGGACGAATGCGGGTTGGATGAGCTGCAACAGGCCTATGGCGCACTTGCCATAACAGCTGCACAGCGGATTGTCGTTACACGTGAAGCCGCCGAGGAATGCATGCAGGATGCGCTGTTGGCAGTTTGGAACAGCATCCCGCCACAGAAGCCCGAATCCTTGAAGCATTATTTTCTGCGATTGGTGCGGAACAGGGCGCTGGATGAATGGCGCACCACGCACCGCGAAAAACGCGGCGGCGGAGAACTGCCGTTGGCTCTTGAGGAGTTGGATCGCGATGTGGCGTCTGAATCGAGCGTCGAGGACGAGATCGCAGAAAAGCTGCTGGCGGAGCGAGTCAACGTTTTCCTTGCGCGTCTGCCCACGCGGGAACGCAGCCTCTTCCTGCGGCGGTACTATTTCTTTGAACCGCTTGAAGTAATCGCCGCTGCAACGGGACTTTCCAAGAGCAATATATCGGTCATTTTGTTTCGCGTCCGAAAAAAGCTGAAGGCATTTATGAAAAAGGAGGAGCTTTTATGAAATCCGAAACGATTCTGCGCGCGCTTTCCGCCGCGAAGTCGGAATATCTGGAGCAGGCTGCCGAGCCGCAGAAAGTCCGGAAGCGTTCCATGCGAAGGTTTTCGAACATCGGCTTGATTGCCGCTGCGCTTGCCGGCATATTATTGATTACCGGCGCAGCAGCCGCCGTGATGATTTACGCACCGAGAATTATTCTTACGAAGCAATCGGAAGAGAGCTTTGATTTGACAATTAAAAACACCGCCCTTGCGGAAGATACTCCCGGATATTTAGCGCAATACTATCTGCCCACGGCATTGCCTGAGGGAAGCGTACTCGCAAACGGCAATGCGTCATGGGGCTTGTATCTGGATTGGGACATACCGACCACCGGCGGTAACGGGCAGATTGCTTTTTCCCAATTTCCTTTGCGCAAGGACATGCCGGAGGAGACTTTTCGGAGCTGGAGCGGCATTGATTCGGACGCTCTGACCCAGGGAACCTGCGAGATTGGCGGCACACAGTACTGGACTCTAACACACGCCTCTGTATACGGCAGCGCCACGACGTACTTTTGGACGGATCCTGCAAATCATTATCTGCTGGATGCATCCTTCAGCGAAGTAATCCCACAAAGCGCACGAGAGGCTTTTCTGCGCTCGGTTGCGCCTGCATCACAGCTTGATGTATTCGCAATGATGGGTATAGAGCATCAAACAGCATGGTGTCTTGGGAATCTGCCGGAAGGCTGGCAAGTGAATAGCTATGAATTGAATACCAACGATGCATCTTTGTGTGCGAGCACCAGCGCGTCGGACGGCATTGCTCACGACATTTTCCTGAAGCAAGGTGCTATTCTGTCCAAGGAGGATACTATATCGTATGAGCAAACGAAGCTGGTCGTCGACAGTATTCCGATAGATTGCTATATCGCGCTGACCGCCGTGGAGGGAAATTCACGGCGAGAGGAGATTTGGTGCTTCTCTGCGCCCGGCGGGAACACGCCGTTGCAGCTGACCTTCTTCTCCGACGACGGGTCGGAGTTTACGGAATCCGAGAAGCTTCAGATTTTCCGCGGGCTGCAGGAGACAGCAATGCAAGACCTTGATCTTTCGGAGCTGAACCGTCAGAAGTAAAGACAGCCCCTCTCGGCGGCAAATGTGTGGCGCTCTAAAGGACAGATAAAACAACACCGGCTGAGACAAGGAAATGAGCTCCTTGTTTCAGCCGGTTTTTGTCTCGTCGTGGCGCAAGCGGGGCATTTGCAGTGCAAATGCCAAGTGAAATCTTTTGCCTTACGCCAACGGGTGAAGTCAAAGGCGTCCCGCCTTCGGTGAAACTAATGCTGTCGTATTCGGTGAAATGAAATCCACCCACGCGCCGTCGAGGCGTATTTCACTGTCCGCTGGGCAATTTTACCGCCGCAGGCGATTTCATCCACCCCGCAGAGGTCAACGACCTCTGCCGTTTGACAGCAAAATCCCCCGGCGGCATATGCCGCCGGGGGATTTATCCGTTTTAGTTCAGGTGCTCTGGGGGGTGTTCTTCTCGACGAACTGCACGAAGCGGGTGATAATCGTTGCGAACTGGGCGCGGGTCGCGGTGCCGTTCGGAACGATCTTGCCGTCCATGCCGGTCATGATGCCCGTGCAGACGAACCAGGTAATCTCGTCCTTCGCCCACTTTGCGACGGTGGAGCCGTCGAGGAAGGCGTTCAGATTGCCGGAGGTGTCGATTTCAAGGCCCATATACTCGGTTGCGTATCTTGCAAGCATCAGCGCCATTTCCTGACGGGTGATGTATGCATTCGGACGGAAGGTCTCATCCTCGTAGCCGGTGACGATGCCGACCGAAGATGCCCACGCGACTGCATCAAAGTACCAGCTGCCGCTATCGACATCGTCGAAGCTCTTGGCGCCGTCGGCCTTGGGCTCGCCCGCCATGCGGTGCAGGACGGTGGCGACCATTGCGCGGGTCAGGTTCGCATTCGGGGAGAAGGTAGAGGTGGACGTGCCGTTCAGCAGGCCGCGGTCGACCGCGAACAGAACATACTCATAGAACCAGTCGGTTTCCTTGACGTCCTTGAAGAGCAGGTCGCTGTGGATCGTACCGTTGTCGAGGATCTCGATCTCGCGGCGGTCACGGACACGCAGACGGGAGAAGATCGCGTTGGTCGCGCTCGTTTCGTCGACGTCGCGGGAGCCGATGCCGACGCCGCGCACCATCATGCCGACCTGCAGGTTGTTCAGGCCCTTGTAGTTCTTCATGATGTAGCCGTTGATGAACAGGCAGGCCTCACCGGCAGCGTCGCGGACGTAGATCTTATCAATGACACCCTCGGTCTTATGGATGCCGGTGACGATGCCCTTGATTCTCAAGAGGTTGCCGATCTCTTCATCCGACATAGCGGTCTTGCAGTCGACGTCCTTCGGCTGGATGACGTAGGTACTGTCGGAAATAACCTCGCAGTATCCGCCGTAGTCAGTACTCAAGTTCAGTTCCACTTCGCCGCAGTAGTAGGTGACGCCGCCGTGTGCGCGGACGTTCATGCCGATTGCGAAGTTACCTGCAACGGGGAAGGCGTTGATGCCGTTGCCCTTCTTGTCCTGGATGTAGACGCAGTCGAAGAACGCGGTATCCTGATCGAATGCGGAAGCGTTCGAGGTGATGTAGCCTTCGATGGTGTACTCATCGCCGGTCTCGGTTGCGGGCTTGGTGATTGCCTTGACGGTGTTGATCGGCGTCACGCGGATCGGCTCGCCGTCGTCCGTCAGCTCACGCAGGATGTTGCGGACGATGAACTTGTTGGCGTAGTCAACGTCGTCCTTGATGTCGTAGTTGGAGAAGAAGGTGCAGCCGCAGGTGATCAGCCAGCCGCCGCCGGACAGATCCTCATAGGTCATGATGTTGACGTTGCCCATCGTGGCGGTCACGACGTCGTTCTCATAATCGGGCACGTAAGCAGAGCCGTCGAAGTTTGCCTCGTAGCTTGCGCCCCAGGTGGTGGGATAGCCCTGCACCAGGGTGGTGACCTTGCTTTCCGCGCCGGAGTTGATCAGCAGCGGCGCGCCGTTATACAGCTGGAAGCCGGCAGAGTTCGTCGTGGACGGGATCGTGCCGAAAGCATTGGAGGAGGTGTACGCCGCCTTGACGAAGCGGTGCGAGAGGTTGAAGTTGTCGATGCTGGAGAAGTACAGACGGTATGCCTCGTTCGCCTTCATCGCGTTATCGACGATGATGCCGTCGGCAGCGCGGACGTTCGAGCCGATCGCCTCGAGGATGCTGTTGGACAGCGCGGCGCAGTTCAGCTCGCCCTTCGGGCTCTTACGGTCAGACTTGGTGCAGACGATGATGTTGCCGCCGTGGTCGGCGTAGTTCTTCAGGGCTGCCAGCTCGTCAGCGGTATAAGCGCTCGGGCTGAGGTTGCCGGTGTCGAACGGGACGGTCAGGACGACCATTCTGTACTGCTTCAGCGTGTTGTAGGTGAACTCGCCCTTCTGGATGAATTCCGCCATAACGCCGTTGTCGGCGCAGTACTTGATGAAGTTGCCCATGTTGTCAGAGTAGCCGCCGGAAACGTAGAAGTTGCCGTGGCCGTAGTCGACTGCGACCTTGACCAGCTCTTCGGCCTTGTAGACCTTCTGCTTCATGGATGCGCGGCACTTGAATTCCTTGTCGTTGTACTCGCCGTAGAAGACGACCTTGATCTCCTGATCGCCTGCAACGGTACGCTCGTAGATGAACTCAAAGGTCTTGGAGCCGCCCGGCGGGATGATGGCGTCCGCATCGTCGACGTTGATGGTCTTGATGACGGTCTCAACGCCCTTGTTGTCGGTCAGATAGAAGACGACTCTATCCAGCTCGTAGTCATAGTCGGCAGCGTTGTCAACGGTCGCGGTGATCGTCTCTTCCTCACCCTGGACGCTCAAAGCAGCGTCGGTGCGGATGTCCGCAGTGATCGGGGTGGCAATGCCGACCCAGACAGGAGCGGTGCAGGCGATATCGCCGTCAGCCTCGGTGACCTTGATGTAGTAGTAGGCCTGGGTGTTCTTGAACTCTTCGTTGATCTCGAAGGTGGAGCCGGTCGCGGTGTAGGTCTTGATCGCGATACCGTTCTCGCCGATGATCTCGATCTTGCTCAGCTTCTCGCCGTCGGGATCGGAAATACTGGCGACGATGGTGATCTTATCCAACTCCGTATCGCCGGTGTCGATGATGGAGCCCATGATCTCGCCGTTCAGATAGTAGTAAATGTGGAGGTTCTGGTCCTCGGTCGCGTAGACGCGGCGCTCTGCCATTGCGCGGTAGAGGCCTGCCTCGGTGAAGTCGTCCGTCAGGATGACGTCGCGGCAGGTGTTGGCGTCGCCCCACTTGCCCTTGTGGTTATCCTGGTTGTTGGTCGGTGCGACGTGCCAGCCCTTGGCAAGGCACTTGTCGTACTCGGAATAGCTCGGCCAGTAGGAGCTGCCGCCGACCTTGCCTTCGCCGTTGCCGACCTCGATCAGGCAGAGGATCGTGTCACGAACCGGGTTGAAGCCGGCGTAGTCGTCGAACGTGCCGAAGGTCGTGCCGGGGTGGTTGAACTGGGAAACGACCGGCGCATCCTCGATGTACTTGGTCTTGACGCCCTCTTCCACGGGGTCGCCGTTGATGTCCTGGCCTCTGTTCGCGTAGACCATCAGGTCGTTGTAGCGATGCATGCCGGCGTAGTTGGTCTTGTTGTTCAGCTCGCCGTTGTTACGGGAGACAACGCCCCAGGTGTTGAAGGAGTTGGTGTGGCCGGGGCCGCCGGACCACGTCATCTCGTAGCCGTAGGCGCAGACGAAGTCGTCAGACTTCTTGTCGTATTCCAGCGCGGTCGCTCTCGCCTCTTCCCACTTGGTCAGGCTCTGGCCCATCGTCAGCTTGGAAAGGTTGTAGTAGCTGTCGGTGGTCGCGGTGGAGGTGGTGTCGAAGTAGTTGGAGTGGTCGGTGACGATCATGAAATCGACGTCGTCCGCCGTCATGGCATGCTCGTAGGCATCCTCCAGCGTACCTGCGCCGTCAGAGTACTCGGCCGTATGGGAGTGGATCTGGCCGAAATAGGGGCTGATGCCCGCCTCGCCGATGAAGAAGGACCAGGTCATTTCCGCCTTCTTGCTGTCGGTACGGGTGACCGTGATATCCACGGTATGGCGGCCTTCGGCCATGGCAGCGCCGGGCGTATAGCTGATCCTGCTCGACGTGACAGACGGAGTGACTGCAAGTCCGTCGATGGTCATGACGACCTTCGGGTTCTCGCCGCAGTTGGCGATGTTCGCATAGATCGTCGGACGCTTTTCCTTGCCGGTTGCCGCGTTGGAGGCCGGCGAGACGGAAATGATAATCGGCTCGTCCTTGACGTTCACGGTGACGGTAGCGGAATAAGACATGCCGTATTCATTCGTCGCTGTGCCGCTCAAGGTCAGCTTTTTGCTGTTTTCCAATTCCTTCTTGGGAATCGTATAGCTGTATTCGTAGCCTTCCTGTGCAGACGGCGAGAGGCTCTTTGCACTGCCGCTGTCGATCGCATAGGTCATCTGGACGCCGGTAACCTTGGTCAGCTCATCCAGCTTGACCTCGAAGTTGTAGTCAACGCCGATATAGGCTTCCTTGGCGATGATGTTCATCTTCGGGTTCAGGACGAAGCCGAGGTTCTTCTCGTCCTCCACCTTGAAGAAGCGCATCGCAAACAGCGCAGTGCTGCCGTTGTAGGTCCAGCCGCTGAAGCTGTTGCTGAAGTACTCGACGCAGACGGAGCTGGTTCTGTACTTTGCGGTCTTGTTGTACATGATGTAGCCGCCGGTCACTTCCTCCAGCTTCCACCAGCTGTAGTCCTTGTCCAGCGCGTCCATGTACAGCGTTTCCTTGTTGTCAATCTTGCCGTCTACCGTCTCGTTCTCGGAGGTACGCAGATACTTGCCGTCATTCTCGAAGGCGTAGTATGCGCCGTCAACGTGAACCGTGTAGATGCGCGAGCCGTTGCCGATGTCCAGCTCATCGCCGTCCAGCCAGGACTCGATGCCGGTGATGCTCGGCGCTGCCACATCGTCAGACTGCGGACCGAAGCACATGCCGCCGTTGTCGTTGTAGATAACGACCTTGTCGCCGTCTACCGGAAGCTCACCGGCGACGGGACGCGTGCCCATGAAGCCGTCGCCGTCCGCATCGGTCAGTCTTTCGTCGACCTCGTAGAACTTCATCGTGAAGATTGCGGCGTTCGTCGAGCCGTCAAAGCCGTAGGGGCTGAAGGCGGAGTTGTAGACCTCGATGGTCGCCGGGCCGGAGCTGTGGTTCTTGGTCGTGCTCTGGATGAAGTAGCCGCTGGTCGCCTTCGTGATGCGCCATTTCGCATCAGTCGACCTGTCATCTCTGAATTCAAAAGCATTCGTCGCGGTCGCAGTCAGATATCTGCCGCCGCAGGTGAGATAATAGGTATCGTCGCTGTTTTCAATGAGCTTGAAAACACCGGTACCGGCGTACAGCTTCAGATTCTGGTTTTCTTCGTTGCCTTCTGCCTTGACGCCGCCGGATTTGCCGCCGGTCGCTTCAGCACCCATCGCAACGCTGTTTTCTGCATTGTAGATGATGAATGCAGTGCCGTCATCGGGAATGCCGTCGATCGGAGTACCCTCAAAGGTCTCCGTCGCAGCATACGCCAGCGTCGGCAGCATTGCGAGAATCATGACCACAACGAGCAGTGCGGAGATGACTCTCTTGAAATGCTTTCTCATATTGTTTCCTCCTTAATCAATTCAGGCGTTTCTGCTCCGACTTTTTTCGTTTCCTCAAAAAAGCGCAGAGATACCTATAGTGATACCCTAATGATAGCACATCTGCCTTGGAATTACCACAGGAAAATCCTTTGCTTTTCCCACTTTCCCCATTTTTGTGTAGTTTCACAACGCATGCAAGAATCCGTGTGCAAAAATGTCATGTTATCAGTCAGTTCTATTTATGGAAACGTTGTAATTTCAACGGTTTTTCCACTTTTGTTCATTTTGCCGTTTTACGCACATTTTTCGGTGCATTTTTCCTTCTTCTTGACAGACTGCGAGCGAATTCTTATAATGGATGCAGATCATTCCCGCACCTCCGCCGCGCCCGTGGCGGAAACGATTTTTCATTCGGGAGGACATCCTATGCGTGAACTGAAATATAAGAAGCCTTTTTGGTACGCCGTGCTTGCCGCAGGCGGAGGGATCGCCCTTGCGTCTGCCGCTCTGATCGTGCGGCGCATCGTATCCGGCAGCGCAGCCGTGATCCCGATTGCCATGCTGGCAGCCGCCGCCTGCGGCGGCGGGTATCTGATCTATCTTGCGCTGCGCGCAATCCGCCAGATCGGTGCGCTGCCCGAACAGACAGCCGCCGCGCCGAAGTCCAAACGGGAGCAGGCGGCGCTCGCCCTCTCGGAAGCGAGAAGCGGCGTCGACCGGCGCTTTGCCAACACGCTCTCCGCCGTGATTCTGATTCTCTGCTCTTTCGTTTTCCTCTGGGCCTTCGGCAAGGCGCAGAAAACGGAGGCTGTTCCGCAGTCCACCGTACTTACCGGCATCTTTTACGAAAAGGCAGCCGTTCTTTCCATCGACGACAGCCAGTATCAGGGGCAGCAGGACGTGGAGGACGTTCCCATCGGCTCGCAGATGGTGACTGTGGAGATCACGACCGGACAGTTCAAGGGAAACACCTACCGGCTGAAGAACAACTTGAGCTACCTCTACGGCACAGTGTTGAAGGAGGGCGACGCCGTAACCGTTTCCTTCTCCATGACGGACGGCGAGGTAGAAAGCCTCGTCCTGCAGGACTATGACCGCACCGTTCCTCTGGTGATCGTAATTCTCGCCTTCCTCGTGATCACGGTGCTGGTCGGCGGTAAGGTCGGAGCAAAATCCCTGCTCGGTCTCGGTCTGACCATCCTGTGTGTATTTGCGATTCTGATCCCGATGCTGCTCGGCGGCAGTCCGACCATTCCAACGATTCTTTGGATCTGCGCCTTTGTCACCGTCGTGGAATTCGTCATTCTCGGCGGCGTCAACAAAAAGACGGTCTGCGCCATTCTCGGCACGATGTCCGGCGTCGCCTTCGCCGCCCTGTTCGGGCAAATCGCCTGCGCACTGACGCGGGTCAACGGCTTCCAGATGTACGTTGCCAATCCCGAAATCGAGGCGCTGCTGCAGATCAAGCAGGGGCAGGATCCGTTCTACTCCCTGCAGATCGGCGACCTGCTGGTCGGCGGCATTCTGATTGCCGCGCTCGGCGCCGTCAACGACGTCGCCATGAGCATCAGCTCCGCCATGAACGAGCTGAAGGCGGTCAATCCGAACCTGACGCGCAAAGAGCTGTTCCGCTCCGGCATGAACATCGGCCGCGATATGGTCGGCACGATGACCAACACGCTGATCCTCGCGCTGGTCGGCAGCGCGCTGGTTCTGATGATTTACCTCTCTTCGCTTGCGCCTTCCTTCCGGCAGCTCATGAGCACGGCGTTTTTATCCGTGGAGATGGTGCAGGCGCTGGCAAGCTCCGTCGGCGTCATCCTCGCCGTTCCGATGTCCGTGCTGATCGGCATGCTCCTGTTCGGTCGGCGGCAAAAGAAAGCGAAATAACCGAAAGCGCAAAAAAAGCGAGTGCATTCACAGCACTCGCTTTTTTTTGCATAATTACAGGCGGATGCGGCCGCCGATGAGCTTTCCTGTCAGCGCAAGGCGCTCTGCGTCGCTGCCTCTGGACTCCAGTGCGCCGCGCGCACCGAGCACGAGAAGAATCGCAAGGTAGGTGTCCCATCCCAGCGGAGCAGCGCCGCGTTCCATCTCGGAGATCTTCTGACGGCTCTTGCCGACAGCCTCACCGAGCTCTGCCTGCGACATATGCATTTTTTTCCGATATGCCGGCAGATCGCGCACCAAGGATTCGATCAATTCTTTTTGCTGTTCTGTCTGTACAAACTGTGGCATGACCTTTCCTCGCTTTCCATTGAAACACAAGCAACTATTTGTTCGTCTCTATAATAGGGTTCGGGAATAAAAATCTTTCCAGATTCACTATTATTTGGAAATAGTATACCACTC
The DNA here is from genome assembly GCA_017405865.1 of Oscillospiraceae bacterium. Taxonomy (GTDB): domain Bacteria; phylum Bacillota; class Clostridia; order Oscillospirales; family Oscillospiraceae; genus JAZOXB01. The sequence goes on along the minus strand of JAFQZN010000017.1, from coordinate 16,886 downwards.
ACTTTTTCGTTTGTAAACAGTAAAAATGAAAAAAATTAATTATTTCTTGAATATTTATTGGAATTTTCTTACATAAAGTACACCAGGCAGTACACGAAGAAGCCGATTGCAGCCGCCAGTGCCAGCGATCCGAGGATGCTCAACAGGATGACCAGCCATTTCGGCGCCTCCGGTTCTTCCTCCTCCGTCTCATAGACCGTCACCGGATAGTACTCACGGATGACCTGTGTGGGCGGGTATTCATCCGGGATACGGATGTCCTCCGGCCGCAGCTCGTCCGTTCTCGGAAGCGGTGTGACCTCCGGCTCCCGGATGGCCTCGGGCAGGACCGCGCCGCACAGATCGCAGACGGTATTCTCCGCCGGATTCGGCATGCCGCAGGCGCAGGGGCTCCAGCCTGCCTGCTTTGCAGTCAGCAGTTTTTGCTCCGGCAGCTTCCGCCAGGACGTACCGTCGCTGAAGGCGACACGCTCCACGGTAATGCGCAGGGAGGCAACCGGCTCGCGCTGCAAAACGAGCATCCGTTCCTCTCCGAACAGGCTGTGCGGCGCGGCGCTGCATTCGGCAAGAATGATATCCTGCTGCGTAAAGCGCACCGAGCCGTCCGCATGCAGACCCTCGATCTGCAGCATGACCGTTGCGATCGTGCGTTCCGTCCGGTTGACCATGCGGACCTGCGCGAAAACCGCGCCGGTTTCCGCCTCGGTCAGGCGGCGGCTGCAGTAGACCAGCACCGGGCATTCCGGCTGCAGCAGCGTATGAAGCTGTATCTCCTCCGCAAGGAAGCGGTTGGCGGAAACTATCATTGAAAAAACTCCTATCAGCCGAAGCCGTGTGTAAAGACTGCGTCGTAAACCGCGCCGTCGACCAGCTGCGTCTCTTCGATGCCCACCGTCAGCGCTTCGCCGTTGCAGGAGAAGCACCACCAGGCCTCGTTGTCGTTCCAGTCGGCAACTTCGCCGTCGACGGTGTCATAGAAGCCGCTGCTTTCTGCGGATTCCTTGACGAGATTCTCGTCGATCAGCACCTCGGCAAGGGTCGACTTTGCCGTTTCCAGCTCGAATTCCTTCAGCTCACCGTCGTCGTGCGTCACGCGGAAGGTGATGTGCAGGGTGTCTTCGGCGGGCTTCGCGGCGCAGCCGCACAGCACACCGACCAGCAGGGTCAGGGCAACCAAAAGTGAAATAAACCGTTTCATTTTTTCCTCCAAAAAATTGATATATGCCCAAAACACAGGTCACGGCCGTGGAAAGCGTACAACCGTGAAGCCGAGGGAAGTCGAACCGGGGTTCAACTTCCCTCGGCGTTCTGTGTAAAAGCACTTCTTGTAGGTCTTCTGACTTGCACGTAGGACGTCTGTCTGCGCCTGCGCTCTGCCTTCCCGGTTTCCCAGTGACTGACTTTCGTCAACGAGCGGCAGTCTCCGTGCTTACAGCGGCGGTTACCGTGGGGCTTTGCACCCCTTTCCCTTATTCATCTCCGAGCCCGTACGGCGTCGGAGCCACAAAAAGCGTCTCTGTGTGAATTGTATTGGATCAGCTCAACCAGCCGTAGAGGATCTGGGCGATCTCCGCGCGCGTCGCGGTGCCGAGCGGATCGAGGATATCGGTCGGCTCGTTCTTGTCCGTACCGGTTGGCTTTTCGGCGATCTTGCCCTTGCCGTTGATGATGCCCTCTCCAACGGCCCAGCGCATCGGATCTCTTGCATACGCGGAAACCTTGTCGGCGTCCACGAAGTTCATCAGAGAACCCTTGGGCGTGACGTCCTCGCCGCTCCACTTCGCGTAGCGGTACAGCATCGCAGCCGTCTGCTCGCGCGTGATCGGTTCGTTCGGGCTGAAGGTCGTCGTGCTCGTGCCGTTGACGACGCCGTTTTCATATGCCCAGGCGACCGCCTCTGCATACCAGGCGTCCATCTTGACGTCCGTGAACGGATGGGTAAACTTGCCCTCGCGCTCTTCCAGACGGTAGAGAATCGTGACCATCATGCCGCGCGTCAGCTTGCCGTTCGGATCAAACTTGAAGACGTCCACGCCGTTCATGTAGCCGTACTCCAGAACGAAGTCCAGCGCATCGTGGTACCATTCCTTGACGTCAACGTCGTTGAACTCCTTGGCCAGGCAGGTCTTCATCTGCAGTGCCGTGGTGTAGAAGGTCTCGCCGCGATACTCGTACGTATAGAGCGCATAGAGCGTCGTCAGCGCCTTTTCCGGGGTATAGATGTCGGTGAAGTAAACGGGCTTTTCCTTTTCATCCTTGACTGTCGTCTCCGACCAGCCGAGGAACACGTATTCGTGCATATCCGCCTTGACCTTGCCCTCCGGTGCCTTCAGTGCGGTCGGCTCGTCGATCCAGGTGGTGATGCGCTTCGCGCTGCAGCCTGCAGGCACGGAGAAGCGGATCTCGGCACGGTCCTTCTCGCGGAACTGCACCGTCAGGACGCAGTCCTTCGTGATGTTCGACAGATAGAAGTAGTTGCCGGACTGCAATACCGTAGCGGCGTCTGCCGGCTCCAGCAGGAAGCCGCAGGCATAGTAGCCGTTGTCAGGCGTTGCGGTAACGACGTTATCCATGATCGTTACTCTGCCGTGTTCTTCGTTATCGGACTTGACCGTAACCTTGTACTCGGTCACCGGCTCGGTCGGCTCGGTGGGAGCCGTGGTCGGCTGGGTCGGTGCGGACGTCGGTTCGGTCGGAGCGGTCGTCGGCTCGGTCGGAGCGGTCGTCGGCTCGGTCGGAGCCGTGGTCGGCTCGGTCGGAGCGGTCGTCGGCTCGGTCGGAGCGGTCGTCGGCTCGGTCGGGGTGACGGTGCCGCTGCTCTTTGCGAACAGCTGCATTGCGAAGATCGCTTCGCTTGCCGCGGAATAGTAGTAGGTGCTGAATTCGCTGTACTGTGCGTACCACTCGACGTACTTCGGATCGCCCTGCGAGCCTGCAGCCGTCGTGCTGACAATGTAGACGCTGTTGGCGGTCGTCGCCGGGTTGATCGCCCAGACGTTGTCGGTGGTGGCGAAGCTCAAGCCCTTCGTGGCCGAGAGCGTTTCGCCCGCGTCGTTCGTGAAGGTGAAGCCGCTGCCGGAGGCCTTGACCGTCCAGACGATCTTGCTGTCGTCGGTGACGATCTTGTTGCCGCTGACGGTGACGTCAGCACCGGCGCGGTAGTTGGTGGAGACGGCGTCCTCACTCATCGCCTTCTTTGCAGAAGCGTTGTAGATGATGACCTGGTCGCCGTCCTTCAGGGACGTGGTCAGGACGTACTCGTTGCCGCTCGGCGCGGTGGTCGGCTCGGTCGGGCCGGAGGTCGGCTCGGTCGGAGCGGTGGTCGGCTCGGTGGGAGTCGTGCTGCCGCCGAGCTTGTAGATGGTCAGCTCCTGGCTGTATTCGCCGGAGTTGTTGGCCGTTTTGTAAAGGCGGAACTGGGGAGCGCCCGCGTTGTTGCGGAAGCTGATGACTCTGTCCGCGTCATTGGAGTCGACGCCGGCCAGCTGGGAGACGCCCTTGCCGGTCTTCACAGTGAAGTTGGAGCCGGCGTCAGCGAGCTTCAGCATCGTGCCGGTTTCGCCGTAGCTGATGTACTTACCGTCGCTGCTCTTGAGCGTGTACTTGCCGGCTTCGGTACCGGCGCAGACTTCCCAAACAGCCTCGCTGCCGAGCGTACGCTTCAAAGCGACGTCAACGGTGTCGCCGGAAACGGTGACTTCCGCAGCGCCGAGGGCATTGTTAATGGCGGTGCTGTTGGTCATCGCGTAGTTGGTGCCGTTGTATGCCGCGACGAAGACGATCTTGTCGCCGACCGCGATGGAATCCGCAACGACGAAGGAGTCGCCGCCGGGCGCGGTGGTCGGCTCGATCGGGCCGGTGGTCGGCTCGGTGGGAGTCGTGCCGCCGCCTACCGGGTAGAAGTTGAAGGTGTAAATGCTTGCGTCGGCCGTTGCAGCCTTGCTGTAGACGGTGAAGTAGCCGCCGTAGAACTCAATGTACTGGGGATTGTTGTTGTAGGTCGCGGTCGCGCACTTGATGAAGTAGTCGCTGCCGTTTGCCTCAAGGATGAACTTCGTGTTCTCGCTCTCGGCGGAGACGAGCTGGACGTTCGTGCCGTCCGCCTCGAGATACTTGCCGTCCGCCGTCTTGAAGGTAGTCACGCCGTTCGCGGTGATCATCTGGAAGAGAGCGACGTTCGTTGCGGAGGTCGTCAGCTTGCCGCCGGACAGGGTCGCGTCGGCTGCGACCATCTCGTACTTCTTGTTGTTATAGAGGTAGCTTTCGGTGGTCATGACCTTGCTATCCTTCGGATAGTAGATCGCCACGTAGTCGCCGCCGGGTGCGGTGGTCGGTTCGATCGGGCCGGTGGTCGGCTCGGTCGGGGCAGTGGTCGGGGTGGTCGGAGTGACCGAGCCGCCCTTGACGTAGAACTGCCAGCCATAGTCGGTGGACTTGGACGTAGGATCAGAGGTGGAATAGCCGGAAACGTTGGTCGTGCCGCTCGAATTGGTGAAGCACTCAATGTAAGCAGGACCGTAGCTGTTGGAGAAGGACTCGTGCTGGATGTAGGCAAGTCCGTCCTTCCAGGTGACCTTCCAGTTGCCGTTTGCGCCGCTGTAGGCAGCGTCATTCGTCAGCTCGAAGTAGTTGCCGGAGACCCACATCACGATCTTGTTGGAGCCGTTCGTGAAGCTGTAGGTGCCGTTGCCGTTGTCAACGACAGTCCAGACCAGGGACGCATCCGGGGAAGTGATCTTGCCGCTTGCCGGGGTGATGGCCTGCGGAACGAGATACCAGTTTCTGTCCGTCTCGTTCTTGATCGCCATGCCGTGACCCGGGTTGTAGATGATGACCTGGTCGCCGCCCTTGATGGAGGAAGCCAGCGCGTAGTCGCCGCTCGGTGCGGTGGTCGGTTCGATCGGGCCGGTGGTCGGCTCGGTCGGAGCAGTGGTCGGGGTCGTCGGGGTGACGCTTGCGCCCTTGACGTAGAACTGGAAGCCGAAGTTCTGCTCGGTCGCCTTATCGGCGCTGGTGTCGTAGGCGGAGAAGCCGGACTTCGCTGCGTACCACTCGAGGTAGATGTGACCGTAGTTCGCGGTCATCTGCGCGTTGTAAACGACGAAGGTGTTGTTCGCCGCGTTGCAGGTCTCAAGCTTCCACGTGTTCTTGTGGCCTGCCTCAACGTAGAGGTTGTTGTAGGTCTTGCCGTTGTTCTCGGAGCTGTCCGCGCCGAGCTCTGTGGAACCGTTCTTGAAGGTGTAGGTGCCGTCGGCGTTGACCGTAACGGTCCAGACGGTGGAGGCGATCGGGCTGGCGATGATGTTGTTGGCGGGGGTGACGTCCGCGCCGGCAACATAGTAGCCGCTCATCTCATTGGTGACGGCCTTGCCGTTGCCCGGGTTGTAGATGATGACCTGGTCGCCGTTCTTGATGGAGGACGCAAGCGCATAGTCGCCGCTCGGCGCCGTGGTGGGCTCGATCGGGCCGGTGGTGGGCTCGGTCGGGTTGACGCCGCCTGCACCCTTGACGAAGAACTGGAAGCCGAAATCGTTGGACTTCGTCGTCGGATCGTTCGTGGAGTAGCCGGAGATGTTGGTGACATCCTTGTTCGCGTTGTAGAAGCACTCGATGTAGGCAGGACCGTAGCTGCCGGCGAAGGTCGCGTGATTGATGTAGCCGAGACCGTTCACGAAGGTGACCTTCCAGTTGCCGTCCGCGCCTTCGTAGCCGGCGTTGTTGGTCAGCTCGAAGTAGTTGCCGGAGACCCAGCACATGATCTGGTTGCCGCCGTTGGTGAAGTTCACGGTGCCGTCGGAGTTGACTCTGACCTTCCAGACGAGGTCTTCGCTCGGGTCGATGAACTGGGTGCCGGTGGGCTCGGTAGGCTGCGGAATGAGATACCAGTCTCTGTCGGTCTCATTCTTGATCGCCATCTTGTGGCCCGGGTTGTAGATCACGACTTCGTCGCCGTCGGCGATAGAGGTGGCGAGGGTGAAGATGTTCTCCTCATCGACCGGCTGGCCGTTGGTGATGATCTTGATGCGGCCGCTGCCATCGACGGTGGAGTAGTCGGAGCCGAACGGCACGGACGGGCTGTTGGCAACGATCTCATGCTTGCCGTTCACGACTGCGAAGGACTCGATGTAGTTCGCCAGAACCATGTAGTCTTCCATGACGTAGTCGAGCACGTTGACGGCGCCCTTGAACATGGCGAAGCCGTCGCCGAGGTCGCGCAGGGTGTAGTTATAGCCCGCGAGGTTGTAGGAAGCCTTCTTATCCAGCGGGACGTACTTGCCGGCGTCCTTATCCCAGATCTTGACGTTGTTGACGCGGTAGTCGCCGGTCGGACCGCCGGTCCAGACGCCCTTGTCGTCCTTGCGGACGGTGCTCTTGATGTTGGTGTAGATGTCGTAGGTAAGACCGGAGACCTGGAGGAAGCCGCCGCATTCAGCCGCGGTGGTGTCTCTTGCGCCCCATTCCAGAGCATCCAGAATCTGCTGGCCGGTCACGGTCTGCAGGCAGGCAACATTGCCGAAGGTGTGGATGTCCTTGCAGGTCTTGTAGGAGATGTCGCCGGTGATGGCCTTGTTGCGGACGCCGCCGCCGTTCATGATGGCAACGTCAACGTCAAGACCCATGTTGTCAAACAGGTAGTACAGCGCATCGGCAGCGAAGTCGCCGGTGTTGGTCTCCTGCTTACGGACCAGTCTCTGACCGTCCTTGTAGTTGTCGAAGGTCAGGGAGGTGTGGCCGATGACCGTGCCGAGCATGCCGTCGACGGTGTTCATCCACTCGTTCTTCAGGCTGGCGACAGCGGCGTTGGAGCCGTTGAAGCTGGTGATCAGCTCGGTGGTGAGGGTGTCTCTGCCGAGGTCAATGGTCATCTTGCCGATCGCGCCGAAGTAGCTGCCGGTCTGGGTCAGGACGACCTTGTTCTTGCCGGCGTCCTGAAGGGTCTTCATTTCAACGGTGCTGTGGGAGTGACCGTCGATGAAGGCGTTCAGGCCGGTGGTGTTGGCGATCAGATCTTCAGAGGTCCACGGCTTGGAGGAGACGTCGTCGCCCAAGTGGCCCAGCGCGATGATGTAGTCGGCGCCGGCAGCCTTGGCTGCGTTGATGGCAGACTGCACGGAAGCGTACAGATCCGCACCGGTGACGCCGCCGGCGATACCGTAGATGTAGTTGCCGGCCTCATCCTGGAAGTAGGCAGGCGTGGACTTCGTAAAGGATTCGGGCGTGGTGATGCCGACGAAGGCGATCTTCTTGCCGGAGATCTCAAAGATCTTGTAGGACTCAAGGACGTTCGCGCCCTTGACGCCGTTGGATTCATGGTAGAAGTTTGCCGAAACGTACGGGAACTGCGCCCAGCGGATGACGTTCATCGCGCCTTCCATGCCGTAGTCGAACTCGTGGTTGCCGAGGGTCGCCAGATCGTAGCCCGCTGCGTTCATGAGCTCGATGATGCTCTTGCCCTTGTCCATGGAGCCGTAAGCGGTGCCCTGGATATGGTCGCCGGCGTCGACCAGGAGGGTGCCGGCGGCGACCTTCTGGGTCTGGTACTTCATGTCGGCGATGGTGTCATAGGACAGGACGCCGTCAATGTAGGTATGGACGTCGTTGGTGTAGTAGATGACGATCTCGTCGTCCTCTGCGATCTTGGTGCCGCAGACGGTGCAGACGCCATCGACGAAGTTATGGCCGAGCGCCGGAATGACTTCCAGTTTGGTCTGGCCGCACTGCGTGCAGGTGTAGAGCATTTCGCCCGCACTCTCGCAGGTCGGCTTCTCGTTGACGACGCCGTCGTCCCAGCTGTGGCCGTCCTCGGGGCAGGGCTCCATCGACTTGATGGCAGTGGTCAGAATCTTCGCCATTTCGGCACGGGTCGCATAGCCCTGCGGAACCAGCTCGACTCTGGTCTTGTTGTTTTCCGTGATCTTTCTGCCGCCGATGATGCCCTTGCCGATCGCCCAGTTAAAGGCTTCCTTCGCGTAGGCAGAGACCTGCTTGGCGTCGGTGAAGTCCTTGAGGTAATCGCGATCCGTCTCGGGCTCGCCGTAGAAGCGCCACATCATCGTGACGAGCTGCTCACGGGTGACGAGGCCATCCGGGTTGAAATGGTACTTGTCGACGCCGTTTACAACCTCGTTTTCCTCTGCCCATGCGACAGCATTCTTATACCAGTCGGCGGTCAGGTCGACGAATTTCGACTCGTTGACGGCCGGAACGACCGGATCTGCCAAACGGTAGAGAACGACAGCAGTCATTGCACGGGTGCAATTCTTGTCGGGCTCAAAGGTGATGGGTGTCATGCCATCCATCAGCTGGGGATCGTGCTTGTAGACGTACTTGACGTACTCTGCAAACCAGTCGTCCTCCTTGACGTCGCGGAACGGCTCAACGTAGCCGGCCGCAAAGACGGACGGAACAACGCCTGCGATCATGGCGACGACGAGCAGAAGCGCCATGATCTTTTTGAATGCGTGTTTCATAGTGGGTCCTCCTTATTATTCCAAAGTGCGGGTTCTACGCCCATTTTGGTCTTTATTATTCTATCAATATTTGCGACAATAAGCAAGGTAAGCACCCCACTTTTCTATGTTTTGACGAACGCGTTTTTTAGAACCTGCAAAAACAGAACTTTTTTGCCGCAAAAATACCGTATTTTACATATGTTTTCGGATAATTTGCCGATGCAATTTGCACAGGCGAGTTTTCCCCCGCAAAAAATCAACGCCGCAGATTTGCGGCGTTGTGTTCGGTCCGTTTGCGGGCCCATATATGTTGTGTTTGCAGAAAAAAGCGCCGCAAGGCTGCGGCGCTTTTCAAACTGTCATTCTTCCGTTTCGGGCGGCGTTTGCTCCTCCGGCAGCGCCGTGTGCGCCGGTCTGTGGACCTCAAAGCGCTTGCTGAACACGAAATACCGCTGCCCGAAATAGTTCAGGATCGCGTACGCGCCCGCGCCGATCGCCATTTCGCAGTTGCCGCGCACCATGTTCTCCTCCTCGCCGCCGAAGGAAAAGAAATCGCGCACCTTCGGGATCGGAAGCAGGACTCTCGCCAGCAGCGGCGCAATAATATAGTAGGAGATCAGATAGCAGACGATCACCTCGATAACAAAGCGCAGGAGCTGCTGCCAGCTGCTCTGCTTTTCGGGGAAGAGGATGTAGCGGCAGGCAAGATACCAGATCACGCTGCCCAGACCGTAGTTGAACAGCGGCGCGACATGGTCGCTGAAGCCGCAGAGGTTAAAGAGCACGAACATGATCGCCGTACACACTATGAGATTGAGGATTCCGATGATCACGTAGTAGACCAGCGTGCGGTCTACCATGCGCCTGAGCCTTTTGTTCATATGCAGCCCTCGAACGAATGATTTCTGTTGATACCGCGCCATATTATACAGCGCCCCTGCCGAAAATGCAAGCAGTTTTACTTCTTTGCCGCCAGACGGAATCTGCGATGTCAATTGATGTGAACCACTTTCTTGAAAAAAGATAAGCGTTCGGTATGGTATCGCATTTGGTGGGCTTTGGAGCCGGAGTCCGTAGGGCGGAGGCGGAAAAGCCCACCAAATGCGGCGGCTCGCCAATGGGCTCACTTCTTTCCCAGCTTTTCGGCCAGCAGCTCTCTCGGGCTCTTGTCCTTCAACGTCCGCATCGGCTTGTTGTTACTCCAGACCAGGTGCTCTGCCAGCTTCTTGTTGAAGTCCTCTAGATTGCGGAACGTCTCCCAATCGTAGAAATACCGTTGGTCGTTTCTGTGGCTACGCTCCACCTTTCCGTTGTGCCAGGGCGTTCTTGGTGGGATCAGCTTGTGCTGGATTCCCAGCCTGCGCAGTTCCTTGTCAAACGGGCATTCCTCTGTATCACTGATATATTTGTAGGTAAACTCTGTGCCGTTATCCGTTTGGATTGTCTGAATTTTGAAGGGAAACACCTTCACCAGCATCCTCAAGAACTTGACCGAGTTCTCCGGCGTATGCTCCTCAAAGCCATAGATAAACCGCATTCTTGTGCTTTCATCTATGGCAGTCCATTGGTACAAATGCTTGTTATCTCGTACCAAATTGCCCCGTAAACAGTGATATGGCACCTCTTTTACGTCAATTTGCACCTTTTCGCCCGGAATAAGCAATTCCGGATATCGCCTGTCATGACGTCTGGGTTCTCGCCGTTTCCCTTGCTCTACCAGATCTAATCGCTTCGCCGCATAAATGAGTCCGCTGAGACTTCTGGTATACCCGTTTGCCTTGGCTTCCTCGTATACGCCATACCAACCGTACCGCCGGTGCTTCTTCCAAAACGCCTTGGAAATTATCATTTCCTCGGATTCCGTATGCCGTCTTGGATGGCTGTTTGGACGGTGCGACCGTTCGACCAGTGACTTCCACGTTCCGTCATACCGTTTCTTCCATCTTTTTACGCTGGATCTGCTGATGCCGTATTTCTCTGCTGCAAAACTGACACCTTTTCTGTTTGCCAGCTTAACTACTGCTTGCCTTTTTCGGGCTTCTTGTGTTAGAATGTTCATGGGAAGTCCTCCCTCCGATACGGTTGTTGATGTGTGGTAACTCAATTATACCATATCGAAGCTTGGACTTCTCTTTTTATTGGTTCATATCATTTTACATCATACATTTTACTTCTTTGCCGCCAGACGGAAGACCTCGTCCGACCGACCGATCACAACGATGTGATCGTCCGCGCGGAAGCAGTAGTCCGGTCCGACGTTGATATTCATCTCCTCGCCGTTCTTGACCGCCATGATGTTGATCTGATACTTGCGGCGCACGTCCAGCTCAACGACCGTCTTGCCGACCCACTGCGGCAGGATCGAGATCTCATAGATCGCATACTGCCCGGGCATCGGGATATAGTCGAAAATGTTGTTTGCGTTGCAGCGGACGGCTAACTTTTCGGCGACCTCGACCTCAGGGTAGATCACCTCGTCTGCGCCGATGATGCGCAGCAGGTCAGACTGGATGTCCTGATTGGTCTTGGCGATGATCTTCCGCGCGCCGTACTTTTTGAGCAGGCTGGTCACGACCAGCGATGCCTGGAAGTCCTCGCCGATGGTGACGAAGCAGATGTCAAAATTGTCCACGCCGAGCGAGCGGATGACCGATTCGTTCGTGCAGTCGCAGATGCTCGAGTCGGTGAAGCGGTCGGAAAGCGACTCGATGAGGGCCGCGTCCTTGTCCACGATCATCACGTCGTTTCCGAGCAGCGCCAGCTTGTGCGCCAGATGGCGGCCCATTCTTCCCATGCCGATAACCAGTACAGATTTCATAGCGTTCTCCTTATCCGATCAATAGTTTCCCGTTCGGGCGGTCGACGGGCGGCTCGGTTTTTCGCTCCGAGAAGACCAGAATGAAGGTCAGCACGCCGATACGTCCCGCATACATTAACAATATCAGAACGACGTGGCTCGCCGCCGACAGCGTCGGCGTGATGCCGAGCGAAAGCCCGACCGTCGCAATGGCGGAGTTTGCCTCGAACATTGCCTGCTTGACCGTCACGGGGTCAAAGGCGCAGATGGCGATGACCGCCGCGATCGCCATGAGCAGGTACAGGCAGACGATGGAGCACGCCTGCCGGATCATGTCGCGGTCGATGCTGTAGCGGAAGGCGATCACGCGCGTGCGTCCGCGCGCGGAGGCGAGGGTGCTCAAAAGCAGCACCGCGACCGTCGTGGTCTTGATGCCGCCGGCGGTGGAGCCGGGGCTGCCGCCGATCAGCATGAGGACGTTCGTCAGCACGTTTCCGCTGTTGCTCATGGCGTTTAGATCGACCGTGTTGAAGCCCGCCGTGCGCGGGGTGACCGCCTCAAAGAAGGAGGCGAGCAGCCGGTCGCCGAAGGACAGCCCCGCCAGCGAGGCGTTTGATTCCAGAAGCATGAACAGAATCCAGCAGCCGACCAGCAGGATCGCGGTCGTCGCCAGGACGAGCTTGGTGTGCAGCTGATACTTTGACCAGCGCAGCTTGTTCTGAAACAGGTCGCGCCAGACCAAAAAGCCCAGACCGCCGATGATGACGAGCAGGCTGACCGTCAGCGTCACGAGGGGGTCTGTCTGGAAGGAGGTCAGCGAGCTGTAAGGCGCCTGCGCGCCCATCAGGTCGAAGCCCGCGTTGCAGAAGGCGGAGATCGAATGGAAGACGGAGAACCACAGCCCGCGTCCCCAGCCGAATTTCGGAATGAAGCGGAAGGCAAGCAGCGCCGCGCCGGAAAGCTCGAACAGGAAGGTGAACGGCACGATGCGGCGGATCAGACTGCCCACGCCGCTCAGGGACGTATTGCCCGCCGACTGCATGAGGATCTTGCGGTTATACAGACCGAGGTGCTTGCCGAGGGCGTAGGAGATCATGGTGATGACCGTCATGAAGCCCAGACCGCCGAGCTGAATGAGGAAGAGGATCACCGCCTGCCCGAAGGTCGACCAGCCCGTGAAGGTGTCGCGGACGACGAGACCCGTCACGCAAGTCGCGCTCGTCGCGGTGAAGAGCGCGTCAAGGAAGCCCGCGGACTCTCCCTTGGAGGCGAAGGGCAGCATCAGAAGCCCCGTGCCGACCAGAATCACGAGAACAAAGCCCAGCGAGATCAAGCGCGCGGGCGTCAGTCGAAAGCGTTTCTTTTTCATGGAAATACTCCCAGCTTTATTTGATTCCACTTCGATGCCGCCTTCCCCTCGAGGTAGCGAAGCGTCCGCACGGGAGTGAATGACAGTCCGGTGGACTGTCAGAGCCGTGCGTTGACCGAGCCGCAGCGAGACAGGCGCCGAGCGGAGCGAGGCGGATGAGGTGGCATTGTGAAGTGCTGCGCATCGCGGCTCCCACCACCTCATCCGACATCGGGCTTGCGTGAGACGCCCGATGCCACCTTTCCCTCAAGGGGAAGGCTTTAGGTACAAAACTACAATCCGAACATATACCCGCATGCGACGCCTGCGGCGGCAGAGCATACGATAATCAGGATGGGGCTGACCTTTTTCAGCGCCGCCGTCACGGCAGCGGCGAAGATCACCGCGCTGCAGAGGAATTCCGGATGCAGGACACTCGCCCACGCGACCGGCACGCCGTGGAAAAAGACCGTCTGCAGCATGCCCCACAGGGCGGCTGCCATCAGCCCGACCACCGCCGCGCGCAGCCCGAACATCACGCCGCTGACCGCTCTGCTGCTTTTGAAGCGGACATAGATCCTTGCGACGATCAGAATGATCACGAACGACGGCAGCACCACGCCCAGCGTAGCGCACAGCGCGCCGAGGACACCCGCTGTCTCCGCGCCGACGTAGGTGGCGATGTTGATTGCGAACGGGCCGGGCGTGGACTCCGAGATCGCAACGAAGTTCGTCAGCTCCTCCATGCCCATCCAGCCGTTGGCGATGACCCGCTCCTGAATGAGCGGGAGCATGGCGTAGCCGCCGCCGAAGGTGAACAGTCCGATGGTGAAGAACGTATAAAACAGCTCGAGGAGGATCATGGCAGCTTCCCCCGCTTTCTCTGCACCGTGCAGTAGACGAAGCCCGCCGCCCCGCACAGGGCGAGCAGCCCGATGACCGTCCAGTCGGTCAGAACCGCCCACGCAAACGCGCCGATCATGACGCACCAGCCGAAGACGCGGTGATCCGCGCGCTTCCAGAAGGACACGACCGCCTTGACGATCAGCGCGAGCACCCCCGCGCGAATGCCGAAGAAGGCGTACTGCACCGCCTTGTACTCCATGAGCCTGCGCAGGAAAAAGGCGATCACCAGGATAATGACGAAGGACGGCAGCACCACGCCGAGGGTCGCCGCAGCAGAGCCGAGGACGCCCGCCGTGCGGTAGCCGACGAAGGTGGCGGAATTGATCGCGATCGGGCCGGGCGTGGACTCCGCGATCGCCACGATGTCGGAGATCTCGTCCTTTTCAATCAGGCTGCGCTTCTCCGCCGTTTCATATTCGATCAGCGGGATCATGGCATAGCCGCCGCCGAAGGTGAACGCGCCGATCTTCAGAAAAATCAGAAACAGCCGCAGACTGACCTGCAGGCGCTCACGCAGCGTCATCGCCATACCTCCCTATTTTATACCGTAAGTATACTGCATTTTTGTGCAAAACGCAATGCATGTTTGATTTTTTCAAAAAAGTATGAAAAATTTTTGAAAAACGCAGAAAAGTGGTTGAATTTTGCATTCATTTGTCATAGAATAATGCGGACAGCGTTTTGCCGTCAAACAGGAGGAGTCATGCTGAACGTCGTTCTCGTCGCGCCGGAGATCCCGCAGAACACCGGCAACATCGCACGCACCTGCGCCGCGACCGGCTCGGTGCTGCACCTCGTCAAGCCGCTCGGCTTCGACGTTTCCGACGCCGCCGTCAAGCGCGCGGGTCTGGATTACTGGCATCTGGTCGAGGTGCGGCTGTACGAGGATCTGGAGGACTTTTTCTCCAAAAACGACGTCCGGCAGATGCGCCTGTTCTCCACCAAGGCGCCGCGCGCCTACACGGAGGCGGACTACGAGGACGGCTGCTACCTGTTTTTCGGCAGAGAGACCAAGGGTCTGCCCGAGGACTTTCTGAACGCGCACTACGAAAGCTGCGTCCGCATCCCCATGCGGGAGGAAGCGCGCAGCCTCAACCTCAGCAATTCCGTCGCCGTCGGCGTCTTCGAGGCCCTGCGGCAGCTGCAGTTCCCGCATTTGCTCGACTGCGGCAAAATGAAAATCAATCCTACAGGAGGTAACAAATGAACTACAACAAGAAATCCGTGGAATCCGTCGACGTAAAGGGCAAGCGCGTGCTTTGTCGCTGCGACTTTAACGTCCCCACCAAGGAAGGCAAGATCACCAGCGACAAGCGCATCGTCGCTGCGCTGCCGACCATCCGCTATCTCGTCGATCACGGCGCGAAGGTCATCCTCTGCTCTCACATGGGCAAGGTCAAGGTCGACTGGGATCCGAACCTCTCTCTGAAGGTCGTCGCCGACCGCTTGAGCGAGCTTCTGGGCAAGGAAGTCATCATGGCCAAGGACGTCGTCGGCGAGGACGCGAAGGCAAAGGCTGCCGCCCTCAAGGACGGCGAGGTGATGCTTCTGGAGAACGTCCGCTATATGAAGGGCGAGACGAAGAACGATCCGGAGCTGAGCAAGGAGCTTGCCTCCATGGCGGACATTTTCGTCAACGACGCTTTCGGCACCGCGCACCGCGCGCATGCCTCCACCGCCGGCGTGGCGGACTATCTGCCTGCCGTCTGCGGCTATCTGGTGGAAAAGGAAGTTTCCATCATGGGCAAGGCTTTGGCCGATCCGACCCGTCCGTTCGTGGCGATCCTCGGCGGCGCAAAGGTCTCCGACAAGCTCAACGTCATCAACAACCTCCTGGAAAAGGTCGACACCCTCATCATCGGCGGCGGCATGGCCTTCACCTTCCTCGCCGCCAAGGGCTACAGCGTCGGCAAGTCCCTGCTCGACACCGAAAAGATCGACTACTGCAAGGACATGATGGCAAAGGCGGAAGCCAAGGGCGTCAAGCTCCTGCTGCCGGTCGACACCGTCGTTGCAGATTCCTTCCCGAACCCGATCGACGGCCCGATCGAGGTCAAGACCGTCGCCTCCGACGCGATCCCCGAGGACATGGAGGGTCTGGACATCGGCGAGAAGACCCGCGCGCTGTTTGCAGAGGCGGTTAAGTCTGCGAAGACCGTCGTGTGGAACGGCCCGATGGGCGTGTTTGAAAACCCGACCCTCGCCAAGGGCACGATCGCCATGGCGCAGGCGCTTGCCGATTCCGACGCCGTGACCATCGTCGGCGGCGGCGACAGCGCGGCTGCCTGCGAGCAGCTCGGCTTTGCCGACAAGATCACCCACATTTCCACCGGCGGCGGCGCGTCTCTCGAATTCCTCGAGGGTCTGGAGCTGCCCGGCATCGCCTGCCTGGAAGACAAATAAAGGAGAATATCATGAACAGAAAGTATCGCAAGACATTGATCGCCGGCAACTGGAAGATGAACAAGACGCCGTCCGAGACGAAGGCGTTCATGACCGAGCTCAAGGGTCTGCTCCCGAAGGGCCGCTGGTGCGACATCGCCCTGTGCGTTCCCGCCGTCTGCATCCCCGCCGCCGTCCGCGCCATGCGCGAGACCCGTGTCGGCATCGGCGCAGAAAACTGCAATCCGAACCCCTCCGGCGCTTACACCGGTGAAATCTCCACCGCCATGCTCGTCGACGCCGGCTGCAAATACGTCATCATCGGCCACTCCGAGCGCCGCGCCATGGGCGAGACGGACGAAGAGGTCAACGCCAAGACCAAGGCCGCGCTCGAAGCAGGTCTGATCCCCATCGTCTGCTGCGGCGAGAGCCTGGAGCAGCGCGAAGCGGGCATCACCGAGGAATGGATCACCATGCAGATCAAGCTCGCGCTCTTAGGCATCTCCGAGGACAAGATTCGCAAGGTCGTCATTGCCTACGAGCCCATCTGGGCGATCGGCACCGGCCGCACCGCGACCCCGGAGCAGGCCGAGGAGGTCTGCCAGCTCATCCGCACGGTTGTGCGCAAGCTGTTCGGCTCCAAGAACGCCCGCGCCACCACGATCCTCTACGGCGGCTCCATGAACGACAAGAACGCCTACGAGCTGCTGGCGCAGCCGGACATCGACGGCGGCCTGATCGGCGGCGCGTCCCTTGTTCCGTCCAAGTTCGTCAAGATCATCGAGGACGCCAACCAGCCCACCGCGTAAGGCGGAATTCAGAATTAAGACAAGCGCACTCCCGGCGGGAGCGCGCTTGTCTCAGCGTGTCGAAAAACCCTTTTCGACACGCTGACAGACGGTCAAAAAGTTCGGAAGACAAGCAACTCACGACTGTAGGCGTATATAGATACGGTAAGTCGTGAGTTGCGCAGTAAGTCAAAATCCTTGCGAAGCAAGCT
>JAFQZN010000016.1 GCA_017405865.1 Oscillospiraceae bacterium | reverse complement strand
GGCGTCCTCACTCATCGCCTTCTTTGCAGAAGCGTTGTAGATGATGACCTGGTCGCCGTCCTTCAGGGACGTGGTCAGGACGTACTCGTTGCCGCTCGGCGCGGTGGTCGGCTCGGTCGGGCCGGAGGTCGGCTCGGTCGGCGCAGTGGTCGGCTCGGTCGGAGCGGTCGTCGGCTGATCCGGAGTGCTGCTGCCGACGAGCGTACAGACGATGGTATCGTCGCCTTCCGTAGTGCCATCCCAGATCGCAAAGCGGAAGATGAAGTTCGGGTCGCCTGCGACCAGCTCCTTGGCAACAACAACGCCGTTTTCGATCGCGTAGTAGGAGTTATCCCCAACGTTCTTCAGCAGATAGCCGCCCTCCGCGGGGATCAGCTCAAAGGCCGCGTAGTCCGCGCTGCTGTCATAGTAGGTGTAGGGCGTTTCTGCGCTGATGAAGTACGATACGCTGCTCTGGTCATAGTCATACTGATCGAGGAAAGCATACGTGCCGTCCGCATTGGCGATCACGTAGAAGGTGCCGGCGTTTTCGTACTCTGCCTTCAGTGTGCTGCCGGACACGCTCACCGCTTCCGTCGTGATGTTCCAGTAGGTGAAATCGCCGGTGGACTGGCTGTAGTCCGTGTCCTCGTCATAGCCGATGATGACGCCGTTGGCAGCATTGTAAATAACAACGCAGTCGCCTTCCTCGATGGGCGCGCCGCCCGAAGGCGGGGTCGTCGGTTCGGTGGGAGCCGTCGTCGGTTCGGTGGGAGCCGTCGTCGGTTCGGTCGGAGCAGTCGTCGGTTCGGTCGGAGCGGTCGTCGGTTCGGTGGGAGCCGTCGTGGGCTCGGTCGGCGTGACAGTGCCGCCGCTCTTCGCAAACAGCTGCATTGCGAAGATCGCTTCGTTGTTTACGTTATAGTAATAGGTGCTGAATTCGCTGTACTGTGCGTACCACTCGACGTACTTCGGATCGCCCTGCGAGCCTGCAGCCGTCGTGCTGACGATGTAGACGCTGTTGGCGGTTGTTGCCGGGTTGATTGCCCAGACGTTGTCGGTGGTTGCAAAGCTCAAGCCCTTCGTGGCAGAGAGCGTCTCGCCCGCGTCGTTCGCGAAGGTGAAGCCGCTGCCGGAGGCCTTGACCGTCCAGACGATCCTGCTGTCGTCGGTGACGATCTTGTTGCCGCTCACGGCGACGTCAGCGCCGGCGCGGTAGTTGGTAGAAACCGCGTCCTCGCTCATGGCCTTGCCCGCCGAGGCGTTGTAGATCACGACCTCGTCGCCGTCCTTCAGGGACGTGGTGAGGACGTACTCGTTGCCGCTCGGCGCAGTGGTCGGCTCGGTCGGAGCGGTCGTCGGCTCGGTGGGAGCGGTCGTCGGCTCCGTGGGAGCGGTCGTCGGCTCCGTGGGAGCCGTGGTCGGCTCGGTCGGCGTGGTAGAGGCTGCGCGCTTATAGACGGTCAGCGTACCGGAATAGCCGGAGGCCGTAGCGTTGGCGGTAGAGTAGGCTCTGAACTGCAGCGCGCCGCCGTTATCGCGCAGGATCAGGCCGCGCACCGTGGCTTGACCTATCGTGGAGGTCACGAGGGCGCTCGAGGTTTCCTTGCCGCAGGTAACGGTGAAGCTGACGCCGCTGTCGGCGAGCTTCAGCGTGGTGCCGGAGGTCCAGTTGATATACTTGCCGTCGCTGCTCTTGAGCAGATAGGTGCCTGCTTCAGCGCCGGCTTCCAGTGTCCAAATGGCCTCGCTGCCCGCCGAACGGGTCGCAGCAACATCGACGGTATCACCGCTGACGGTAACTTCCTCGGCAACCAGCGCGTTGCTGATGGAGGTGTCGTTCGTCATGGCATAGTTCTTGCCGTTATAGGATGCGACGAGCACGATCTTATCGTTGGCCGCAACGGAGTCGGCAACGACGAAGGCGTCACTGCCGGGGGCCGTGGTCGGCTCGATCGGAGCGGTCGTCGGCTCGGTCGGAGCGGTCGTCGGCTCGGTGGGCGTGGTGCTGTCCTTCAGAACCCAGGTGGAATTGACCGTCTGGAGGTTATCCACGTTGCCCTTGCCGGGATAAACGTCTTCGGAAGAAACGACGACGGGGAACGCGCAGTAATTAGCGCGGGCGCTCGAGATCGTGGTGTACTGGGTAATGTAATCCCAGTTGCCGACAGACGACTTCATCGCAGCGATCGACTGCGCGACGTTCTTGCCGGCGATCATGTTGTCCCAGAAAACCGCTTCCCACTTGTAGTCATAGTCAAATGTGACGGACTGGGAGTAGCCGTAGGCAACCTCGAGGCCCTTGGCGCGCAGCGGCGCATGCAGGCCGTCCGTCGCCATGCCGAGGCAGATCGCGCTCCAGAGCATGCCGTTCGGGGAGGTCTTGTCCATATGGTTGGCGATGGCGGTGCCGTCCACGCAGTAGTACTTCATGGAGCCGTCGGAGCCTGCATAGTAGGCGTGCTGGTAGGTGCCGTATGTACCGGTCACATCCGCCATATCCGCCGTCGTCAGACCGGTGCCGGACTGCAGCAGAAGATACGAGGTGTTTGCACGGGAGACAAAGTCCTCATCATCGATGGGATTGTAGTAATCCGTATCGCCGTGGGAGTCGAAGATCACGACAGCACAGCTCTCAAACGCATCCGCGATCGCGTCAATGGTCGCAGACGTGGTCTTGTACAGGGTGGAGGTGCCGCCCATAGCCTGCGCGATTTCCTTGCCTTCATTGGCATAGGTCGTCTTAAAGGACGAGTCCAGTCCGTAGTACGGCTGGAAGACCGCGACGCTCGTCGAAGACGGGCTGCCGCCCTTCGTCGCGTAGGAGGTCGTCTCGACGCCGGCATAGTCTTCCGGATTCGCGCCCTCGATCGCAGTCTTGCGGAGCCGCGCTCTCAAGCGGGGGGAATAGCCGCAGGCGACGCCTTCCGTCGTTCTCCACGTGAAGAAGGAGCCGTTGCGGTTGAGGGAGCCTTCGAGATAGGTGTCCGAAGCCTCGACAGCCGCGATGACGTCGTCCACGATCGCCGCGTAATCCGCAGCGTCCGAGTTCTTGCCGCGCTTTGCAACAATCTGCTCGGCCTCGATCGCCTCGATTTCGTCCCAGACGTCGGCGGTCACCGCGTCAAAGGCTTCCTCGGGGATGGCGGAAGGCTCGGCTTGGCGTGCGAAGGTTGCCGGAACCGGCAGCAACGCAAGGATCAAAAGGATCGCCAAAAAACGTTTCATAGTATTTCTCCCTTCAGATGTTCAGTTTGGGTCTTAACCGAACGTGATAATAGATTTCCAGTCTGCCGATCAGCAGATCATAAATCACAAAAGACAGATTCGCAAGGAGCAGCAGCGCGATGAGCAGATACGTCTGCATCTGTGCGTATTCCTGCGCGATCGCCTCCATGCGGAACACAAAGATCATCAGCGCGTAGGCTGCCAGCACTGCAAGATTCACGTACACGAGCTTGACCGTCCAGCGCAGCGCCTTGCCCGGTATTCTTCCGATCCACTTGCGCAGGATCGGGTAATAGCCGAAGAAAATGAACAGAATCGCCGCTTCCTTGTCCGGCGCGAGGAGCAAGCCGAGCAGCGCGACGGTCAGGTACCACGCAAGGCCCCACTTCCAGCCGCTCTCGGCGTAGACGGGGATCAGCACCAGAGAGGCAAGCACCGGGCAGGCGACCGACGCAAAGGGCAGCACTCCGCCGAAAAACAGCAGCGCGACTGCCAGCGCAGCCAGCACACCGCAAAGCGCGAGCGTTTTAGTCCTTCGCTTCATGGAAGTTTCCCGCCTTCAGCAGCTCATACTTGATCTTCCAGAGCTTGTCTGACAGATCGACGTAGTAGCCGTGCGGATTGTCAAAGCGCTTGACCTCGTCCCACAGCGTCTCGACCTGCTGCTTGCAGTAGCTGCGGATTTCCTTGAGCGTCGGCTGCTTGTAGACCAGCTCGCCCTTCAGGAAGATCGGCACCTGCAGCTCCTTCGCCGTGAAGTTGTAGACGGTTTTCTGCTTCCAGGTCGCTTCCGGGTCAAAGATCAGCAGATCCTTGCTGTCGTCCACCGTCTCGTCGTAGACGCACAGGTAGTCAGCGATCGCCTTGCCTGTATCGTTGCCGTAGAAGCGATAGAGCTTCTTGAAATGCGGGTTGGTGATCTTGCCGACG
The DNA here is from genome assembly GCA_017405865.1 of Oscillospiraceae bacterium. GTDB lineage: Bacteria > Bacillota > Clostridia > Oscillospirales > Oscillospiraceae > JAZOXB01. The sequence goes on along the minus strand of JAFQZN010000016.1, from coordinate 18,562 downwards.
TTCTCGGATATCTTGATCTTCGGCTTGACCGTGCCGTTTTCATCCTCAACGGCGACCAGCTTATACACGCCGCCGAAGACCGGCTCGCTGCGCGCCGTGATCAGGCGCTCGCCCACGCCGAACATGTCGATCTGCGCGCCCTGCCGCAGCAGATCCTGAATGATATACTCGTCCAGAGAATTGGATACGGAGATCTCGCAGCCCGTCCAGCCGGCCTCGTCGAGCATTTGCCTCGCCTTCTTCGTCAGATAGGTCATGTCGCCGGAGTCCAGGCGGATGCCGCATTTCGTAATGCCGAGCGGCTTGAGCACCTCGTTGAAGGCGCGGATGGCGTTGGGAATGCCGCTCTTCAGGGAGTTGTATGTATCGACCAGCAGGGTCGCGTTCGTCGGGTACATTTCGCAGTAGGTCTTGAACGCCTCGTACTCCGTGTCGAACATCTGCACCCAGGAGTGCGCCATCGTGCCGCCTGCGGGAACGCCGTAGAGCTGGTCGGATATCGTGCAGGCCGTGCCGTCACAGCCGCCGATATACGCCGCTCTCGCGCCGAGCATCGCGCCCTGCGCGCCCTGCGCTCTGCGCGAGCCGAATTCCAGCACTCTGCGCCCGTCCGCCGCGCGAACGACGCGGTTTGCCTTGGTGGCGATCAGGCTCTGATGGTTGAGCAGGAGCAGCACGTAAGTCTCGATGAGCTGCGCCTCAATGGCCGGCGCGCGCACCGTCAGCATCGGCTCCTTCGGGAAGATCGGCGTCCCCTCGGGTACGGCGTAGATGTCGCCGGTGAAGCGGAAGTGCTTCAGATATTCCAGGAATTCCTCGCAGAACAGCTTGCGGCCGCGCAGATAGGCAATATCCTCCTCGGAGAAATGCAGGTTCTGGATGTAGTCGATCACCTGCTCCAGGCCGGCCGCGATGGCAAAGCCGCCGCCGTCGGGAATACTGCGGTAGAAGACGTCGAAGTAGCAGATCCGCTCCATCATGCCGCTGCGGAAATAGCCGTTGCTCATGGTCAGCTCATAAAAATCGCACAACATCGTCATGTTCAGCTTGTCCAATGTGTCCATGGTCGCACCTCTTCCAGTATAGTAACATTAATTATAACCTCAAAAGCCGGAATAAGCAATACCTTTTTAGAAAAAAGAGCGGCTGTATCCGTCCGTTACAGCCGTTCTTTTCCAATCATTCTCAATTATCCTTCAAAACGACGGCAACTGCCGTTTCCTCCGGCGCAATGCCGATCAGCAGGCCGCCAGCAGCCGCCGCGCTGCCGTCGATACGAACAATTTCCCCGTCCGGGAGATCCTCGATGAAGAAATGGCCGAAGAAGCCGTCGGACAGGATCGCAGAGACAGTCTCCGTCTCCGTTCGGATCGGGACGACCACCCTCGCGTCGCGGAAATGCAAGCCGTCGATCGCCGCCTGAAGCGCAGCAGCCGCCGCATCCACCTCCTCCTGCGTGGCAAAGAAGTTTTCGTTGACCGCCCACGCGGCTTGGTACGCCTGCTCGAAGGCTCTGAACTGCTCCGGCACGTACACGCCGTCCGGGTCGGAGCGGCGGTTGTTCTGCAAAAGCTGCCACAGCGCGCCGTGGTCTGCAGCGGGAAGCCGGACCGGCTCGGGCGTGTCCGGCATCACAGGCTCCTCCGTGCAGTCGGTATAGCCCGGAAAGAGCCGGATCCCGTCTCGTATGCGGCAGAAGTTTTCAAAGGAGCAGCGTTCGTTCAGCTCCCAGTCCAGCATTTTTGCACTGTTCGACCACATGCGGTCGATCAGATTGTAAAGCCCGTTTTCATCGCCGTCCCAGACCTCGCGTTCTGTCCGCCAGCCGCCGAAGTCGCCCCAGATCAAAAAGTACCCGCTGCCGATCTCGCTCTTTTCCAGAGACGTGCCGTCCCTATCGTAGGGATACAGTCTGCCCGGCGTCCACTCGTTATAAATATCCCTCGGCGTCGCGTGATGGAACGACCACCAGTAGTTCTCCGCATCGCGGGCGTCGCCGCTGCCGCCGGTGCGCAGGACGTAGTAGCAGTAATTCTGCAGGCAGTTGTGCAACACTCTGCCGCTTGCAAGCCATTGTCCGACCGGCTCGCTGCCGTCCGGGTTCCAGACGCACAGTTCGATCTCCTGTCGCAGAGGGATATGCACGTTATCGCTGCAAAGCACGTCGTTGAAGGCGCGCACGGAGGTGTAGCCGATCTCCTTCAGGAGCTTTGCCGTCTCGTTGGCGAAATCCGCCGCAGTATCCCAGCGCGTCCGGCCGCCGTTGATATGCGCCTGTGCGTAATCGCCCCAGCCGTCGCCGTCAGAGACGTTCAGCTCGTCAAAGCCGATATTGATCTTCGTGCAGCCCAGCTTTCGGAAAAAATCGGCATACCCCTGCACGACGGCGAGCGCAAAGGCGCGCGCGACCGGGTTCGTCACGTCGACGGTGGCGCGGGTGCTCTCCGCGCGAATGCTGAAAAAGTCGGCGTTGTCGCCGTAGGGGATCCTCGCGCCGTCCTGCTCCATGCCGTCGGCGAAATACGTAATCTCGTTATAGCGGAAGGTGAAGTCCGGGTGGGCTGCTACGTAGTCGGCGTAGCGGCTCGTCATCACGTCGCAATGCGAAGGGACGTCGCAGCCGGGAATGATCTCGATATGCAGCTGCTTTGCGTAGGAAACGATTTGGCGCAGGTCGTCTGCGCTGTAGCTTTGCTCCGCGTTGGGATCGGGATAGTCCGTGTTCCAGTTGGAGTCGTAGCCGATCAGAAAGCCGAAATCGTTGCCGTTGCAGTCGGCGCCGTCCGACCAGATATTGCTGCGAATGCCCTGATCGTCGGTCAGGTGCAGCTCCAGTGCGTTATAGCCAAGCCACGACATCTCATGCAGCAGGTTCTTGATCCACGCGACAGACCAGTATTTTCTGGCGCAGTCGAGCATCAGAACGCGCTCTTTTGTGTCGGGCGTGAAGGCGTAGGTGCAGGAGGGCAGCGACGTGCCTCCCTCGGCAATCAGCGTTTTGAGCACCATTCTCGCCCCATAGAGCAGGCCGGCTGCGCCGGAGGCGCTGATCAGCACCTGCCGGGCTGTGATGCTGACGCTGTAAGCCTCTTTTTCAAAGTCCTCGGTCAGCACAAGAATCAGATCCGTTTCCTGCGCATACTGTGCCTCACCCCAGACGATCGGCAGCGGCGACAGCGTCGGCTTGCCCGCTGCGGCGAACTCCGCGCAGATCAGCCGGAGCATCTGCAGGATTTCCTCCGAGGGTGTTTCCTCCGCGATCAGAAACAGGCGCGCGGCTTCCGTCAGTGCAAAGCTCCCCTCCCCGGCGGTATAGGAATCGGTCAACGTTTCCGCGACCGCCTCCGCCCGCGAGGGCAGCACGGTCAGCAGCAGCGCGATACAAAGCAGTACAGATAGCGTTCGTTTCATTGCTTCAGCCTCTTTTCTCTCCGTTTATGATACTTCTCCGCCCGCTCGTTTGTCAACCGATGATTTTTTATTTGACCTTACTGCGGGAGTTTGTTATGATATAAAGTGAAACAATAGACAAAGGAAGTGATCACATGGAAATCAGCGTTGGACTGCGTGGCTTTGCGGAAACCACGGTCGAAAAAGAGGATACCGCGAGCGTCGTCGGATCGGGCGACCTGATGGTCTACGCCACGCCCTGCATGGCTGCTCTGATGGAGGGCGCGGCATACGAGTCCGTCGCGCCGTACCTTGCGGAGGGAGAAAGCACCGTCGGCGTGTCGCTGACGCTGAAGCACCTTTCCGCAACGCCGGTCGGCATGACGGTGCGGGCGGAATCGACGGTCACCGCCATAGACGGCAGAAAAATCACCTTTGAGATCGTCGCCAGCGACGAGGCCGGAGAGATCGGCAGAGCCGAGCACGAGCGCGTGATTGTAAAGACCGACCGCTTTCTGGAAAAAGCATACGACAAGCTCTGACGGAGGAACGACATGGAAAAGCAATTACTGGAAACGGGCGAGATCGTCAGCACCCACGGCATTCACGGCGAGGTCAAGATCCTCCCGTGGGCGGACGCGCCCGACTTTCTGCTGCAATTCAAAACGCTGTATCTGAACGGCAAGCCCTACGAGGTGGAGGCTTCCCGCGTACACAAGACCTGCGTGCTGGCGAAGCTGCGCGGCGTGGACACGCCGGAAAAGGCGACCCTGCTTCGCGGACAGACCGTCTCGGTCGACCGGGAAGGGCTGACCCTGCCGGAGGGCACGGTCTTTATCGCCGATCTGATCGGCTGCCGTGTGCTGGACGACGATGGCGCGGAGATCGGCAGGATCAAGGACGTTCTGACGATGCCCTCCTCCGACGTCTACGTCATCGAGGGCGAAAAGCGCTACATGATTCCGTCGGTCAAGGAATTCGTCCGCGAGATCAACGTAGCAGAGGGCTTCGTCCGGGTGCATCTGATCGAGGGAATGGCGACCGATGAGAATTGATATTCTGACCCTGTTCCCCGACACCGTCGGCGACATGATGAACGAATCCATTCTGGGCAGGGCGCAGGAGCGCGGCTATATCCGCATCGAGACGCATCAGATCCGCGACTACACCGCCAACAAGCAGAATCAGGTGGACGACTACCCCTACGGCGGCGGACGCGGCGCAGTCATGCAGGCAGATCCCCTGTACCGTTGCTGGTGTCACGTCTGCGACGAGGCAGGCGCGCCTGTGCATACGATCTTCCTCACCCCCTGCGGTCACACCTACACGCAGGCGGACGCGAAGCGGCTGTCGAAGCTCGACAATATCGTGCTCGTCTGTGGGCATTACGAGGGCGTCGATCAGCGCTTCATTGACGAATGCGTGGACGAGGAGATCTCGATCGGCGACTTCGTGCTGACCGGCGGCGAGATTCCCGCCATGGCGATCGCCGACTCGGTCTGCCGGCTCGTGCCGGGCGTCCTGCCGGACGCCGAATGCTTTGAGGATGAAAGCCACTGGGACGGCACGCTGGAATACCCGCAGTACAGCCGTCCGGCGGTCTGGCACGGGCGTGAGGTGCCGCCGATTCTGGTCAGCGGCGATCACGCGAAGGTCGCCCACTGGCGCAGGAAGCAGTCGTTGCTTCGCACCCGCGCGCGCAGACCCGATCTGTACGAAAAGCTGAGGCTGGACTCGAAAGAGGACAAAAAGATATTGAGGGAGATTGCAGACGATGACGAACTTGCAGCAGCTGAAGCAATGGATTCAGGAAAGTAAAAGCGCCGTCTTCTTCGGCGGCGCAGGCGTCTCCACGGAAAGCGGCATCCCCGATTTCCGCAGCGTGGACGGACTGTATCATCAAAAGTTCGATTACCCGCCCGAAACTATCATTTCTCACAGCTTCTACGAGCGCAAGCCGGAGTATTTCTTCCGCTTCTACCGCGAAAAAATGCTCCCGCTCGGCTTCGAGCCGAACGTGACCCACAAGGTGCTGGCGCGGCTGGAAAAGGAAGGCCACCTCGCGGCGGTCGTCACGCAGAACATCGACGGTCTGCACCAGAAGGCGGGCAGCAAGAACGTCTTTGAGCTGCACGGCAGCGTTCTGCGCAACTACTGCGTCAAATGCGGCAAATTCTACGGTGCAGAGGTCGTCAAGAACGCGAAGGGCATTCCCCTGTGCGACTGCGGCGGGATCATCAAGCCCGACGTCGTGCTCTATGAGGAGCAGCTCAACGAGCGCACGCTGGAGGGCGCCGTCGCCGCCATCCGCAAGGCGGATCTGCTGATCGTCGGCGGCACCAGTCTGACCGTCTACCCGGCGGCGGGACTGCTCCATTACTATCGCGGCAGCCGTCTGGTGCTGATCAACCGCGATGAGACGCCTTACGACAGCTACGCGAATCTGGTCTTCCATGAGAAGCTGGGCGATATTTTCTCGCAGCTTTGAGGTGCGAAATGGAGCATACGATGCAGGTCATTGCGCGCATCCGCAGTGACTTTCCGACGAAATTCGGCATTCCCCGGCAGGCGGGACTGGTGCCTGCACTGCGCGCGCAGGTCATCTTCGAGCCCGATTACCGAAACGATGACGCGCTGCGCGGGCTGGAGGGCTTTTCACACCTGTGGCTGATCTGGGAATTCTCCGAGGCGGTGCGCAAAAGCTGGTCGCCGACCGTGCGTCCGCCGCGCCTCGGCGGCAACGAGCGCATCGGCGTGTTTGCCAGCCGCTCCCCCTTCCGCCCCAATCCGATCGGGCTTTCCTGCGTGAAGCTCGAGGAGCTCCGCCGCACGGCAAACGACGGCACGGTGCTGATCGTGTCCGGCGCAGACCTCATGGACGGTACGCCGATTTATGATATTAAGCCATACCTTCCCTACGCGGACGCGCATCCCGAGGCGGTCGGCGGCTTTGCGCAGGCTGCTCCCAAGGCGGTATTGAAGGTGCGCTGTCTGCCGGAGCTTTTGGAGCAAATACCGCAGGGTCGCCGCGAGGCGCTGCTGGGCGTGCTGGCGCACGATCCGCGTCCGTCCTATCAGGACGATCCCGACCGCGTCTACGGCATGGAATTTGCGGGCTATGACGTCCGCTTCCGCGTGGACGGCACGGAGCTGACCGTCTGCGAGATCGTGCAAGCGGCGGCGCATTGAATACAAATTCATAACAATCAAAAGGAACGGAGGAAAACGAAATGGAAAACAGGAAAATCTGCCAGTGCTGCGGCATGCCGCTGGACGAAGCCACCTTCAGCACGGAGCCGGACGGCAGCGTGAACGAGGACTACTGCAAGTGGTGCTATACCGGCGGGAAATTCACGTATGCGAGCAAGGAGCAGCTGATTGATTTCTGCGCAGCGCACATGGCTACGCCGGAATGGCCGGCCGAGCAGATCCGCGCGCACATGGAGGCGCTCGTCCCGCATCTCAAGCACTGGAAGCAGCCAGAATGATCCGCATCCTTTTCGTCTGCCACGGCAATATCTGCCGCAGCCCGATGGCGGAATTCATTATGAAGGACATGGTGAAGCGGCGCGGGCTGGATGCACTCTTTTCCGTTGCCAGCGCCGCCACCTCCGACGAGGAGATCGGCAATCCGGTCTACCCGCCCGTCCGTGCTTTGCTCTCCGCGCGCGGTATCTCCTGCGCGGGGAAGACGGCAGTGCAGCTGCGCGCATCGGATTATGACCGCTACGACAGCTTCATCGGCATGGACGGCGCGAATCGGCGCAATATGCTGCGCCTTTTCGGCGGCGATCCGCAGGGCAAGGTTTCTCTGCTGTTAGACTACACCGACCGTCCGCGCGACGTCGCAGACCCGTGGTACACCCGCGACTTCCGCGCCGCAGAGGCAGACGTCGAGCGCGGCTGCGCCGCGCTGCTTAACCATCTGATGCATGATACAAACAAATGAGGAGTGCACTGCAGTGCGCTCCTCATTTGTTTGCAATTATGCTTCGCAGTAAGCTTTTGCCGTCAGGGCTGCAAGGCGGGCGTTGTTATACACGAGCCGGATGTTGGACTCGAGGCTGTCGCCGCCGGTCAGCTCCTTGACCTTCGCCAGCAGGAACGGCGTGGTCGCCTTGCCGTGGATGCCGTTCTCGTTGCACTGACGGATCGCCTCGTCGATCGCCGCGTTGATGACCTTCGGATCCATGGAATACTGCTCGGGGATCGGATTGGTCACAAGCATGCCGCCGCGAAGACCAAGCTCATGCTGCGTCTTGAACGCCATGGCAAGCTCCTCCGGCGTGTCGATCTCGTAATCGACGGAAAAGCCGCTGCTTCTGGTGTAGAAGGCGGGCAGCTCCTTCGTGCCGTAGCCGATGACGGGAACGCCGTGCGTCTCCAGATATTCCAGGGTCAGTCCGAGATCGAGGATGGACTTCGCGCCTGCGCAGACGACCATAACGGGCGTCGCAGCAAGCTCTTCGAGGTCGGCAGAAATATCCATCGTCGTTTCCGCACCGCGATGCACGCCGCCGATGCCGCCGGTCGCAAAGATCTTAATGCCCGCCATGTGGGCAATGATCATGGTCGTGGTGACGGTCGTCGCGCCGTCCTCGCCTCTGGCGCACAGGACAGCCAGATCGCGGCGGGACGCCTTGGCGATAGTAGTTCCCTTCTTGCCGAAGTATTCGATCTCCTCCGGGGTCAGACCCGCCTTGAGCCTGCCGCCGATGATGGCGATGGTCGCCGGAACGGCGCCGTTCTCGCGGATGATGCGCTCGACCTCAAGAGCGGTCTGCACATTCTGCGGGTAGGGCATGCCGTGGGAGATAATGGTAGATTCCAGTGCCACAACGGGCTTTCCGTTTGCGATCGCCTCTGCGACCTCGGGCTTCACGTCCAAAAATTTGTTCAGCATAATAACCTCCAAAAATATATCAGCCGTCCATACGCTTGCGCACGGTTTCGGCAGACAGTACCGGGTTGATGGTTTCGCTTCCTTCGACGGCGATCGCCGCAGCGGCAGCGGCGGCTTTTGCCGTCAGCTGCAGGTCGGTGCCCTCCAAATACGCCCACGCCAGCGCCGCCATAAAAGCGTCGCCCGCGCCGGTCGCGTTGCGCATCTTTGCCGGGAAGCACGGCTGCAGGCGCATTTCCTTCTGATCCGCCGCGAACACGCCGTCCGTCCCGAGCGAGATGAACACGCGGTGCAGCCCCGTCGCAAGGAGCCGCTGCGCCGCTTCGCGCAGGCTGTCTTCGTCCGTGATCTTCACGCCGGAGAGCAGCTCCGCCTCAATGCGGTTGGGCTTGATCGTATGGAGCTTGCCGAGGATTGGCTTGAGCTTGCCCGCCTTGGCAGTGGAGACGGGATCGGCGAAGATCGGCGCGGTGCAGTGCTCCGCGAGATACGCCAGCGACTGCTCCGGGATATTGGTGTCCGTCACAACAAGCTGCGCATTGTTCAGAAGCTGCAGATTCGCCGCCAGATACTGCGGCGTGATCCGCTTGCAGATCTCCATATCCGATACGGCAAGCGCCATGTCGCCGTCGCAGTCGTTCAAAAACAGATAGGTCGGCGTTGCGCCGCCCGGCACCTGCAGGGCGTGGCTGATGTCAATACCCAGTTCGCCGCAGGACGCCGCGATCCGCTGCGCATAAAGATCGTCGCCGAACGCCGTCAAAAAGCGGACGTCCAGCCCGAGCAGGCTCATGTTGTGCGCAATGTTCCTGCCGACGCCGCCGAGGCTCATCGTCACCTTACCGGGGTTGGAATCCTTCGCGACCAGCGGCGCAAGGGAGCGACCGCCGATGTCGATGTTCACGCCGCCGACGACCGCCGCGTAGCTGCCGGAGCGCAGCACGTAGCCCTTGCCCGCGATATATCCCTTCTTCATCAGATTGGAAATATGCACGGCAACGGACGAGCGCGTAATGCCTGCAAGCTCCGCGAGCTTTTCCTGCGAGATCATCGGATCTGCCTCGATCCATTGGAGGATCTGGCGTTCCCGCTGCGTCATCGTCTCACTTCCTAAACATAAATTAATTTTGTAATCACATGCTTATTATAGCATGGTTTTTCTATTTGTCAACCGTATTTTCGGAAGATTGCAGTTTCTCCCACGGGATCGGAAAACGCTCCGGCGCGCCGGGCGGCTGCAGCTGCTTCTCCAGCCACACGACGTCATACCATTTTCCCTGCTTGAAGCCGACGTCGCAATAGGTCGCCGCCTCGCGGTAGCCGAGTGCCTTGTGAAAGGCAACGGACGCCTCATTTGCAGCGGTCACGACCGCGAACACTTTGCGCACTCCCTGCGCGCGGAGGATGCTTTCTATTGCCTCATACAGTTGCCTGCCGACGCCCCTGCCGCGGATTTGCTCTGCAAGATAGCAGGAAATCTCCGCGTTCCACGCATAGGCGGCGCGCGCAAAGGCCCTGCCTGCATAGGCATAGCCCAACACCCTGCCGTCCTGCTCCCATACGAGCCATGGATAGACTGCGATATGCTCTTCGAGCCTGCGGGAGAATTCTTCTGCCGTCGGCGTTTCATATTCAAAGCTGACCGCCGTATCGCGGACATAATGATCGTAGATTGCAAGCATGGCAGGAACGTCCTGCGCCGTCGCTTTTCGGATTGCCACAGTCTCACCCTCTTTGGAATCATTATACCGTAAATCCCGCAAAAGTACAGAAAAACCTTGATATTGAGGAAAATTTTGCTATACTGAACGCAGAAAGGAGTGACGTTGTGAAAACGAAACAACTGCAGCCTCCGGTCGGCCTTCGCATGTTCAAGACCGCGCTGGCGGTCACGCTGTCCATATTTATCGTCCGGCTGTTTGCTGCCGAGTCTCTGACCGTGTTCTACGCCGCCTTCGGCGCGGCGATCGCGATGGATACCACCTTTACCAAGTCGCTCATGCAGGGTCTGACGCAGCTGGTCGGCGTTTTTCTCGGCACGCTGTTCGGCTACGTGTCGGTGCTGCTCTTCCCGACGCTCACACCGGCTTGGATCGCCGGCCTGGGCATCCTTCTGCTGCTGTTTTTGAGCAGAGCATTGAAGCTGTCCTTTACCGCCTCCCTGTCGTGCATTGTCTTTCTCTCTGCCTGCCTCACGCCGACGGACAACGTCCTGCGCGACTCTCTGTACCGTCTGCGGGATACCTCGATCGGCGTCGGCGTCGCTCTCGTCATCAACGCGCTGGTCCGGCCGTACAACAACAAGAAGCGCATTCTTTCTCTGCTGACGGAGCTTCGGTCGCTGACGCCGCCAGCGCTGCAGCAGATCATCGTGAAGGAATGCATTCCCGATCTTTCCGGCTTCCTGCCGCTGCTGCGGCGTCTCGACCGCGAGATGGAGCTTTACCACAGTCAGCGGTTCTTCCATCGAAAGCACGACGACGAAGCCCTGCTTGCCGGCTGCAAGCAGCTCGTTGAGCGCATGGTGGAGGAGCTGGAGGCGATCTGCGGCATGGATACGCCGGGCAACCTCGCCAAGGGAAACGCCGCGCTCATGCGCGCGCTTGGACTTGAGCTGCCCGAGGGCGGGATCACCGGCAGAAAATGCACCCGGCACGACACGATCGTGTTGAATTACCATCTGGAAAAGCTGCTCACTGCCTACCGTTTTCTCGGCGAGCTCATGGAAGAGGCATAAAACGGTCCCCTCCGGCATAGCATGGGTCGGAGGGGATCGTTTTGAATTTTACCGAACTTGCGCTTTCCCGCGCAGGCGTACCGAGCTTATCGGCCTTTCAGGCACGGGAGGGTCTGTTCCCGTCCGGTCGGGAGGACGCGCTGACCGTCCAGCGGCTGACGCCGTATCTGCTGGGATACAGACGCTATACGGTACGCGCGGGAGATACCTTCTATCGGCTCGCCCGCACTTACGGCACGACGGTGCAGGCGATCACGCAGGCTAATCCCGATCAGGATCCGCGCAATTTGTCGATCGGGCAGGAGCTGATCGTTCCGTTCGGCTTTCCAGTCGTACCGACAGATCTTCCGTTCACTTCGGAGCTGCTCGCGCTCTGCATCCACGGTCTGACCGTACGCTATCCCTTCATCACCCAGCGGCAGATCGCCGTCACGGCGGGGAACAGGCCGGTCACCGTGCTGAAAATGGGACGGGGGCAGCGCAGCGTTTTGTATAACGCCGCCCACCACGCGAACGAATGGATCACCGTGCCGCTTGTGATGAAGTTTTTGGAGGATTACGCCCGCGCCGTCAGCGAAAACCGCACGATCTTTGACATAAACGCCCAGCAGCTCTTCCGGCGAACGCAGCTCTATCTCGTGCCGATGGTCAATCCGGACGGAGTCGACCTCGTAACAGGCGCGATCCCGCCTGGCAGCGCCGAATACACCGCTGCGCAGCGCATCGCGGCAGGCTTCCCCGCCGTTCCGTTCCCGGACGGCTGGAAAGCAAATTTAAGCGGTGTGGATCTGAACCTCAATTACCCTGCCGGTTGGGAACAGGCCGTGCAAAACAAGAAGGCCCTCGGCTTTGACCGACCGGCACCGCGTGATTTTCCCGGCTATGCGCCGCTCGATCAGCCCGAAAGCGCCGCCATGGTGCGCCTGACGAGGCAGGTCAATCCGCGCCTGACGCTCTCGTTTCACACGCAGGGGGAGACGATCTACTGGAAATACCTCGACCGTGAGCCGCCCGATTCGCTCCGCATTGGGCAGTTCTTCGCGCAGGTCAGCGGCTACGCGCTGGAGGAGACGCCCTTTGCAAGCGCCTTCGCAGGCTATAAGGATTGGTTTATTCAGGACTTCGACCGCCCGGGCTACACAATTGAGGTCGGGAGTGGGCAGAATCCGCTGCCGCTAACGCAGTTCGACAAGATCTACAGCGACAACCTCGGGATACTCACCCTCGGATTGCAGCTATAAGGCACTGTGCCGCGCAGCCCGCCGTTTTCTCCGTCCCGCCGCACTGTATCTTTACGCAAAGCAGCAGCGCCTTTGTCCCCTGTGGATGGTTTCGTACCCTCGGAAATTCAGTGAAATCTTTTGCCTTTCGGCAAAAGATACGAAGATCAGATTCTGGCTTGGGTTCTTGAAAATGATCCCTGCATCGAATATAATAGTCCTATGGCAAGGAGGTGCAGAGATGAGCAGACTTCTTCTGGTGGAGGACGACCCGTCCATCAGCCGCTCGCTGGCGGAATTTCTGCAGGGCGAGGGCTTTTTGGTAGAAAGCGCAGCGGGGCAGAGTGCGGCGGAAGCACTCCTGGGTCACGGCAGTTTTGATCTTCTGCTGGTGGATCTTGCCCTGACGGACGGCTCCGGCTTTGGCGTCTGCGCTGCGGCGAAGCAGTATGGCCTGCCGGTGATCTTCGTCACAGCCTCTGGGGACGAGGGCTCTGTGGTGGCCGGGCTGGACATGGGCGCCGACGACTATATCGCCAAGCCCTTCCGGCCCCGGGAGCTGGTCTCCCGCGTGCGAAGCGTTTTGCGGCGCTGTGGGAGTCAGAGCGTGATCACGCTGGGCTCCGTGCGGGTGGATACAGATAAGGCCGTGGTGATGAAAGACGGCATGGAGCTCTCTCTTTCCGCGCTGGAATACCGCATTTTGCTGGTCTTTCTCTCCAACCGTGGGCGGGTGCTGACCCGGGCGCGGCTGCTGGAGGAAATCTGGGACGTGGCAGGAGACTATGTAAATGACAATACCCTGACCGTGTACATCAAACGGCTGCGGGACAAGCTGGAGGACGACCCCCAGCAGCCCAGCCTTATCAAGACCGTGCGCGGCATCGGCTATCGCGTGGATGAGTAAAGGGCAGTGCCGATGAAGGATTGGAAAAACCCTGAACTCCGGCGGGAGCTTTGGATCTGCGCCGCGGTTGCCCTGACCCTCGGGGGGCTGGGTCTGTTGATTTCCCCGCTCTGCGCACTTTCTGTTCTGGGCGCAGGGCTGGTTTTCACGCTGCTGCACCTTGCCTTCGTCCACCGGCGTTACCGGGAAATCGCGGAACTGAGCCGATCTCTGGATCGGGTACTCCACGGTCAGGATCAGCTTCTGGAGGACAACGCGGAGGGCGAGCTGGCCATTTTGCGCAGCGAAATAGCCAAGATGACCCTGCGGCTGAAGGAGTCGGCGGACCGGCTCCGGGACGAGAAGCAGGAGCTGACCCGCGCCCTTGCGGACATTTCCCACCAGCTCCGCACGCCGCTGACCTCCATGAATCTGACCGTCTCTCTGCTGGCAGACGCCGCGGAGGAGGGTCAGCGCCTGCGGCTGACCCGGGAGCTCAAACGCTCTCTGGAGCGGATCGACTGGATGGTTGAGACGCTGCTGAAGCTCTCCAAGCTGGATGCGGGGGTGGTGGTCTTCGAGCCGGAGACTGTCACCGCAGCGGCGCTGGCGGAGCAAGCTGTCCGAAATCTCCGCATCCCCATGGAGCTCAAGGGTCAGGCTCTGACCCTTAATTTGGGAGACGCGACCCTCTCTGCGGATCCGGCCTGGACCGCCGAAGCGCTGGGCAACGTGGTCAAAAACTGCGTGGAGCACACGCCGGTGGGCGGGACGATCGCCGTCACGGCCCGGCAGACGCCCATCTTCACAGAGCTGTGTGTCACGGATACCGGACCCGGCATCGACCCGGAGGACCTGCCCAGGATCTTTGAGCGCTTCTACCGGGGCAGGCAGGCCGGTGAGAACAGCATCGGCATCGGACTGGCCCTGGCAAGGCAGATCGTCGCTGCCCAGAACGGTACCCTCCAGGCCGCCAACCGACCGGAGGGCGGCGCGAGGTTTACCCTGCGGTTCTATACGGGAATCGTTTGAATCGTGCATCGCACAAAAAATTATGTTGGGTGACAAAACGCTTATCGTTTTGTCACCCAATTGAGCGTGTCAAAAAAGACTTTTGACACGCTCGTGCGGATTTTCAAACTTAAAATCAGTTTGAAAATCCTGTTTGATTGAACGTGAAAGACAACCCTGACGGTTTTCTTTCACACTTTCTTTCCCTCCGAAAAGCCTACCCCCTACGCTTCTTTGACAGTCTGTGTTGGGTGACAAAACGCTTATCGTTTTGTCACCCAATTGTCACATTGGCGTGCTATCATCGAACCATCAAAACCGGGAGGCGATTGTATGGAAATCTTACGGGTCGAGCACTTGTCCAAGCATTACGGCAGCGGAGAGAATCTGGTAAAGGCGGTGGACGACGTCTCCTTTTCTTTGGAAAAGGGCGAGTTTCTCGCCATCGTCGGACCATCCGGATCCGGCAAGTCAACTCTGCTGCACATTTTAGGTGGCGTGGACCGGCCTACTTCCGGCAAGGTCTTTGTGGACGGACAGGACGTCTACGCCCAGAACGACGAGCAGCTTGCTATCTTCCGCCGCAGACAGGTCGGGCTTATTTACCAATTCTACAACCTGATCCCCGTCCTCACTGCCGAGGAGAACATGACCCTGCCCGTGCTGCTGGACGGGCGGCAGGTGAACAAGGAGCGGCTGGAGGAACTGTCGGACACTCTGGGACTGCAAGATCGCCGGAAAAGCCTGCCCAACCAGCTCTCCGGCGGCCAGCAACAGCGCGTCTCCATCGGGCGGGCCCTGATGAACGCCCCGGCGCTGGTGCTGGCGGACGAGCCCACGGGCAATCTGGACAGCAAGAACAGTCAGGAGATCGTGGAGCTTTTGAAGCTCTCCAACCGCCGCTACGGCCAGACGCTGATCGTCATTACCCACGACGAGTCCATCGCCCTGCAGGCGGACCGGATCATCGCCATTGAGGACGGCAAAATCGTCCGGGACGAGAGGGTGCGGGCATGAACATACTGACGAGCTACACCCGCCGTTGTCTGAAGCAGAACCGGGTGCGGACCCTGGTGACGATCATCGGCATCATCCTCTCCGTGGCGCTGTTCACGGCAGTGGCCGAAGGTGTCTGGTCCGGACGACAGTATCTGGTAGATGTGGCAAAAGCTTCAACAGGAGCCTACCACGCCATGTACGACGAAGTCAGCGACCCCGAGCTGGCGGAACTGCGGTCCATGGACGAGGTCGAGCGAACCACCACGCTGGACGGCATAGGCTGGGCTCTGGCAGGAGACGCGAGCCACGTTTATCCTTATCTTCGCATCAGCTCCATGTCCGAGAATTTCACGGAGCTTGTCTCCGTCCGCCTACTGGAGGGCCGGATGCCCGAGAATGATCACGAGCTGCTGATCTCCGACCGGACCGTGCCCTCCACCGGGACCGAGATCCGGGTGGGCCAGACCTTGCATCTGACCGTGGGGCAGCGGGAAACTCTCGACGGCCTGTCTCTGGGGGAGCATAACCCCTATCTGTTTGAGGAGGAGCGGCTGACCGATATCACCGAGGACGTCTATACCATTGTGGGTATGTACGACCGCTTCGGCAGCGACATCGAGAGCTATGACATGCCCGGCTCCATGGTTCTGACCGTGGGAGCCTCGAGCGCGGATCACAAGGTCTTCTTCACTCTGGATCGGATCGGTGGGGTCTACGACTTTCTGGCTGTCCACGACTACGGCAGCAGCGGAACCGAGAACCGCGACCTGCTGCTCTTCTCCGGCGTCTCCCGGAACAACCTGCTGCTCAAGGTGCTCTACAGTCTGGCGGCAATCCTCTTCGGCCTGATCTTTCTGGGCTCCGTGTCCCTGATCTACAACTCCTTCTCCATCTCCGTCTCCGAGCGGACCAAGCAGTTCGGCCTGCTGAAATCCATCGGCGCTACCAACCGGCAGCTCCGCCGCATGGTGCTGACCGAGGCCCTGCTGCTCTGCGTTGTGGCTATCCCGCTGGGGCTTCTGGTGGGCTGCGGCGGCATCGGCCTGACCCTGCGCTTCCTGCGCCCGGCCTTCGACAGCTTCCTCCAGATCGACGGCGCGGAGAACGTGTCCATCAAGCTGGCCCTGCATGTCCCCTCTCTGCTCGTGGCAGCGGGCACGGGCCTGTTCACGGCTTTGGTCTCGGCCTGGATCCCCGCCAAGCGCGCCACCCGCCTGTCACCGATCGCGGCGATCCGCCAGAACGCGGACGTCAAGGTCCGTGCCAGAGAGGTCAAGACCTCAAGGCTCACGAGCAAGCTCTTCGGCTTCCCCGGTACTCTGGCCTCCAAGAACTTCAAGCGCAGCCGCAGACAGTACCGCTCCACGGTCGTCTCCCTGTTTTTGAGCATCGTCCTCTTCATATCTGCCTACAGTCTGGCGGACGTCCTCCGCCGTGACATCGGCCAGACCGTCTCCTCCGCCCCCGCCGACGTGGTCGGCATGCTGGTCAGCGAGGAGCCTGAAGAGAAGCTGCCGGCCCTCTATGAGCTTCTGAAGGGCGTCGAGGGCGTGGAGCAGAGCGCATGGGCCCGCACAGTGGGTACCACCGCCCAGCTCGACCGCGCTGTCGTCTCCGAGAAGGCCCTGCTGGCATGTTACGAGGAGGATGGCACCGTTTCCCGGGAGCTTTCCGTCTGCTTCCTGCCCGAGGAGGAGTACGCGGCCCTCTGCGCCGAGGCCGGGACCGACCCGGCGGTGGGCGACGCCCTGCTCTACGGCAGATTCCGCGCCAGATACCATTACGAGAATGGCATCGCCTTCGAGATGATCGACCTGCTCCGGCCCGGCGTCCTGCCGGTGGAGATGGATCTGGAATGGTATTGGCGGCAGATCCCCGGCTATTCCATCTATGGCTCCGAATCGGATGAGAACATGGAAATCGCCTCTCTGACCTACGCCTCCGAGGAAACGGGGTCAGACGGCAAGCCCGCGGACTTCCTGACCCTGACCCCGGAGGAGGCCACGGGCAGAACGAAGGTGCGGGTTGCTGCCCTGCTGACCGAGCCCCCTCTGGCCTCGTGGGATGGCTGCTCCCTCTATCTGCCCATGCGGCAGCTGGAGTCTGTCTTCGGCGGGGCCGCCACTGTGGAGAACTATTACTTCTTTCAGGCAAAGAACCACAGCCAGACGGCCAAAAACCTGCAAGATGCCGTGGAGGCGCTGGGGCCGGAGACGCGGATGCAGTTCCACGACGCCCGGGAGGGCGAGGAGGGCAATCTGGCCTTTCTTCTGGTGCTGAACGTCTTCACCTTCGGCTTCATCATTCTGATCTCCCTGATCGCTGCGGCCAACGTGTTCAACACCATCTCCACCAACGTGGCCCTGCGGCGGCGGGAGTTTGCCACCCTGAAATCCGTGGGCATGGGGGACAAGGCTTTCGGACGGATGATGCGCTTCGAGTGCCTGCTCTACGGCAGCAAGGCGCTGCTCTGGGGCTTGCCGGTATCCATCGGCGTCAGCTGGCTGATCTGGAAGGCCGTGAGCAATGCTTTCATCGCCCCATATCGCCTGCCCTGGACAGCCATGGCCATTGCCGTGGGCTCCGTCTTCCTGGTGGTTTTCGTCACCATGCTCTACGCCACGGGGAAAATCAGAAGGGATAACCCGATCGACGCCCTCAAGCAGGAAACCTTGTAATTCCATTCTCAAATCCTGTCACATGGAGGCCGACGATTCAACCTATATTGGAAAACCCTTGGAGGCCCAAAACCTCCAAGGGGTTTTCATTGTAAAAAGAAAATCGCAAGTACTTAAAGCATATACCTGCGATTTCTCTGGCAGGGGCACAAGGACTTGTCTGCATTTTTGCCTACGGCAAAAATTGAGGTTAAGACCAGTTTGCGAACTGGTCTTCCGGCAGTCCACCGGACTGTCGGATTTAGGTTTTCAAGTCCTTGTGTGTATCAAACGAAATATCCGCACCCCGCGGACGCGGGATGCGGATATTTGGCAGGGGCACAAGGACTTGAACCCTGAGCCTACGGTTTTGGAGACCGCCGCTCTACCAATTGAGCTATACCCCTGTATGCAATTCGGTCTTTAGGAAAGTGGTGGGCCTTCGGGGACTCGAACCCGGGACCGTCCGGTTATGAGCCGGATGCTCTAACCAACTGAGCTAAAGGCCCATAGATTAAGTAGTGATAAAGCCGCCACCCAGTGACGGCTTTATCCAATTGGCTCCCCCTGTTGGACTCGAACCAACGACACACGGATTAACAGTCCGTTGCTCTACCGACTGAGCTAAGGGGGAATATTCTACTTGGTTTACTAAGAATCCAGATAAACCAAGTATTGTGTTGGCGTTACCTATCTTCCCGGGCAGTCACCCGCCAAGTATTGTCGGCGCAAATGAGCTTAACTTCTGTGTTCGGGATG
>JAFQZN010000015.1 GCA_017405865.1 Oscillospiraceae bacterium | reverse complement strand
CATGCCGTGGCCGGGGTTGTAGATGACGACCTGATCGCCGTTCTTGATAGAGGAGGACAGGACGAAGCTGCCGTCCGGCGCCTCCGTCGGCTCGACCGGCGCAGTCGTCGGCTCGGTCGGAGCAGCGGTCGGCTCCGTCGGAGCAGCGGTCGGCTCCGTCGGCGCGGTCGTCGGCTCGGTCGGCTGCGGTGCAGCACCGTTCAGGCGGAAGATCATATACTCGTAAGCACCGCCGCCGCTGCCGATGCCGTAGGTGGTGAAGGCGCCGCCGTAGAACTCGAGATACTGGTTGTAATTGCCGTTGTAGGCGGCGTTGACGCAGTGCAGGTGGACGACGCCGTTGCTCGGCGTGTTGACCGCTTCAAACTCCCACAGAGCGTACTCCGACTCCGTGCTGCTCATGGCGAGGCTGTTGCCGGTCTGTCCGTAGGTCATGTACTTGCCGTCCGCATCACAGAAGCGGAAGTAGCCGTCGCTGCCCTTCTTGACGCGGAAGATTGCCGTCGCGTCGTTCGTGCCGAGCTGCTTGTCGCCGTTACTGACTTCGGAGGACGGCGCGAGCTTGGTGCCCGAGGCGACAGAGCTGACGAGCTGACCGCCCGCGATATGGAAAATCATGACCTCATCGCCGTCGGAGAGAGTGGAGGGATCGGTGACCAGCGAGCCGATGTAATTGCCCGTCGCGGTACCGCCGCCGCCGATCTCGCCCGTGTAGACGAGCGACCAGTTCGAGGGCTTGGGGCTGACGCCGCCCTTGGCAGCCGTCTCTGCGGCAATGTATTCCCCAATCAGATTGGGGACGGAGCCGACGCTGTCATCTGCCTGCGACCAGATGGCGTCCGCCGTGGTTAACGCAGCAAACGGGCCGTTGCCGAGGTGGTAGTTGTTGACCGCCATGAGGTAGGTCTTGCCCAGCTCGAAGGCTCTGCCGTCTGCAAAGCCGCTGATGACGACGCGGCTGCCTGCCGGCTTGGACATGTCGTAGACAAAGTCAAGACCGTAGAAGATCGGGTTGGTGAAGTCGTCGCCCTTCGTTCCGTAGGTGGGCGTCCCGCTCATGGTGTTGACGGACAGACGCTCGGAGGCGTTGAACTCCATGACGTCCTTGATCTGCTGACCGGTCATCGGAACCAGATAGAGAGTGTTGTCATATCGGTAGAGTTTATAGATGTCCTTCATGGACATTTCGCCGGCGCTGACCTTATAGCTGCCGCTGACGACCATGGAGGTCGAGGAGACGTCGATCGTGAGGTGATCCAGCCCGGTCTTCGCCTTCAGCGCGTCGATCTGCTCCGCCGTGCGGTACTTCTGCGTGAGGTAGTAATTGCCGCGGTCGATCTGCGCACGGTTGATCAGATCCATCGCGTCGCTCTGCGCGAGATAGTAGTTGGGAACGGAATTCCACGTGCCGATCAGCTTGCCGACGCTGCGGTTGACGTAGACCTCCGCAGTCTCCGCATAGGAACGGATCTTCTCCTTCAGCACGGCGTCAGCGGCGTAGCCGCTCAACGGCAGGTTCTTGTTTTCCTTGACGTAGACGCCGCTCTCGGTGATGCCGAAGGTGGTGCAGGTCAGGTCGTTGCCGCCGCCGTTGACCACGGGAACATCCACGCCGTTCTTATCCTTGTAGGTGTTGCCGGAATAGCTGTTGGAGTGGTCGTGACCGGCGATCACGAGGTCGATGTCCGTGTTGTTGGCGATCATGGACAGGACCTGGTTTTCGGAGTTTGCGCCGAACACGATGTCCTCCGGCGCGATGTTTGCGCCCAGACCGGAGTGGTAAGCGATGATGATGGCGTCGGCGCCCTTTGCCTTGACTTCCTTGATGTACTTATCCGCCTCCCACGCGATCGAGCCGTAGGGGTTGCTCGGGTGGGTGAAGACGATGCCGGGATAGTTGTCCGAGACGTCCCAGCGCGGGCAGTCGGTGTTCTCAAAGCCGATGATCGCGACCTTGACGGTCTTGCCGCCCGCAGTAATTTCCTTGATCAGATAGGGCGTGAAGACGTTGGTCCCTGCAGCGTGAACGCCGTCGGTACCGTCATAGTACAGGTTGGCGCACAGCACGTTGACGCCGTTCTGCGCAAGATAGACGCGGGTCGTCTGCATGACGTCCCAGCTGTAGTTGAATTCGTGGTTGCCGATCACGGAGACGTCGTACTTGATCTCCGCCATGGCCAGCGCCATGGGATTCGGCTCGGTCGTTTCGCCTGCCTTGAGCTGGGACAGATGGTAGCCGGAGACCGGCGTGCCCTGATAGGTGTCGCCGTTGTCGATCAGGATGACGTTGGACTTGGAGCTGCGGACGGAAGCGACCGCAGTGGAGACGTTCAGCATGGTATTGCTGACGCTGCCGCCGGTCAGCAGGTTGACGTCCCAGCAGCGACCGTGCATATCGGTCGTAGAGAGGATCGTAAACTCGCCGAGATCTGCGGCCGTCGCGCTAACGGGGATCAGGCACAAAAGCAGCGCCAGCGTGCAGACGAGGGCAAGTCCCCGCTTCAGAAGATGGTTCATAGAAGGGCCTCCTTCGCATTATAATTTTACTATTATATTTTAGCGTATTTCTTCGCGCCATGCAAGAAAGGAAGTGCGCGCTTCGGGAAAATAGGCAAAGTAACCAATTACCCGCGTGACCGATTGTGAAAATGCACCATGTTAAGAGACAATTTTTGTCGCTTTGCACAAATTCATTTTAGGGGATACCCAAGCGCAAGTCAGATATGCTATAATATTAAAATCACCGGAAAGTGAGGAATGGATATGACGACAGATCAACTAACCGCCCTTCTGACGGCAGACCCTGCCGCAGTGCTTGAGAGCGACCGGCGGTTCTACTATAAGCAGGTCATGCAGGCGGTGGACATTGTCTCCGCCAATGCGAGCAAGCGACCGGTCATTCTGCTGTCCGGACCGTCCGGCTCCGGCAAGACGACGACGGCGCTGCTGATCGAGCGAGAGCTGGACCGGCGCGGCATGGAGACGCATACCCTCTCGATGGACGAATACTTCTCCCCGCTGACAACGGAGGAAAAGGAGCTGCTGCGGCAGAACAAGCTGGATCTGGAAAAGCCGACCCGCGTGGATATCCCGTTTTTCCAGCAGCAGCTCGGGCAGATCCTCAACGGCGAGGAAATCTTGCTGCCGCGCTACGATTTCCACGAGAGCAAGCGCTATTTTGACGGCAGGAAGCTGCACCGCAAGCACGGCGAGCTGGTCATCATGGAGGGCATTCACGCCCTCAACCCCGACGTCACAGGCTACGCCAATCAGACGACGAGAATATACGTCAGCGTCCGCACCCGCATCACCACGAAGGACGGCACGGTGCTGCACCCGTCCAAGATCCGGCTGGCGCGCCGACTGCTGCGCGACCGCACGGGAAGAGGACGCGCGCTGACGGAGACGATCGCCATGCGCGAGCGCGTCGACATCGGCGAGCGCAACTACATCATGCCCTTCAAGCAGAACGCGCATTGCAGCATCGACTCGTTCTATTCCACCGAAATGAGCGTGTATCGCGACTATCTGATCGAGGATCTGGAGGCGCTCCTGCCGGAGTATCCCGATCTTGCCGATCTGGTGCAGGTGCTGCGCGAGATCCCCTCCGTTTCCGAGGCACTGGTTCCGCGGGATTCCCTCCTGCGTGAGTTCATCGGCGGCAGCGAATTGAATTACTGACAGACAGAGAGGTTCGGGAGTATGAGAAAATATATCGTCGCATTGGATCAGGGCACGACCTCCAGCCGCGCCATCATCTTTGACCGCGCGCAGAACATCATCAGTCTGGCGCAGCGTGAGTTTACGCAGATCTATCCGCGCGCAGGCTGGGTGGAGCACGATCCCATGGAGATCTATTCCAGCCAGTACAGCGTGATGATGGAGGCGATCACCCACAGCGGCATTGACCCCGAGGAGATCGCCGCGATCGGCATCACCAACCAGCGCGAGACGACGGTGGTTTGGGAAAAGGCGACCGGCAAGCCGATCTACAACGCGATCGTCTGGCAGTGCCGCCGCACGGCGGAGATCTGCGACGCGCTGCGCGAGCAAGGCTTGGAGCCGTACATCCGCGAGACAACGGGACTGGTGCTGGACGCCTATTTTTCCGCGACGAAGATCAAATGGATCCTCGATCATGTGGAGGGGGCAAAGGAGCGCGCACAGCGCGGCGAGTTGCTGTTCGGCACGGTGGACACCTGGCTTCTGTGGAAGCTGACGGGCGGCAAGGTTCACGCCACGGACTACACGAACGCGTCGCGAACGATGCTCTTCGACATCCACAAGCTCTGCTGGGATGAGAAAATCGCCGCCGCGCTGGAGATCCCTTTGTGCATGCTGCCGGAGGTACGCGACAGCAGCGGCGCGTTCGGCGAATGCAACGTTCAGGGCTGCGAGATCCCGATCGCGGGCGTCGCCGGCGACCAGCAGGCGGCGCTCTTCGGCCAGTGCTGCTTTGACCGGGGCGATGCGAAGAACACCTACGGCACGGGCTGCTTCCTGCTGATGAACACCGGCGAGGAGGCGTGTAAGAGCCGCCACGGCCTCGTCACGACGATCGCCGCCGGGCTGAACGGCAAGATCACCTACGCGCTCGAGGGCAGCGTCTTCGTCGGCGGCGCCGTGATCCAGTGGCTGCGCGACGAGATGCGCTTCCTGCGCGAGGCGTGCGACGCGGAGTATTATTCCAAGAAGGTCCCCTCGACGGAGGGCGTGTATTTTGTCCCCGCCTTTGCAGGGCTCGGCGCGCCGCACTGGGATATGTACGCGCGCGGCGCGATCGTCGGCATCACGCGCGGCACAAAGCCGGATCATATCATCCGCGCCGCGCAGGAGTCCATCGCCTATCAGAGCATGGAGCTGGTGGAGGCGATGGAGAAGGACACCGGCGTAGAGCTGCACGAGCTGAAGGTCGACGGCGGCGCGAGCCGCGACGCCTTTCTGATGCAGTTCCAGGCGGATATTCTGAACAAGACCGTGCAGCGTCCCGTGGTGCGCGAGACGACCGCGCTCGGCGCGGCGTATCTGGCGGGTCTTGCCACCGGCGTGTGGGAAAGTCAGGAGGAGATCCGCAGCCTGTGGAAGTGCGACGTCTGCTTCACCCCGAAGATGAGCGACGCGATCCGGCAGGCGGGCAAGCGCGGCTGGGCGAAGGCGGTCACGCGCAGCCTTGACTGGGAAGAGCATTGAAAAATACGGTATTTTCGGCACTCAACCGGCGGTTGAGTGCCGAAAATGCGGGAATTTAACCTTCAGATGATTGCATTTTTCGTCACGGTATGACATATTGGAACTATCAAAAGGAGGGAACACCTATGAATTACGGAACACTCGGCGACCGCATCAAGTATCACCGCAAGCGCCTCGGCATGACGCAGGAGCAGCTTGCCGAACGCATGGGCGTGAGCGCGCAGGCGGTCAGCAAATGGGAAAACAATCAGAGCTGCCCGGACATTTCGGTGCTGCCGGATCTTGCCAACGTCTTCGGCATCTCCGTCGACGAGCTGCTCGGCAAGGGCAGCGCTGCCCGCGAGGCAGAGATCGTCGAGCCGGAGGAAGAGAAGAAATCCGGCTACACGTGGAACTGGAAGTATGAGAGCAAGCGCGGCGGCATCCTGTTTGCGCTCTTTATCCTGACGGTCGGCGCGCTGCTTTTGCTGCGCAGCTACGTTCCGGCAATGGATATTTCGTGGTGGACGATCGTTTGGACGACGGCGCTGGTCTACATCGGCATCTCCGGCCTGATCGGGCATTTTTCGCTGTTCTGTCTTCTCATGTCGCTCGGCGGCCTGTATTTCCTGCTGTCGGCCTACGGCGTCATTGCGATCAGGTTGAGCGCAGGCGTCATTCTCCCCGCGCTCTTGATCCTCTGGGGCGTCAGCCTGCTGATCGACGTGTTCTTTGGCAACAAGCCGTGGAAGCGGAACCATGAGGCGCTGCACAAGATCAACGCGGAAAAGAAGCACCAATGCGAATACAGCTGTGCGGACGGTGTGCTGGAGTGCTCCATGAGCTTCGGCGAGGATCGCGTGCCGGTCGTGACGCCGCTTCTGAAGGAGGGCAGCATTGAGAGTAGCTTCGGCGATTTCACCGTGGACTTTTCCGGCTGCGAGGCAGTCGCCGCTTACTGCGAGGTGACGGCGGAAAACAGCTTCGGCAGTCTGAAGCTGCTGATCCCGGAGAAATTCCGCGTGGAGGTGCAGTCGGACGCATCCTTCGCCGCTGCGCCGGAGATCAAAGGCGCTCCCTCGCCGCAGCCGCAGGGGACGATCCGCCTCAAGGCGGACGTGAGCTTCGGCTCGATACAGATCAGATATATTTAATCATCTAAACAAACAAGAACCGTGGCGCTGTCGCAGCGCCACGGTTCTTCAGCGTGTCGAAAAACCCTTTTCGACACGCTGACAGGCTGTCAAAAAGTTCGGAAGACAAGCAACTCACGACCGTCGGCGTACATAGGTACGGTAGGTCGTGAGTTGCGCAGTAAGTCAAAATTCTTGCGAAGCAAGCT
>JAFQZN010000063.1 GCA_017405865.1 Oscillospiraceae bacterium | reverse complement strand
TATGAATATGAAGCATTTGGATGCGCTGGAGCAGCCGCTTATGGTTGGCTGATCATAGCAGTCCGGAAGAACGGCGTCAAGGACAAGCATGCGGCTTCGCCGTCCTTGACCCCGATCTCCCGGCCCACTGTGTGGATGACAAGAGGGCTCCCGCCCTCCCGATTATATCAGGATTGCTTCGTTACTATCAGTTTCTGCAAACTAATTTGCGCATAATACTTGACACTACCCATGAGCGATAAATCCCATTGCCATTTTCATTGCCATTTTTCTGTCTGATATATGATTTTTCAGCACTCTTTTTTGATTGTCTCTGTATCAGAAATGAAATAGCGCAAAGTCCGCAAGCCCTTGCAAATACAGGAAAAAGCCCCGTATCTCAATGGATATGGGGCTCTCTGCTTTTGGCAGCGGGTGAAGGATTCGAACCCTCACAAACGGAGTCAGAGTCCGGTGTGCTACCATTACACAAACCCGCTATTTGCCGTGCGCCGAAGCGCAAGTATTATTATATGCAGTTTCCTGCAAATGTCAAGCAGTTTTTTGCGTTTTTTCAAAAAACTGCATTGCTGCCGCTGCGATCTGGCGTGCGGACGTGAAAACATGCTGCGTTGTATGATAGAATGAAAGCCGAATAGAACACAAAGGGAAAAAGAGCGCCGCCGGATGCAACTTTTTCCCGGAAAACGTGATTATATAGTGCGGCCGCAAAAATACAAACGCACGGGAGGTGATGCGGTTTGACGGAAGCCACGGCGCTGCTGCGTCTGCAGCGCGGCAGCGAGGACGCTCTGGCATGGTTCATTGACAAATACACGGCCTACGTCTGTACCGTAATTCGCTATTTTATCGGATCAAGCATGACGGAGGCGGACGTGGAGGAGGTTGCCTCCGACGTATTTCTGGAGCTGTGGAAGCAGGCGGACAGCGTGACGCGTACCAAAGTCCGTCCCTGGCTGGGCGGCGTGGCGCGCAACAAGGCCCGACAAAAGCTCCGGGAGCGCGGCACGACGCTGTCACTTGAGGAAGACCTGATCGCAATTGACGACGGTGCGCTGTACGAACGGCTGGATCGGGAGGAACGGGAACGGATCGTGCGCGAGGCGGTGCTCGCCATGGAGACGACCGACCGCGAAATCTTTCTTCGGTATTATTACCACTGTCAGCCGATCGCAGTGATCGCCGGGGAAACCGGGATGCCGGAGTCCACGGTAAAATCCCGCTTGCGCCGCGGAAGGGAAAAGCTGCGCGCTGCCCTGGAAGGCGCATTATAACACGAATGGAGGAAGCTATGAATCACCATATATCTGACATGCTGGACGGGTTGGAAAACGCCGGGCAGCCGATCACGCCGCACAGCGGCAGCGCCGAACGGGTGAAGGCGCTGACCCTTTCCCGCCTGAAGCAGGAGGAAGCTGCGCTGCGCCGCCGCCGTTTCCGTCCCCTGCAAATCGCAGCGGCGGCGCTGGCGGCAGTCCTGCTGCTGGGCGGCTCGGTCTTCGCGGCTTGGAAGCTGGGCGCCTTTCGCTTCACCGACGAGTTCGGCAAAGCAGGAGAAACGCTTGATGCCTACGCGCAGTCCTATCCGCAGGACGCTGCCGATGCAATTCCCGCCGATTTCGGCTACGCATCGTGGGTCAAAGCGGAGGCTGGCGACTACAACCTCGTCCTGCTTGAGCTGAATGCCGGCGATGGGCAGCTCCGCGCGACGCTGGACGTTTCCCCGAAGGACGAAAGCGTACCTCCCTACCGCGAAAGCGGTCTGACGCTGGCATTTGCGGACTATGAAACCGTTACCGAATCCAGCGAGAAGGGCGCATGGAGGGATCGGGTCGAGCTGAGTGCGGCCTTGGACGAGCCGCTTGCCGCCGACGCGGAGATCACGCTTTCCCTCTCCCGGTCGGGCGAAGCGCCTGCGCTGGCCTCCTTCCCGCTGAACGCACTCGACGAAAGGCGGGAGGCGCTGGAGTCCACGGATCGCCGTCACTATGCCGTCGCGGCGGAAACGAAGGACTACCGTTTCTCTCTGCGCACCCTGTCAGTCAGCCCGAGCATCATCTACGCCGTCTTGGACGCAGAGGCGCTGACGGACTACGGGAAAGCTCATCTGGACGTGGTTCCGGAATTCGCCGTTTACAACGGCACGCACCAGAGCAGCGGCTCCCTGCTGGACGCCCGGCTCGTCGGTTCGGAAGAAAACCTGCGCCGCTATCTGATCGGCTTCGTCGGCAACCTGCCGGTCAACGAGGTCGGCGACTCCATCGGCTTTGAGATTCTGGAGATCTTCGAGGATGGCGACACGGTCGGGCATCCCTATTACCTGTTCGACGTGAAGCTGGAGGCTCTGATTCCGGACGCGGTCACGCTCTCCGTGCCGGAGGGCGCGCCGTCGGGCAGCATCACCTGGCAGAGCATCCGCGTGGAGACTGTCGGTCTGACCGTCGATGGACTGCAGGGAGAGTTTGAGTATGAGCCGGGTTATCCCGCCGTCACCCTCGTTTTCCGTGACGGAACGCAGGAGACCGTGCTGGACGGCGAAACCTGGCACGCAGGTTCCCCTCGCTCGGATCACGACGCGGCGATTTCAAGCTTTACCGGTCAGCACGACGGCACGGCGCACCTCAGTCTGATCTTCGCGCAGCCCCTTGACCCCGCCGACCTCGCCGCCGTCATCGTGGACGGGCAGACGTTTTATTACGTTCCCTAACACCGCAAATCTGCCTGCCGTGTCATTGCGAGGTTGACAAAGTCAAGCGTGGCAATCTTTCCGTTGCAGGCTTGGAAACTGCGTCGTATTTCACGGAAAACCTGCCAATCATGTCATTTCCGCAGCCTAAAGGCTGCAAGGGAATCCGTCCGTTGCAGGTATGGCATGTGTGTCGTATATTGTCCCGCATTGAGAAGCACAGATTGCCCGAACAAGTCGGGCAATGACAGAATTATGCTGCAGATCGTAATACGGTAAAGTATACCATACCGATACGCACGGATTGTCACGCCAGCCCTTCGGGCAGGCTCGCAATGACAAAGGCGTGGGGCTTTTTGCAAAAACGATGCAGCGTTCTAATCACGCAATAGACAGATTGCAGGTTTTGACGTTGCTTTATGGTGCGGATGATATTGAATATTTGTTCAAATATTCAACTATAACAGAGAGTGGCTTTGAACCCGCTTTCGAAGCAATGACGCGGAGGGCCGGCAAAGCAAAAATGCCGTCGGCGGAGAAGTCCGTCGGCGGCATTTTCTTAAAAACGCTATAGAATTGTCTTCAATTCCTCCAAGCTGTGGATCTCATAGTCCGGGACGATGTCGGGTCTTCCGGGGCGGCGATTGGGATTGAACCAGCAGGTGGCGACGCCCGCGTTCTTGCCGCCGAGGACGTCGCTGGTCAGGCTGTCGCCGATCATCAGCGTCGTTTCGCGGGAGAAATCCGGCATGCGCGCAAAGCAGTAATCGAAGTATTCCTTCTCCGGCTTATGGTGCCCCGTGACCTCGGAAATGAAAATATCCTTGAAAAAATGACCGATCTGCGCGCTTTCCAGACGGGAATACTGCGTCGCCGCAACGCCGTTGGAGGCAAGATAGAGGTCATACTTCGGCGCAAGATACTCCAAAATCTCCACCGCGCCGTCCACGAAATAATGCCCGACGCCGAGGTAGCAGCGGTAGATGTCCTCCGTCTGCTGCGCGTCCTGCGCAAGTTTCAGCTCTGCAAAGAGGAGCTCGAAGCGGCGCGTCAGCACGGTCTCGCGGGTGATCTCCCCGCGCTCGAACGCCTCCCATTGGGAGAGGTTGATCTCGCTGTAGCGCTGCAGCAGCTGCGGCGTCGGCGTAAGGCCGATCTCCCTAAAGGTCTTGGAAATGGCGACGTGCTCCGCCGCGCCGAAATCCAGTATGGTATCGTCCAGATCAATCAAAATAGCTCGGTACATCGTTCTCTCCTATCCCCGCCGCGCGGATATTTCATTTGCAATCCGCGCAAACTCCGCAATGCCCAATGTCTCTCCGCGCACCGTCGGCGCGATTTCGCACGATTCCAGCAGGGCGGCGAGCTGTGCCTTGGAAAACTCCCCGAAGCCCGCGCTCAACGCGTTGAGCAGGGTCTTGCGGCGCATGGCAAAGGCGGCGCGCACCGTGCGGAAGAACAGCGTCTCGTCGGCGATCTCGGCAGGAGGCGCGGTGCGCGTTTTGAGGCACACGACCGCGCTCGTTACCTTCGGCTGCGGCATAAAGCAGCTCGCCGGCACGTCGAAGAGCAGCTGCGGCTGCGCGTGATAATTGCAGAGCACCGTAAAGGCGGAATAGTCCGCCGTGCCGGGCGCGGCGCAGATGCGCTGCGCAACCTCCTTCTGCACCATGACGGTGATCGAGGAAAAGCACCTGCTTTCCAGCAGCTTCGTCAGCACTGGCGAGGTGATATAGTACGGCAGATTGGCGCAGGCCATCGGCTTGAGCCCGCCGAGCTTTTCCGCCGTCAGCGCGGGAAGGTCTGCCTTCAGCGCGTCACAGAAAAGGATCTCAAGATTGTCAAACTCGCCGACCGTGCGTTCGAGCACCGGTTTGAGCGTCGTATCGACCTCCAGCGCGACGACCCTGCCCGCGCGCAGGCAGAGCTCCTGCGTCAAGGGGCCGAAGCCGGGGCCGATCTCCACCACGCCGCAGGTCTTGTCCACGCCGGATTCCTCGGCGATGCGCTGCGGCACCCACCGCTGCGTCAGGAAATTCTGCCCCTTCGATTTGGAAAAATGAAATCCGTATTCGGCGAGCAGGCTCTTCATCACCTGCGGATTGCAAACGTCGAGCATAAAAAACACCTCTTCTCCGCCATTTTAGCAGAGAAGAGGTGATTTTGCAATCATCTTTAGTTCAGCACGTAGACCGTGCAGGTACGAACGCCGAACTCCCAGCACTCGTCGAAGGTGTCGAAATAGAGGTCGATCTTGTAGCCCTTGATCGAGCCGCCGGTGTCCTCCGCCGTGCAGTAGCCGTAGATGTACTGCCCGTCGTTGGAGACGATGTACATCTTCGTGCCGAGCGGGATGTAGCGCGGGTCTACCGCGACTGCGCCGACCCTTGCCACGGTACCCGTCGCGGTCTGACCGACGCGGTCGCCGCAGGAATAAGCGGTGCAGGTGACGGTCAGGACGTCCGTGTAGTTATAGGACGTGCCGGAGACGGTCGTGATCGTGCCGCCGCTGATGGCGTGCTCGCCGTTGTTCATCGGGTCCTCGAAGCTCTCGTTGCGGTGATCCGGCTCGTCGGGCTGATCGTTGATCTTGCGCTCCGGGCCGCGAACAACCAGACGGGTGACCATCTTGGTGGTCGTCTCTTCGTCGACGACTTCCTGGGAGACCTTCACGCCGTTCTCGTAGACAGCCTGCGCGGTGTAGTGGATCACGCCGTTCACGCCTTCGATCAGGGTGATCTCCTCGCCCGGCGCAAGCTCCGGATCTTCATAGTATTTCGTGTCGAAGGGCATGGTCTTGTCATATTCGACCTGCTTGATCTCCTTGTGCTTCAGCTCGATGACCATGCCGTCGTATGTCGGGGTGTCCTCCTCACAGGAGAGGATGTCGCCGGTGTTGGGGACAATGCCCATTCTCGTGAGCAGGGTTTTGACCGTCTCGCCGTAAGTACCGATCACGCTCTGCCCCCCGGCGTTGATGACGGTCACCATCTGCATCCGTTGGATGTCGATGCGGCTGACGCCGTTTCTATAGGTTGTGGTGTAGGTATCCTCCTCGCTCAGTTCGATTCCGGCTTCATCCAGAACTACGTCCGGGTCTGTGCTGTAGGATCTGTGAACCGTTACAAAATCGCCGTCTGTGATCAGATAGCTGTTCTGTGCAAAAACAGTCAGCGACAGTCCTGCTACGACGACTGCGACCATGAGCACGATCGCGATCGCACGCTTCCAGGGCTTTTTGCGGCGCGGCGCCTGTTTTTCCGTTCTGTGCATCAGAGTATCCTCCTTTCCATTGTGTTTGGTTTCAAACCATGAAACTATTGTTACTCTATTGTAACTGCGTGATAATTATAACATTTTTTCCGATTTTGTCAAGCATTTTTCGTATTTTGCGGCATAATCCAAACTTTTTGCTCAATTATGTAAACGGCCATAATTCTAAATAATGGGACGATTTTGGTGCAAAAACGCAATATCTTGTGGAAAGGTTACAATTCGGTATACATAACAACCAATAAAAAAGAAACCATTTGACAACCACTGCGAAACGTGCTATATTGTTGCCACAGAGGCAACGACGAAGAAGCGTACCGTAACACGATGCACAGAGAGGGAGCGGCCGGTGAAAGCTCCTGCACCCGTTCGGTACGTACCGCTTCCGAGCCGCTTCCCTGAACGAAGTAGGGGAAGACGGGTGCGCCCGTTACCGCGCCAACGAGCGGCAGTTTTTCGAAACTGCAAGCAGGGTGGAACCGTGGGAGTTATCTCACCCCTGAATCATTCAGGGGTGATTTTTTATTGCCCCGCATCAAACAAGGAGGAAGCATTATGTCCGAAGAAAATCTGTACACCTTTGAAAACGAAGCCTACCGCAAGACCTATTGGCACACCTGCTCGCACGTCATGGCGCAGGCGGTCAAGCGCCTGTATCCGCAGGTCAAGCTCGCCATCGGCCCGTCCATCGACAACGGCTGGTACTACGACTTTGACTGCGACTTCACCTTCACGCAGGAGCATCTGGACGCCATCGAGGCGGAGATGAAGAAGATCTGCAAGGAGCGTCTGCCGCTCGTGCGCAGCGAGAAGCCCAGAGAAGAAGCGATCGCCTATATGCAAGAGCGCGACGAGCCCTATAAGGTCGAGCTGATCAACGACCTGCCCGAGGACGCGGTCATCTCCTTCTACACGCAGGGCGAATTCACCGACCTCTGCGCAGGTCCGCATCTGGACTCCACAGGGCGCATCAAGGCAAACGCCTTCAAGCTGACGCAGAGCTGCGGCGCCTACTGGCGCGGCGACTCCAAGCGCAAGATGCTGCAGCGCATCTACGGCATCGCCTTCCCGAAGAAGGAGGAGCTGGACGCCTACCTGCAGCAGCAGGAGGAGGCGCGCAGGCGCGACCACAACAAGCTCGGCCGCGAGCTGGAGTTCTTCACCACCGTCGACGTGATCGGTCAGGGTCTTCCGATCCTGCTGCCGAAGGGCGCGCGGGTCATTCAGCTCCTGCAGCGCTGGATCGAGGACGAGGAGCAGAAGCGCGGCTATCTTCTGACCAAGACGCCGCTGATGGCAAAGCGCGATCTTTACCGCATCTCCGGTCACTGGGATCACTACCGCGACGGCATGTTCCTGCTCGGCGATCGCAATGACGCGGACGACGACAGCAAGGAAATGTACGCCCTGCGTCCGATGACCTGCCCGTTCCAGTATCAGGTCTTCCTCAACCGTGCGCGCTCCTACCGCGATCTCCCGATGCGGCTGGGCGAGACGTCCACCCTCTTCCGCAATGAGGACTCCGGCGAGATGCACGGCCTGATCCGCGTGCGCCAGTTCACGATCTCCGAGGGTCACCTCGTTCTGCGCCCGGAACAGCTCGAGGAAGAGTTCAAGGGCTGTCTGGAGCTTGCCAAATATGTACTCGACACCGTCGGCATGCTGGAAAACTGCACCTTCCGCTTCTCCCAGTGGGACCCCGCCAACCCGAACAACAAGTACGAGGGCACGCCGGAGCAGTGGGAGCTGGCGCAGGCGACCATGAAGACCATCCTCGACGATCTGAAGGTCGACTATACGATCGGCATCGACGAGGCCGCCTTCTACGGTCCGAAGCTCGATATCCAGTATAAGAACGTGTACGGCAAGGAAGATACCATCGTCACGCTGCAGGTCGATATGCTGCAGGCAGAACGCTTCGGCATGGAATATACCGATGTGGACGGGCAGAAAAAAATCCCGTATATTATCCACCGCACCTCGCTCGGCTGCTACGAGCGCACGCTGGCTTACCTCATCGAGCGCTACGCCGGCGCGCTGCCGCTGTGGATGATGCCCACGCAGGTCCGCATCCTGCCGATCACCGACCGCGCGCACGACTACGCCAAGGAGCTGGAGAGCAAGCTCTCCGCCGCCGGCATCCGCGTGGAAAGCGACCTGCGCAGCGAAAAGCTCGGCTACAAGATCCGTGAGGCGCAGATGCAGAAGATCCCGTATATGCTCGTCATCGGCGACCGCGATATGGAAAACGGCACGGTCTCCGTCCGCACCAGAGGCGGCGTGGATCTCGGCGCGATGCTGCCGGACGACTTCATGGCAAAATGCCTCAAGGAGATCGCAACGAAGGACCGCTCCTTCTGATCCGGGCTCTGTAATTTGGAAATAACACAAGCCGCATGTCGAATTCCATCGCATGCGGCTTTTTCCGTGCATTTTTTATTGATGTGTGATATAATAGCAAAAACACCCTCGAAAGGAGTTTGGATGTGGAGAATTATGTAAACTTCGCGGTGGAGAAAACCGTCGCCCTTCTGGGCATCGACAGTCCCACCGGATATACCCGCGACGCGGAGGACTTCGTCCTGCGGGAGTTTGCCGCGCTGGGCTATGAGGCAAGCCGCACCGTCAAGGGCGGCATCCTCGTCGACCTCGGCGGAAAGGACGATTCCGACGGCCTTTTATTGGAAGCCCACGCCGATACGCTCGGCGGCATCGTCGCGGAGATCAAAGGAAACGGCAGACTGCGCATCGACCGCCTCGGCGGCATGTGCGCCGCCAACGCCGAAACGGAAAACTGCCGGATCGTCACAAAATTCGACGGCATTTACGAGGGCACCCTGCAGCTGTGCAACGCCTCCGTCCATGTCAACGGCGACTATGCCTCCACCGAGCGCAAGTGGGACAACGTGGAGGTCGTGCTCGACGAGGTCGTGGAAAGTGCGGACGACGTGAAGAAGCTCGGCGTCTCGGTCGGCGACATCGTCTGCTTCGAGCCGCGCACCCGCGTCACAAAGTCCGGCTACATCAAGAGCCGCTTCCTCGACGACAAACTCTCGGTCGGCATCCTGCTCGGCTTTGCCAAGTATCTCAAGGACAACGGGATCGTTCCCGAGCGGCGCATCTACGTCCATATCACGGTCTATGAGGAGGTCGGGCACGGCGGCGCAGGCTCCGTTCCGCCCGGCGTGACCGAGGCAATCTCCGTGGACATGGGCTGCGTGGGCGACGGGCTGCAGTGCTCCGAGCGGCAAGTCTCGATCTGCGCGAAGGACTCCGGCGGCCCGTACTCCTATGAGGTCGTGAAGAAGCTGATCGCGGCGGCGAAAAAGGAAAACGCCGACTACGCCGTGGACGTCTATCCGCACTACGGATCCGACGTGGAGGCGACGCTCGGCGCGGGCTACGACCTCCGCCACGGGCTGATCGGCGCGGGCGTCTACGCCTCGCACGGCTATGAGCGCAGCCACAAGGACGGCGTACTGAATGTGCTGAAGGTATTAAAGGGTTATATTTTATGAAAAAGAAATACTGGCTGACCGGCGGCGGCTTTATTCTGTTCGGCGTGCTTCTCTACATGATCATGCTGTTCTACCACTTCGCCGGTCTGCTGCTCTGCGCGATCGGCGCGCTGATTCTGGTATTTGGCGTTCTCGACGCAATGAAAGAGCGCTTTCCGAAGACCTCGAAGTTTTTCCGCGTCCTGCTGCGCGTCTGCGTGTGCGTCGTTTTGCTCGCCGCGATCGGCACGGGCGTCTGGATCGGGATCTGCGCAGGCGGTGCGGACGATCCGAAGGCGGACTTCGTGATCGTCCTCGGCGCGGGCGTGTCGGGCGATCAGCCGAGCAGAACCCTTTCGGAGCGGCTGCGCGCGACGCAGGCGTATCTCGAGCAGAATCCGGACGCGATCGCGATCCTCTCCGGCGGACAGGGCGACGGGGAGAATCTCAGCGAAGCCCTGTGTATGTACGGGTGGCTCACGGAGCGCGGCGTTGCGCCGGAGCGCCTGCGCATGGAGGATCGGGCGACGAACACAGAGGAGAATATCCGGTTTTCTCTGGAGCTGATCGAGAACGAATTCGGCGCGCGTCCGAGCGAAGCCGCGATCGTCTCCAGCTCCTACCACCTCGCCCGCGCCTCCCTGCTGGCAAAAGACGAGGGGCTTTCCATGCTGGGCGTTCCCGCGAAAACCCTGCATCCGCTCTACTACTGCCAGATGCTCCTGCGCGAGATCGTCGCCGTGTGGTACACGGTGCTGTTCTGAACCTTAATATAAAAAAACCTTGGAGGTAACCCTATGGAACCGCTATTTTCCGTTGACTATTCCCCGAGCAAAAAGCTCTATCACGAATTCGGCAACATCCACGCCAAGCGCTCGAAAGCATGGATCGTGATGCTGGTCTGTATCATTCTTTTGATGATCCTGACCGTCATCCGCGCCGTGACGGAGGGACGAATCGAGCTCGTTTCCCTGATCCCGACCGTACTGTTCTACTTTATGTGGCTGTTTTCCGATCTTTACGTCGGCACGCTCTCCTATAATTCCACCAACAAGACGGTGCGCAGCGAGGGTGGGCGCATGTTCTTCACGGAGGACGAGCAGATTTCGGAAGCGTCCACCGGCACCAGCAAGGTCTCCTACGCTGCCTTCCCGGACGCCTATGAGAGCGACGGGCTCTTCGCGCTCTACACCTCCAAAACGTCCGCGATCCTCGTGCCGAAGGCGGGCTTTACGCAGGGAACGGTCGACGATTTCCGCGATTTTATCACCCGGAAGATCGGCAGCGTCCGCCGCGTGGCGTCTCCGAAGCGCAAGCGCATCTGGGGGATCGTGCTGGGCGTTTGCTTTGTTCTCGCCATGGTCGGCGGTCTCTGTTTCAACCGGTACTGGGTCAACCGCTCCGTTCCTTACGGCCGCGCGCCGTATTCGATCAGCCTGCCTGCGAATTTCAAGACGTTCAGCAGCGCCGATTACGTCCTCTCGGCAAGCACGGACGACGTATACGTCTACGTCTACGCCGAGTCGAAGCAGTCGCTGCAAAGCTACGGTTTTGAGGACATCGAGACGGTCGAGGATTACGCCGACCTCTTTGCAGAGACGTACGCCTCCGACGGCTGCACAAGGACGTCTCTGGATAACGGCACGCTCTGCCTGACCTATACAATTGAGTATCCGGACGGCACACTGTTCTACTGTGACGCGCTGACAGAGTCCGACGGTCTGTTCTGGGTCACGGAATTCTACTGTCTGACAAGCGATCAGGCGGAGTATGAGCCGCTCTTCTACGAATGGGCGTCGACCATTCAGATTGCAAATTGAATCGTATCCTATAATAAAAGCGTGCGCATTCAGCGCACGCTTTTATTCAGCGTGTCGAAAAACCCTTTTCGACACGCTGACAGGCTGTCAAAAAGTTCGGAAGACAAGCAACTCACGACCGTCGGCGTACATAGGTACGGTAGGTCGTGAGTTGCGCAGTAAGTCAAAATTCTTGCGAAGCAAGCT
>JAFQZN010000062.1 GCA_017405865.1 Oscillospiraceae bacterium | reverse complement strand
GGTCCTTGCCGGAGAAGCAGCCGCCGCCGTGCGCGGCATAGCCGCCGTAGGTGTCGACGATGATCTTTCTGCCGGTCAGACCGGAATCGCCGACGGGTCCGCCGATGACGAAGCGGCCGGTCGGGTTTACATAATATTTTGTGCTCGCATCCAGCAGGCTTGCCGGAAGGGTCGGACGGATGATCTCCTCCACGACTGCCTCGCGCAGATCAGAGATGGAAATATCGTCGGCGTGCTGGGTGGAGATGACGACGTTGTCGATGCGCTCCACGCTGCCGTCAGCGGCGTACTGCACGGAAACCTGGCTCTTTCCGTCGGGGCGCAGCCACGGAAGGTGACCGTTCTTGCGCTCGGCGGCGAGCTTACGGGTCAGGCGGTGGGCGAAGGAGATCGCGGCGGGCATCAGCTCCGGCGTTTCGTCGCAGGCGAAGCCGAACATCATGCCCTGATCGCCCGCGCCGAGGGTGTCGGGGTCCTCATAGGAGTTGTCCACGCCCATGGCGATGTCGCCGGACTGCTCGTCGATGGCGGTCAGCACGGCACAGGTGTTGCCGTTGAAGCCTGCGGCGGGGGAGTCATAGCCGATCTTGCAGATCGTCTCGCGGGCGACGCGGGGGATGTCCACGTAGCAGTCCGTGGAGATCTCGCCCATGACCAGCACCATGCCGGTCGTGGCGATGCATTCGCAGGCGACGCGCGCGTTTTTGTCCTGCGCCAGAATGGCGTCGAGGACGCCGTCGGAGATCTGGTCGCAGACCTTATCGGGATGTCCCTCGGTGACGGATTCGGAGGTAAAGATTCGTTTTTGCATGGCAAGCGCTTCCTTTCTGTATTGTTTCATAGCCCTTGTCGATACAAAAAATACCCTGTTTTCGACAGGGTACAGTCACGTCCTCATCTGTCGATCTTCATCGCCGGAATTGGCACCTTGCGATCATCGCAGGTTGTCGGGCTTCATCGGGCCGGTCCCTCCGCCACTCTCGATAAGGTTATGAAATTATAGATAATTTTAGCATAAATATTCGGAATGTCAAGGGTTTTTTACGGCAGCGAGACGGCGATTTCGGGTGTGTCCGCGTCGACCGTGACCCGGCACTGCGCGACGCCGTTTTCCTCCAGCACATATTGCCCGTAGGGAACGGCGCGGAAGGTGCAGGTCAGCACCTCCTTGTCCCCACTGCAGCGCACGACCTCGCGCAGATGCGTGGTTTCGCTCACGAGGGTATAATCCATCCAGCCGCCGTCTTCCGAAAGCGCCGCCGCGTCGGCCAGCCGCTCCACCGTCACGGCGCCGAGCTGCCCGTCTGTCAGCCATAGCTCCGCGCCGTCGGCACGGCCGCTGCCGCCGGTAACGCGGACGGAGGCGTTTTCCTGCAGCGTAAATTCCGTGCAGCCCTGTGCGCTTGCGGCGAAGTAGACCCCCGGCGTCAGCAGGCCGCTGACTGCCGTGCCATTGTTCGTTTCCAGCGTCTGCACGGGCTTGCCGTCCTGCCCGTAGAGCCGGATCTCTTCGACGGAGGCGTCGGCGTACAGCCGCAGGCGAACCCAGACGCAGGGCGTCTCCCCCGAGGGCGCGGAGCTGACGCCGCCCGTCAGCATGCGCACCAGACCGACCGATACCGCCAGCGCGATTGCGAGCAGCAGAAAGGCGCTGAACGTGCGTTTTTCCAATCGTTTCATCCGTGTATTCCTCCCCTTCGTATTGAGTGTAGCGGGAGGAAAAAGAAAAATCGGTCGGAAAAATCAGGTATAAAAACAAAAACCTCTGTCGATACTGAACCTCGGAGGTGCTATTATGCAAAACAACAACAAATCCAAGGGCTTCCGCAGCTTCGTGAAGGAGAAGGGCTACTACATAGTCCTGCTTCTTTGTGCAGTGGCTGTGGCAACATCGGGCTATTTTCTTCTGACGGCAGACAAAACGCCGGCAGCGCCGACCGTAACGGCGCCGACGACCGCGACGGCGGCGACGGTCCCTCCGGACGCGCCGACCCGCCGTGCGGCGAACGCGATCGCCACGCAGGGCGCCGAGCCGACCGAGCCGACCTCGCCGAAGCGGCTCGTCACGATCCGTCCGGCGGGAGGCGAGACGGTGAATTCGTTTGCAGCGGATCATCTTGCCTATAATGAGACGACCCGCGACTGGCGCACGCACGAGGGCGTGGACTTCCGCTGCGAGGCGGGGCAGAGCGTCACGGCGGCGGCAGACGGCACGGTCTATACGGTCTACGAGGATCAGAGCTACGGTATGACCGTCGTTCTGCAGCACGCGAACGGCTATACGACGCACTACGCCAACCTCTCCAAGGACGTTCCCGTGTCGGTGGGCGACAGCGTCAAGGCGGGGCAGGTGATCGGCACGGTGGGCGATACCGCCTGTGTGGAAACGGCGCTGGAGCCGCACCTGCACTTTGCGGTGTACAAGGACAATTCTCCTGTCGACCCGGCGGAATTCTTCTAAAAACAGGAAAGGCACGGCTTTCGCCGTGCCTTTCCCCAGACTGTCAAAAAAGTCCGTAAACGTCAAAATAATTAAAACAATTTTTGGATTATTCCCTGTTTAAACGTTTTTCTGTTTTATTCAGGTTTTTCTAACAATTTAGGTTGCAAAAAGCTTGCTTCGCAAGAATTTTGACTT
>JAFQZN010000061.1 GCA_017405865.1 Oscillospiraceae bacterium | reverse complement strand
CTCCTTTACCGGCATACAGGCCGACGAGCTTGCCCAGCCCGTGACTGCGAGCTTTGCAAGAAGCGGCGCGGCGATCGGCAACACGCTGACCTACAGCGTCAACGCCTACGTCCAGTCCAAGCAGAACGACAGCAACGCCGCGCTGCAAGCGCTTGTCAAAGCCCTGTACAACTACGGCGCTTCCGCCGCAGCGTTTGCCGCCGCGAGCGAGGCGTGAGCCAAGCGAGAAGCCCGGAAGCGGTACAGAGCCCTTTGCGCAATGTCAGTTCAGATTAACGGATTGCAATTTCGCGCCGCATCTGCTATACTGAACGGGGCATACTATCCATAAAAATAGGAGAACGGAGGAAAAATCCATGGCAAACAAGTACGCAGGCACGCAGACAGAGAAGAATCTGGAGGCGGCGTTCGCCGGAGAATCGCAGGCGAGAAACAAGTACACCTTTTTTGCATCCAAGGCGAAGAAGGACGGCTTTGAGCAGATCGCCGCGCTGTTCCTGAAGACCGCAGAGAACGAGAAGGAGCACGCGAAGCTGTGGTTCAAGGAGCTCGGCGGGATCGGCTCCACGGCAGAGAACCTCGCCGCCGCTGCCGATGGCGAGAACTACGAGTGGACGGACATGTACGAGGGCTTTGCCGCGACCGCTGAAGCCGAGGGCTTTGCGGAGTTGGCGGAAAAATTCCGCCTGGTCGCGGCGATCGAGAAGCACCATGAGGAGCGCTACCGCGCGCTGCTGCACAACGTCGAGGCGCAGGCAGTCTTCGCCAAGAGCGAGGTCAAGGTCTGGGAGTGCCGCAACTGTGGGCACATCGTCGTCGGCGAACAGGCGCCGGAAATTTGCCCGACCTGCGCCCACCCGCAGGCGTATTTCGAGATCAACGCAAAGAATTATTGAGATTCGGCGCGCCTGCGCCGAAACGAATTGCGCAGCCGTAATTCAAAAAAGCCGGAGCAGAGATCGTTCTCTGCTCCGGCTTTTTCTTTACGCAATGCAACACTAAATCTGCATTCTGAATTCTTAATTCTGAATTATCCCTTATTCTACCGTGACGGATTTTGCCAGATTGCGGGGCTTGTCGACGTCGCAGCCGCGCGCGAGCGCCATGTAGTAGGAGAAGATCTGCAGCGGGACGACGTTCAGACTCGGCTGCAGCAGCGGGTGCGTCTTCGGCACGAGCAGGTAGCGGTCGACGGTCTTCTTGATCTCGTCTTCCAGATCGGCGGTGGTCAGACCCAGCACCTCCGCGCCGCGCGCCTTGACCTCCTTGACGTTGGACATCGTCTTTTCGAACAGCTCCGGCACGCCGGCGACAGCGACGACGAGCGTTTTGTCCTCAATCAGCGAGATCGGACCGTGCTTCAATTCGCCGGCGGCGTACGCCTCGGAATGGACATAGGCGATTTCCTTGAGCTTGAGGCTGCCCTCGAGGCAGGTCGCGCTGTCGAGGTTTCTGCCGATGAAGAAGACGTCGTGATTGTCCTTCAGATCGTTTGCAAGCTGCCGGATTCTCTGCAGGAAGTCCTCCGTAAGGATCGTGGAGAGCAGCTCGGGCAGCTGGTTGAGGCTGTGCAGCATCGCCTCGTATTCCTCCACGGACAGGGTGCCGAGCAGGTCGCCGATATACAGGGCGAGCAGATACAGGACGGACAGCTGCGTGGAGTAGGCCTTCGTGGTCGCAACGGCGATCTCGGGACCTGCCCATGTATAGATCACATCGTGCGCCGCCTTGGAGATCGCGCTGCCGACGACGTTGACGATGGCGAGGGTATGCGCGCCGAGCTCATTTGCCTCGCGCAGGGCAGCGAGGGTATCGGCCGTCTCGCCGGACTGGCTGATGATGATAACGAGGGTGTCGTCGCCGAGGACCGGCTCTGAATAGCGGAACTCCGAGGCGAGGATCGGCTCGACGGGGATGCGGCAGGTTTTCTCCAGAACGTACTTGCCGACGCAGCCGACATAGTAGGCAGAGCCGCAGGCGACGATATAGATGCGTCGGATGCCGCGCAGGTATTCCGGGCTCAGATGCACGTCGCCCAGATTCACTCTGCCGCCCTTGATGCGGTCGGAGATCGTGTCGCGCAGCGCCTTGGGCTGCTCGAAGATCTCCTTGAGCATGAAGTGAGGATAGCCGCCCTTTTCCGCCGCGGACATCTCCCAGGAGATATGCTCGGGGAGCTTCTCGACCGCTTCGCCGAGCTTGTTGTAGAATTCCGCTTCGCCGCCCCGGAAGAGCACCATGTCGCCGTCGTTGAGGTAGACGACCTCGCGGGTGTATTTCAAGATCGCGGGGACGTCGGAGGCGATGAAGTTCTCGCCGTTTCCGAAGCCGACGATCAGCGGACTGTCCTTCTTGACCGCCAGCAGGGTATCGGGGCAGTCGGTGCAGAGAATGCCGAGCGCGTAGCTGCCGGAGAGCTTTTCCACCGCGCGGCGGGCTGCCTTCAAAAGATCGCCCTCCAGCTCGTAGTAGTATTCCAGCAGGTTCGCCGCGACCTCGGTATCGGTGTCGGAGGCGAAGCTCTTGCCGTGCGCCAGCAGGTATTCCTTCAAAATCAGATAATTCTCGATGATGCCGTTATGTACCACGCTGATCTTGCCGTTCGTCGAAACGTGGGGATGGGAATTGCGCTGTGAGGGCGCGCCGTGGGTCGCCCAGCGGGTGTGACCGATGCCGAGGCTGCCGCGCATTGCCGCGCCGCCGTCGATCATTTCGTTCAGGCCTGCGAGCCTGCCCTTGACCTTTGCAACCTCGAAGCCGCTGCCTCCGAAGACGCAGACGCCCGCAGAGTCATAGCCGCGATATTCCAGCTTGGCAAGGCCGTCCAGCAAGATGGGAGCAGCCTGCTGCTTGCCGATATAACCAACGATTCCGCACATATAAAAAACCTCCGTAAGTGGTTGGGATAGCGTCGTCACTTACGGAGATTATATACAAAAAATTTATCAAAATCAACCGCGAATTTGCATTTTTCTCTTATTTGCGGAAATTCAATCGAAAATGGACAACTGGGAAGGCCGCAATTCGGCGATCGGCGGAAGGGAATCCTTCACGCCGGTCGCGCCGAGCGCGATCAGCGCGTTCGCGCCTGCGCTGCCGTCGTTCAGGACGTAGACGTCCGAAAGCCGCCGTTTCAGATTCTCCGACGTGCCGGACCATGTGCCGCCGGAAGTGCTCGGGCATTGGGCGACGAAGACCTTTTCGCCGAGCGCGTGGATCAGGAGGTTGCGGTAAAGCGCACGGCTGCCGGAGAAGGGCAGATCGTAGCCGTAGGCGCTGCAGTACAGGACATTCTCCCGCACAGCGTAGCGCGTCAGCTCGTCCGGGACGAAGCAGACGACGCTGCCGCCCGCACGAAGGCACGCCTCCTGCGCGGCGGTATCGGCGCCGGCGGCGTTGCCGGAGACGAGGGTGAAGCCCTCCTTCGCCGCCCGCCTTCCGACCTCCTGCGCAAAGGCTGCCCCGCGCGCAAGAAGCATGCGGGAGCCGACTGCGGAGATGCAGCGCGTGTGCAAAAGCGCCGTGTCGCCCTTACAGAACAGCGCGGGAGGGCAGTCTCCGCCGAGCCTGCGCAGGCGCTGCGGAAACGCCTCGTCCAGCCGCGTCAAAACGTGGATGTCCCTGTGCGCGGTGAGATAGTCGTGCAGTACGCGCGGACGGTTGAGCAGGGAGAGAATGCGCGCGCTCATCTCCTCGTTATAGCCGAGCGTGGCAAGATAGCGCGGCGTGATGCTGCCGAGGTCGCCCTTCGGTCGGGTCAGCGTCACGGCGGCGACGTAGGACTCCATCTGCTTGTACTCCGCCGGGGTCAGCGGCTTGACGGGCTGCCCCAGCTTACAGCACAGCAGGAGCAGACACTCCTCCGCGCCTCGCATCAGAATTTCTTCGGCGGCGTGCGCTTTTCCTCCTCCGGGGCGGGGATCAGACAGCCGTATTCGTCAAAGATCATCGGGTGGATCGTCAGCTCGCAGAACTTTGCGATCTCATCGAGCTTCGCCTTTTCGGGGAAGGAGCCGATCAGCGTGAAGGAGATGCCCTTCTTGCGGGCGCGTCCCGTCCTGCCGATGCGGTGGATGTAGTATTCGTTCTCGTCCGGCACGTCGTAGTTGATCACGCCGTCGACGTCGTCGACGTCGATGCCGCGCGAGGCGACGTCCGTGGCGATCAGCACCGGGAGCTTTCCCTTGCGGAAGGCTGCCATCGTTTTCTCGCGCGTCGCCTGCTTGATGTCGCCGTGCAGGCAGTCTGCCTGAATACCGGCACGGCGCAGGTCGTCCGACAGCCGCTGGCACATGACCTTGGTGTTGCAGAAGACGATCACGCGCTCAAACGCGCCGGAGCGCAGGATGCGCAGCATTGCCTCCTCCTTTTCAAGCCTTGGGACGGTGATCGAATACTGGTCGATGTCGGGCTTGCTCTCCTGCGTGGGAGCGACGGTGATCTCCACTTCGTCGCGCTGATACATCCAGCTCACGGTCATGACCTCCTGCGAGATCGTCGCGGAGAACAGACCGAGATTGACGCGGTTTTTGATCTTGTTGAGGATCTTCGTCACGTCGTCGAAGAAGCCCATGTCGAGCATGCGGTCGGCCTCATCTAAAATGACGGTCTTGATCTTGTCCAGCCGCAGGTTTTTGCGGTTGTAGTGATCCATGAGGCGGCCCGGGGTCGCCACAACGATGTGCGGATGCTTCTGAAGCTGGTTGATCTGCGCCTGCATACCCGTGCCGCCGTAAACGACGGTCACGCGGATGTCCTTATAGTAGGCGAGCAGACCGTTCAGCTCGTCGCAGATCTGCAGGGCGAGCTCTCTGGTCGGGGCGAGGATCAGCGCCTGCAGATCGTCGCTCTCGGGGTCGATGTGCTCGATCATCGGAATGCCGAAGGCGAAGGTCTTGCCCGTGCCGGTCGGCGCCTTGGCGATGACGTCCCTCCATGCAAGCAGCGGCGGGATCGCCTCCTCCTGCACACGGGTCGGCGCCTGCACGCCCTGCTTGGTCAGCGCGCGAAGGATCTCCTCGCTGACGCCCAGTTCCTGAAAGGTTTTCGTTGTTTCCATACTTTGTCCTCGTTTTCTGCTGCGGAAAAATGCCGCTAAATCGCAATATACATATTTACTATAGCAGAAAACGCGCTGCTTTGCAATCCTTTTGACATCCGGCGGAAAATGTGCTATACTGCTTTCGCTGTACATATATATCACCGAAAAGAGGTTACCGTATGACGAGTATTTTGGACTGGCTGAAAATACTTGTCCTCGGCATCGTCGAGGGCATTACCGAGTGGCTGCCGATCAGCTCCACCGGCCATATGATTTTGGTCGACGCGCTTTGGAAGTCGGAAAACAGTGTGCTGACGCCGGAGTTCATGGAGATGTTCACCGTCGTCATCCAGTTCGGCGCGATCCTCGCGGTCATCGTGCTGTATTTCAAGAAGCTGTGGCCCTTCCACACGAAGAAGCTGCGCCGCAAGCGCTCGTGGTTTGCCGAGCACAGCGAGGTCCGGGCGATCGGCGCGGTGCAGGATTTCTGCGATAGCTACTGCTACATGGATAAGATCGTCATGTGGCTGAAGATCCTCGTCTCCTGCCTGCCTGCGATCCTCATCGGGCTGCCGCTGGACGACTGGCTGGACGAACACCTCTACACGCCCGTGATCGTGGCGATCATGCTGATCGTCTACGGCGTCGCCTTCCTGTTTATCGAACAGTACAACAAGAAGCG
Source organism: Oscillospiraceae bacterium (assembly GCA_017405865.1). Classification (GTDB taxonomy): domain Bacteria; phylum Bacillota; class Clostridia; order Oscillospirales; family Oscillospiraceae; genus JAZOXB01. The sequence continues at coordinate 4,839 of JAFQZN010000061.1, read as the reverse complement.
CGCTCCGCGCATCAACACGATCGCGGAGCTTAAGTGGACGGACGCCGCGCTGATCGGCCTCTTTCAGGTACTGGCGCTCATTCCCGGCACGTCCCGCTCCGGCGCGACCATCCTCGGCGGCATCCTGATCGGCGCTTCGCGATCCCTTGCGGCGGAGTACACCTTCTTCCTCGCCGTCCCCGTGATGTTCGGCGCGTCGCTGCTGAAGATCGTCAAGTTCGGCTTCGCCTTCACCGGTACACAGCTTCTCGTGCTGCTGCTCGGCATGGCGGTCGCCTTTGCCGTCTCAATCGTCGCGATCAAGTTCCTGATCGGCTACATTAAAAAGCACAGCTTCTCCGCGTTCGGCTGGTACCGCATCGGCCTCGGCCTGATCGTCCTGCTTTACGCGCTGTTGAGCAAATAACCGCAGTATTCGCGGGCGCCCGATGGGCGTCCCTGACCGTAGGGGCGCGCATTGCGCGCCCGTTTTTCATTTGAACCGCAGCAGGAGCGTTTCGTTTTCGACCGCAGCCGTCACGGCGGACGCGGGCTGCTCCGAGAGAAGATTTGCCGCCAGGGGCGCTTCCAGTTCTGATTGGATCAGGCTGCGAAGCGCCCTTGCGCCGCTTTTCTGACCCGATGCTCGTTCGGCAAGGAGCTGCGCCAGCTCCGGCGCGCAGGTGAGGGACAGACCCTGCTTTTTTGCGCGTTCGGAAAGTGCGCGCAGCTCTTTATCCGCGATCTGCGTCAGTGCGGGAACGCAGAGCGGCTGAAACAGGGCGATGCAGTCGATCCTGCCGAGAAATTCGGGCGGAAAATGCTCCCGCAGGGAGCGCATAACCGCGTCGTCCGCCGTCCTGCCGAAGCCGAGCCCGCCCTTCCCGGCGGCGCTGCTTCCGAGATTGGTCGTCATGACGAGCATCGTGTTGCGAAAATCGACCTGCCGCCCGCAGGAATCGGTCAGAATGCCGTCCTCCATGATCTGCAGGAGCAGACCGCAGACGTCGCGGTGCGCCTTTTCCAGCTCGTCGAGCAGGACAAGGGAATAGGGGCGCCTGCGCACCTTTTCCGACAGCTCGCCGCCGTCCTCGTGGCCGACGTAGCCGGGCGGCGCGCCGATCAAACGCGAGACGGAGAATTTCTCCATATATTCCGACATATCCACGCGGATCATCGCGCTTTCGCTGCCGTAGACCGCCTCGGCAAGCGCCTTGCACAGCTCGGTCTTTCCCACCCCGGTCGGACCGGAAAAGAGCATCGCGGCGGCAGGTCGCTTTTGCGCGGCAAGCCCCGACCGCCCGCGCCGCACCGCCTCGGCGGCAGCGTGGACAGCGTCCGGCTGCCCCATCACGCGGGCGGACAGCGCTTGCTCCAGCGTGCGCAGCCGCTGCTTTTCCGACAGGCTGACCGCGCCGACCGGGATGCCCGTGCGGCTGGACACGGCGGCGGCGATGTCGCGCCCGTCCACCCTGCGCGCGGCGGGGTCTGCGGTTTGCAGCGTCCGGATGCGGTCGCGGAGCTTCGCAGCCTTTTCGTAGGCGCCGGAGCGTACCGCCTCGTGCAGCTGCTGCTCCAGCTCGCCCGAGGGCGTGCCGCCGAGCGTCCGGCGCATAGCGGCGCACGCCGCGCCCTCGTCCAAGAGGTCAACTGCCTTGTCCGGCAGGAATTTGTCCGTGAGATAGCGGCAGGAAAGCTCGACCGCCGCCGAAATCGCCGCCTCCGTGATCGTGATCTTATGATGCGCCTCCAGCGACGGGCGGAGGCTCTCCAGGATCTCCCGCGTTTCCTCGCGGCTTGGCTCGCGGATCTGCACCGGACGGAAGCGGCGCTCCAGAGCGGCGTCCTTTTCGATGAATTTGCGGTATTCGGTCAGCGTCGTCGCGCCGATCAGCTGCACCTGCCCGCGTCCGAGGGCGGGCTTGAGCAGATTGGCGGCGTCGATCGCACCCTCGGCTGCGCCCGCGCCGGTCAGCGTGTGCATTTCATCGACGAAGAGGATCACGTTCTGCACGCGGTGCACCTCCGCCAAAAGGTCGCGGATACGCTCTTCAAACTCGCCGCGATACTTCGTGCCTGCGATGACGCTCGCCATATCCAGCGCGAACAGCCGCTTGCCGCGCAGCTGCTCCGGCACGCGCCCGGCGGCGATATATTGCGCGACGCCCTCGACGATGGCGGTCTTGCCGACGCCCGGCTCGCCGATCAGGGCGGGGTTGTTTTTCTGCCGCCGGGAGAGGATCTGCAGCACCGTTTCGATTTCGCGCTGTCTGCCGACGACCGGCTCTGCCTGACCGGCGCGCTCTGTCAGATCCACGCCGAACTGGTCGAGAAGACGGGTATTTTGCATGGCTGAAAACTCCTTTCGGGCAAGACTGCCCTCGTGTAGGTCGGAAAAGAGAAGCTCCGCGCGGACGCTGCACTGCTGCAGCAGAACGACGGCGCCGCTGCTTCCGTCGCGCAGGATCGCGCACAGAACGCGCTCCGGGCGGAGCGGAAGCTCCTCCCGGGCGGCGACGGCGATCGCGCGGCGCAGGCGCGGCGTCATGCCCTGCGGGAGACGGTCGAGCCTCCGACCGCACCCGCGCAGCTGCAAAAGCTGCCCCGTCAGCTCCTGCGCCGTCAGCCCCTGCCGCTGCAGCGGGAGGGAACACTGCGAGCGCAGTGCGGCAGCGATCAGAACATGCTCCGTGCCGACGCAGCTGTGACCGAGCACGCAGGCAAGGCTCCACGCCTGCCGCAGCACCTGCTGCATCTTCTCCGCTTGCTTTCCCATAGCGCGACCTCCCTTCCGGAAAAGTCTTGCCATGCCGAGCGCGTTTCATACGATAAAATATTTTGCGATTTCTGATAATTACCATTGCAATTTTGAAAAAACATGATAGAATGATGGTGCAAACCAATACAGACAGGAGGCAATGATATGGCATATTTCATTACTGACGCCTGCGTAAAGTGCGGTACCTGTGCGGATACCTGCCCGCTCGGCATCATTTCCGAAGGCGACGAAAAGTACGTAATCGACGCTGATCAGTGTGTGGAGTGCGGCTCCTGCGCAGCAGCCTGCCCGTGTGAAGCGATCGAGCAGGAGTAAGAAAAAAGCAACCGGTCTGAAAAAGGCCGGTTGTTTTTATGGGAACGGATATGGAAGAAATGCTTTGGAACGGCATTGATATGATACAGCCCGACGGCGGCTTTCGCCTCGGGACGGATTCGCTGCTGCTGGCGCAGTTTTTGGACGCGCCGAGGCGGGCGCGGATCGCCGATCTCGGATCGGGCTGCGGCACGTTGGGACTGCTGCTGTGCGCGTCGGACCCGGACTGCGCCGTGACCGGCGTGGAGCTGGACGGGCGCGCGCATGCGCTCGCGCTGGAGAATATCGAGCGAAACCGCCTGCAGGGGCGGCTGACCTCCGTTTTGGGCGACGTGCGCGCCGTGCGCACCCTGCTGCCTGCGGGCAGCTTTTCCTGCGTGATTTCCAATCCGCCGTATTTCCCCGTTGGGAGCGGAAAGGTGAGCAAAAGCAGCGCCGCAGCGCGCTCGGAGCAGACGCTTTCTCTGGACGAGCTGTGCGCGGCGGCGGCGTGGCTGCTGCCGAGCGGCGGTCGCTTCGCGCTGGTACACCGACCGGAGCGCCTGTGCGACATTTTCTGCGCCCTGCGCGAGCATGGCATGGAGCCGAAGCGGCTCCAATTCGTCCGCCACAGCGCAAGCAGCCCCGTCTGTCTGGTGCTGATCGAGGCGCGGCGCGACGGAAACCCCGGCCTGACCTACCTGCCGGATTTCTGCGAATTCACACCGGACGGCACGGAAACGGACGAGTACCGCGCCGCCTGTCACAGAGGAGAACTCCTATGAGCGGAACATTGACACTTGTGCCGACCCCGATCGGCAATCTCTCCGATATTTCGCCCCGCTGCCGTCAGGCGCTGGAGGAGGCGGACTTCATTGCCGCCGAGGATACCCGCGTGACGCTGAAGCTCTTAAACCATCTGGGGATCAAAAAGCCGCTGGTCAGCTACTACGAGCACAACAAGGAATTCAGCGGAAAAAAGATCGTCGAGCGCATTCTGGCTGGGGAAAGCTGCGCGCAGGTCTCCGACGCCGGCTCGCCCGCGATCTCCGACCCCGGGGAGGATCTGGTGCGCCTGTGCACGCAGAGCGGGATCCCTGTCACCGCGATTCCCGGCCCCTGCGCCGCGATCACGGCGTTGAGCATTTCCGGCCTGCCCACGGGCAGATTCACCTTCGAGGGCTTCCTCTCCACCGCGAAAAAAAGCCGCACCGCCCATCTGAAATCGCTGCAGGAAGAGCGGCGCACGATGATCTTCTACGAAGCGCCGCACAAGCTCGCAGCGACGCTTGGCGAGCTGGAGCAGGCGTTCGGTGCGCAGCGGCGGGTCGCTCTCTGCCGGGAGCTGACGAAGCTCCACGAGGAGGTGCTGCGCATGACGCTGCACGAGGCGGTTTCGTATTATGCAGAACAGTCGCCGCGCGGCGAATACGTGCTGATCGTGGAGGGCGCGCCGGAAGCGAAGGAGGAGGGCGTCTCGCTCGATAGCGCTCTGGCGCGCGTCGCCGCGCTCACGGAAAGCGGCATGAGCAAAAAGGACGCGGTCAGACAGGCCGCGCAGGAGACGGGACTTGCGAAAAACGTCCTCTACGACGCGGCAGTGAAATAGTATAGAAAAAGCGTTCCGAAGCGCATGCTTCAGAACGCTCAGCGTGTCGAAAAACCCTTTTCGACACGCTGACAGACGGTCAAAAAGTTCGGAAGACAAGCAACTCACGACTGTAGGCGTATATAGATACGGTAAGTCGTGAGTTGCGCAGTAAGTCAAAATCCTTGCGAAGCAAGCT
>JAFQZN010000014.1 GCA_017405865.1 Oscillospiraceae bacterium | reverse complement strand
TCAAAATTCTTGCGAAGCAAGCTTTTTGCAACCTAAATTGTTAGAAAAACCTGAATAAAACAGAAAAACGTTTAAACAGGGAATAATCCAAAAATTGTTTTAATAATTTTGACGGTTACGGACTTTTTTGACAGTCTGAACAGACTGACGTTTCGTCAGTCTGTTTTTTCATGCCTCTGCACCCATGCACATGCGGCGCAGCAGGCGAACCGTCATCTCCCAGAGCGTCAGCTTTTCGATCGCCTCCGGCGCGACGATCGGGATTTCCGCCAGCGTCCGCGTGTCCGTGGCGATCGTCAGTGTGCCGAGCTGCTGCCCGGCGGCGACCGGCGCGGTGACCTCCTGACAAAGCGTGACGGATTTCGTCACCTGCGCCTGCTCTCCCTTTTCGATCAGGATCGGCGCCGTCTCCTGCAGCACCGGCGTCAGCACGGACTGCGCGCCGAGCAGAACGGCAACGTCCGCAAGCGGCTCGGGCGGCTGCGCGCTGACAAGGGCGTAGTTGGCAAAGCCGTAGTCGAGCAGCGCCTTGGCGGACTGAAAGCGGTCGGTGGAGCTGGCGCAGTGCATGACCACCGCGATCAGCTCGATGCCGTCGCGCTCTGCCGTCGCGGACAGACAATGCCCTGCGGCGGAGGTGTAGCCCGTCTTCAGCCCCGTTGTGCCCTCATAAAAGCGCACCAGCTTGTTGGTGTTCGACAGGCCGAACTGCCCGTTTCTGACGGTGTCCATCCAGATGGTCGTGTAGTTTTTGATCTCCGGGTGGCGCAGCAGCTCGCGTGACATGACCGCCAGATCGTGCGCCGTCGTCAGATGCTCGGCGGCGTCCGGCTCGTCGTCCAGCCCGGTGCAGTTGACAAAGTGGGTGTCCGTCAGACCGAGCTGCGCCGCGCGTTCGTTCATCATTGCCACAAAGGCGCTCTCGCTGCCCGCGACGTGCTCTGCAAGGGCGGTCGCGCAGTCGTTGGCGGAGCTGACGACCACGGATTTGAGCATTTCGTCCATGCTCATCTGCTCGCCGACCTCCAGATAGACCTGGCTGCCGCCCTTGCCCGCCGCCGTCTCCGAGGCGGTCACCGTGTCGTCCCAGCCGATGCGCCCGCTGTCGAGCGCCTCCATGACCAGCAGCAGCGTCATGATCTTCGTCACCGACGCCGGCGCGAGCCGCTCGTTCGCGTTCTTCTCAAAGAGCACCGTCCCCGTCGCGGCGTCCATCAAAATGGCGGACGGCGCGGCGATTTCCAGCGTCTCCGCGCCGACTGCGCGCGCTGCCGGAAGCGTACAGAGCACCGTGACGGCGCACAACAGCGTTGCAATGATCCGTTTCCACATAAAAATATCCCCCTCCGCTTCATCGCAGTACAAGCGTATGAGGCGAAGGGGAATAATAGACTCAAACGATAAACTTTTTTGCGGCGAGAGCAAAGCGCGCCTCGTTCTCCTCACCGCTGACGATGACGGACAGCGGCTCGGAAAAGTCCAGCGTGAACATCTCCATGAAGCTCTTGGCGTTGACCGTCCGCTCGGTGTCCTGCACCTGCACCAGATAAGGCTGCAGCGTAGCAAGACCGACAAATTCCTGCACGTCGCTGAGGGATGCAAATTGGATCTGCATGGGGAAACCTCCAAAGAAAGGGCTGTACTTTTGCGTTGGAAATTGCTACAATAGATTCGTTCGTATTATACAATCTGCGCCGCGCGGATTGCAATATGTGTTTTACCAAATTTTTGGGAGCGATCCCGAACGTTTTTTGGGGATAATTATGAAATTTCACTGTTACACGCTCGGATGCAAGGTAAACCAATATGAAACGCAGGCGATGGAGCAGCAGCTGACCGCGCTTGGGCATGAAAGCGCGCCGGAGGCGGAGAGCGACGTGCTGATCGTCAACACCTGCACCGTGACCTCGGTCGCCGACCGGAAGAACCGCACGCTGATCCACCGCCTGCGCCGCGAGCATCCGCAGGCGATTTTGGGCGTGTGCGGCTGCTATGCGCAGGTCAGCACGGACGAGGTGCGCGCGATGGGGGTCGACGTGATCTCCGGCAGCGGCGGCAGGCAGGAATTCGTACAGATGCTCCTGCAGGCGTACCGCGAGCGGACGCGGTTTGTTTCCGTCGATGAGGCGCTTCGCCGCCGCAGCTTTGAGCTGCTGCCGCCGGGCGGTCTTTCCACGCGAACGCGCGCCATGCTCAAGGTGCAGGACGGCTGCAGCAATTTCTGCACCTACTGCATCATCCCCTACGCCAGAGGTCCCGTGCGCTCGCTGCCGTTAAAAGACGCGGTGGAGCAGACGGGGGCGCTTGCCGCAGCGGGCTACCGGGAGATCGTCGTCACCGGCATCGAGATCGCCTCGTGGGGCTGGGATTTTAAGGACGGCAGCCGCTTCACGGACCTCGCAGAGGCGATCTGCGCGGCCGCTCCGCAGGCGCGCATCCGGCTCGGCTCCTTGGAGCCGCGCGTCGTGGACGAGGACTTCTGCAAAAGACTCTCGCGCTTCGGCAATCTCTGCCCGCAGTTCCATTTGAGCCTCCAGAGCGGCAGCGACAGCGTCCTTGCACGCATGCGCCGCAAGTACGACAGCGCGCGCTATTTCGAGAGCGTCGCGCTGCTCCGAAGCCATTTTCCCGGCTGCGCGATCACGACCGATCTGATCGTGGGCTTTCCCGGCGAGACGGAGCAGGAATTTGCAGATTCGCTGGCGTTTGCGGAAACCTGCGGCTTTTCCGCCATGCATATTTTTCCCTATTCCCGCCGCGCCGGCACGCCTGCCGACGCGATGCCCGATCAGATCCCCAAGGCGGTCAAATCCGCCCGCGCGGCAAGGGCGTCCATGGTGGCGGCGCAGCTGCGCGAGCGGTACGACGCCGCGCTGATCGGCACGGTGCAGGAGGTGCTCTTCGAGCAGGTCGAGGACGGCTTCTTCACCGGTCACGCCATGAACTATGTGAAGGTCTATGCCCGCGGAGAAGGTTTACATAATATCATCCGCCCGGTGCGGATCACAAAACTCCGTCCCGACGGCGTCGAGGGGGAGATCGTTTCGGAATAACCGGGTTTCCTCTGCGGCGGTGCGGGAGAGTGGAGTTAGGAGTTGGGAGTTTGGAGAAATCTCCCGTCCGTGTCATTGCGGGCCGCGAAGCGGCGTGGCAATCCGTCCGTATCGATGAGGGACACTTTAACGAATCACACGTGCGAAAGGCTCCCCTGTGCAAGGGGAGCTGGCACGGCGCAGCCGTGACTGAGGGGTTGTCAACGCTGAAAATAAGCGCAATGCTGTGGGGAGCGGCAACAATCCCTCCGTCACGGCTAGCGCCGTGCCACCTCCCTCTACACGAGGGAGGCTTTGGTTCTGACCGTGTTTTGACATACCGCTCAACCCTCCAAGGGATACTTTATCGTGATTCGTGCGCAGTTCATGCGACCACCTCATCCGTCATCTGGCTTGCGGGAGATGCCCGATGCCACCTTCCCCTCCAAGGGGAAGGCGTTTCCGTCTGTGTTATTGCGAGGTCGCGTCAGCGACTGTGGCAATCTGTGCCTTTCGATACAATACTTTTCCCGCAAAAAAGCGCTCTGCCGTATGGCAAAGCGCTTTTTCGTTATTTTCATTATTCCAGCTCGTCCAGATTCTTGCCGAAGGGCGGCAGGCAATGCGCCATGAACCAGTCCAGCTCCGGCAGGCGCATGGCCTCCAGCGCCTTTCTCGTCTGCGCGGCGGCGGACTCGAATTCGAGATTGCCCGCCTTCAGCTCCTCGATGCACTTGATGTGCGCCGAGAGCTTGTCGGCTGCCTTCACGATGTCCAGCACACTCTCGTCGTCCTCATGCACCAGCGGCGCGTAGCTTTCGCGCAATTCCTCCGGCAGCATGGCCAGCAGCTTGTCGCCGCTGATGCGCTCGACCTGCTTGTAGGCCTGCTTGATCTCGGGGTTATAATACTTGATCGGCGTGGGCAGGTCGCCCGTTAGGATCTCCGAGGCGTCGTGGAACAGGGCGGCGGTGGCGCAGCGGTCCGGCTCGGCGGGAAGGCCGAGAATGTCGCGCCGGATCAGCGCGAGGGCGTGTGCCAGCACGGCGACCTGATGGCTGTGCTCCTGAATGTTCTCCGAAAACGTATTGCGCATCAGCCCCCAGCGGGTGATGTAGCGCATGCGCGACAGCAGCGCGTAAAACTGATATTCTTCCATTATTTCCTCCGGGTCGGGACGCGGCGGCGCTCCCGCCGGGGAGGAACGGGCAGCTCCGGCAGGCCGAGCAGCTGCGGCCATTCCTCGCGGCGGATCGCGGTCGCGATTTCAAGATACAAAGCGTAAAATTCCTCTGCGCTCTCCGGACGGCGCAGCGCGTCGGTCAGCCAGATGCACTGCTCCGGCCGCCAAAACCTGAAGCGCTTGGTGAAGGCGTGTCCCACGCCCATGACCTCCGCGAAGGGGAGCATCCGGTAGAAGAACTGCCCGTCGAGGCCGACCAGACGGTGAACCTCGTCGCCGTCGAGCTTGCGCAGGTAACGGCGCAGGCCGAGGTCCTGACGGATCAGCTCGTGTCCGGCGGCGGTGTGCCTGCCGCCGAAGTGGGTCAAAAGGACGCATACGATCTGCAGCAGCAGGCTGATCAGCATGAGGCCGAAGGCGTCTGCCGCCAGAGCAATCAGCAGCAGGAGCGCCGCAGAAAGTATGCCGACAAACAGCCGCATAAAGCGGTGCCTGCGGGTGATCGCGTCTGCGCCCTGCTGCACGAGGTAGCACAGGGCTGTGCCGATCACGGCAAGGATCGGCAGCAGCACCCAGCGGATGCCGGCGGCGGGGAGGAGCACGTCGAAGACGGACAGGCAGACGAAGAAGCCTGCCAGCAGCATGAGTATGCGGAAAACGTAGGGGCTGCCCGGCTTTTTTGCAAGGATGCGGCGCAGCCAGAAGGCGCGCAGGCCCGCCGCAGGGGACGCGGCGGCGGAGCGGAAGCGGCGTCCCTGCAGGTTGCACGTGGGACCTGCGCGGAAGATTGCCGCGAACAGACGCTGCTCGGCGGGCTTTCGCTCGTTGCCCATGTCCATCTGCTTTTTCAGAAGGATGCGGCCGCCGGCGGTGCAGTGGATGGAAAGATAGCCGAGGTTGCCCCAGTGCGCCAGCGTCGCCGCCAGATCGGGAAGCTCGCCGTAGAGCTGGCAGGGGATCTCGCCCGCCGTCGTCTCCATGGCGGGGGACTGCTGCTTCATCGGCAGGATCGGCCGTTCAAACAGACGGAAGAACCAATACAAAAGCGCAAGACCGATGAGAACGTAAAACGCGATCTGGTTGAAATCCGTCGTCTTGCCGGGCAGGTGGCGCAGGTTGAACGAACCCGCCTCAAAATTCAGGAACATCTCCAGCGTCTCGTGATCCTTTAAGGGCGCGGCGGAGGTGACGACGAGGTCGTTTTCCTTCAGCGCAACGTTGAGGAAGTTGTCGATGACGTCGCCGTAATAGGAGCTGTTCCAGGACGGCTGCACCGTGACGGGTGCGGGGAAGGTGATCGTGACCGACAGCGCGTCGATCGGGTAATCCCAGCCCTGCTCGATCAGGGCGATATGGAACTGCTGCCCCTCCTCCGTCTCCGCCGCGTCGCGCGGGAGCGAGTAGGTGCAGATAAAGGTCTGCGTACCGACGAAGCCGTTGTCGTTGGTAAAGCGGATGCAGCTGACGCCGTTGACCGAGGTGGACGAATACTGCCCGCCAGAGGCGTTGACGCTGCCGGCGCTCGCATTCAGCGGAAAGAGGAAGGATTGCGGCGCGGAGGCAAATTCCACCACGGCGGTGACCTTGACGGAGGCCGCGCCGTCCTCGTCGACGGTGATCTCCTGCGTCAGGGAGGCGATCCTGTTTTCAGCGCCGCTGACGCTGCCCGCGAGGGCGGAAAGCAGGATCAAACAGAGAAAGATGATCAAAAAACGCCGCAACAAGCTCACCTCCTTCGGCATTTTCGTAGATACAATAACATAAAAGCGCGAAAAATGCAAGATAAGCGCGGCACAATGTTCCATGCGCAATGACAGGAGCGGAAGATATTTGCGTCGATTTCTGCTGTCAAGTTGACAACAAACATTTATCATTATATAATGTAATTTAGAATATTATGACTTCACGAAAGGCGTGATTTTTTATGACAGAACAGCAGCCCGCTGCAAAGAAACGCATGCTCTCCGGCATCAAGCCCTCGGGGGATCTGACCCTCGGCTCGTATCTCGGGGCGATCCGTAACTGGAAGGATCGGGCGGATGAATTTGACTGCTACTATTTTATGGCGGATCTGCACTCGATCACCGTGCGGCAGAATCCCGCCGACCTGCGCCGCCGCTCGCTGGAGCAGCTGGCACAGTATATCGCCTGCGGTCTTGACCCGGAAAAGAACGTGCTGTTTTTCCAGAGCCACGTGCATCAGCACGCGGAGCTGGGCTGGGTGCTCAACTGCTACACCATGTTCGGAGAATTGAGCCGCATGACCCAGTTCAAGGACAAGAGCGCGAAAAACGCCGACAACATCAACGGCGGCCTGTTCACCTACCCGGCGCTGATGGCGGCGGACATCCTGCTGTACCAGGCGGACTATGTTCCGGTCGGCGACGATCAGAAGCAGCACGTCGAGCTGACGCGCGACATCGCCAAGCGCTTCAACGGCGTCTACGGCGACGTGTTCAAGATGCCGGAGCCCTATATCCCGAAGGTCGGCGCGCGCATCATGAGCCTTGCCAATCCCGAGGCGAAGATGTCCAAGAGCGAGGACGAGGATCCCGGCAGAGTGTGCCTGATGGACCGTCCGGAGGACATCATGCGCCTGTTCAAGCGCGCCATCACGGACTGCGACGCCGAGGTGCGCTACGACCCCGAGCACAAGAAGGGCATCTCCAATCTGATGACCATCTACTCCGCCTCTACGGGCAGGAGCTTTGCCCAGATCGAAAGCGAATTTGCAGGGCGCGGCTACGGCGATTTTAAGAAGGCCGTCGGCGAAGCGGTCGTCGAGCTGCTGCGGCCGATCCGCGAGGAAGCGACCCGCTTGCTCGCGGACAAGGCGTATTTGCAGAAGGTCTGCGAGGAGGGCGCGCAGAAGGCGTCCTATGTTGCGGAAAAGACGCTGCGCAAGGTCTACAAAAAGGTCGGATTCGTTGCGCGCTGACGCAAGGAGGGATATGACAGCATGGTTTTAGACCCGAAATTCCTGCTCAAGGTCGGGCTGGCGCTGCTTGTTGCCGCCGCGATCTCCTGCGCGCTGACGCCGCTGGTCAAGCTGCTGGCGAAAAAGGTCGGCGCGATGGATATTCCGAAGGATGAACGCCGCATGCACCACACGCCCATCCCGCGCATGGGCGGACTTGCGATCTTCTTCGGCTTTCTGATCAGCGTACTGATCTTCCAGAAGCTCAAGTTAAGCAGCGAGCTGCAGGGTATCCTGCTCGGCTCTGTCATTATCGTCATTTTGGGCGTAATGGACGACATTCTGACCCTCCGTGCGCTGCCGAAATTCCTCGTGCAGATCGTCGCGGCCGTCATCGTTGTGACGTCCGGCTGCCGCATCGATCATTTTATGGGCCTCGCGCTGCCGGACTGGCTGTCCTACCCCGTGAGCGTGATCTGGATCGTCGCGATCACCAACGCGATCAACTTCATCGACGGGCTGGATGGCTTGGCCGCAGGCGTCAGCGCGATCTCCGCCGGCACGATGCTGATCGTCGCCCTGCTGCTCGTTCCGGAGCCGTCGGCCATGGTCTGCGCGGTATTGCTTGCCGCGCTGGTCGGCGCCTGCATCGGCTTTATCCCCTATAATTTCAACCCCGCCACGATCTTCATGGGCGACACCGGCTCGACCTTCCTCGGCTTCATGCTGGCGTCCATTTCCATCTTCGGCCTGTTCAAGACCTACGCCGTGATTTCCTTTGCCGTGCCGTTTTTGGTGCTGGGTCTGCCGATCTTCGACATCTGCTTTGCCGTGATCCGCCGCCTGGCGCACGGGCAGAGCCCCATGCATGCAGACCGCGGTCACGTGCATCACCGGCTGATCGACATGGGCTTCTCGCAGAAGCAGGCGGTCGCCATTTCCTATCTTCTGTCCGCGATCCTCGGCCTGTCCGCCGTCGTGCTGACCGACCGTGGCGAGATCCAAGCGATGATCTTCCTGATCGCGGTCATCGTCGTCGGCGCGATCGGCGTCGGCGTGATCTTCGGAACGCACCACGTGAAAAAGCCCGGCACGGCGGCAGAGCAGTCCGCTTCGCAGGAGACGCCGCCCGAGGCCTCGCCGGAAGCCCGAAACGACGTGCAGCAGCCGGCCGCGCAGGAGGAAACGCAGGATGAAAACGTTTAAGATCATGTCCGTCTTCGGCACACGGCCGGAGGCGATCAAGATGGCGCCGCTCGTGAAGGAGCTGGCAAGCCGCGAGCACTTTGAAAGCCTCTGCTGCCTGACCGGGCAGCACCGCCAGATGCTCGACTCCGTGATGGACATTTTCCGCCTGAAAGCGGACTACGACCTCAACATCATGCAGAAGCAGCAGACGCTCTCGTCCATTACGACCCGCGCGCTTTTGGGCATGGAATCCGTCCTCGACGAGGCAAAGCCCGATCTGATCCTCGTCCACGGTGACACCTCGACCACCTTCGCAGGCGCGCTCGCCGCGTTCTACCATAAGATTCCCGTCGGCCACGTGGAGGCGGGGCTTCGCACCTACGACCGCTATTCCCCCTTCCCGGAGGAGATGAACCGCACACTGGTCGGCGACATCGCCGAGCTGCACTTCTCTCCGACGTGCGCGAACGCGGAAAACCTGCGCAGGGAAGCGGTCAGGGGCGAGATTTTCATCACCGGCAACACCGTCATCGACGCGATGAAAACCACCGTCCGTCCCGACTACCGCTTCACCACGCAGGCGCTGAACGAGCTGGACTTTGAAGGCAAAAAGATCATCGCGCTGACCTGCCACCGCCGGGAAAACTACGGGCAGCCGATGCACGATATTTTCCGCGCCGTACGGCAGATCGTCCTGACCCACCCGGAGGTCGAGGTCGTCTACCCCGTTCACTTGAGCCCTGCCGTGCGCGACTGCGCGCGCGAGGAGCTGGGCGGCGTGGAGCGCGTCCACCTCATTGACCCCGTGGACGTGGAGGAAATGCACAACCTCATGGCGCGCTGCAATTTCGTCATGACCGACTCCGGCGGCCTGCAGGAGGAGGCGCCCGCCATGGGCAAGCCCGTCCTCGTCCTGCGGCGCGAAACGGAGCGGCCCGAGGCGGTCGCAGCCGGCACGGTCAAGCTCGCGGGCGTGGAGTATGAGAACATCGTCCGTCTGGCAAACGCCCTTCTGGAGCAGCCGGAGGAATACGAGAAGATGGCACACGCCGTCAACCCCTACGGCGACGGCAGCGCCTGCCGCCGCATCGCCGACGCGATCGAATGGCACTTCGGACTGCGAAACGAAAAGCCTGCCGACTTCAAGCCGTAACGGAGCACGCCTCCCCTGTGTAAGGGGAGGTGGCACGGCGTCAGCCGTGACGGAGGGGTTGTTGCCGCGGTCTGAATAACGGCGTATGCGATTTGTTTTTTCAATCCCAGCGCCGCAGTTCGTTGGAACTGCGGCGCTGACAGACTGTCAAAAAAGTCCGTAACCGTCAAAATTATTAAAACAATTTTTGGATTATTCCCTGTTTAAACGTTTTTCTGTTTTTTCAGGTTTTTCTAACAATTTAGGCTGCAAAAAGCTTGCTTCGCAAGGATTTTGACTTA
>JAFQZN010000013.1 GCA_017405865.1 Oscillospiraceae bacterium | reverse complement strand
CGTGCCGGTCGTGACGCCGTTTTCATACGCCCAGAGAACCGCCTTGTAGTAATAGTCCGAAGTGCTCACGTCCACGAACGGATTCTTGGTGATGGTCGGCGCGGGTTCTCCCAACGCTCTCCACAGGAAGGTCACGATCTGACCTCTGGTGCAGGTCGCGTAGGGGCCGAAGTGGGTCGCGTCGAGGCCGTTCGTGACCTGCGGCTTTGCGTAGTATGCCCACAGAACCGCGTCGTAGAAGTAGTCGTTCTTGCCGACGTCCACGAACGGGTTTTTCAGCTCGCCGCCTGTGGCGGGAATCGCTTCCGTCTTCGTCTCGCCGCAGCGCTTGCAGGTGAAGGTCTTCACGCCGTCCGTCGTCGCGGTCGCGGGCGTGGTGATCTTGCCCTCGTCCCAGTCGTGGCCGAGCGCGGGAACGACCTCCTGCGCAACCTTGTAGTCGCAGCGGCTGCAATGCTCGCCTGCCGTCAGGCCGGGCTCAGTGCAGGTGGCTGCCTTTGCAGGATCGGCGACAACGTCGTGACCCAGCGCGGGCAGGACGGTCTCGGAGATCACCGCTCCGCAGTCGTCGCAGATCATCCGGTCGTAGCCGGGCTCGGTGCAGGTGGGATCCTTGTGCTCGGGGTAGGCGTGTCCGTGGTTGAGAGCGGGAAGCTCCTGATAGGTGGAGTCACCGCAGCGGGTGCAGACCTGATAGGGCCCCCAGCCCGGCTCGGTGCAGGTCGGCGCCTTGCCCTCGAAGCTCTCGTAGTCGTGGCCGAGCGGGTCGAGCGTTTCGGTGTAGCTGCCGCTGCAGCGGGAGCAGGTGTAGGTTACGCTGCCGCCTTCCGTGCAGGTCGCCGCCTTCAGGGCGGAAACGGCATAGTCGTGGCCGAGCGCCGGAAGGACGGTCTGCTCGATGCGGTAATCGCAGCGGGTGCAATGCTCGCCTGCCGTCAGACCGGCTTCGGTGCAGGTGGCTGCCTTGCCGGCGTCCGTCACGATATTATGACCGAGCGCGGCGATCTCCGCGTAGCTGGAGTAGTCGCAGCGCGAGCAGGTCTGATAGGCGTTCCAGCCTGCCTCGGTGCAGGTTGCGGCCTTTGCTGCGTGGTTTACATAATCATGCCCCGGTGCGGGGATTTCTTTGTAGTCGGTGTCGTGGCAGCGGGTGCATTCCCGATAGGCGTTCCAGCCGGGCTCGGTGCAGGTGGCTGCCTGCGCAGGATAGCTTCTGTAGTCGTGGCCGAGGGCGGGGATGACCGTCTCGGTCAGGACAAGACCGCAGCTGTCGCAGACCGTTTTGTCGTAGCCTGCTTCGGTGCAGGCCGCGTCCTTGTGCTCGGCATGCGTGGAGGCGTGCTCACAGCCTGCGCCGCCGGTCGCGGGAATCACTTCGGTCCGGGTTGCGCCGCAGACGGTGCAGGTGAAGGTCTTCACGCCGTCGGTCATCGCAGTGGCGGGGGTGGTGACGACGCCGACGTCCCACACGTGGCCGTGCGCCGGGACAGAGTCGCGGTTCTCGGTGGCGCTGCAGCGGGAGCAGGTGTAAAGGGTGTAGCCGTCTTCAATGCAGGACGGGGTCACGACCGCAGTTGCCTGGAAGTCGTGGCCGAGGGCGGGAATGACCTCCTGCGCAATCTTATAGTCGCAGCCGATGCAGTGCTCGCCGGCAGTCTTGCCGGGCGTGGTGCAGGTGGGGGCAACGGCGGGGTCTGGCACGATGTTATGGATATGCCACTGCGCGGTGACGAAGAGGGTCTTCGCGGGCATCGAGTAGGGCAGCAGCGGCGACCAGCCGAGGAAGAGACAGCCCTCCCGCTCGGGCGCGTCCGGCGGCGTGATGACGGCGCCGTAATCCAGCGTCATCGGTTCGATCTCCGTGCCGCCTTCGGTGTCAAAGTAGATCGTGTACTGATTGATCTTCCAGTGGGCGACGGCGGTTTCCTCACCCTCTGCCTCGACGACTCTCGCCGGGTCGACGGGATCGCCGTTCTCATAGAACCAGCCGAGGAAGGTATAGCCCTCTCTGGTCGGGGCGGGCAGTGTGCCGAGCGTGTCGCCGACGTAGAGATACAGCTCCGAAGTCGGGACGGCGCCGCCGTCCGCGTCCAGATGGAGGACGAGCATCTTATCGTCCGCGTAGCGCGCGTGGTAGGTCGTCGGCTCGGTTGCGGGAACCAGCGCTCTGTCCCAGCGGACAAAGACGTAGTCTCTGCCGTCGTCCGGCGGGGTCGGCATCTCGGGCGCCTCGGGCATCAGGCCGTACTTGACGTTCTTGTTGACCTTCTTGAAGCCCCAGTCCCAGGTGATCCTGACGTTGATGCGGTCGTAGTAGAGGTTGATCTTCGTGTTGCCGTCCTCGGTAATCACGTAGGTTTTGGTGTTGTCGGGAAGGCTGTTCAGCTTGAAGCCCTCGTAGGTCTTCGCCATGTCGGAGCCGACGACGCCGGAATTCTTCTCGGCAGAAAGATATTCCGTCTCCACGAGGTCGTAGCCGGTCAGGTCGGCATTCTGCAGGCGGTGACGGACCTCAAAGCCCGCGTGATTTACGGGGATCCAGATCGCGCTGAATTCCAGATCGGTCGTACCCATGACCATGGGATCGGGAAGAGCGGGATCCCAGCGGTAGAATTTCATGCCGGCAGGCGGCGTGGGGATCGGGACGCCGAAGCGCTTGCCTACCTCGATATCAGAGGAGACGTAGGGCGCCTCACCGTTGTTGTAGTTCCACGTGATCTTGTGATACCGGTTATAAAGGCGCAGATTGACCGTGACGGAGTATTCCGTGTCCGGGTCGTCGCGGTCCGTGCGGCAGATCAGGGTGATGTCGACGTCGCAACCGTCCATCGAGGAGATCGTCAGCGTGTCGGCCTGCTGGCGCAGCCACACGACGTATTCCTCGTAGCTCATCCCTTTGCCGATGGTGTTATGACCGACGGCAAGCATGATGTTGAACTGCGTCATGCCCTCGAAGTCGACGGCATCCTCGCCGATCTGCATCGCGTAGATGTCCTTGTAGCTGAAGAGCGTCTTGAGGAAGGGGACCTCGAGCATCTTGATCGCCCGCATCTCCGTGTCATAAATCATGACGTCCGCAGTCATTATTGCGCGGTCAAAGGAGATCATGGCGATTCTTCCGTTCGGCGCGTACTGGTGGCTGTAGAGCAGCGCGTTGGTGGGCGCGACGGCCGCTTCCAATGCGTCGAGCAGCTTGTCCTCATTGCTCTGTACGCCTGCGGCGAAGACTGCCGGCAGCATGGACAGCAGCAGCGCGAGCGCAAGAACGAGGGATAAAAGTCGCGCCAGATGTTTTTTCATAGTGATTACCTCCGTGGAATATTACTTCATTTTAATTATAGCTGATTCTCCGATGGAATGCAAATACTTATTTTTCAGCAGGCAAATCGAAAAGTATAAAAATTACTTAAGAATCCCGCCGACACGCGCAGGAATCGAGGAACGCTGCTTGACTTTTTGCGGCGTTTAGTGTATATTGTCTACGACTATGAGTATATCGTCGAAGACTGTCCTTTTCTGCGAATTTCGCGTTTGTACTATATTATAAATAAATTTTCACGTTTTTTGCAATATTCATGCAACTGATCGCCCTGCCTCCCACAAGGGACTGCGGTCAGGCTTGCAGGACACCACTACAGATTGGAGGATGATAGAAATTGGCTGAATTTTTAAGCAACCGCATCCCGCTGCTGCTTCTTCTGCTGCTCGGCACGGCCTTCACCTTTGCCTGGACAATGCTGAACCGCGACAGGCTGCGCTATAAATGGTACGTGGCCGCGCCGCTGGCGCTGCTGCACACGGTCGTCGGCACCGCCTCGGTGATGGCGTTTGCGCAGCTGGAAAATCTCGGACGCAGCACCGCCCCCGGGCAGATGAGCCTGTTCGGCGCGATCTTCTTCCTGCCGCTGTTCTATTTCCTGCTGGCAAAGATCTCCAAACGGAAAACGGCGGACGTATTCGACGTCTTTACCGTCAACATGGCCTTCACGCTGCTGTGCGCCAGAATCAACTGCATTTTGAGCGGCTGCTGCCTGGGCAAGTGCATTACCGGCGCGGACGGCCCGCGCTGGCCGACCCGGGAGATTGAGATCGGCTTCTATATCGTCATTCTGACGTTCCTGATCCTCCGCACCCTGAAGCAAAAGAACCATGGCGAGCTTTATCCGCTTTATATGATATGCTACGGCGTATTTCGCTTTATCATAGAATTCTTCCGTGAGTCGACTTCTTCCGACAGCGTCCTGCACATCTCGCACCTCTGGGCGCTCCTGTCGGTCGGCATCGGCTTGAGCATCTACTTTGAAATTCAGAGAAAACAATCGAAAGACCATGGAGGTAACAAAAAATGAAGCAAGTACTTAAACGATTTGTGACCCTCGCGCTGATCCTTGCGATGGTCGCAGCGATCTGCCCGGCGATTCTTCTGAACGCCTCGGCGGCCGAGGTTTCGCTGGAAACCGCCTCGGAGGGCATTCTCGGCCTGGCCGTCTCCTATGACGGCGGTCAGTGGAAGCAGAACGAGTACGGCTACTACGGCGGCTCTGCGACCGTTGCGACCCCGGCCTGCAACGGCAGCGTCGAAGATCAGTATCAGTATACGCCCATCCCCAGCACGCTGACGCTGAAAAACGACACGAGCCAGCCTGCGACGCTCTCCTTTGACTACATGGTGGAGCTGAACGCCGGTTCGATCACGATCAACGGCGTCAACGTTATGGGCGACGGCGACTACTCGATCTCCTTAAGCCCGTGGGAGTCCATTGATATCTACGTCCTTCCCTGCGACTTTGAGGAGCAGCGCACCGGCCTGCAGCTGTATAACATCAGCTTCACGGTCGAAGAGGACGTCAACGTTACCTTCACGGTGCCGACCAACGGCCACTATACCGTCGACGGCGTGAACATCAGCGAAGAGGTAACCATCACGAAGAGCTTCGGCGAGACCTTTACCGTCTCCGCGACTGCCGATGACGGCTACACCTTCCTCGGCTGGTTCAACGACCTCAACTTCAGCTGCCTGTCGGCGAACGCGAGCGACACGCTGAACATCACCTGCGACTGCGTGGTCTATCCCTACTTCTTCAATGAGAACACCCTGCAGTTCAAGGTCGGCACGCAAACCTTCACCGACCTGAACGCGGCGGACGCCTACGCGCGCACCAACGCCCATGAGCCGATCATTCTGCTGGGCGACGGCGAATTGAGCGCCGGCACCTACAACATTTCCAAGGACAACACCCTGCTGATCCCGTGCAGCGGCGATTTCGAGCTGGTCACCACCGATCCGGAAGCGGTTGCAAAGATTCCGAGCTTCAGCAATACCAGCGCGTTCCGCACCCTGACCCTCGCGCCCGGCGCGACGCTGAACGTCAACGGCACCTTAAGCCTCGCCGGCAAGCAGAACATGCAGATGCCCTGCCTCGGCGCAACGGTAGACAAATACGGTATGATCCAGCTGTCGACCGGCAGTGAGATCGTCGTCCAGAACGGCGGCAAGCTCTATTGCTGGGGCTACATCGTCGGCGCGGGCGAAGTGACCGCCAAGAAGGGCGCCGAAGTCTACGAGCCGTTCCAGATCATGGACTTCCGCGGCGGCACCGCCAGCATGCAGATGATGAACAACCTGCAGGGCGTCTTCCCGCTGTCGCAGTATTACGTGCAGAACATCGAGTCCCGCCTGACGCTGGAATACGGCGCAAAGGAGTTCGTCCGCTCCGTCACGAACGCCGGCGGCACCATCACCCCTGCGACCGTTCCGTTTATCGGCCGCTCCGGCGCGGGCGCCCTGTTCCAGATGGAAAACGGCTGCACCTTTGTCAAATATTATGACGCTGCGAACGACCGCATCTGCTTCGAGGTCAACGGCGACTGCAGCATCAACACCATTTCCCTGACGCTCTACGGCGGTCCCGACGGCGGTCTGACCATCAACTCCGCCGAGTACGTGCTCCCGCTCAACGGCAACTTCGACGTCGAATTGAAGAGCGGCACCCTGACGTGCAATCAGGACATGTACATCCAGCCCGGTGCGAACATCACGATCGACGAGGGCGCAGAGATGGTCGTCCCCTACATTGAGGACCCCGAGAACCCTGAAAACAACCACGCCGTCAGCGTGATCATCTACGACAGCGAGGACTGGGGCGGCTACTGCGGACCGAACGACCAGACGATCTGCCCGATCCGCTACACGCCCTCCGGCCCCGACAACATCCGCACGGTTCCGGCTGACGCTTCCGACCTGCCGGATGCGACCGTCGACGTCAACGGCACGATCACGATCGACGGCAGCGTCTACACGACGGCGCACGGTGCGAACGTCACCTCCTCCGAGGGCACCGGCCACATCATGTTCAACAGCGACGCGCCTTCCAGCACCACCGCCTACCAGGCGACTCAGAGTGGCTCGGACGTCACGCCGGATGGCATAGGCATCACCTCCGTGCAGCTCAACGACGGCAACGGCAACTACACCTCCACCGAGAACGTGACTGCCGGTACGCCGTTTGGCATCGGCGCCGGCGGCTGGGACGACGCTCCGAACTACGAAGTGACCTATAACGTCATGGGTGCGGACGTCGGCTCCGACTTCGACACCAACAGCCTGCTCGGCGTCACCCTTCCCACGTCCGTCGCCAACGGCCCGCAGGGCTACGAATTCATCGGCTGGTCCGAGACCGAGATCGAGGGCGAAAGCACCTCGGCGACTGTCCTCACCGGCAACTACGCGCCGCAGGACGACACGACGCTCTATGCGGTCTTCGTCCGCACCAACCCCGACTTCGTCAAGGTGAATTCGACGGAGGTCTTCAACGGCAAGTACCTCATTGTCTATGAGGCAGGCGGTCTCGCCTTCGACGCAAGAGGTCAGAACGCGACGGAGCTGAACGCGAAGGGTCACACCGTTGCCGTTACGATCACCGACGGCAAGATCACCCACACGGATGATCTGGAAGACGCGGCAGTGCTGATCCAGCCGCACGGCAGCAGCGGCAATTATATGATTACGGTTGCAAACGGTCACCACCTCGGCAACACCGGCGGCAGCAGCACCGGCTTCAACTTCAACACCGATGAGTATGAGAACACCATCACAGTTGCGAATGGCGTTGCAACGATCTACAACGTCCCCACCAGCGGAACCACGATCCGTGCGCTGTTATATAATTCCACCAGCAACGGACAAAAGTTCGGCTACTACGCTCTTTCCAACGTCGGCAAGAGCAATTACCCGTCCCCGGCGCTGTACCGCATGGGCACGAACTACTACACCACGAAGCTCGATTGCTATCACGACAGCTTCACCTCCGCGATCACCGCGCCGGGCTGTCTCACGGGCGGCTACACCACCAACGTCTGCACGAACTGCGGCTACACATGGATCACCGACGAGACCGATCCCGCCGGCCACGTCTACAGCTTCGTGATCACCGACCCGACTGCGGACGAGCAGGGCTACACCACCTATACCTGCACCGTCTGCGGTGACACCTACGACGGCGACTACACTGATCCGCTCGGCTACACCTGGACCGTGAACTTCTACGCGAAGGGCCAGCTCGTCGAGTCCGGCGAGTACAACAGCCTGCACGGCACCGGCCTGCCCACCAGCGCCCCCTATGCAGAGGGCTACACCTTCCGCGGCTGGTCCGAGACGCAGTACCTCGAGGACGTCACTTCCGCGACCGTTCTCTCCGGCTATTACGTCCCGCCGCGCGACGGCATGAACCTCTATGCGATCTATACCCGCTCCTCTGCAGCGCAGGAGCTGAACAACGGCGACTATATCAAGGTTGCAAACAGCGACCAGCTCCGCGACGGCGGCAAGTACATCTTCGTCTGCGAAGGCACGGACTATAGCGTCAGTCAGGCGTTCAACACCGGCGCTGACCGTATCGACGAAGGCAACACAACCGCAGTCGAGATCATCACGGCGGAAGGCGAGCGCAACCGCATCGCCGCCACGCAGACGCTCGACGCGGGCGCGGTCACGATCAACTACGCTTTCGGCACCGGCGCATACTACGTCTACGTTGCCGACGGCAGATACATGGGCAACACCGGCTCCGCCGCCGGCTTCAACCTCAACGCGCATACCGACTATAAGAACCGCATCTCCGTCGACGAGAACGGCTACTGCCGCGTCGCGAACGTCTCCGACAAGGCAGAGTACACCCTGCGTTATCAGGGCAAGTTCTCCTACTACAAGGCAACCAACGGTGTGCCGCAGCCCATCTCCCTGTACTACAAGGACGGCACGGGCGATCAGCTCTTCTACACGACGAACCCCGTTGACTGCGAGCACCGCAATGCGACCTACGTAGAAACGCCCGTTACCTGCACGACCGACGGCTTCTGGACCTGGACCTGCCCGGACTGCAACGCGAGCTGGTTCGAGCCGAAGGAGGTCGCCCTCGGCCATGACTACGTGGCAGGCACCCCGGTCGCTCCCTCCGCGGCGAACGACTATATCGGCTACACGACCTACACCTGCTCCCGCTGCGGCGACAGCTATGAGGCGGATTATACCGGCGTCGATTTCACCGTCAACTTCAATATCCTCGGCACCCCGGTCGACACGCAGACCGTCAACAGCTACTACGGCATCAGCCTGCCGGACACGCTGGAGCCCGAATACGAGGTCTTCGGCTATGAGTTCGTCGGCTGGTCCGAGACGGTCATCAATCCCGAGCATGAGGCCTCTCTGGTCCATACGGGCACCTATCATCCGACCGCGGACGTGACCCTGTACGCGACCTACGCGCGCTATGCGGAGTCCACGCAGACGGAACGTGACTATCTGCGCATCACGCAGAACACCGTCTTCGCCGCCGGCGGCAAGGTCCTGATCGTCTGCGAAGACCACGAGGGCGGACCGATCGCCTTCAACGGCAACTCTGACCCGATCTTCAGCACAGGCAACTACAGGTACGTCACGATCAACGACGCCGATCCGAACGACGTTTCCGACAACTTCATCACCTATGACAGCAATCTGGCGGCATGTGAGATCGCAGTCAAGCCGATCGCCGGCACGCGCTATTTCACGATGCAGCTTCCGAACAACAAGTACATCGGCAGCACCGGCTCGTCCACCGGCATCAACCAGAACAACAGGCCGAACTACAGAACGAGCATGAGCATCGACGCCTATGAGAATGCCGTCATCGAGAACGTCGGCGGCAAGAACACCTACCAGTTCATGTACAACTCCGGCACCTCGTCCAACCGCTTCGGCTTCTACAATCCGAACGGCACCAACGCCATGAGCGTCGCCCTGTACTATAAGGAAGGCTCGCAGTTCAAGATGTACTACACCACGAGCCCCGAAACCCACATCCATGAGTACGAGCTTTACGACGAGACCCCGGCGACCTGCACGACTGCCGGCGCGAACACCTACATGTGCCTCTGCGGCGACAGCTACACCGAGACCATTGCAGCGCTGGGTCACGACATGGTCTTCTCCGGCTACAACCCGCAGGCGACCTGCAGCCAAGCCGGCGCGGCGGTCTATGCCTGCTCTCGCTGCGACCACACCGAGACGACTGTGATCCCCGCTCTTGCGCATACCGACGAGGACGACGACGCCCTCTGCGACGAGTGCTTCGAGCCGATGCCGCGCTTCACCTCGGCGGCTCTGGTGCTGAACAACAACTTCGACGTCGCCTACACGGCGATCCTGCCGGAGGGCTTCGACTCCGCGTCTGTGACCTTCGCGCTCGGCAGCGACGATCCCGTGGTTGTGACCGACTGCACCGACAACCTCGACAACACCTACACCTTCGTCTTCAAGGGCGTCAACCCGCAGCGCATGGGCGACAACATCAGCGCGACGCTGACCGTCGTTGCCAATAACGCCGACGACGATCCGACGACCTACACCGATACGCAGGCGAGCTACTCCGTCAAGCAGTACTGCCAGAATCTGCTTGCGAAGAACGACATCTCCGCAAGCCTCCGCAAGCTCCTGTCCGACACCCTCGCCTACGGCGCAGCGGCGCAGACCTATATGAGCTACAGCACGGACGCGCCTGTGACCGAAGGCGCTAACAACCCGACCTACAGCACGTTTACCGCGCTGTCCGGCCTCGGCGCGAGCTTCACGGGTACGGCGGACGCGAACACCTACTGGATCTCCGCGGGCCTGACCCTGACGAACAGCGTCGCAATGACCTTCCGCTTCTACGCGGCGAACACCAGCGGTCTGACCGTCAACGTCTCGATCGGCGGCAGAACGCAGACGTTCACCTCGGCGGACTTCGTCTCCGTCGGCAACGGCATCTACGCGGTGTCCTTCAGCGGCATCAATGCCAACGAATTCGGCAGCGCTGTCACCGCGACCTTCTCCAAGAGTGGCGCGCAGGTCGGCAACGCTCTGACCTACAGCGTCAACGCCTACGTCTGCGCCAAGCAGAACGACAGCAACGCAAATCTGGCGGCCCTCGTGAAGGCGCTGTACAACTACGGTGCCTCCGCAGCGGCGTACGCCGGCTGAACCGACAATGACACGATCGCGTATTGCATACATATTTATTTAATGTAGCGAGAACAGTCGATCTGAATTGGAGGAAAGAATGAAGAACCTAAACAAACGACATCTATTTATCATATTGATCTTGCTTGTGGCAGCGGCCCTTGTGCCGCTCCTCAGCACCGTATCCGCCGCCCAGGTCAACTCCGGCAGCGGCACAATGGCAGACGGAAAGCTGTCCTATGCGTGGACAGCCGATTCAAACGGCACCACCGGCAACGGCGCGACCGGCAGCGTCTCCGTCAGCGGCAGGGTCATTACCGTTTCCGCCACGAACTCCAAGGAGGTCAGCGGCTGTTCCACGACGGCGGCGCAGGCGACCACAACGACGGTCACTATGACAAACGCCTCGTCTTATCCCCTTGAGATCACGCTGCTCCGAACGACGAACAACAACGTCACGGTCAGCGGTGTTTCGGAGGGCGACGTCATCGCCAGTGGCGCGACCTTCAAGCTCACGGTCACCGCGCCTGCGGTAAGCACCTCGACGGCGGTCAGCGGCGGCGTTGAGATCACGGTGGAGGAGCAGACGAGCGTGGAGATCACGCTTGCGCCCTCGCCCTACGTGGGCTATACCGTCGGCAGCCACACGGTCGCGCAGAACGGCAGCGACGTGACCTATACGGCGGAGGTTGGTACGACGATCTCCCTGCCCTCCATCACGCCGCCCTCCGGCTACGAGTTCAAGGGCTGGCGTATCGGCAGCACGATGACGACCGCCTCCAGCTTCACGGCAGACGCCGCCTATACGGTCTTCCCCGTCATCGTGACCGAAGGTATGGACCTGACTGCCGCCAACTTCAAGGTCGGCAGCAAGACCTATACCTTCTGGGAGGACGCGATGGTGGCAGCGCTCAGCGGCGGTGGCACGGTTTTCGTCAATCTGGAGGAGGTCACCCTCCCGACCAACGTGCTCGATAACCTCCTGCCTGCGGCAGGCGGCACCTACGTCAAGCCCGTCACGGGCGGCGGCGTAGAGTACGTCGTCCCGGGCGGCGTCACCCTCGTGGTGCCCTACAGCACCTCGACGACCGTCCACACCACGACCCCGGTGTACAGCTACGCCGCCCGTGTGACACCCTCCCCGTTCCGCACGCTGATTATGCCGAGCGGCGTTAAGATGACGGTAAACGGCGCTGTGAGCGTCGATTCCGCGGTTTCCGCCTACGGACAGAACGGCACCTCCGCGAACGGTACGCCGACCGGTCCGCACGGAATGATCGTCATGCGTTCCAACACGGAAATGACGCTCAACTCCGGCGCAAACCTCTACTGCTGGGGCTATATCAACGGCGACGGACACGTCTATGCCAAGAGCGGCGCGAATGTCTACGAGCTCTTCCAGTTCCGCGACTGGCGCGGCGGCAGCGCGACCAGCGATATGCCGAACAACAGCGAGCGCGTCTTCCCGATGAACCAGTACTACGTGCAGAACGTCGAAGCGCCACTGACCATCTACAAGGGGGCGACGGAATACGTCTGGTCCGTGGTCAATATGTCCTCTAAGGCGTATCCCACCAATACGATCGAATTTATCGGCGCGAACGGCATGTTCAAGCTGACGGGCAGTAGCTCCGACTATATCACTAAGCGCTACCATGCCAATGTGGATCAGTTGGAGATCGCCGCCCACGGCGATATGTCGCTGAACAATCTGACGGTCTCTATCTCCGGACTGCCCCTGATCGGCACGATCACGATGAAGTCCAGCGACTATGTGCTTCCCCTCAACAACATGAACGTCGTTGTGGAGACCGGCACGACCTCCATCGCGTCCAGCCAGACCTACGGCGTCGCCTTCCTGCCCAGCTCAAAGCTAACGGTCAACGAGGGCGCCTACTTCTCCGCCAATGCTCCCGTCTATTTCTATGACGCAGAGGACTGGGGTCCCTACGCTGCCGACAGCCTGAAGATGGTTGACGTCGGCTACTCTACCGCCAACGGCACCACTGCAATCCGCACGGCGGACAACCTCAAGGACGCGGAGCTGAACGTCAACGGCACGGTCAACGTCGGCAACAAGCTCTATACCACGGAGCACGGCGCTCATATCACAAGCTCCGAAGGCACCGGCGTGATCAACTTCATGTCCGCATGCGCCACCGGCACCGCGACCACCCATCAGGCGACGCAGTCCGGCACCAATATTTCCTACGTAGACATCACCGTCAACAACGCCTGGCTGCAGAACGGCGACGGCAGCTACCAATACACCGTCGGCACCGGCACAAGCACGTGGAAATACGACAAGGACGGCGAAAACTGGTATCGCTACAAGGTGGACGTTATGTTCAACGGCGGTTTCGTTGCCCGCTGCTACTACTGCGAGCTCAACGACACCCTCACCTATGACGCAAGCTGGCTGACCGATCTCGGCGCCACCGTCACGAGCGGTAACGCTGCGACTGCCATCAGCGGCACGAACGTCGTGATTACCGACGTCACCGAGGACACCGTCGTCACCCTGACCGGCGTTCCCGCGGAATACATGCCCACCTTCGTCCTGAACGAGAAGGAATACGCCCATTATCAGATGTATACCGGCAACACGATCGAAAACACCACGACCATTGACGGCGAGACCTACTATATCGTCGATCAGGGCAGCGTGATGGCGGTCGGCACGGCGTACGCCGCGCCCACGGACGCGGCGATGGGCGAGAGCGCGGAGAATCACAACGACTTCCTCTGGAATCTCTCCGGCGTCTCCTTCACCAGCGGCGATCCCTATCGCGGCACGGTCCCCGTCGGCGAGACGGCGCAGGGTCCTGCCTACATCTACGGCTTCTATTGGGGCGCCGTGGCGCACAACAGCTGGAACGACCAGTATTATGACACGCTGGCGGGCGCCTTTAACGTCCTCCCGCAGGACGTCACCGCCACGATCACCCTGCTTGCAGACTGCGGCACCTTTGAGGAAGAGAGCGAGACCACCGCTTACGCCACCTACGCCGCGAACAATATCACCCTCGACCTGAACGGGCATCATGCCGTCGGCAGGATCGCCAACAGCGGCACCTTTACGCTGGAGCTGAACGGCGGCTCTCTGGACTTCATCTCCGGGCTGACTGCCGCGAACGCCACCTCGAACGGGCTGGCAACGATCGTAAACAGCGGCAGAATGACCGTGCAGGACTCCGTCGGCGGCGGCAGGATCTCGACCGACATCATCGCGACTTCCTCCGGCGCGAGCGGCTCTGCCGTCATCGTCAACAAAGCCGGCGCGATCCTGTCTGTGACGGGCAAGGCGAGCGACGATCTTCTCGAGCTTGCCCAGACCCAGAACGTCAACGCCAACAACTACGGTATCTTTAACCTCGGCAGAATCAGCTCGCTTGCCAATGTGGACCTTACCACCCCGAACAGCGGCACCTGCGGTATCAACGTCTATAACTACAACACCGGCGTGATCGAGTCGATCACCGACAGCCACATGTTCTGCGCCAGCAACTGCTCCGTCTTTAACTACGGCGGCACGATCAACACGATCGACGGCGTGACCATCGACGGCAAGAACGGCATCATAAACCGCAATATCCGCGGCGGCGCGCTCGCCAGCGGCTATACGGTTGCGGAGGCTGACAAGGGCGTCATCAACACCGTCACGAACAGCCATATCGAGGTCGGTCAGTACGCGATCAACAACAGCGCGGTCATCAACACGGTGTCAAACTCCACCCTGATCGCGCACCCCGACACTCCGCAGTGCGATACGCGCGGCAACGGACTTGAAACGGCTTCCGAAACCAACACCACCTACGCCTACACGGTCTACAACAGCTACAACTGGTGGTACGACACCAACGTCTGGAAGCAGGTGGACAGCTCCTCCGGCGGCTATACGCGCAACATCTATTATAAGGAAGAGGAAGAGTTCCGCCCGACCATCGGCGAGATCCTGAACTGCGAGATCTACGCCGAGAACACCACCACCAGCGCAAGCTACGGCGACTACGCCCTCGTGAACTACGGTGTGATCGGTACGATCGGCGGCACGACAAACATCAAGACCTACAAGCACCCCGACAGCACCGCTACCATTACGACCAGCCACTACACGATGCACAACCTCGGCGGCGGCATCATCAAGAGCATCGAGGGCACGGTCAACGTCAGCTCGACCGGCGTTGGCAACGTATATAACACCGGTGTGTTCACGCTCCATACCGCCAACACCTACGGCAACGCGGTCGGCGGAAACATCACGCAGCAGGTCAGCGACTACGGCGAGCCCTCGACCATCCTGAGCATCACCTGCGCCGGCACCTGGTCCTGCGGCAGCTACTACGCGCTGTATAACACCGGCTATATCAAGACGATCGACGCCCCCAACCTGACGCTCCAGAGCGCCGCCAGCGGTTACTACGTTCTGTACAATTCGTATGACAACGTGAACAGCCATGTTGATTACTACTGCGAATACACGGACGTTGCCACGGCTTCCACGGCGTATCACCGCCACGCGGTCTACACCAAGAACCTGACGCACGGCTGCACGATCGATACGCTGCGCGGCGTCACGATCCAGGGCAAGTATTACGTCTTGGTCAACGGCGGCCACATCGGAACCCTTGCCGACGTGACGGTCAGCACGACCACGACCAGCAACGACCCGACCTTCGTGAACGGTCCGGCAGACACCAGCTACGGCCGTGTCACCACCGTGACGGAGGACCGCAGAGACGTCGCGCACTACGCGGAGGACTACCCGCACGTGACGATCAGCGCCGGCTATGCGACCCGTTACGACAGGTCGTACACCTACACCACGCCTCCGACCATCGACGTGATCGACAACCTAACGCTCACCTCGACCGGTAACTATGCGCTGCGCAATTACGGCGCGATCGGCACGCTGAAAAACAGCACCATCACTGCAACGACGACATATGCGCTGCAGAACAGCGATACCGGCCCGTTCACCGAGCGCACGACCGTGCAGTACTACTCCGGCACGAGCTTGTTTGCAACGACCAAGTCCACGAACGAATTTTCGACGTATTACAAGCGTAACCCCGCGACGATCGGTACGATCGACAACTGCACGATCCAGACGAATACGGGCGCCTACGCGGCGTATAACGCCGGTCACATCGGCACGATCAAAAACAGCACTGTTCAGGCGGGTGCGACTACGGCTGCCGCCTATGCGCTTGCCAATGCGGGCAACCGCGTGCGCGAGTACACGCGCGACTGCGTCGACGACGTGATTTACGTCAATGCCAACGGCGGCACCGCCTGCACCGCCTACGCCGGCTCCGGCGGCGAGACCAACGTTGTCGTCTACGACTACGACGCGCCGACCATCGACCTGATCGGCGAGGGCAACACGTTCACGGCGACTACCCCGGTCATTGCCAACAAGGGCGTCATCACCGCGATCGACAGCGGCGAGGGAACCTTGACGACGATCACCGGCTCTACCGCCAGGGGCAGAACGATCTACAACTACAACGCCACGCTCGACGCCCGCACCACGACCACGCCTTACACGGCGGCGGAGACCCTGCCCGCCAGCGGCACGGCGGGTACGGCGGTCGACGACGATACCTATCTGCCCGGCGCGCAGATCGGCACGATCAAGAACGTCTATATCGACGCCAACGGCTACGGTATCCTGAACGGTGACGCGAACGCCTCCTACCTGCCGGTCATCGGCGAGATCGGCGAGGGCACGGAGATCTACGCGCACTGCACCACGGCGAACTACCACGCCATTGCCAACCAGAACTATGCTGAAATCACCAGCATCACCGGCGGCGTCTTTACGGTGACTAAAGCCACAACCAACGCCTACCTCAACGGCTACAACGTCGAGGGCGCCGAGGAGCACGCGACGCTCATCTCCGGCGGCTACTTTAAGGGCATGGCGAACACCCGTGCGAACGCCATCTACAAGCCGGACGATACCAGCCGCCAGACCTATCCGGAGGGCTATACCCTCAGCAAGGATACGCAGAGCGTCACCCTGCACGACGGAACGACGGCTGACTGCTACTACATCAAGCAGAACGCCACCGTCACCGTGACCTTCGATATGCAGGGCCACGGCACCGAGAATACCCCGGCGAATCAGACCATCGAATCCGGCGAGAAGGCGACCGCGCCGACCGCGCCCGCAGCGGACGCAACGGTGAACGAGAACAACAGCTTCTACCGCTTCGACGGCTGGTACACCACCGATCAATGTACGACGGCCTTTGACTTCGACAAGGTGGTCACGGCGAACACGACGGTCTACGCCAAGTGGACTGAGCTCACGCCTACCGCAAAGATCGGCACGACGAATTATCTGACGCTCGCCGCTGCGGTCGCGGCCGCTCAGAACGGCGACACCGTCACCATGCTGGCGAATGAGACGCTGAGCACTATGGTTGCGATCGAAGGGAAGAGCATCACGCTCGACCTGAACGGTCATACCGTGTCCAAGAACACCGGCTCGACAATCCAGATTAAGAATACGGGGTCGCTGACGGTGAGGGACAGCGGCCAGAACGGCAAGGTGCTGGCGACGGCAGCTACGGCACAGTCCAGCGATGCGATCGTCGTGCTTGCCGGAGGTACCTTCACGCTGGAAAGCGGTACGATCCAAAGCAACACATACGGCATCTCCACGCTGGGCACTGT
Source organism: Oscillospiraceae bacterium (assembly GCA_017405865.1). Lineage (GTDB taxonomy): Bacteria > Bacillota > Clostridia > Oscillospirales > Oscillospiraceae > JAZOXB01. The sequence continues at coordinate 1,161 of JAFQZN010000013.1, read as the reverse complement.
CACAGTGACCGGCGGCACGGTGATCGGCGACACGGGAGTTCTTTATTCAATAGAGAGCGGCACGATCGCCGTCTCCGGCGGTTGGTTCAGCCGTGCGGTGAGCAGTGATGATTGCGCCGTCGGCTACCATCCGATCACGGACGCGACGCATGATCCGCAGTACACGGTTTCGAACCTTTACACGATTACATGGGTGGACGGCGACGGCACCACGCTGAAGACGGAGCAGGTAGCCTACGGCCAGACGCCGGCTTATACGGGTGAAACGCCGACAAAGACGGCGACGGCGCAGTACACTTACACCTTTGCGGGCTGGAGCACGGACGGCGAGACAGCCATCGACCCGCTGCCCGCAGTGACCGGCGATGAAACCTACACCGCGATCTTTACTGCCGTACCCAATCATGTGCATAGCTTGGAGTATCATCAGGCAGTGGCCGCAACCTGCACAGAGGCAGGCAACAGCGCCTACTGGAGTTGTGCGTGCGACAAGTACTTCAGCGATGCAGAAGGGAATACCGAGATCGCCGCAAACAGTTGGGTTATCTCTGCGACCGGACACACGGTTGCCACGGACGCTGCGGTTGCGGCGACCTGCACCGAAACCGGCTTGACCGAAGGCAGCCACTGCTCGGTCTGCAACGAGGTCCTCGTTGCGCAGGAGACTGTTCCCGCGCTGGGTCACGACATCGTGACCGACGCTGCGGTAGCGGCGACCTGCACCGAAACCGGTCTGACTGCCGGCGAACACTGCACGCGCTGCGATTACGCGGTTGCGCAGGAGACTGTTCCCGCGCTTGGTCATGACATCGTGACCGACGCGGCGGTAGCGGCGACCTGCACCGAAACCGGCCTGACTGCCGGCGAGCACTGCACGCGTTGCGACTACGCGGTTGCGCAGGAAGTTGTTCCCGCGCTGGGTCACGACATCGTAACGGACGCGGCGGTTGCGGCGACCTGCACCGAAACCGGCCTGACTGCCGGCGAGCACTGCACGCGCTGCGATTACGCCGTTGCGCAGGAAGTTGTTCCCGCGCTGGGTCACGACATCGTGACCGACGCGGCGGTAGCGGCGACCTGCACCGAAACCGGTCTGACTGCCGGCGAACACTGCACGCGCTGCGATTACGCGGTTGCGCAGGAGACTGTTCCCGCGCTTGG
>JAFQZN010000012.1 GCA_017405865.1 Oscillospiraceae bacterium | reverse complement strand
CGGCGCAGAACGAGAGTGGTCGGCTGCTTCCCGGACGGAAATTCTGCGTTGATGCTGGTTTGCGCCAGGCTTCGGCACGTTGCCGGCACGCAGTGGGGCAACAAGAAATATATGAATATGAAGCATTTGGATGCGCTGGAACAGCCGCTTATGGTTGGCTGATCATAGCAGTCCGGAAGAACGGCGTCAAGGACAAGCATGCGGCTTCGCCGTCCTTGACCCCGATCTCCCGACCCACTGTGTGGATGACATGAGGGCTCCCGCCCTCCCGATTATATCAGGATTGCTTCGTTGCTATCAGTTTCTGCAAACTAATTTGCGCATAATACTTGACACTACCTTGACACTACCACACTACCCACTACCACTTGACACTACCCTTGACACTACCTGTGTAACTTCTTTCTTAAAGTAATTTCAAAAACAAACAAGAGTTTGTCAATTTCACATAACAATGACAAACTCTTGTTTATTTTTCGATAATTTGTTATCACTTTTCAAGTGATAACTGAAGGTATATTCTATAACAGTTTGTTTGGAATAGTTTGCAAAACCTGGCTACTGGTAAAGTAATACTACTAGTAGAAAACCATCTATTCATCTATGAGGCTCCAAAGACAGTCTTTAATAATCTCCATGTTTGTATTAATCCTTCGTATTGAAACAATTGAATTTAAAATTGCTATTGTTGTAAGTGTGCTTTTATTCTCTTCAAACAGATTCCAAGTATAATTAGTTTTATCTTCATCAAGTCGGAACATACCAAACATAGACGAGGTAAAGTTCTCTTTTGTAAATCTTCTGATAACAGCCATATCAAAAGCAGTATTTAAAAATTTAAGCAGGTATCCAAACTGTTGTTTATTAATCTGAAGCTGTTCCATTACTGCTGCTTCTGGCGCTTTGTTTATTATTAAATTATTCAGTGAGAAAGATAAAAAAGACTCATATTCCGAGTTAGTCATTAGACGAATGTATTCTGATTCGAGATAGGATGCCGCTTCAGACCGTAACTCTTTTTCAATATTATCAAACAAATATTGATTTATTATGCTCTCATGTAGTTTGGATAAGATGTGCTCAATGTTTTCTCCTGAACGTACCTGTTCGCAGAGTGTGGTAATATCCTGATGAAAGATCCTTTTATTGGAACGAATAAGAGAATCTACGTCTTGTTCAGAAGAAGTTTGAGTTATTTGATTAATAAATAATTCAAAAAGCATGATATCCTCTCCTTTAGTCAAAATAAGATATTTCTGAAAAAACCACAAGCTCGTGTTCTTTTATGCTTAAATATTGATCATCCCAGTCAGAATAATCTGTCAAAGACTCCTCTCCTTTTGTTGCGCCAGCGAAAGTTTGAAACTTTTTACGCAAATAGTAATCACGGCTACTAAAAGTTGACTCTATCTTATATTTTAATAAACTATCAACATTTATCTGGATGTTTTTATCACTATTAATTGTTTGCAGTACAGGAATTGCACTTGGTCTACCTAGTAACAGTTGATTTGATAATTCATCAAGTACTTGATACAGCAATTGTTTTATTGCTTGATTTTGCGTTATCGATGAATTATCTGTTCGACTACTATATTCAATGAATTGCCTGCCTTTCTTTGTTAACGAATAATAATTTGTCGTTCCGACTTTGTGTATACTGATTAACTCAAATTGCTTTATCCTGCGCATAAAGTTAGACAGATTATTACTCTTAAGTCCTGTGGCTTTCTTTAAATCAACCCCAGAAATAGTATCTTTTTTTGCTATGATATTTAAAATAGGCAGCAAAAGAGAATAATTTGATAATATCTCTGTTACCTGGCTTTTTTCCAAGCCTGCATTAGCAAGGTTTTCTCCTATTGTAGATAGCGCAATGATGTAGCCAAAATAGAAACACTTTTTATTTTTAATTTCTTGAATATCGAGTAAATTACTAACACGTTCATATAAATCTGTGATTTTTTTGAGTTCTTTAAATATTGTGTTTAAACTACCTTGAGAAATCGCGTCCTTTATAGTTTCAAAAAGAATATTGCTAAATTCTTCTATCGCTTCACTATCATCATCGGAAAAAATGCTACTGCTGATATTTAATAATTTGTCAACCATGAAACTCCCTCCTGGTGAAGATGTAGTTCGCGTGTAGTTCATTCATATTGTATCAAATATTGCTCTCCATTTCAAGACTTATTTGTAAAATTTCACAATTTTTGTTGTTACTACCGCAGGAAGTGCAGTCCTTTTTTCTCATAAAAACAACTTGATCTGATAATAAATGTCTACTTTCCACCAACGGCTTTACGACAAAACTTATTGCTTGATCGTCTTTTGCCGCAGCACATGCATTTGTTAATATTGTAGTTTCCCCTTTAAGTACTGCATTTGATTTTGCTCTTTCCAGCATTAAATATGTATCTGGTGTAAATGCGGCAATAAAATACATGTCCGTTTCCATCAATGAAGAGCATAACAATTGAATTAGATCATCATTGTAGTCGGCACAAATATTGTACACTGTTCTACCTAATCCAGGAATATCGAGGAATGACAAAAATGCATCTGGATCTAGGTCCTCTATGATGTATTGATTTGACTCGTGAGAATAATATTTATAACCAACTTTCTTCTGATGCTTCAATAGTACTGTCCCATCTCTGCTTATTATGTATGATATATTGTTTAACTCATCATTGTTCCAGTTGCTACCAGTAAAGATTAGCTTAAGATTATGTAATTCTGCGTGTAAAAGGAATGACTTTATTTCCCAGAGAGAACGATTATTTAGGACTAATTCTGGGAATGTCACAATGTTTGCTCCCTGTTCGTCAAGGTATCTTATCAAATCAATGATCCTATTATTATGTGTAACCTCATTTGCATTATCGTACTCAACTCTAAAGTATTCCCCACTAGATCCCGCCTTAGTATTAATCCATGTTTCTCTACTAAAAGGACAGCAGCATATTTTTATCCTTCCGTCAGTAAAAATGCTTTTATTATAGCAATTCACTATAGGGATATATTTATTTGCTAATGACCTTTCAACAACAAAATAATGGGAAAAGCTAGTGGAAAGCGCTGTGTTTTTGGCAGAAACCGTTTGTCGTCCTTTCCTGATATGGTTTTTTTCGAACATTGCTGTAAGATAAGATGCTGGAGATGCAACATAAAGAAAACCTTCTTGCTCACGATAATCGTTAAGTGGTCCGTGACTAATAACAACTTTTTTTGATTGCTTGAAGAGATCGGGAATAAGATCGTCGAAATTTTTTAGTGTTTGAAAAATAATTGATGCAGAATAAGCTATATTATTATGAAAAACGGACACCCACTCTTTTTTCCATGGAAAAAAATCATTTCTTGTCGCATATGGGATAGTATCAGTTATCGCACGAACCTTCTTTAATACATCCGTTTGTTTGTTGCAAAATAATTCGTATTCTTTTTTCCAAAGCTGCTCCTTTTCTCTGCTCAAATAACAATACAGTTCAACGATAAATGAATATATGTTCCTTGATAATTGAACTTTATCCATGAATGCCTCAGTTTTCACATTTACTCTCTCTCTTTCTATATATACTCAATCGCCGTTATTACTATGCCATAGTCCCAAATAAATGTCAATAACGCATTTATTTTATAAGATGCTGCTTCATTACGTACATTAGAAGTAATAGAAACATCGACATCTCGCTATTAAGCCTCTGCGTGATTTCCCGTGAAACACACACGAAGCCGTAGCCCTCGGTGGTGCACACGGCCCCGTCCGGGCATTCGGCTCCGGAAAAGCGGGCGAGCCAGTCTGACAGGGTGTAGCTCAGCTTTTTGGTGGAGGGGTCCAGCGACCAGGAAAGGAAACCCAGAGCCTCCAGCTTCCGCAGCACGTTCAGGGCCGCGTCCCGCCGCCTGAGGCCCAGAATGGCCTTGAGACCGACAATCCCGCCGACCCACATTCCGGGTTCGACGGGATTGTTGTATCTGCAGTAGCGCCCCTCGCCCTTGCGAAAGGCCGCTCGCGCCGCCAGCCGCATCCAGGAGCCCATAAGTCCTTTGCCTGCCGGGATCCGGTTCCGGGGCAGCTTGACCCAGGGATATTTGAAAAGACATTTCATATAGGCTTGTTTCCTTTCGTAAGATTTGTTATAATAAATTATCAGATTGTACGCAGATCGATTGGAGGATACCGATGAACAGATTAGTCGCTTATTATTCCTTATCGGGCAACACCGAGGATGCCGCAAAGCAGCTCGCCGGAAAGCTGGGGGCGGACTTGTTGAAGCTGGAGACCGAGAAGCCCATGCCGAAGCGTTTCGCGGCGCAGATCCTTGTGGGCGGCGGGCAGGTCATGATGCACCATATTCCCAAACTGAAGCCGCTTGGAAAGGATCTCAGCGGGTATGACGAGATCATTCTCGGTTCGCCGATCTGGAACAGCAAGGGCGTTCCCGCGATCAACGCCTTCCTGCAGGATGAAGCCGCGGCGGCAAAGGTTACGTCCCTGTTCTTCCTGAGCGGCGGCGGGGAAACGAAAAAGGGCCTGGCCGCGATCACGAAGCTGCTGCCGAATCTGAAGCATACCGTGTCGCTGCTGGACAGGAAACACAAAAACAGCAGGGAAAACGCCGCAAAACTCGAACAGTTTGCGGCGGAGATTGATAAACCGTAAAGATAATTAATATCAGCATTTAAATCTAAGAAATATCTGAAATAGTATCCGCTGTGCGGCTGTTATTTGAATATTTGACGTGAATTCTGTGAGAGAAAGTTGCCCTTATTTTTCCCTTAAACGGGGTGGTACTGGGTAACATCAGGGGGTAGAAGGTAACAGGTCGAACGGTCGAAAAGGGAAAAAATACAGGCAAAAAGGCACGCTATAACACGGGATAACAGCACTTCGGGCACTTCGAATCCTTCACCCGCTGCCAAAAAGAGCCACCCTTCCGGGTGGCTCTTTTTGGCAGCAATCCTGACACCGGGATTCTAATTCAAACCAACCCACTAAAGGAGGAATAAGAATGCTGAAAATGTCAGAAGCGACAAAGGAATTAATATCGGATAATTTGCCGGATGTCGACCTGGAAACCGTCAAAATCAATGATCTTCTTAATAAGCTTGATGATTTGATGTGCGATAGCTTGAGCGAGGACTACACACCGACCGCAAAAACTAAAGCAATTGAATGCGCATAGGATGAAATCTATATGTGCAACTGATTTCTAATGTTCCGATGGACTTTTCGTTGCATTTTTGGTATAATGGTGTGCAGAACAAGAGACTTTTTCAAGGTGCAAACCGATCAAGGGATTGCCGTTCTATGGTAAAGGAAATCGTAAAGGACCCGATCCGTCTTAAGCGAAAAGCGAGAGATGCCGCACCGTGAAAAAAGCCAAACCGAGGAGGAGAAAAACGAATGGAAAAGAAAACGGTTCATGTCTGGCGCGTTGTTGCTGTGGCGGCAATGATCCTTTGCCTGGCGCTCGCAATTTGGTGCGTTTATTTGGTCTCTCGTGATCGGCCCGAGACGAAGCGGCCGGTCAGCGGCGAGGAGGCTCTGGCCTCCTGGTCGACCGATTCTGCGGCCAGAGATGCGTTGATTTCCTACGTGCAAACTGTCACAGAGGAAAGCGGCAGCGACTATATTCCTGTGGAAGACCGCATTGCCGTGTTCGATATGGACGGTACGCTGACCTGTGAAACGTATTATACCTATTACGACACGATGATGTTTATCGAGTACTGTCTGGTCGACCATCCGGAAAGCGTATCGGATGAATTGAAGCAGATCGCGGCGTCCATAAAGCCGGGGTATGTTGCAGACGAGAACCTTGCCAGAAACTTCGCCAGAGCCTATGCCGGGATGACGGTGGAGGAGCTCTATCAATACGCGATCGAGTTCGGCAAAAAGAAGACCGAGAGCTTCAACAACATGCGGTACATTGATAATTTCTATCTCCCGATGGTGGAGCTGGTCAAGTATCTGTACGATAACGGCTTCACGATCTACGTGATCAGCGGCACCGAACGTACCACGACCCGTGCCATTGTGGCGAGCTCTCCCATCCGGGATTACGTGACGCCGAACCATGTGATCGGAACCGCTTTTGAAGTGAAGCAGCCCGGACACGAGACTGAAGCATCCAACATGAATTTCAAATATGAGAACGGCGACGAGCTGGTTCTCACCGGCGGCTTTATCCAGAAAAACCTCAACGCCAACAAATCGATATGGATCGAGCGGGAGATCGGGCAGCGTCCCGTGCTGGCCTTCGGAAACAGCGGAAGCGATACCAGCATGATGAACTATACCATCGACAGCAGAAATCCGCATCGTGCGCAGGCATATATGATCGTTGCCGATGACGACGTCAGAGAATGGGGCGCCCAGGACTGGGCGACAAAGTCTGCTGATTACGAGGCGAAGGGATATATTCCGATCTCCATGAAAAATGACTTTGCTCAAATCTACGCGGACGGGATTACCCGAGCCGACCTGCAGTATCAGGAGCGCGATTGGTCTGACGCCTCCTGGTATCAGGCAGCGTCATCGGATGACCCGCAGCCGCCGACGTCCGATGTGACGCTTTCGGATGATTCTTCGGACTTCGTCCTCCTGAGCGAAGCCGTGCCTGACGCCATTCTGGAGATCCGCTATTACTCCACATACAACTTCGTCGGCGACCGGATCGACGGATATGAAGAGCCGCTGGCTATGCTGACGACAGAGGCGGCCGCTGCGCTCAAAGAGGTCAGCGACGAGCTGATGAGTAAGGGCTACCGGCTAAAGATCTTTGACGCCTATCGCCCGCAGATGGCCGTGACGCATTTCATGAACTGGGCCTTGGATACGGAGGATACCCGTATGAAGGAATACTTCTATCCGGATCTCGACAAGGACGTGCTCTTCCCGCAGGGCTATATCGCCGAGCACTCCGGTCACAGCCGCGGCAGCACAGTCGACCTGACGCTTTTCGATATGAACACGGAGCGCGAGGTGGACATGGGCGGGACCTTTGACTTCTTTGGGGAGCTCAGCCACCCGGATTATACGGATATTACGGAAGAACAGTACGCCATGCGCATGCTGTTGCGCGAGGTAATGATGAAGCATGGCTTCCGTCCTCTTGAGGAGGAATGGTGGCACTTTACTCTGGATCATGAGCCGTATCCCGATACCTACTTTACCTTCCCCATTAATAGTGATTCTCTGACGCTGCCGTTGGATCAAGCGGCGTAACCAGCTTTTGTTTTTCCTGTTAGTAGTGGCATACGAAGAAACCTAAAAGATACCGCCAAGTTTTTTCGGCAGATTTTTGTAAATCACAAAAATCTGCCGAAAATTTCTGTATTCCTATTTAACGGACTTTTTCTATTCATCAGAATAATTGTTGACAAGAATGATTAGAATGATTATAATGATGATTAGAAAGTGAGGGGATTCCTATGTCAATCAGGATGGAAAGCGAAACGCTGGAATTCAAATCTGAAATCGTAAGCGATCTGTGCAAGGAGGTTGTTGCGTTTGCCAACACCCGCGGCGGAGAATTATGGATCGGCGTCGCGGACGATGGTACTGCTATCGGTATTTCCGAACCGGATGAGGCATTGCTGCGTATCAACAACATGGTCAGAGACTCCATCAAGCCGGACGTTACGATGTTTGCCCGTTATGAGATCCGAATGCTGGACGGAAAAGAAATAATAGCGGTCACGGTCCAAAAGGGAGCAGACCGTCCCTACTATCTTGCGGCAAAGGGATTGAAACCCAGCGGCGTATATGTTCGCAACGGAGCATCGACCGATCCGTCTACGGATACGGCAATTCGTCGGATGATCAAGGAAACGGACGGCGACCGTTTTGAAGATATGCGTTCTTTGGAGCAGGAACTGACTTTCGCTGCCGCAGAAGCGGAATTCCAAAAGCGAGACGTTGATTTCGGCCCAGTGCAGCGGCAGACGCTTGGATTGATTTCACCGGACGGGGTGTATTCCAATTTGGGATATCTTCTCTCTGATCAATGCCCCGGCGAGATCAAGGCGGCGACATTCTCCGGCTTGGATAAAACAGTGTTTCAGGATCGGCGGGAGTTCAGCGGTTCTCTGTTCCGGCAGATGGAGGAGCTTTACGCCTATCTGGAGCTACGAAATCAAACGAAGGCGGTCTTTGAAGGACTTTACCGCAAGGATATACGGGATTACCCGGAGGAAGCACTGCGCGAAGCAATGCTCAATTCTATCGTTCATCGGGACTATTCCTATAGTGCCAGCACTTTGGTCAGCGTGTACGCTGATCGGATCGAGTTTGTTTCCGTCGGCGGACTGATAGACGGCGTTACCGTCGAAGATATTATGCTTGGCCTGTCCGTCTGCCGCAATCCAAAACTTGCTGCTGTTTTCTATCGCCTGGATTTGATCGAGGCATACGGCACGGGCATGCAAAAAATTATGAAGGCCTACAAAGACTGCGGCTGTCAGCCGACCATCGAAGTTACAAACAACGCATTTAAAATCACTCTGCCGAACAGAAATGTGGCTGCCGCGAGAGGCACTGCATCCGGCTCGGAGCAGACAATCTTAACCTATCTGCAAAGCCATGATTACATTACCCGCTCCGAAGTGGACGTGCTTCTTGGCGTCAGTCAGGCGACATCCAGCAGAATCTTGAAAAGAATGCTGCAGGAAGGACGCATTATTCAGGAGGGCAGCGGCAGAAGGACGAAATATAGATTGAAGTAATTTGACATTATGAACTGACAGATGTCCAACACTTAGCAATCGCCTCCTTCTGGTACCATTATAGCCGAAGGAGGCGAGCTTGTCGAATGTGCGAAATGAATTGTTGAGATGCTCCGGATTCTGTGATATGATTATTCGCAGCAAGGACATACATCATCTTGTTCCAAGGAGTGAAAAACCATGGCGGTGCCGAAGTTTTTTGAATTCTTTGAATTGTTTTTAAGCGCCGTAAATGACGGAGAACTCCACACGGCAAAAGAGGTTCGGGGGATCATCTCGAAGTCTATGGGCTTGTCGGATGCGGATTTAGCAGAGATGCTCCCAAGCGGCACACAGCGGACATTTGACAACCGTGTCGCATGGGCGCGGACCTATCTTGACAAAGCTGGGCTAATTGAAACACCGCACCGTGGAAAATACAAAATCACAGATGTCGGCAGAAAAGCTCTTGCCTCAGGAGAAAGGATTGATCTGGAATACCTTGAAAAATCAGACGAATTCAAAGCATTTCACAGCGTAACCACCGAAGGTATTGCCGATGAGCCATCCGTAGAAAAAGAAGAATCTCCGATGGAAGTATTGGCTTCTGCATATCAGAAGGTCAACGCCGCTTTAGCCAGCCAGCTGATGGACGAAGTGATGAAGCTGACGCCGGTCGAATTTGAGCGGCTTGTGGTAAAGCTGCTTCTGAAAATGGGATATGGAAGCGGAATTGAGGAAGCCGGAATGGTAACGCAGCAGTCCAACGACGGAGGCATTGACGGTATCATAAAAGAAGATCAACTTGGATTCAGCCATATCTACATTCAGGCAAAGCAATGGGCTGCGGGGCAGACCGTTGGGCGACAGGAAATCCAAAGATTCGTCGGCGCTCTTCAAGGGCAGCAGGCGCAAAAAGGCTTATTCATCACGACTGCGAAATTCTCCTCCGGCGCATTGCAGTATGCCGCCAATCTTCTTGGAGCAAAGGTAGTTCTGGTTGATGGTCTGGCATTAACTAGATTGATGATTAAGCACAACGTAGGCGTTTCCGTAGAGGAAGTTTACGAGGTCAAAAAGATCGACAGTGATTTTTTCGCAGAGGAAGTATAACCAGCCAACAAAAAGCCCAACAGGGGAGCTTTGCTGCTCTCTTGTTGGGCTTTGGATTCATTATTCTATAGTTTCGGTTCAAGGCTGCAATCTGGTCGATAAAAACAAGAAATCCGAACCCTCTGCCAACCGGCTTCAAGTTCGGATTTCTCCAATATGGTGGACGATATAGGACTCGAACCTATGACCTTCCGCACGTCAAGCGGATGCTCTAGCCAGCTGAGCTAATCGTCCGTAGCAGGGGTTATTATAGCGAATGACAGGCTGTTTGTCAAGTGCTTTTTTTGCTTTTTTTCGGACAACATTTTTTTTGCTTTTTTTCGGACAACTGTTTTTGCGGTGCGTGATTACGAAGGACTGACAATTAAGGACAAGTCCTGAAAGCAGAAAAGATGTGAATTCGCGGCAGGCGCGAGAAGGAACACCGGAACAGACCTCCGAGAGGACGCGAGGGTTAATTGCCAAAGAATTATGCAGGCTGGTATCATTATAAATAAGGCCCTTGAAGAGTGCAGTCTTCAAGGGCGTTTTCTATCCTTTCGCGCGCCCGGTTGCTCCGTTCTGCCGATCAGATAATCGGCAGAAACGTTGTAAAAGTCGCAGAGCTTGATCAGGTCTTCGATCTTCAATTCCGCACGACCGGACTCAATGTGGCTGTAGCCCTGCTGCGACTTGTTCAGGAGCTTCCCGATCTGCGCCTGTGATAAATCCCGGTCTTCCCGCAAGCTCCGCATTCTCTCCCGATAGTCCATCTGCCGCCACCTCCCCGTATAGTGCAAAGATAGCACACTCAGCATTTGAGTATTGACAATTACTCAAATACTGAGTACAATTGAATCGTAGGTTACGGGGCTGTGCATTTTTCGGAGGGTAGTTCCGTTTGAACCACACACTAATCAATTGGAGGTAGAAGAAATGAAAAGAACAATCGCGATCCTGTTGGCGCTTGTTATGCTGCTGTCGCTTGCGGCCTGCGGCGGAGACACAACAACGAGCAAGCCGCAATCTACTGATGCGCCTGTTGCAGCTGCACCGTCTACTGAAGCACCAACCAAAGCACCAACCGAAGCAACCGCAACCGCCGAAGAAGTTACAATTGGCAGTTCGATTTCGCTGAACTTTGTTGAAATGACTTTGGACGCATTTGAGATTTCAGAGGGATATAACTTTGAATATACCGATAATTCCTCTGGCATCACCATCACGCAAAAGTCGAGCATCGACTGTCCGTCGGGAATGAAGCTCGTCTGCTTAAAAGGCTCCTTCACAAATAAAGCAAAACATGAGATTTATCCGGGGAACAATCCTGCAGACGGTGTGATGATTATTAATGGCAACGAGTACAACATTAGATTCAAGTGCTATAATTCAGCCGAGGCAGAATCAATTATGAATATTGTCGCACAGCAGACGGTTGATTACTACTTCTATGCAGAAGTTCCCAATGCCGTTGCCGATGCTATTGAATCATGCGAAGTATACATTGGATTTATTGAAGAAATGGATCCGAGCGTCTGGGTTATGGATATGAGCGATTACGATTATCTATACAAATTGGATGCAATTCCTTCAAAATAAGAATTGGGATGAATTATGTCAGGGAGCAGGACAAAACCTGCTCCCTGTTTTCTTTGTTCCCGAAATGGCGAATACAGTCTCTTTCGATAAAGATATCATACCTGCAACTGGCGGATTGCCGCGGCTGACTTTGTTAGCCGCGGCAATCCGTGCGTCTCGATACGGGACACTTTTCCGCATTTCAGAGGGCAGAAGAAGGATTGCAATTCTGTGTGCCCTCTGCTATACTGTATTTACAGATAATAACAGATGATGTTTTCAGGAGGGACTTTTTATGAAGACGCGTGTATGCAAAATCCTTGCGTTCCTGCTCGTCTGCGTGATGACGCTCGGACTGCTGACCGCCTGCCCAGCGTCCACGTCCGAAGAAGCCTGGAAGGAGGCCAGACAGGAATCCATCGCGAGGAGAGAATCCCGGGAGGCGTCGCTGGCGGCTGCGCAGACGGAAAAGGATCCTTCTGCGAAGCCGTCCGAAGTGCCGACCGAAGCAGGGAATGACGGCGACGGCGTGATCCCGGGCAAGTGGGTGCTGACGGGCAGCGGCTGCGACGCGGACGCGGGCAAAACCGACGGCGACGGTCAGTACGTTACCACCTATGACGCCTCACTCTACCGGCACTGCGCGTCGCACAGCTATACGCCGATGGAGGCAGACTATATGCTCGAAGACGATGATCCGTGGACGGAAAGCTTCGTCTGCACGTGCAGCACGATGCCGGAGACGATCTTCCCCGAAACGCCGTTTTCCGTCACGATCGAGGCGAGGGTCGAACACTCCGACGCGCAGGTGCATTCTCACTATTGCTACTTCTACTGCGACAGTCCGCGGATCACGCTGGATGCCGGCGGCCACGACTATGCCAATATGGCTTACGCCGTCTACGCTGGCTCGTCGCCGGGACCGACCTGGGGGCACGCATTGGATGCGCCGTGGAGCAACGGAATGTCGGATACGATCACGATCACTGCGCCCACGGTCACGAAATCGAACGAACGGGGCCTTTCCTCCTTCCGGTTGGAATTCAAGTCCAGCGCGGGCAAATCCTGGTTTGAATACACCTGGGTGCCGGACTGAAACTAAAATTCAATTATAATTGAATTTTGCTGTGCTGCGCACAGCCTTTTCAGCGCAACGCGCTGAAAAGCTGAAACGCTGACAGCATTAAAACGGCAAGACCTCCGAGCGTTCGGAGGTCTTGCCGTTTACATCACGTTTTGAGCCTTCCCCTCCGAGGGGAAGGTGGCATCCGGCGTCTCACGCAAGCCGGATGACGGATGAGGTGGCGGTCGCAGTTCGACTCGTTCAGGTGCTGTGCTTAACGATAGTTCCACCTCATCCGCCTCGTTGTCGCTCGGCACCTGTCTCGCTGCGGCTCGGTCACGCCGCGGCTCTGACATGCCACCGGCATGTCATTCACTACCGCGGCGACGCTTCGCTACCTCAAGGGGAAGGCGTTTCATACAACGCAAGAATGACAAGAATGCGCAGGGAAAAGTCAACCAGCCTGATGTTTTATCACCGCTCCCGTGCCTGCGTCCGTCCACGCGCCGTGGAGGATAGCGGGAACGCCGCCGACGAAGACGGTGTCCATGCCCTCGCTCTCCTGCGTTGGGTCGAGGTAGGTCGCGCGCTCGTGCAGGAGCTCCGGCTTGAAGATGTTGATGTCCGCGTCCATGCCGACGCGCAGGAGCCCTTTGTTCTGAATGCGCATGGCTTCGGCGGGCAGGGCGGTGATCTTCCGCACCGCCGTTGGCAGGTCGAGCGTCTTCTTTTCAAGGACGAAGCGCTCGAAAATGCGTACATACGAGCCGTACACGCGCGGGTGCGGCTTGCCGGAGGTGGGATAGGTGGAGTCGGAAATGACGCTCGAATGTGGGTCGTTCAGGATCGTGCAGATGTCGTCCTCACACGCCATGCGGTCGATCATCGTCACGGCGCAGCGCTCGTCCGCAAGGAGCTGACATAAGCAGTCCACCGGATCGAGCTGCAGCAGCTCCGCCGCCTGCGCCAGAGTCTTGCCGATCAGATGCTGATACTCCGGCAGGTTGAGCGCGGAGAGCATGATATTCTCCCAGCCGACCATCTGTGCGATGTTATCAAAATCATGCCGGTGCGCGATCGCTTCGCGCAGCAAATCGCGCTGATTCTTGTCGCGCAGGCGTGCACAGATCGCGTCCACGCCGCCCTTTAAGAAGTCCGGCGGCAGCAGGTGCAATAGCTGCGTCGAGCCGGCGTCGTAGAGATAGACGTCACAGGTAATATCCACACCGTCCTCCCGCGCCTGCGCCATCAGCTCCAGCGCGCGCGGGATCTTCGTATGCCAATTCCGCTTGCCCATGGCTTTCAGATGGCTGATGTGCATGGGGCAGCGCAGCGCCTTGGCGACGGCGATCATCTCCGCCACGCTGTCACAGACGCCGTCGCCCTCGTGGCGCATGTGGACGGTGATCGGAATATCGCCATCCTTTAGCGGCTGCAGGGCGCGGATCAGACCGTCCGTCGTATAGAAGCACTCCGGCGCGTAGCCGAGCCCGAGCGATATGCCGTAGGCGCCGTCTGCGATCCCGCGCTCGAGCGCACGGTGGATCGGCGACAGGTCCGCGGGCTCTTCCTCTGCGTAGCCAAAAAGGTCTGCCCGCACAGTGCCCGCGCCGAGCATCATGCCGACGTTCAGCGGCAATGCCACCTGTCGCAGCGCGGCGAGATACGCGCCGAGAGATTCGGTGGGGATGGTGGGGTCGAGCCTGCCGGTGATTGGCTCCAGATAGTGCAGCAGCTCGTCTTTGTGCCGATTGCCGAAGGGGACGAGAGAGACGCCGCACGCGCCGTTGAGGATCGTCGTCAGCCCCTGCCGCAGCTCCGCAACTCCGAAGCCGGGACGGAAGACCGCCGCGTCGCCGTGGCGGTGGATGTCGATGAAGCCGGGCGTGACGCAGAAGCCCTTTGCGTCGATCACCTGCGCGGCTGCGCCCAAATCGTGACCGATCGCGGCGATCTTGCCGTCCTGCAGGGCAATGTCGGCGCAATAGGGCGCGCCGCCCGTGCCGTCGATGAGCGTACCGCCGCGAATCAGAGTATTATACATAAGAATACACCTCGCTCTAATCATAGCACCCGCTGCGAGAAAATCAAGGGCGCTTTTGCGCGATAACGGTTGATTTTTGTGAATCGGTCGGGTATAATATGACCAAAATGCCACAGGAGGTAACACAAATGGCAACGAAAATCGAAAAGACCACCATCATCGGCGACGTGCTGGACATCGCGCCGGAGACCGCCCCCTTGTTCATGGCGATCGGCATGCACTGCCTGGGCTGCCCGTCTTCTCGCGGCGAGACCGTTGAGGAAGCCTGCATGGTTCACGGCGTGGACGCCGATGCATTCCTTGCGCAGGTCAACCGCTTCATCGAAGCGAACGAAGCGAACAAGTGAGGAAAAGGGAGGCTTTCGCCTCCCTTTTTATGAACGATGAAGTTACCGATTTCAAAAAGGCTGCTCTGCTGCGCCGCAGAGGTCGCGCCGGGAGCGCGGGTGGCGGATGTCGGCTGCGACCACGGCTATCTCGGCATTTATCTTCTGCAAAGCGGGCAGGCGTCATTCGTCCATGCGAGCGACCTACGCGAAAAGCCGCTCAAAAAAGCAATGCAAAACGCCTTGCTTTACGGCGTGGCGGACAAAATGCGCTTTTCCCGCGCCGACGGACTTGCGGCGGTGGAGCCGGGGACGGTGGATACCGTCGTATGCGCCGGGATGGGCGGCGATCTGATCGCGCAGATCTTGGAAGCCACGCCTTGGGTGCGGGAGAGCTGTACGCTGATCCTGCAGCCGCAGTCGTCCGGCAACGATCTGCGCCGCTATCTGGGCGAGCACGGCTTTTCGATTTTGAAGGAACGCCTCGTGCGCGACGGCGGCTTCCTCTATGCCGTGATGACGGTGCGCTTCGGCGGCGGAACGCCGCTCTCGCCGGGCAGGCAGTACGCGTCCGACGCGCTGCTGCGGTCAAATGATCCGCTCCTTGCGCCGTATCTGTCGCGCATCGAGCGGAGCTTAATGAATACGGTCGCGGGGATCGCAAAGGGCGTGACCGAGGAGGATAGGCGGAAGCTCGCCTACTACGGCGCGGCTTACGAGGAGATCTCCGCGCTTCTCCGCGATCTGAAAACCTACGAAAGGGGGCAGGACGATGCCTGCCGTGAATGAGATCCTGCAATATTTGTTTTCCCTTGCGCCGGAACGCTACAAGCTGGACGGGGACAACGTCGGCCTGATGTGCGGCCACGGCGACGGCAAAGTGACGAGACTCCTCGTCGCGCTGGACGCGTCCATGGCGGTCGCCGAGGAGGCGAAGAGGCTCGGCTGCGAGCTGGTCGTGACGCACCATCCACTGATCTACGGCGGGACGAACACAGTCTCGGACGCGACGGTCACGGGCAAGCGCCTCCTTGCTTATCTGGAAAACGGACTTGCCGTCATCTCTATGCACACGAATCTGGACTGCGCGCCGGGCGGGGTCAACGATACTCTGGCGGAGCGGCTGGGTCTTGAGGACGTGCGGATCATGCCGAATTACGACGACACACCGCATCTGATTCGCTATGGCGAGACGGACGAGCAGACGCTGGCGGACTTTCTGCCCTTTGTCAAGCAGCGGCTTGCCTGCGAGGGGCTGCGCTATGCCGACGGCGGAAGCCCGGTGCACCGCGTCGCAGTGGGCGGCGGGTCGTGCGGCGACTGCCTGACGGCGGTAAGGCAGCTGCTCGGCTGCGACACCTTCGTGACGGCGGACGTCAAGTATCACCAGTTTGCAGACGCGAAGGAACTGGGGCTGAATCTGATCGACGCGGGACACTTCGAGACGGAAAACCCCGTCTGCGCGTATCTCGCCGCAAAGCTCCGCGCCGCGTTCCCGCAGATCGGGGTCGTTTTGTCGAGCGTCCATGCTGACTGCATAAAATTCGCATAAAACGGTTGTTTTTCGGCACACGCTGTGCTAAAATATAGACTGCAATTCAAAACAGAAGGGAAGAACTACCATGTCGGGTCATTCCAAATGGCATAATATTCAGAAAACCAAGGGCGCACAGGACGCAAAGCGTGCGGCGACGTTCACGAAGATCGCAAAGGAAATGTACGTAGCGGTCAAGGAGGGCGGCGGCTCGACCGATCCGAACTATAACTCCCGTCTTGCGACGGTCATCACCAAGGCCAAGGCTGCCAACATGCCGAACGACAACATCAAGCGCGTTTTGGAGAAGGCGGCTTCCGCCGGCAGCGGCGACGCCTACGAATCCATCACCTACGAGGGCTACGGCCCGAGCGGTATCGCCGTGATCGTCGAGACGATGACCGACAGCCGCAACCGTACTGCGGGCAACGTCCGCCACCACTTCGACAAGTACGGCGGCAAGATGGGCGCAGCGGGCTGCGTGAGCTGGAACTTCAGCAAAAAGGGCGTTCTCGTCATCGACAACGAGGACGAAGACTATGAAGAAGACAACGTCATGATGGATGCGATGGACTGCGGCGCGGACGACTTCGAGGCCGAGGGCGACTGCTTCACGATCTACACCGACCCGGACGACTTCAATGCCGTCGCCGATGCGATGGGCAAGAAGGGCTATTCCTTCGTCTCCGCCCAGATCGAGATGGTTCCCGGCGAGTACAAGAAGCTCGAAAACGAGGAAGATATCGCCAATATGGAGAAGATGCTGGACATCTTCGACGATGACGACGACGTGCAGAACGTCTGGCACAACTGGGACAGAGACTGATAGTTGGAAAAAACGCGCTCCGATCGGAGCGCGTTTTTTTGTGAAATTCGTCTGCGGCGAGTGAAGTTGTCTTTTCGGACAGTGAAGCTGTTTGCGCAAAGTGAAGCTGCCTGCGCAGTGCGCCTTTCGTTTCGGATGTTCCCCACATTTTGCGGCGGCATGTGGGCATGCCGCCCTACGTGGATTCGTTCATCGGGGAAGGCGATTTTTGTCGAAACGGGATATTTTTCATTGCAATGACAGAGAACATTATATATAATAGTTTTAGAATGAGGAACGAGGTGCCTATGGAACGACTGACGATGGCGGCGCCGTGCCTGTTCGGACTGGAGGGTCTGGTGGGCGACGAGCTGCGCCGCATGAATATGGAAAACGTCCGCGTGGAGGATCGCCGCGTCTTTTTTGAGGGCGATTTTGAGGCTATGGCGCGGGCAAACGTCCGCCTGCGGATGGGCGAGCGCGTGATGATCCTGCTTGCCCACTTTCCCGCGAAGAGCTTTGAGGAGCTCTATCAGGGCGTGAAGGCAATCGAGCTGGAGCGCTTCATCCCAAAGGACGGCGCCTTTCCCGTCAAGGGCTACAGTCTGGATTCACAGCTGCACAGCGTCCCCGACTGCCAGTCGATCGCAAAAAAAGCGGCGGTCGACCGCCTGGGCGCAAAGTACGGCGTGACGTGGCTGCCCGAAACAGGCGCAACCTATCAGCTCCGCTTCTCCATCATGAAGGACGTGTGCGAGGTCTTTCTGGATACCTCCGGCGTGAGCCTCCACAAGCGCGGCTACCGCGCTGTCGGCAACGAGGCACCCCTGCATGAGACAATGGCGGCTGCGCTGGTCAACCTCTCACGCTATCGTGGCAGGGACTTCTTCTGGGACCCCTTCTGCGGCTCCGGCACGATCGTCATTGAGGCCGCGCTTGCCGCGCTCAACCGCGCGCCGGGCTTGATGCGCACCTTCGGCGCGCAGAACTGGAGCTGCGTACCGCAGGACGTGTGGGAGCGGGTCAGAACGGAAGCGAAAGATCTGGAGTACCGGGGCGAGTACCGCATTCTCGGCACGGACATTGATCCGGCGAGCCTGTCGATCGCCATCGCCAACGCGAAGAAGGCGGGCGTGTCGAAATTCATCGACTTCCGAGAGGCGGACGCGACGAAAATGAGCCTCCCGTGCGACAGCGGCGTGATCGTCTGCAACCCGCCCTACGGCGAGCGCATGCTGGAGCAGCGCTCCGCGCAGCAGCTCATGCGCGCCTTCGGCAGACACCTGCGCTTCGCGGACGGCTGGAAGAAATACATCATTTCCTCCGAGCCGGAGTTTGAGCATTTCTTCGGCAGACAGGCGACCAAAAAGAGAAAGCTGTACAACGGCAGACTGCAGTGCAACGTCTATATGTATTACTGAAGAGGGGAGACAGAACATGAAGCATCTATTCATCATCAACCCGGCGGCGGGAAAATACGACAAGACCGGCGAATTCACGCAAATGATCCGCGAGGCGTGCGACAGGCACTGCCTTGCCTATGAAATCCTTGTCTCCCGCGCGCCCGGCGACTGCACCAAGATTGCGCAGGCGGCGGCGTCAACGGGTGATCCCGTCCGCATCTACGCCTGCGGCGGCGACGGCACCCTCAACGAGGTCGTCAACGGCGTTGTCGGCTGCCCAAATGCTGCGATCACGCATTTCCCCGGCGGCTCCGGCAACGATTTTATCAAGATTTTCTCCGATCCGGCGGCATTCAAGAATCTCGACCGCCTCCTCGACTGCGACGTTGCCTCCTTTGACCTGATTCGCTGTCAGGAGGATCATTATTCCCTCAATATCTGCTCGGTCGGTTTAGACGCGAGGATTGGCACCTCCGTCGGCAAGTACAAGCGGCTGCCGCTGCTTTCCGGCTCCGGCGCTTACGCCCTCTCCGCCGGTGTGAACATCGTCAAGGGCATTCAGCAGCACTATGAGGTCGAGATCGACGGCGAGCTCTTCAACGACAGGCAGACGCTGATCTGTGTATCCAACGGCCGCTGGTACGGCGGCGGCTTCAACCCGACCCCGAAGGCGGAACCGGACGACGGGCTGCTGGACATCCTGCTGGTCAAGGGCGTTTCCCGCCTCGCCGTGGCGAAGATCATCGGCAAGTACAAGGCGGGCAAGTACGAGGAAATGCCGGAGCTCATCCGCTTCTTCCACGGCAAAAAGGTCATCGTCCGCTGCGACAGGGAGAGCGAGATCAACCTCGACGGCGAGCTGCTGATGGGCAAGGACATCACCTTTGAGATCGTGCCGCAGGCGGTGCGCTTCTTCTATCCGAAGGGACTGACATACCACGTATAAATCTATAATTAGAAGCCGCAGGCGCTTGCGCCTGCGGCTTCTCGGCGTGTCGAAAAACCTTTTTCGACACGCCGACGGGCTGTCAAAAAGTTCGGAAGACAAGCAACTTGCACTCGTAGGCGTATATAGATACGGTAGAGTGCAAGTTGCGCAGTAAGCCGAAATATTCAATAAATACTACCTCTTCCTAAACCTATAGGGACAGATTGCCACGGTTTGCTTCGCAAACCTCGCAATGACAGATGCGGTGGAATACGATACTCTATTTCGACGATTACGGACTTTTTTGACAGTCTGAAGAAGCCGCAGGCGCTTGCGCCTGCGGCTTCTTTGCGTGTTGTTTACTCGCCCTTGTTCAGCTCGAACACCAGCTCCACGGTATCCTCGTTCAGAACGGAAAGTCTGGCGCGGTTGGGCGTGTGGCCATCAAGCCAGGTGTAACTGTCTCCGGACGCGGCCGGTTCGCCGAACTGCGCGGTCATGGCCTCGCGGATCTGATCCATCACGTCCGCCGGATCGTCTGCATACCTGCACTTGCAGGAGATGCGCGCGCCCGCCTCGCGGAAGGAGACCTGCACCTGCATAAAGGTCAGATCGCCCAGCGTGACGTCGTTATAAGCGTAGTACGTCTCCTCGCCGACCTCAAAGCTGAAATCCGGCTCACGGCTCTCGGCGGCAATCACGTCCTCGAGCGTGATGGCTCCGTCGTCAAGACCTTTGTAGTTGACGTGTTCATGCTCGTGTTCCTCCGATGCGTCTGTCGCGTCGGATGCAGAAGAGGCCTCGGTCGCAGCGTCCGAGGGCGTGGCGACGGAAGCGCCGTCCTTCGCGGCGTCGAGATCGGAAACGTCGTCAATGCAGGCCGTGAACAGGCAGGCGAGCATGGCGCAGCAGAGCAGCAGAGCAAACAATTTTTTCATGGGAAAAACCTCCTGAATTTCTGGATTAATAACTGCGCGCACAGGCCGGTCAAGACGCCGGTCCCAATGCCGCACAGCATGAGAACGGGAAGATAGGCGAGCAGAGCGGGCGAAGCCGTCACGCAGACGGCAATCGCCATTTGCCCGATGTTATGGGTGACGCCGCCGATCACGCCGGCGACCCAAAGCTGATTCTGCTTCAGCGCCCGCAGAACGAGCGCCGTGCAGACGAAGCTGAACAGCCCGCCCGCAAGCGAATAGAAAAGGGACATCATCTGGCCTGTGATGAGGTTGCCGAGAAAGACCCGCACAAGCAATATCGCAAGGGCCTCTTTCCAGCCAAGCACCGCAAGGGCGAACAGCGTGACGATATTGGAAAGTCCGAGCTTCAGCCCCGGCACGGGGACAGGCAGGGGGAACTGTGCCTCCACGACAAAGATCGTCAGTGCAATCGCCGTCAAGAGCGCGCACAGCGCCAGCCTGCGGACGAGTCCGTTCTTCATTTCGCGAAAAGCTGCGTCTTATACCGCTCCAGAACGAAGTACAGCGCGCTTCCCAGAACGAAGAGCACGGCGGCCTCGCCGACGGCGACGTAGAGCATGTTGAGCAGGATCGGCGTGTTGAAATAGTACGTCAGCTCCCAGCCGACGATCACGGCGTTGCAGACGACGGGCATCAGCATCGAAAGCCACGGGTAATTTCTGATTTTCACGTTCCGCAGCAGATACATCAGCACGGTGGCAAGCACGGTTGCTGCCGTGCCGACGATAAAGTCCAGCGGCAGGGAGCCTGCCATGGTCAGATTGAACAGCAGGCAGCCGATGCCAAGGCCCGGGATCGCGGCGGTGGTGAACAGGGCGAGGACGCACAGCGCCTCTGCGACCCGAAACTGGATCGCCATGGACGCGGTGCCGGGCAGCAGGGCGTTCTGCAGCAGATTGATCAGGAAATACAGCGCCGCGACGGCGGCGGCCTGCGTGACGTAAAGCGCGGTTTTCTTCATGGTGGCTCTCCTCGACGGATGATATGGTGAACGGCTCTATTTTACACGACGCCGGGTGGTTCGTCAAGTCACAGCAGCTGCTTCAGGGCGTAAAGCAAAAGCATATGCGCAGGGTAAAAGGCGTAAAAGCCAAGCTGCACGGCCTTTGCGCCCACCCGGGAGGCAGGCAGCCTGCCCTTTTTGCCGTTGTAGAGGAAAATAAACACGAGCGACAGCAGACTGAACAGCTGCGTCAGTTCCCATTCGGACAGCGGCTGGATCGCGGCCTGCCTGCCCTGCAGGAGATGCAGAAGCGCGAAGCCGAGCGAGATCAGATACGGGTGATAGATCGAAACGAGCATGCCCAGCGCCGTGAGAACGCGCTTGCCGTCGAAGAGATAGAACGTCATGGCAAGCAGAATGCCCTTTGCGCCGTAGTCGGAGTGGATCAGCCCGAAGTAGTAGAGGCAAAAGACCGCCAGCGTCGGAAGAAAGCAGACGTATTTGGTATAGCGGTGCTTGCGCATCGCGTCCGTCGCCCAGACGGTCAGCAGAGCAAGCAGCAGCGTAACGAAGACGTTGAGTGTGCCGAGCATCTTCCCGGGATGGGACATCAGGGCGAACGGCACCTGCGAGATCACGGCAAAAATCGCCAGACGCAGCGCGTAGCGCGGACGGTTGGAGGTGTGCCGGAAGCCGTTGACGATCAGAAAAACGTACAGGGGGAAGGCGATGCGGCCGATCCAGCGCAGGGGCGTGAGGAACGGATAACGACCGCCGAAAAAGTAGCCGATATGATCCAGCAGCATGCAGACGCACGCGATGATTCGCAGGGCAAGCGCAGACATGGACACGACCTCCTTTTTGCTTATTATAGCAGAATACGGCGGTAATTTCAATCATATACTCTGACAGTATTATTGTGAGGTGGAGCGTATGAACAGCCGTTTTACCGGACTGAAATGCAAGGAGGTCGTCAACATCTGCGACGGATGCCGCCTCGGCTACGTCTGCGACGTGGAGGTGGACTGCAAAACCGGAAGGATCCTCTCCATCATCGTCCCCGGCCCGGGAAAATGCTTCGGCCTGCTCGGACGGCACGAGGAATACGTCATTCCGTGGTGCGACATCCGAAGAATCGGCGACGATATTATTCTGGTGGACGGCGATTTGGACAAATGCCGCCTTCCGCGCGCCAAAAGGGAAGTATTTTGATGAAAAAAACTTGAAATTTTGCAAAAAAATGCTTGCAAAGCGACTGCCTGCAGGATATAATAATACGGCACGCAAACTGCGTGACACAACAAACCACACATCCCGGGATTCTCCGTCCCAGTGCCGCAAAGCGGTGGACGGGGGAGATGAGCGGGGTGGCGGTCAAACGAAAAGGAGAAAAACCAAATGGCAGTCGTATCCATGAAAGCCCTGCTCGAGGCAGGCGTCCACTTCGGCCATCAGACCAGAAGATGGAACCCCAAAATGGCTCCGTACATCTACACGGAGCGCAACGGCATCTACATCATTGACCTGCAGAAGACCGTGAAGAAGATCGAAGAAGCCTACAGCTTCGTTCGCGAGCTTGCCGCCAACGGCGAGAACGTGCTCTTCGTCGGCACCAAGAAGCAGGCGCAGGACGCCATCAAGGAAGAGGCGGAGCGCGTCGATCAGTACTACGTCAATGCCCGCTGGCTCGGCGGCATGATGACCAACTTCAAGACCATGCGCACCCGTATCGACCGTCTGGCACAGCTGCGCAAGATGCAGGAGGACGGCACCTTCGCGATGCTGCCCAAGAAGGAAGTCATCAAGCTCGAGGGCGAGATCGAAAAGCTCGAGAAGTACCTCGGCGGCGTGAAGTCCATGAAGAAGCTCCCCGGCGCTCTGTTCATCGTCGACCCGCGCAAGGAACGCAACGCGATCGCCGAAGCACGCAAGCTGCACATTCCCATCGTCGCCATCGTTGACACCAACTGCGACCCGGACGAGATCGACTACGTCATCCCCGGCAACGACGACGCAATCCGCGCCATCCGCCTGATCGTCGCCACCATGGCCAACGCCGTGCAGGAAGGCCGTCAGGGCGAGTCCCTCGCAGAGGCTCCCGCAGAAGCCGCAGAGGCTGTTGAGGAAGCTCCGGTCGAGGAATAATCCCAAAAACATAAATGCCCGCCGGAACGACGGGCATTTTCCAAAGATAATTTATTAGGAGGATAATTACTATGGCATTTACTGCTGCTGATGTGAAGGCCCTGCGTGAAATGACCAACGTTGGCATGATGGATTGCAAGAAGGCCCTCACCGAGACCGACGGCGATATGGACAAGGCGGTTGAATGGCTCCGTGAGAAGGGCCTTGCCAAGGCTGCCAAGAAGGCCGGCCGCATTGCTGCCGAGGGCATGGCTTACGCCGCTGTCATCGACGGCGTCGGCGTGATGGTCGAGGTCAACTGCGAGACTGACTTCTGCGCCAAGAGCGCGCCGTTCGTCGCCCTCGTCAAGGACATCGCCGAGATGGTCGCGAAGAACGATCCGAAGGACGTTGACGCCCTGATGAACTGCAAGTACCCCGGCAGAGACCTGACGCTTGCCGAGATCATGCCCGAGAAGGTCATGGCCATCGGCGAGAACCTGCAGATCCGCCGCTTCGTCCGCTTCCCGGAGAACACCAGCGTCGCTTACGTTCACGGCGGCGGCGTGCGCTCCGTCCTGGTCAACCTGATCGTCGAGGGCGGCATCGACGCCACCCAGATCGGCAAGGACATCGCCATGCAGATCGCGGCGCTGTCTCCGCGCTTCTGGGACAAGAGCGACGTCACCGAGGACATTCTCGAGGAAGAGAAGAAGATCCTCGTTGCCCAGATGGACAACGACGAAAAGATGGCGAGCAAGCCCCTGCAGGTCAAGGAAAAGATCGCTGCCGGCAAGCTCAACAAGTTCTACGAAGAGAACTGCCTGCTCCAGCAGGCGTTCGTCAAGGACGGCTCCGTCTCGGTCGAGCAGTATATGAATTCTGCCGCCAAGGCGCTTGGCGGCTCCGTGAAGTTCGTCGACGCGGTTCGCTACGAGAAGGGCGAGGGCATCGAGAAGAAGCAGGAAGACTTCGCTGCCGAGGTTGCCAAGCAGATGAACATGGGCAAGTAAGACAGCGCTGCCGATCTTGCCAAGCAAATCAACATTGGCAAATAAATACAAAGAAAAGGCAAGTGAGCAGTTGTTCACTTGCTTTTTTGCTTACCCGCCAATGCTCAATTATGAGCGATCTTCCGTTCCTGTCATTGCGAGGTTTGCGGAGCAAACCGTGGCAATCTGTGCGTCCCGATGAGGGACACTTTCCCGTAATACGATGTACGAGCCATGCCGGCTACGGACAGAGTCCACCCGCAAGGGGCATAGCTGCAGATGGATAAACCAAGAGGAGCGGCGGTTACGCGTGCTCCTCTTTTTGCTATTGAGCGTCGGCTCTGCAGGACAGATAATGCTCTTTTGCCTCCCGCTGTGCCTCTATCAAAATGTTTTCCGCATTTCCGTAGTTGCGATTTCCGATCTCCTCGATTGCCGTTGTAATTGCGTTAAATAGCAAATAATACATTTTGCGATACATTTCAATCCCCCCCTTTTTGCATATATTATAACCTGAATCAGGTTAAAAAGCAACAATCTGAAACAGGTTATGCCATACTTGATGCGAGGTGAGGAGAATGTATCCACGGCTGCGTGACCTTCGCGAGGACGCCGATATGACACAGACCCAAATCGCCAAGTATCTGGGCATGTCGCAAACGGGTTATTCCAAATACGAAACAGGAGAGAACGATATTCCGACGCAGGTGTTGATCAAGCTCGCCAAGCTGTATCGTGTCACCACGGATTATCTGCTCGGCATTTCGGATAAGAAAAGATAAAGCAGAGAGTGTGCGCTTGCGAACTCTCTGCTTTTCCCTTTGTTTGCGCTTGCTATTGCAGGATCAGGAAGATCGCCAGCGTCATGACGGCGGAGACGGCGTCCTCCGTTCCCTCGGAGAGCAGGAGCAGCATGATGAGCAACAGCAGCAGATCGCCGCTGTCCATGCCGGGAAACAGCTTTTCCAAAAACGGGATCGGCAGCGGCGCCGCGCTTCCCGGGGCGATCGGCGGGGGAGGCGCAGGCATCGGCGGGGGCGTCGGCACCGGCGCGGGCGGAGCAGGCGGGGGCGGAGGAGACGAAGCTGACACGACGGGAGGCGGAGAGGGAACGGGCTTGCGATCGGGGATGTCCTGCCTGCGATACTGTCCGTTTCCGGTCGGCATATAGCGGTGATACATTCAGCCGCCTCCTTTCCCCGGGAGCGATCCGTAGTTGCGCAGGGCAAAGCCTGCCAGATGCGAGATTTTTGCGATCTGCATGGCGCGGTCGATGCCGCTGCGCCGCTCGGGACGGAGATAGGGCTTGAGCGCGGCCAGCAGCGCCTCCTGCCTGCCGTCGGACTGCTGCGCCTGCTGCATCATGCCGAAGATCGCCTTCACGAAGCCGTCGTCCGGCGACGGAAGCACGGAAGGCGCGGACGGCGCAGGGGAGGCGGACGGCGCGGAAGGTGCGGAGGCCGCTGCCTCCGGCGGCTGCAGACCGAAGGACTGCGCGAGGGATAGAATCTGCGCCATGCTGTCCGGGTCGTTCATGATCTTTTGCAGCTGTTCCTCCAGACCTTCCACCGCTGCACCTACTTTCCGCCGAATTTGTGCAGAAGGTCGCTTGCCTCCTGCGACTGCATCACGTTCTGCAGCAGCGCCTGCGCTTCTGCGACGTTTCCTTTTTGATATTCCTCTGCGGCGCGCCGGGCGTTCTCTCCGCCGCCCTGCTGCAGGAGAGCAAGCAGTCGCTGCCCCTCCGGCGAGGTGATGAGCTCCTTGAGCTGCTGCGCGGAAAATTGAGAATTATTTTGCACGGAGATTGCCTCCCTTTTCGTAATCTGCTATAATATATATATGTCTCTGACCGCGAAAGGGTGACACGATGAAAATTCTTGTGCTATCTGACTCCCACCGGGAGGAGGAATACCTGCTCGCCGCAGTGCGGCAGGAAAAACCGGACGCCGTAATCCACCTCGGCGACCACGCCGCCGACGCGCTGGTGATCGAGCGGGAATACCCCCGGCTTCCGTTGTGCCGGGTGCGCGGCAACTGCGACCGGTACGACACCGACGTGCAGGACGAGGTGCTGCTTACGTGGGAGGGCGTGAAAATCCTCGCGACCCACGGACACCGCTACGGCGTAAAGACGGGTCTTCTGACCCTTTGCTACGCCGCTCTGCAGCAGGGCGCGCAGGTCGCACTGTTCGGCCATACGCACGTGCCTTACTGCGAAGAGTCGGAGGGACTGTGGCTGCTCAATCCGGGCGCCTGCGGCAGATTCCTTCCGACCTACGGCATCATTGAAATCAATAACGGCACCGTACGGTGCCGCGTGATGGAGGAAGCATTATGATTCTGGCTGTGGATATCGGCAATACCAATATCGTCCTCGGCTGCATCGAGGACGGAACCATCCTCTTTGAGGCGCGCATGGCGACCGACCGTCTGAAAACCTCGGATCAGTACTGCGTGGAGCTGAAAAGTCTGCTCTCTTTGTACGAAGTCTCCCCGCAGAGCATCAGCGGCAGCATCGTTTCCTCGGTCGTGCCGCCGGTACTCAACTCCATTAAGACAGCGATCTATAAGCTGACCGGCGGTGACTGCCTCGTGGTCGGCCCCGGGATCAAGACGGGCATGAACATCCGCATGGACAACCCGCAGGAGGTTGGCAGCGATCTGATTGTTGCCTCCGTCGCCGCGATCGCGGAGTACGGCGCGCCCCTCCTGCTGGTCGATATGGGAACGGCGACGACCGTGACTGCGGTTGACGAGAGCGGCGCCTTCATCGGCGGCTGCATCTGCCCGGGCGTCAAGATCTCCATGCAGGCGCTGACCGACCGGACGGCGCAGCTGCCGGGCATCAGCCTCGACGAGCCGGAGCGCGCCATCGGCAAGAACACGCGCGACAGCATGCGCAGCGGCATCATGTTCGGCGCGGCGGCAATGATCGACGGTCTGCTCGACCGTATGGAGGCGGAAATGGGCGGCGAGGTCAAGGCCATTGCCACCGGCGGACTGTCCAAATATATTATCCCGCTTTGCCGCCGGAAGCTGATTTATGACCGCGCCCTGATGCTCAAGGGTATGTGGCTGATTTACCAGCGGAACGTTAAATAACGGACAGGAAGGCCGCCAGCGCGACGAAGAAGCCAACGCCGATGCCGAGGGTGACGATGCTCTCCAGCGCGGCGGCAAAGGTCTCAATGCGCTGCTCCCGGCGGCTGCACACTTTCTGCTCGGCCGCTTCGGGCAGATAAGGAATCAAGTCGATCATGTTACGCATGTGGTATCTCTCCTTTGGTTTTGATACCCGAAGTATAGCAGCAGTTCAGACCGATAAAGCGGACTGAAAAAGAAAAAGTGAAAAATTTTGAAATTCTTTCAGCGGTGGAGCTTCGCCCGGATTTGTCGAAAATCGCCTTGATTTTGTAACTTTTTTGTAATTATTTTGCGATTATGAAGCGTTACGCGACATGGAAGGCTTGACGGATTCGCTTCTGTTTGCTACAATGTGATTGACATAATTCCGACAGGAGTGAAATCATGAAACGAATCCTGATCAGTCTTCTGCTGATTCTTTGCCTTTCGGCGGAGCTGATAGTACCGGCCTTTGCCGCGCCGACCTTTACGACGAGCGAGGCAGGCAAGGCCTTTATCCGGGAGGTCTCCGGAGGCGACCAATACCTCGCCGGCGCGGAGAGTGCGGTCAATAGCTTTATCGCGCGCTACGGCGTGACCCTCAATCAGCAGCAGTTTGACGCGCTGGTGGACTTCGTCGTCAGCTACGACACTTCGATCTTGAGCTGCGGTTACAAGGTGGAGACGGTGATCGGCAGCGGCAGCTATACCGAGCTGCAGATCGCCAACGCGTTCTGCTCCTGGGTCAAGGAGGGCAACAACTTCTCTCAGGCACGGCTCAACCGCCGCCTGCGCGAGATCAAGCTCTTCCTTTACGGCAGCTACGACGGAGTGACGGACAAGGTGAGCTTCCGCTACGTGGTCTACAACGGCAACGGCGGCAAGATCTCCGACAACACCGTTCTGTGCTACACGCTGAACGGTACATACGGCAGCCTCCCCACGGCCAGCTACAGCGGGCGGTATTTTGCCGGCTGGTACACCGATGCGAACGGCGGTACGCACCTTTGCAATTCCGATTCCGTTACGCAGAACCACACGGTCTACGCGCACTGGTCGTCCACTGCGGTGAATAACCCCAACGAGGCGAACGCGGACGATCCGACCCCGATCAACACCGACCCCAACAACTGGCCGCCGCTGGCGCCCCTGAAGATCAGCGAGGCGGGCATCCAGTTCATTAAGAATCAGGAGGGCTTCGTTCCTGCGCCGATCTGGGATTACGGCCAGTACAGCGTCGGCTACGGCTCGCGCTACGACCCGAACAACAGCCCGATCAAGATCTCCGTTCCCATCACGGAGGCGGAAGCGGACTATCTGCTGCGCTATATGCTCAAGGACTTTGAGACGATGGTGGACAAGGAGCTTGCCAAGGGAACGGTGCAGCACACACAGGTGCAGTACGACGCGCTCATCAGCTTTGCCTATAACCTCGGGCAGCAGTGGATCAGCAGTAAATATGAAACCTACCGCTATATCCTCTACGGCGGCTGCACGGAAATGCAACTGGTCAACAGCTTCGGCAGCTGGTGCAGCGCCGGCGGCAGCGTGCTGACCGGCCTTTGCCGCCGCCGCATGGATGAGGCGAACCTCTATCTGAACGGCGATTACACCCGCTTCAGCGAGGCGTACAGCTGCCTGATCTTCAACGGCAACGGCGGTACGCCCAACGATAAGGTGCAGTACTACCACCCGAATACGGCGGTCGGCGCGTTGCCGGGCGCGACCCGTTCGGGCTACCATCTGACCGACTGGTACACGAGCGCGAGCGGCGGTACGCCTTTTACGGCGGCATCCAAATCGCCGTCCTCCGGGACGATGACCCTGTACGCCCATTGGGCGGCGGGCGATCCGCCTCCCACGGAGCCGACGGCCGCGCCCACGGAACCGACGGAGGAACCGACCGAACCGACCGTTGCGCCGACCGAGCCGACGGTTGCGCCGACCGAGCCGACGGTCGCGCCGACCGAACCGACCGTTGCGCCGACCGAGCCGACGGTCGCGCCGACCGAACCGACGGTTGCACCGACCGAACCGACGGTTGCACCGACCGAACCGACCGTTGCACCGACGGAACCGACCGAACCGACGGTCACACCGACCGAACCGACCGAGCGCTTCACGGACGTACCCCCGGATCAATGGTATTACGAGCCTGTCATGGAGGCGGTCGAAGCGGGGCTGTTCGGCGGCGTCAGCGAGACGGAATTTGCGCCGGACGCGCCGATGACCCGCGCCATGCTGGTCACCGTTCTGCATCGTATGGAAGGCGCGCCTGCCGCGAACGGAACAGCGCCGTTTACGGACGTTGCGCGCGGCGAGTGGTATACGGCTGCAGTCGACTGGGCGTATGAAAACGGCATCGTCAACGGCATGAGCGAGACGATCTTCGGACTGAAGGAGAATATCACACGGCAGCAGCTGACCGCCATGCTCTTCCGCTATGCAAACCTGAAGGGCTATGACACGGTGGGCAGGGCAGTGCTGGATACGTTTGAGGACGGCGGCACGGTCGCAGACTACGCGGTAGAGGCGATGCAGTGGGCGACGTGGACGCTGATCGTCAGCGGCGACAACGGAAGGCTCCTGCCCAACGGCAACGCCACCCGTGCGCAGTGCGCGAAGATGATCACGGTTTTCCGGAAAATATATGAATAAAATCAAAGCGCCTTGGCGAAAAAAACGTCAAGGCGTTTTGTTCAGACCCGTAAATGGGACTGCAAAAATGATAGAATCAGTACAGAAAGTGACGAAAGGAAGGATCACGATGTACTGCACTATCATTTGGAACAAGGGACACTACGAGGTTTTTTCTGCGGACGGGAGCTTTCTGTTCTCCGCAGACACAAGAGCAGAGGCAATGGAGGAGCTGGACGATTGGGAGGAAAAACGTATCGCCTGACGCTGTGCTACGACGGCACACGGTATCGCGGCTGGCAGCGGCTGCCGAACGGCGCGCTGACGGTGCAGGGAAAAATTGAAGAAGCGCTGTCCGAGGTATTCGGCATGCCGATCGAGATCAGCGGCAGCGGCAGAACGGACGCGGGCGTTCACGCAAGGGGACAGGTCGCGTCCTTCCGCGCGCCGGAAAGACCGGTCGGGGCGATCGTGCCGCAGCTGCGGCATCTTCTGCCGGAGGACATCGGCGTGATCGACCTTGCCTACGCGCCCGATCGCTTTCACGCGCGGCTTTCCGCAGCGCGGAAAACGTATCAGTATCGCGTCTGGAACAGCGCGGAGCCGGACGTCTTCGAGCGCAGGTTCCGCACGCAGATCCCGCAGCCGCTGGACCTTGATGCGATGCGTTTGGCAGCTGCGCTGTTGGAAGGAAAGCATGACTTCCTCGGCTTTTGCGCAAACAAGCATTTCAAAAAGTCCTCCGTCCGCACGCTTGATACGCTCGCGATCGAACGCGACGGAGATGAGCTGCGCTTCACACTGACTGCCGACGGCTTTCTGTACCACATGGCGCGGATCCTCGTCGGGACGCTGCTGGAGATCGGCTGCGGCAGACGGGAGATCGACACGATCACGGAGATCTTTGCGAAGAAGGATCGCGCTCTCGCAGGGGAAACCGCCCCCGCGAAGGGACTTTGCCTGATGGAGGTACGCTACGAATGAATATTCAGATTTTCGGCAGAAGCAAGTGCTTCGACACGAAGAAGGCGGAGCGGTATTTCAAGGAGCGCAGGATCAAGGTGCAGAATATCGACCTCAACCGCTACGGCATGTCGAACGGGGAGTTTGAGAGCGTCCTGCGGGCGGTCGGCGGCGTGGACCGGCTGATCGACTGGGAGAAAAAGTCGCCGGAGATCGACCTGATGCGCTATATGGACGACCGGGTTGCGAAAGAGGACAAGCTCTTCGACCATCCGGAACTGATGAAAACGCCCGTCGTACGCAACGGCAGACAGGCGACGGTGGGCTATTGCCCGGAGGTTTGGAAGCAATGGGAGCAGGTGTGAGCCGCATTGAGATTCCCGGGCAGGTGCAGGCGGTCTTACGGCGGCTGAACGCAGCGGGCTATACTGGCTACGCCGTCGGCGGCTGCGTCCGAGACAGCCTGCGCGGCCAGACGCCTGCGGACTGGGATATTTGCACGGACGCCGAGCCGGAGCGGACGGCAGAGGTATTTTCCGACTGCCGTACGGTGCTGACCGGCGCGCGCTACGGCACGGTCACGGTGATCTTCGAGGGAACGCCCTATGAAATCACGACCTTCCGCGCAGAGCACGGCTACACGGACAGCCGCCACCCGGACGGCGTGTCGTTTTTGCGCTCTCTGGGGGGCGATCTGGCGCGGCGGGATTTCACGGTCAACGCGATGGCTGCCTACGCGGACGGCCGTGTGATCGACCGCTTCGGCGGGCTGGAGGATCTCCGGTGGGGATTGATCCGCTGCGTCGGCGACCCCGCGCAGCGTTTTACGGAGGATGCCCTGCGCATGCTCCGCGCTTTGCGTTTTGCCGCGCGCTTCGGCTTTGCCGTCGCGCCGGAGACGGAAGAGGCAATCCATGCTCTCTGCGGCAGGCTACAGGCCGTCGCACCGGAGCGCCTGCGCAAGGAATTGAGCGGCCTTTTCTGCGGGGAGGCTGTGCGCAGTGTGGCAGAGCGGTTTTCCGACGTGCTGTGTGTGCTGATTCCGGAGCTTTCCGCCTGCATCGGCTTTCGCCAGTGGAACTATCATCATAAGTACGACGTGTGGGAGCATACGCTCCGCGCGGTCGAGGCTGCGCCGCCAACGGAAGTCCTGCGTCTTGCCATGCTCCTGCACGACGTCGGAAAACCCGCCGCCTTTACGATGGACAAGCAGCTTGTGGGGCATTTTTACGGTCATGCGGTGATCGGCGCTGCCATGACGGAAACGATCCTGCGCCGCCTGCGCTACGACCGCCGCACGACAGAGCTGGTGACGCTTCTGGTGCGCGAGCACGGCTTTTATCTGATGGAGGACACGCCGAAGCGTATGCGAAAGCTCCTGTCGCAGTTTGGCGAGGAGAATGTGCGACTGCTCCTGCAGGTGCGCCGCGCCGACGGGATCGCCACCGGGACTGCGGAAGGCGCTGCGGAAAAGACCGCAATGGCGGAACAACTTTTGGAAAGCGTGTCGGCGCAGTGCGTTTCTCTTCCGCAGATGGAGCTGAACGGCAATGATCTGATCCGCCTCGGCGTCCCGCAGGGGCCGCAGATCGGCGCGATCCTGCGCGCGCTTCTGGACGCCGTACTGGACGGCAGCGTGAAAAACGAGCGCGGTGCGCTTGAACATGCTGCGCGCGAAATGATTGACAAATCTGAATATTCCTTGTAAAATACACTCTTGGAACGACTCGTAGGAGTGATACGATGAAGAGCTTTGCGATCAAAGGAAATTTCTGCTGGAGCGGGGATATTGAAACGATTCGCTGCATGCCGAACGCGTATCTGGTTTGCGAAAACGGCGTCTGTGCGGGCGTCTTTCCCACGCTGCCGGAGCGATATGCCGCCCTTCCGGTGACGGACTTCAGCGACAAGCTGATCGTCCCCGGCCTGACCGATCTGCACCTTCACGCGCCGCAGTTTGCCTTCCGCGGACTGGGCATGGATATGGAGCTGATGGATTGGCTCAAAACCTACGCCTTCCCCGAGGAGGCAAAATATCAGGACCTTGCCTACGCCGACCGCGCCTATACGCAGTTTGCAGATAGCCTGCGCCGCAGCGCGACGACGCGCGCGGCCGTATTTGCGACCCTCCACGTTCCGGCAACGGAGCTTTTGATGGAGAAGCTGGAAAACAGCGGGCTGATCTCCTATGTCGGCAAGGTCAATATGGACCGCAACGGTCCGGACTATCTCTGCGAAACGAGCGCGCAGGCGTCTTTGGAGGCGACCGAGCGCTGGATAACCGATACGAAGTCGAGGTTCAAACGCACCCGCCCGATCCTCACGCCGCGCTTTATCCCATCCTGCACAGACGAGCTGATGCTGGGTCTGCGCAGACTGGTGGAAAAGTACGACCTTCCGGTGCAGAGCCACCTTTCCGAGAATTTCTCCGAGATCGAGTTCGTGCAGAGCCTGTGCCGCGATTCCAAATTCTACGGCGACGCCTACGACCGCTACGGCCTGTTTGGCGGCGACCATCCCTGCATCATGGCGCACTGCGTCCACAGCGGCGAGGCGGAGATCGCGCTGATGAAGAAAAATGGCGTGTTCGCCGCGCATTCTCCGCTGTCCAACGCCAACCTTTCCTCCGGCGCGGCGCCGATCGGCAAGCTGTTCCGCGAGGGCGTGAATGTCGCGCTGGCGTCCGACATTGCGGCAGGGGAGTCGGAGAATCTCTTCCGCTCCATTTCGGCGGCGATCCGCGCCTCCAAGCTGCGCTGGCGGCTGGTCGATCAGGAGATCTACCCGCTGACCGTCAGTCAGGCGTTTTATATCGCTACGGTCGGCGGCGGCAGCTTTTTCGGCAGGGTCGGCCTTTTCGAGCCGGGCTACGAATTTGATGCCATCGTGATCGACGATTCGACCATTCCGCACCCGCAGGATCTGGAGCTGCATCAGAGACTGGAGCGCGCTCTCTATCTCGCGGATGACCGCCATCTGTGCGCGAAGTACGTCGCAGGCGATCGTTTATTCTGAAAAACAAATAGAATCGGAGTGCTGCAGCTGCAGCACTCCGATTCTATTATGCTATTGATCAGTCGAAGGGGTTGGGGTCCTTATCCAGGAGCTCCTGCGCGGCCTTGGCGGCGGCGGGGTCGAGGAAGCGGAAGATCATCGTTGCAATCTGTGCGCGCGTTGCGTATTCCTGCGGCGCAAGACGGCTGTCGATGCCCT
>JAFQZN010000060.1 GCA_017405865.1 Oscillospiraceae bacterium | reverse complement strand
CATCAGTCAGCCTTGCGGCTGACAGCTGTCTCGCTGCGGCTCGGTCACCGCGCGGCTCTGACATGCCACCGGCATGTCATTCACTCCCGCGCGGACGCTTCGCTGCCTCAAGGGGAAGCCTTTGGCTGCGCAGCCACGGTTTGCTCCGCAAACCTCGCAATGACAGGCGCGGTGGAAAATAATACTCTATTTCGACGGTTACGGACTTTTTTGGCCGTCTGAAGTGTCTGCCTGCTTACAGGCAGACACTTGCTGTAATAGGAAACAAATGGAAGCTTACACGATATATCATCCGAATATCCCGGATTTCCTGCGGCAAGCGGCGCTGACGCCGCCGATGCAGCGGCTCAAGGAGGTCGGGATGAACTGCGGCTGCGAGTACACCTCGTTTCCTCGCTTTGACCGCTGCACCAAATACTCCCGCTTCGACCACAGCCTCGGCGTGGGTCTGATCGTCTGGCACTTTACCGCCTCGACTGCGCAGGCGCTGGCGGGGCTGTTTCACGACATTGCCACGCCGGCGTTTGCGCACGTCGTAGACTTCCTGCACGGCGATCACCTGCGGCAGGAGTCGACGGAGGAGGGGACGACCGAGCGGATCGACGGCTCGCCGGAAATCCAGTCTGTTCTGCGCTCCCTCGGGCTGACGACGGCGGACGTGTGCGACTATCACCGCTATCCGATCGCGGACAATGACGCCCCGCGCCTGTCCGCCGACCGGCTGGAATACACGCTCGGCAACCTCATCCAGTTCGGCTTTGCCGATCAAACGGCTGTGCAGGCACTGTACGACGATCTCGCCGTCGGCAAAAATGAGGACGGCGCGCCGGAGCTGGCATTTCGCAGCGAAGAAAAAGCGCTCGCATTTGCGCGCGGCGCACTGCGCTGTTCCGAGGTCTACGTCTCGGACGAGGACCGCTATGCCATGCAGATGCTTGCCGAGCTGCTCGGCAGCGCCATCAAGGCGGGCATCCTGACCGAGCGCGACCTGTATACTACAGAGCCGGAGGTGCTTGCACGCCTGCGTGCGGACGCGGACTTTGCGCGCAGATGGGAAGCCTTCCGCAGCTATCGGGAGATTTTCTCGGCAGACCTGCCGGGAATGGACGGCGACTGGCGTATCATCCTTGCAAAAAAGCGGCGGATTGACCCGCTGATCCTCGGCAGAGGCAGGGCGTCTGCCTGCGACCCTGCTTTCGCCGCACAGCTTCTGCAATTTCTGCATTCGCCGCAGGAGTATTGGGTCTGCGGCAGACCATAGGGGAGAATGAAATGGAATACGACAAGAGAATCATTGATATGACGCCCGGCGACGCCGTGGAGGGCTTTTATCTTCTCAAGGCGGCAGCGCTGAAAACCTCGACCAGCGGCAGCCAGTATCTCAACGCGGTGCTTTCCGACGTTACCGGCTCGATCGAAACGAAGGTCTGGAATTACAACGGTCCGGTCGGCGCGGCGGACGAGGGGAAGATCGTCAAGATCCGCGGCATGGTCACATCGTTCCGCGGCGCGTCGCAGCTGTCTGTCGAGCGTATCCGTCTGGCGCAGAAGACCGATCCGTACGATCTTTCCGTGCTCGTCCCGGTTGCGCCCGTGGACGCCGATGAGATGCTCCGCGCGGTGGAGGCGACGGTCGCCTCGCTGTGCGACGACGACTACCGCGCGATCTGCACGGAAATGCTGGCACGGCATCTGGAAGCCTTCCGCTCCATCCCCGCAGCAAAGAGCGTGCATCACAGCTTTTTATGCGGGCTTCTGATGCACACGGGAAACATGCTGAAAATCGCCGAGCAGCTTGCCGGGCTTTACGCCGATACGGTTGACCGCGACCTGCTTCTGGCGGGAACGCTCCTGCATGATTTTGCCAAGGAGGAAGAATTTGCTTTCTCGGAGCTGGGGCTTGTTACGGAGTATTCGACCAAGGGACGCCTGCTGGGGCATCTGACGATGGGCGCGCAGGAGATCGCCGAGATCGCGAAGGAGCTGCACGTCCCGGAGGAGAAATCCGTCCTGCTGCAGCACATGATCCTCTCGCACCACGGCGAGCCGGAATTCGGCGCGGCGGTGCGCCCGCAGTGCGCGGAAAGCGAGCTGCTTGCGCTGATCGACCTGATCGACAGCCGCATGGAGATCTACCGCGAGGCGCTTGCCTCCGTGCCGGAAGGGAAGTTCAGCCAGCGCATTTTCGCGCTGGATAAACAAATCTACCATCACTGAAACAGGAGGGACAAACCGTGCTTTATTCTGACTTTCAAGATCTGAAGCTCTCCAGACTCGGCTTCGGCACCATGCGGCTGCCCCAGCGGGAGGACGGCTCCATCGACGAGGACAA
This sequence comes from Oscillospiraceae bacterium, assembly GCA_017405865.1. GTDB lineage: Bacteria > Bacillota > Clostridia > Oscillospirales > Oscillospiraceae > JAZOXB01. The sequence goes on along the minus strand of JAFQZN010000060.1, from coordinate 9,177 downwards.
GACCCGCGAAATGGTGCGCTTTGCCATAGAGCACGGCGTCAACTATTTTGACACTGCCTATCCCTACCACGGCGGAAAATCCGAGCTCGTGATCGGCAAGCTGCTGGGCGAATACCCGCGCGAGAGCTTCTACCTTGCAGACAAGTATCCGGGGCATCAGATCAGCGCGTCTTACGACCCTGCGGCGACCTTTGAAGAGCAGCTGCAAAAGTGCGGCGTGGACTATTTTGACTTCTATCTGCTGCACAACGTCTGCGAAAAGTCCTACGGGGTCTATACCGACCCGAAGTGGGGCATCATCGACTACTTCGCCGAGCAGAAGCGGCGCGGACGCATCCGCCATCTCGGCTTTTCCAGTCATGCCGGCATCGAAAACCTGCGCGAATTTCTCGACCGCTACGGCGAGCTGATGGAATTCTGCCAGATCCAGCTGAACTATCTGGACTGGACGCTGCAGGATGCGAAGACGAAGGTGGAGCTCCTGACCGAGCGGAATATCCCGGTATGGGTCATGGAGCCGGTGCGCGGCGGCAAACTGGCGAAGCTGCCGCAGGCAGGGGAGGACGCGCTGAAAAGACTGCGCCCGGACGAAAGCCCTGCGGCATGGTGCTTCCGCTGGCTGGCGGACATCCCGCAGGTCAAGGTTATTTTGAGCGGCATGTCGAGCCTTGCGCAGATGCAGGAAAACATTTGCACGATGAGTGCGGAAAAGCCGCTCAATGCCGAGGAACGGCAGACCCTTTCCGATATTGCCGACGGCTTGACGCGCTGTGTACCCTGCACGGGCTGCCGCTACTGCTGCGACGGATGCCCGATGGGGCTGGACATACCGATGCTCCTGGCGTCTTACAACGACGCGAAATTCGCGCCGAACTTCACCGTCGGCATGCGGCTGGACAGCCTGCCGGAGGAGCAGCGTCCCACGGCGTGCGTCGGATGCGGCGCCTGCGCGCAGATCTGCCCGCAGAAGATCGACATCCCCGGCGTGATGCAGGACTTTGCCGAGATCATGAAGACGCTGCCCGACTGGACGGCGATCTGCCGCGAGCGCGAGGCGGCGGCGAACGCGCTGAAAAACGGATAAGCAATTCCCGCCCTGCGGACGCACAGGGCGGGAATTCAGCGTGTCGAAAAACCTTTTTTGACACGCTGGCAGGCTGTCAAAAAGTTCGGAAGACAAGCAACTTGCACTCGTAGGCGTAATAGATACGGTAGAGTGCAAGTTGCGCAGTAAGTCGAAATATTCAAAAAAAATCTACCTCTTCCTAAACCTATAGAGACAGATTGCCACGGTTTGCTCCGCAAACCTCGCAATGACAGGCGCGGTGGAATACGATGCTCTATTTCGACGGTTCCGGACTATTTTGGCAGTCTGAATTCCCGCTCTGCACATGTGCAGGGCGGGAATTTTATGGTTGACAAACCTCGTATGCTTCAATATAATGAGGGTACTAAAGGGGAGTAGTTATCTCGCATGGTCAACAATCGCCCGGCGCAAGCCGGTGGTCATGCGCCTGCTTTTTTCAGGAACGAGACTTTTAGCACGCTGTGCTGAAGTCTCTCTATTTTTTTGCTTGGGACAGGAGATGTTCGATTATGCTGGTGCCTGTGATCGCTTTTGCGGTGACTTATGTGCTGATGATCGCCCTGCCGAAGGTGCGGCATTGGGTGGCGGCTGCGTCCGCAGTGTTTTTCCTCGTTTGGGGCGGAATCTCGTCGGACGGCGGCCTGCTTGCCGCGCTGAAGGACGCTGCCGGCGCGGTCAACTGGAACGTTTTGATGATGCTCTTCGGCACGATGGGAACGGTCTTTTTCTTCATCGAGTCGAAGATGCCGGACGTCATGGCGGAAAAGCTCCTGCGCATCGCGCCGAATACGATGTGGGCGGTGGTGTTCATCTCCCTGTTTTCCGGCTTCATTTCCGCGTTTATGGACAATGTGGCGACTGTGCTGATGATTGCGCCGATCGGACTGGCGGTGGCAAAGCAGCTCAAAATCTCCCCGGTGGACATGCTGATCTGCATCTCCGTTTCGTCCAATCTGCAGGGCGCGGCGACGCTGGTCGGCGACACGACCTCCATCATGCTCGGCGGCTATGCCGATATGAATTTCCTCGATTTCTTCGTTTTTCAGGGGAGAATGAGCGTTTTCTGGGCGGTGGAGTTCGGCGCGCTGGCGACGGTGCCGGTCATCATGCTGATCTTCCGCAAGCAGCGGCAAAAGGTGAACATCGCCGTCTCGTCCAAGGTGGAGGACGTCGTACCCTCCATTCTGCTGACGCTGAATATCGTCCTTCTGATCGTCGCCTCCTTCCTGCCGAACATGCCCGAGACGATCAACGGCATCATCTGTCTGGCGGTCTTCGCCGTGACTGCGGTGTATTCGCTGATCCGCAGCAGGGGCTTTTCCAAGATCGCCGCGTCCTTCCGCGACATCGACTACCGGACGCTTTTGCTCCTTGCCTCGCTGTTCATCATCATTGCCGGCGTGGAGAAGGCGGGCGTGCTCGACCTGCTGGCTGAAAAGATGGTCTTGCTCGGCGGCGGCAACCTGTTCGTGATCTATACGATCATCGTGTGGGTGTCCGTTCTGCTGTCGGCGTTCATCGACAACATTCCCTATGTTGCCACGATGCTGCCCGTTGTGCAGAGCATCGCGCTGTCGATGGGGGTCGCACCATATGTTTTGTACTTCGGGCTGCTGACCGGCGCGACGCTGGGCGGCAACATCACGCCGATCGGCGCGTCTGCAAACATCGCCGCCATCGGCATCCTGCGCAAGAACGGCTACGAGGTGAAAAACAGGCAGTTCTTCCGCATCGGTCTGCCGTTCACACTGGTCGCCGTTCTGACCGGCTACCTGTATATCTGGTTCGTCTGGGCGTGACGACTCCCTTCGCAGCAATTTGTGCGCACCGATACGAGGCGTTTAACACTGCTTGCAATCAGCTTCTGCGTCCACCTCATCCGTCATTCGGCTTGCGTGAGACGCCGGATGCCACCTTCCCCTCATAGGGGAAGGCTTTCTAACGAAGTACCGAAAGACCTCCGATTTTTCGGAGGTCTTTTCTTGTAAAATTGCCCTTGCGAAGTGCGTTTTCGCAGAGTATAATGGCAGTAGACAAATGAAGGGAGGGATCGTATGCGCAATCCTCCGCTGACCGGCAAAAAGCTGTTTCTGCTGGACATGGACGGCACAATATATCTTGACGAGCAGATGTTTGACGGCACGCTCGATTTTCTGTCCTACGTGCGCGCGATCGGCGGCAAGTACCTGTTTCTGACGAACAATTCCTCCCGCTCGGTGCAGGCCTATATCGAAAAAATGCACCGTCTGGGGATCGAAACGACAGCGGACGATTTTTTGACCTCGGTAGACGCCCTGACCGTCTATCTGAACGCGAAGGACTACCGCGATAAGCTCCTGTACGGCTTCGGCACGGCGTCCTTCCGCCAGCAGCTTGCCGACGCGGGCTTCCGCCTCACGCAGGATCGGGACGAGGCGGTTGATGCGCTGATCTGCGGCTTTGACACGGAGCTGACCTTTCAAAAGCTGGAGGACGCCTGCATCCTTCTCAATCGCGGCGTGGACTTCATCGCCGCCAACCCCGACTGGGTCTGCCCGACGTGGTACGGCTATGTTCCGGACTGCGGCTCGGTGTGCGAAATGCTCTTTCGCGCGACCGGCAGAAGACCGGTTTTCATCGGCAAGCCGGAGCCTCAGATGGCGCTGCTTGCCATGGAGAAATACGGCTTTTCCAAGGAGGAAACCCTGCTGATCGGCGACCGCGTCTATACGGACATCGCCTGCGGCGTCCGCGCCGGCATCGACGCGGCGCTCGTGCTGTCCGGGGAGAGCACGTTAAAAGATGTTGAAAACAGCCCGGAAAAACCGACCCATATTTATGACAATATCCGCGCACTGCTCAATGACATAATAGGAGAGAGAAAAATATGAAGCTGAATTACAAACGCACGATCTTCGTCGGCTTTGCCTTCTTCCTGATCTGCGCCTTCTGGCAGGCCTACGACAACACGATCCCGCTGATCCTCACCAATAAGTTCGGCATGTCGCAGACCGCCTCCGGCGCGATCATGGCGCTGGACAACGTGCTGGCGCTGTTCATGCTGCCGCTGTTCGGCGCGATCTCCGACCGCCACAACAGTAAGCTCGGCAAACGTACGCCGTTCATCCTGATCGGCACGATCATTGCCGCCGTCGCCTTCGTCGGCCTGTCGTTCGTGGACAACATGCAGATGAAGAACGTCGCCGCTGTCACGGACATCGACAGCCCGGCTGCGCTGCAGGTCATCTACGACTATGAGGGCGACGCCGCTCTGCAGACGCCGGAAGGCGAAAAGTTCGTGCTTTCCGATGTGTTCAGCGCGGAGGAATTCACCGCGATCCCCAGCCAGATCACCTATGAGAACGGTAAGGTGAAAACGGCGGACGGCGCGGCGTATCTGCTGGCCGACCGCTTCAGTGAGGCCGAGCAGAAGGACCTTGCCAAGCACTCCGACGGCAAGGCGTTCACCAATCCGCACTATTCGGATTTCGTCGTTCCCGCGCGGCAGGCGTACGCCTGGCAGCAGACGGCGGAGAACCCGATGACGCTGGTGTTCTTTATCCTCCTGCTGCTCGTCGTACTGGTGTCCATGTCGATCTTCCGCTCGCCTGCGGTCGCGCTGATGCCGGACGTAACGATCAAGCCCCTGCGTTCCAAGGCGAACGCGGTCATCAATCTGATGGGAAGCGCGGGCGGTATCGTCGTGCTCGGTCTGGGCATGGTGTTTGCGACGAGCGCGGTCAAAAACTCCATGATGAGCTACACGGTCTATTTTGCCGTGATCGCGGGCATCATGCTGCTGGCGCTCGGCCTGTTTATGTGGCAGGTGCGCGAGCCGCGCTTTGCCAAAGAAATGCAGGAGGAGAGCAAGCGCTACGGCATTGACACGGAAGAGCAGGAGCCGACGGGCGGCAAGAAGAAGCTCGGCAAGGCAGAAAAGCGCAGCCTGATCTTCCTGCTTGCCTCCATCGTTCTGTGGTTCATGGGCTACAACGCGGTGACCTCGAAGTATTCGGTCTATGCGAGCAATATCCTGAATAAGGACTACAACATGACCCTGATCATTGCGCAGGCTGCGGCGATCATCTCCTATCTTCCGGTCGGCTTCGTCGCCTCGAAGATCGGCAGAAAGAAGACCATCCTCGCCGGCGTCGTGATGCTGACGACGGCCTTCTTCGTCGCCTGCTTCCTGCGCGAGAGCAGCCCGACCATGCTGATGAACTGCATGTTTGCCCTCGCGGGCGTCGGCTGGGCGACGATCAACGTCAACTCCTTCCCGATGGTCGTCGAGATGTGCCGCGAAGGCGACGTCGGCAAATACACCGGCATCTACTACACGGCGTCCATGGCGGCGCAGACCGTCACGCCGCTGCTGTCCGGCCTGCTGATGGATAAGATGGGCATGACGACCCTCTTCCCCTACGCGACGGTCTTCGCGGGACTGGCGTTCGTGACGATGCTCTTCGTCATGCACGGCGACAACAAGCCGACGGCAAAGCGCGGCTTGGAAGCGCTGGACGTTGAGGATTGACGATGAACGTGGCTTGGATCATTCTGCGGTGCCTGCTGGGCGTAATCGGTGCGCTGCTGCTTCTGTTTTTCGTTTCGCCGATCGGCAAGCGGAAAAAGCAGGGCTTTTACGGCTTGGCAGCGTACGCCTACGCCCATCGCGGGCTGCACGATATTTCCCACGGACTGCCGGAAAACTCCCTGCGCGCCTTCCGCCTCGCGGCGGAATTCGGCTACGGTGCGGAGCTTGACGTGCATTTGAGCAAGGACGGCCGCCTCGTCGTCATGCACGACGAATCCCTGCTGCGAACGGCGGGCGTGGACAAAAATATATCCGACTGCACGGCGCAGGAGCTGGACGCGCTGCGTTTGGAGGGAACAGACGAAAAAATCCCGTATCTGGAGGAGGTCCTGCCGATCTTCGAGGGCAGAACCCCGCTCGTGATCGAGATCAAGGCGTTCGGCAAGAATCACGCCGCGCTGACACAGGCGGTCTGCCAGCTGCTCGACCGCTTCCCAAAGCTGCAATTCTGCATCGAATCCTTTGATCCGCGCGTGTTGCTGTGGCTCAAAAAGCACCGCCCGGAAATCGTACGCGGGCAGCTCGCCGCGAATTTTCTCAAAGAGCGCAGCGGCTTAAGCCTGCCGACGGCGTTTTTGCTGACCCACCTTTGCATGAACGCGCTGACCCTGCCGCACTTTGTCGCCTACAAATATGAGGACAGAAGCTGTCTCGGCGCGGTCGTGAGCAGGCGCGTCTGGGGCGTGCAGGAATTCAGCTGGACCCTGCGAACAACGCGTGACGTGACGCAAACGAAGAAAAACGGCGCATTGCCCATCTTTGAGCTGTGCCATCCGGAAACTTGAAAGAAGGCTATGATTCATGTATGACAAACTCACCAAAAAGGACATCGCTCTCATGGAGGCGGAGCTGGAAGACCGCCGCCTCAATCAGCACCCGAAGATCATCGAGGAGGTCAAGCGTACCCGGGAATTCGGCGATTTGAGCGAAAACTACGAATACAAGGCCGCCAAGCAGGCGCAGCGCCGCAGCGAAAGCCGTATGCGCTATCTGGAGAATATGATCAAAACGGCGCAGATCATCGACGACGGGGAGGAAAGCGACCCGTCTAAGCTCGGCAAGATCAAGCTCTACGACAGAGTGACGCTGTATCTTCCCGAGGACGACGAGACGATGGAAATTCAGATTTGCTCCGTCGTGCGCGTCAACCCGGACGCGGGCTTTATCAGCATGGAGTCGCCGCTGGGCAAGGCGGTGCTCGGCGCGTCAGTCGGCGACGTCGTTACGGTCAAGGTCAACGACAGCTACAGCTACGAGGCGGAGATCCAGGCCGTGGAGAACGCCGTGGACGACGGCTCCGCCCCGCTGATGCAGTATTGATGCGGCACGGAGTGCCGCAGCGATATTCGTTCTTGCGAACGAGCGATATGCTCCCGTCGGTCGCGCGATATGTCTGCGACGCGATATGCGCTTCGTGCGTGAACAGGAACGAATATCATATTGCTTTGCCCGCAAGGGCAAAATATCGCTATAAAAAGCACTTTCGTCCGGCTTGGGCGAAAGTGCTTTCTATTTATCCTACCGTAATATGCGAATTTTCCGCCGCGCAGTCGCGCAGCAGACGCAGGAGCTGGAAGACGTAGCGCTCGCCAAGTGTGCCGATCAGCTCGTCCTTTGCGACCGTGATGCACACGTCCTCGTTCAGGGACGTCAGACAGTCGTGCAGGGCATCGAGATTCCTGCCGTACCATTCCGGCAGGGAAAGCGCCTGCTGAAACAGATCGTGCAGGGCAGAGCGGGTGCTCGCGTTGGATGCGTCCAGTCGAAGCGAAATCATGGTTCGTCGCCTCCGTAAATCAGAGTAAAGCTCTCGTAGTGATCGTCCGTGTAGTAGATCAGTCCGTCATTGGAAAAGACGATGCGCTTTGCGCCGCGGGAGCTTGCGCCGAGGGTGTCGATGTCGCATTCCGTATAGGTGCGACCCTCCGCCTCGGGCAGCAGCCCCTCATAGTTGCCGAAGCGGTCGCCGCCGATGCACTTGCCGGGCGCGTAGGGCTCCAGCGAGCCGCCCTCCCAGCCGAGTGCGCGCGCTTCATTCTTCGTGATGAAGTTCTGCGGCAGCTTGCCGTAGGTGAGGATATAGAGCGCCACGTCCTCCTTGGAGGAATACGTGCCGGATTCGTCGATTGCGGCCGCCTGCGTTTCGGTGCTTTGCTTTTGTCGCGTGTCCTGCGCAGCTTCTGTCGTATCGGGCAGAAGCGTCAGACTGCCTTGCGCGCTGCTGTCGGGTGTATCGACCCGGTCGGCGCCTCGGAGCGCGACGAAACAGACCAGAATGGCAAGGACGACGACCGCAAGAATCAGCAGTATTTTCGATTTTTTATTCATGCTATCACCCCTGAAAAAATGTTGGCATTATTATATCATGGCTTCGTTTTTTTGACAAGAACGGAAGAAATGAAAAGAATGATAGACAAATGTCCTTGTTGGGTGTATAATGAACGCCGTAGGGAGGGAAAAACCTTGGAAAAGAAAGAAAAACGACGCTTTGGCGACCGCAGAGACGGTAAACTCCTGCGCAACCTTGACTCCATGCACTTCATCATGCCCATCATCTATCCGAATCGTTGCGACAACGAGGCTTATGTATCTGAACGCATCGATCTGGAGAACATCAACGCCTATCTCGCAAAGAAGAATGCCGACAATCCCGACTTCAAATATAAGCTGTTCCACGTGATTCTGACGGCGATGGTCAAAACGCTCTATCTGCGCCCGAAAATGAACCGCTTCATCGCAAACGGCAACATGTATCAGCGCAACGAGGTCAGCGCGGCGTTCACGATCAAGAAGACCTTTGAGGACGAGTCCGAGGAGGCGCTGGCGTTCATCCACACCAAGCCGACCGATACGATCGACACGATCCGCGACTTTATCCGCGAGCAGGTGACCTCCTGCCGCAGCGATAAAGCGGACGCCGCCACGGACAACATGGACTTCTTCAACAAGCTGCCGCGCTTCCTGTCAAAGGCGATCGTGCGATTCGTCATGAAGCTGGAAAAGCGCGGAAAGGCGCCGAAATCGCTGAACGAGGGCGATCCGTACTATTCCTCGTGCGTCCTGTCCAACGTCGGCTCGATCAAGCTCAAGTGCGGCTATCACCATCTGACCAACTGGGGTACGACCTCGCTGTTCTGCTTGATCGGTGAAAAGAAGATGACCCCGCGCTTTGACGAAAACGGCAACGCGGAGATGCGCGAGACGGTGGACATCGGTCTGACGATCGACGAGCGCATCGCAGACGGATATTACTACTCGAAGACGCTGCGGCTAATCAAGCATCTGCTGCAGAATCCGGAGCTATTAGAACTTCCGCTGAGCGAGCCTGTCGAATACTAATACTAAAAACTGCTGTGGAGAGCATCTCCACAGCAGTTTTTCAGCGTGTCGAAAAAACCTTTTCGACACGCTGACAGACGGTCAAAAAGTTCGGAAGACAAGCAACTCACGACTGTAGGCGTATATAGATACGGTAAGTCGTGAGTTGCGCAGTAAGTCAAAATCCTTGCGAAGCAAGCTT
>JAFQZN010000011.1 GCA_017405865.1 Oscillospiraceae bacterium | reverse complement strand
TTAAAATATTTAATTGAATTTTGCTGTGCTACGCACAGCCATTTCAGCGCGTTGCGCTGAAATGCCGTCTCATGCAGACTTCGACGCGCCTTCGGCGCTATAAAATGCTTTTTAAAGCATTTTATCGAAGTCTAGTATAAGCGGGAAAATGGAATCTACCCGCTCTATAAAAACGGAATTCGCAACCGCCTTGACTCCCTCTGCGAGGGTAGCGCAGCATCCGCGCAGAACGGCTCCCCTGTGCAAGGGGAGCTGTCAGCGAAGCTGACTGAGGGGTTGTTTCAACCCGCCCTTCTGCGGATGCTGCGAAACAATGGAACAATCCCTCCGTCACGGCTGACGCCGTGACACCTCCCTCAAGGTGAATTGCCCCGAAGGGGCAAGAGAGGGTGGCCTGGGCCATTACACAAGGGAGGCTTGGTGCGCCGCAGGCGATTTCACCCACCCCGCAGGGGTGGATTTCACTGTCTCGCGCCGCCCCACTCGACGACGGTGAATCCGCTGCGCTCCGGCGCGGTCAGCACCTGCGGCGGCAGGGAAACGGGCGCGTCGCTTGCCTTCCACGCCATAAAGACGCGCAGCAGCGTGTCCGGCTGCGGCGTGATCGTCAGACGGGCGTGGTCGGTATACGCCGCGCTCTGGAAGGAGATCACGTTGTAGGCGTTGTCCTGCATCTGCGGCAGCCAGTAGACGATGAACTCGTTCGCCTCCCGCCGGGTCAGCCCCAGCGCGGAGAGCGCTTGCTCCAAAAATGCGGCGGTGTCCTCGCCGCGCACGCAGAAGCCCTCGGAGAAATCATACGCCGCAGCGCGCTTTCCCTCCCAGTAGAGGTAATTGTACTGCGTCTTGCCGTCAAACAGCGTGCCGTCCGGCGCGGCGGTGACCTGCCAGCCGTCTGCATAGGCGGGGTAGGTACAGGTCAGAACGCCGTCGTAGTCCAGACGGACGGAAACCGCCGTCTCCTCCTCCGGATAGAGGTACAGGACCGGCTTTGCGTCGGTGGGCTCGGGGTAATTCGGCTCGCTGAGGACGCAGACCCTTTGCGCGGTATAGCTGCCGCTTGCTTCCTTTACCGCCTCGACGCTGACGAGAAGCTCCTCCTCAAAACAGGACCAGTTGTCGTCCTCCTCCGGCGCGCAGCGCCATTCGATCAGCGTTTTGTCGGTGACGAGCAGCGTACAGGTCTGCCCGCCGGGGACGGAAAGCGAAAAACGCCATGGATGGCGGTAATTGCCCGCCTCCCAAAGCACATCGGTAACGGTGCCGGACAGGGTCTCCGCCGGTTTCGCGCAGGCGCACAGCGGCAGCAGACAGAGCAGCAGACACAGAGCAAGCATTCGTTTCATTATTGTACCTCCCTATGGCAAAAACGGCGTTTTTTTGGGTTTCCGGCCGGCAGCGCAGCCACAGCAGAACGCCTTCCCCTCGAGGGGAAGGCGGCGCGAAGCGCCGGATGAGGTGGTCGCAGGAACTGCGCGCGTATTTCGATAACGCTCCGATTTTGGGCGTTTCCCATCTTTCGCGGCGGCATGTGGGCATGCCGCCCTACGCGGAGTTGTTCACCGGCAAAGTGTCCCGTATCGATAGGGACGGATTGCCACGCCGCATTCTGCGGCTCGCAATGACACGAACGGAACAGGCTCACAAAATCGACCACGCAATGACACGGAACGGGAGACGATCCATAATTGCACATTGCGCATTGTTGATCCTTGTGTATTGCGAAAAAGGTCGCTTTTTACAAAGCGGCCTTTTTGCTGTTATTACGGCGTGTCCTCGGGCGGTGCGTCCGTCGCGGGAGGATCGGTTGCAGGGGGATCCGTCGCGGGAGGATCCGTCACGGGAGGCTCGGTCGTGGGCGGCTCGGTCACGGGCGGTTCGGTGACCGGCGGCTCGGTCGGCTCGGTGACCTCCGTGGCCTCGGTCGCTTCCGTCGCCGTGACCAGATGCGCGATCTGGCGGTCGCGCTTGTCATACTTGGAATAGCAGACGACCTCGGTGGAGATCAGATCGCCCGTCTCCTTGCTGTACTTGTAGCGGTAGGTCGTGACGTTCGCGCCGTCATAGGCGGTCTGGATCACGTCGCCCTCGTCGTAGTACATATACTTTGCGTAGTTCGGCATATCGGGCGAGATGTCGATGGTCTTTTCCGAAGCGCTGAAATACGCGGTAACGACGTAGTCCAGCTCCACCGTGTAGTCCTTGGTATCCGTGCCGACGAAGCGGATATGCACGTAGCCGTTGGAGACGGAGGCGTCGACGCGGATGGGATAGGGCGTGTTGTTGCGCCACTTGTAGTCGAGGCTGCCCCAGTAGATCGTCGCGTCCATGCCCCAGGGGATATAGGACGGGGTGAACTGGTGCTCGGCGCGCTCGACGACCTCAAGATCCGCCTTGAGCGTGCAGTAGAAGATGGTCGAAGCGACCTGGCAGACGCCGCCGCCGAGCTCCTGCACGGTCTCGCCGCCGACGTAGACGCCGGCCGCGCCGTAGCCCTTCTCCGCCGTGCGCTCGCCGACGATCTTGTTAAACGAGAAGGTCTCGCCGGGCTTGACGATCGTGCCGTCGATCGCCTGACAGGCAAGCTCGAGATTGTGCGTTCTGGTGGGGTTGTAGACGTGCGGGCTGTCGTAGTAGGACAGGACGTCCGTGAACAGCTTGCCGCCCAGCGATTCGCTGGTGTACTCCGGCTCGATCTCCGTCAGCGTCAGCGTGACGGTATCGCCGGGCTTCGCCTTCTCAAAGGCGATGATCGCGTCGGTCATGCGGAAGCCGTAGCCGGGCTTGCCCTCGGTGATCTCGAAGGTGTCCTCGTCGATCACGGCGTTGACAGGCTCCGTGCAGTGGTACTTTTCATACAGGTCGTCCAGATCGACCGGCTCGGGGATCGTTTCGTTATAGATATACTGCAGCTCGTAGTTCGCGCTCATATAGGCCTCGACGATCTCGCGGTAGAGCGCGTCGATGTCGATCTCGCGCTTCAGAGAGCCGACCGTGATCTCCAGCGCGTCGACGGTCTTGGGGTTGCCGTCCTTGTCGGTGATCGTCGTCTGCGTCTCCTTCACGGAGGTTTCCTTGCCCTCGCGGTCGGCGTCGTCAAGCGTGTTTTCCAGCACCTCGCGGATATACGTCTCGTTGACGGTCAGGTGCTTTGCAACGTCCACGTCCACGCGCGAGAGGTTGACCTTCGAGCCGACGCCTCTGCCGATCTGGTAGGCCTCCTCGACCGCAGCGGCGGCGTCGAGCTTCACGCCGACGTCCTCCGGCAGCAGCCGCAGGGTCTTATCCAACAGATACGGCTGGCCGTTTTCATCCAGCGGCGCGTCCGTGTCGGTGGCGGGCGCCTGCTTCTGCGGGATCGCGGCGGACTCCTGCGCGTTCTCCAGCGGGTTTCCGTAGATGTCCACCTTCGTCTCCTTGCCGGGCTCGTAGGTCGTCACGTAGGTCGGAAATTCGTCGCCGTGCGTGTAGAAGCGCACGTCCATATCGTGGTCGAAGGAGACGTCCTTCAGGGCGGTCAGCGCTTCTTCCTTCGTCATGCCGCTGAGGTTGACGCCCGCGACGTAGACGTTGTTGACGATCTTCTCGTCGTCGCGCAGCAGCAGGTAGGCGACCGCACTGGCAACGACGACGCAAAGCGCGCCGAGGATGCCGATGACAAGCGGCAGACGGCTCTTTTTCTTTTTCGGGGCGGACGGCTTCGGCGCGGATTTCGGCGCGGCGCTGCGGGTCGGCTTCTGCGCGCTCTTCTGCGCAGTCCTCTGCCCATAGAGATTGTTTCGATCCGCAGCAGGCATCTGCGGATTGTATGCGCTCACAGGACGCTTTCCTTTTTCAAATTTTCCCATGGTATTCTCCTCTGACACGCAAAAATGCGGCTACTGTTTCATTATAGATTAGTATTATATATTATAGCGATTTATCGACAAAAAGCAACAGCGAAATGCGGAAAAATAATGGCAATCAAAACGGAAAAAGAAGGACGGTTGTGCCTGTCTGACACGGACGGGAAATTCCTCAAAATGGGAGCCGCGTAGGGCGGCATGCCCACATGCCGCCGCGAATAGCGAAACGCGTTCGACAACGGCGGGCGGATCACGGTAAAGTGTCTCACACAGGTATGGCACGTGTGCCGTATTACGGTCGGAGCCAAAGCCTCCCTTGTGTAATGGCCCAGGCCTGCCCCTTCGGGGCAATTCACCTTGAGGGAGGTGTAAAAACCGCAGGTTTTGACGGAGGGATTGTTACCGCTCCTCGCAGTATTGCTCTTATCTTCAGCGTTGACAACCCCTCAGGCTTTGCCTTCGGCAAATCCAGCTCCCCTTGCACAGGGGAGCCTTCGCGCACGGATCACGGTAAAGTGTCCCACGTCGATAGGGACGGATTGCCACGGTTTGCGGAGCAAACCTCGCAATGACACGGACGGGGTGGATATGCATAATTGAGCATTGCGTATTGAGCATCGAGCATTGCGCATTGCCTTGTCTCAACCTCCGGCGGTATAGTCCCGCACGAACGCCTCGGCTGCCTTCAGGGGGTTTTCATTCGCCGCCAGCTTCAGCGTCAGGACGGGCTTCTCCGTCTTCGGGGAGAGGGAAATGCGTTTCTTGTACGCCTCCGAGCTGCAGATCGCCGCGAGCGCCTCGAACTCAAATTTCGCCAGCGTGAAGACGACCGTCCTGCCCTTCTGCGAGATGTCCGAAATGCCTGCTGCGGCGGCTCTCGCGCGCAGCAGGGCGATGGCGATCAGGTTCATCGCGCCCTTGGGCGGGTCGCCGTAGCGGTCGACGATCTCGTCGAGCAGCTCGTCGGCGTCCTCCTGCGAGCGGATCGCCGCCATGCGGCGGTAGAGATCCATGCGCTGCTCACCGGAGGTGACGTAGGCCTTGTCGAGATTGGCGGTCACGTCCAGATCGGCGGTGCAGTTGACCTCCTCGAGGGGCTTTTCGCCGCGCTCCTCCAGAACGGCCTCCTCCAATAGCTTCAGATACATGTCGTAGCCGACGGAGATCAGATGGCCGGACTGCTCCGCGCCGAGCAGGTTGCCCGCGCCGCGGATCTCAAGGTCGCGCATGGCGATCTTGAAGCCGGAGCCGAATTCGGCGTAGTCGCGGATGGCGTTGAGCCGCTTTTCGGCGACCTCGGTGAGCACCTTGCCGCGCCGGAAGGTCAGATAGGCGTAGGCGTGGCGGCTGGACCGCCCGACGCGCCCGCGGATCTGGTGCAGCTGCGCCAGACCCATTTTGTCCGCGTCCTCGATGATGAGGGTGTTGACGTTGGAGATGTCGATGCCCGTCTCGATGATGGTCGTGCAGACGAGGATCTGGATGTCGTTGTCCGCCATGCGCTGCATGACGTCGGACAGCTCCTCCTCGCTCATTTTGCCGTGCGCGATGCCGATCTGCGCGTCCGGCAGCGCCTTTTTGATCTGCGCGGCGCAGTAGGCGATGGATTCGACGCGGTTGTGCAGGTAGTAGACCTGCCCGCCGCGCTCCAGCTCCCGCCGCATCGCGTCGACGAGGATCGGCTCGGCGTATTCGAGCACGAAGGTCTGCACCGGGTAGCGGTCGTGCGGCGGCTCTTCGATGGTGGACATGTCGCGCAGACCCGACAGAGCCATGTTCAGCGTGCGCGGGATCGGGGTGGCGGACAAGGTTAAGACGTCCACGCCGCGCGAAAGTTCCTTCAGTTTTTCCTTGTGCGTCACGCCGAAGCGCTGCTCCTCGTCCACGATGAGCAGGCCGAGGTCCTTAAATTCTATCTGCTTCTGCAGCAGCTTATGCGTACCGACGACGAGGTCGAGCGTGCCGGCGCGCAGATCGGCCAGATTTTTGCGGATCTGCGCGGGGGTGCAGAAGCGCGAGAGCATCCCGATCTGCACCGGAAAGCCCCGGAAGCGGTTGACGGCTGTGGTGTAGTGCTGCTGGGCGAGCACGGTGGTCGGAACGAGGATCGCCACCTGCTTGCCGTCGAGAATCGCCTTCATCGCCGCGCGCAGGGCGACCTCGGTCTTGCCGTAGCCGACGTCGCCGCACAGCAGGCGATCCATGGGCTGCGGCGCCTCCATGTCCTCCTTGATCTCCTCGATGGAGCGCAGCTGGTCGTCCGTCTCGGCGTAGGGGAAGTTCTGCTCAAACTCCGCCTGCCACGGCGTATCGGCTGCGAAGGCGAAGCCGGGCAGCCGCTTGCGCTCGGCGTAGAGCTTGATCAGCCCCTCTGCCAGATCCTTTGCGGCCGCCTTGGCGCGCGCCTTGGTCTTCTGCCACTGGTCGCCGCCGAGGCGGTTGAGCTTGACGGGCGTATCCTCGCCGCCGCCGATGTATTTGCCGATCAGATCGAGCTGGGTCGCCGGGACGTACAGAACGTCCGTCCCCTGATAGGCGATCTTGACGTAGTCCTTGACCGCGCCGTCGATCTTGATCTGCTCCATGCAGACGTAACGCCCGATGCCGTGGTATTCGTGGACGACCAGATCGCCCGGCGAGAGGTCGGCAAAAGAGTCTAATTTTTGACGATTTGACGCTTTTTGACGTTTTTTGCGCGTTTGCTGCGCGTTTTGCGCGAGCAGCTGACCTTCGGTCAGGATCGCGATTTTCAGCTCGGGGTATTCCATGCCGAAGGGCAGCGCGCCGTCGGTCAGCACGATGCCGCCGGGTTGCGGCATCGCCGTCAGCGGGAAGGAAAGGCGCGCCTGCAGCCCCTTTTCCGTGAGCTGCTCGGCTAAAATCTCGCCGCGCCGGCGGTTGCCGCAGAGGACGAGAGAGGAAAACGCGTTCTTTTGATAGTGCACCAGATCCGCGATCGCCACGTCCAGATTGCCCCCGTAGGAAGGAAGCTGCTTGGCGGTGAAGGCGCAAAGCTCCTGCGGCGGGAGGCTCTGCGGATAGGAGGTGGCGAGGAAGGAGTCCAGAAAGACGACCGGACGACCCGCGCAGGCGGCGCAGACGCTCTCCCAGTCGGCGGAGAATTCGCACAGCTCGCCGCACAGAACGCCGCTTTCGAGCAGGCTGTCGAGCATCATGCCCTCCTCCTCGGTATAGCGGTTGGCAGCGCGGCGCAGGTTGCCGTGATCGCAGAAGAAGACCAGCGCGTCCATGGGAATATAGTCGGCGGCGCAGGCAAATTCGGGATAGATCAGCGCCATATAGCGGTCGGCGGCGGAGAAGCTCAAGCCGCTGCGGATCAGCGAAGTGTCCGTCTCGAGCGTACGCAGCAGCGCTTCATGCGGCGCCTTGCGGCGGCGCAGCCGCGCCTGCAGCGCCTCCAGATCGGCGCAAAGCCCCTCCGTGCCGCCCGGGTGGAGGCGCGGCAGCGTTTCCGCGACGGGGAGGATGACGATTTGCCCGACGTTCTCGCTGCGGCGCTGGGTCACGGTGTCGAAAAAGCCCATCGTGTCGATCTCGTCGCCGAAAAATTCGATGCGGACGGGATTGTCGTAGGCGGGAGAGAAGACGTCCAGAATGCCGCCGCGCACCGCGAACTGGCCGACGCCCTCGACGAGGGTGCCGCGCACGTAGCCCGCCTGCACCAGCCGTTCGGCGATCGCCTCCGGCGAGATCTGCGCGCCGAGGCGCACCTCCAGCGCAGAGGAGAACAGGCAGGACTTCGGCAGGGTGCGTACCGCCAGCGCTTCCCACGTCGTCAGAAGCAGGCCGCATTCGCCCCGCGCCAGCTCGTAGAGCCTGCGCATGCGCTGCTGCTCCCAGCCGCGCGAGATCGCGCTTGCGCTGTAAAAGGTCAGGTCGCGCGAGGGCAGAACGGCAGCCTCCCTGCCCAAAAAGGCGGAAAGCTCCTGCTGGGTGCGGCGCAGCGCCATCTCGTCCTGACAGACGACGACGGCAGGCCTGCCCGTATCGTGAAGCAAGGACGCGATCAGATGCGAGCGGTTGATCTGCGCCGCGCCGGACACGCCCGCGACCTTATTCTGATCCGCGCACTGCACCAGCCGCCGGTAGTCCGGCAGCCCGCGCAGCAGTGTCAAAAGCTGTTCCATAGGGACTCCTTGTTTGTTGTTGGTTTTTGGTTGAAAGTGGGCGGGGATGGGGATGTTGGAGTGTGGAGAGTGGAGAAATCTTCCATCCAAGTCATTGCGAGGTCGCGGAACGCGACCGAGGCAATCCGTCCGTCCCGATGAGGGACACTTTACCGAATGCCGTGCGCGAAGGCTCCCCTGTGCAAGGGGAGCTGGCACGGCGCAGCCGTGACTGAGGGGTTGTCAGCCGCGAATAGCGAAACGCCTGAAACCGGAGCGTTATCGAAATACGTGCGCAGTTCCTGCGACCACCTCATCCGTCATCGGGCTTGCGTGAGACGCCGGATGCCACCTTCCCCTCAAGGGGAAGGCAGGCGCGCAACGCACAAATGCGGAAATCGGGAAAGGTCCCGATTTCCGTCGATGATGTCATGTGAATGGATATAGACACGGCGGCATGCCGCCGGGCGCCTTTCTTACGGGTGCCTGCCGTTGAACCGCGCGGCGGCGGCGGGAACGCCGTCCTCCACGACCGTCAGCGCGGCTTCGGCGGCGTCCTCAATGACGCTCTGCAGCAGCGCCTCCTCGTCCTTTGTGAAGTTCGACAGCACCCAGTCGGCAAGCTCGAACTCCGGGTGCGGCTTCGCGCCGACGCCGATCTTGACGCGCGGGAAGCCCTGACTGTTCAGCGCGCCGATCACGGACTTGATCCCGTTATGGCCGCCGGCGGAGCCCTCCGCGCGTACGCGCAGCCGGCCGACGTCGAGCGAAATATCGTCGAACAGGAGAATGATCCGCTCCGGCGGCAGCTTGAAATACCGCGCTGCGTCCGCTACGGACAGACCGGAAAGATTCATGAAGGTCTGCGGCTTGAGCAGGAGCAGCTTCTGTCCTTTCCAGACCGCCTGCGCGGAAAGACCGCGAAACTTCGCGCGGTCGATTTTCACGTTCAGCTTCTGCGCCACGGCGTCTACCGCCCGGAAGCCGACGTTATGACGGGTCTTGCCATAGTTCGCGCCGGGGTTTCCGAGGCCGACGATCAGCCAGTCGCAGGCGGGCTTCCGAAACAGCATCACAGCAGATCCGAGAGCGGCTGCTCGTTGAAGATCCGCGTGATCGCCTTGGCAAACATCGGCGCAGCGTCGAGCTGACGGATCTTCCTGCCGGTGTAGAGCGAGGGCAGCGGGATCGTATTCAGAAGCATCAGCTCCTCAATGCAGCTGTTCTCGATCAGGTCGCAGGCATTATTGGACAGGACGCCGTGGCTCGCGCAGGCGTAGACCTTCGTTGCGCCGCCGACCTCGATGAGCGCCTCTGCGGCGTGGCAGAGCGAGCCGCCGGTGTCCACGATGTCGTCAAAGAGAATGCAGGTCTTGCCCCGAACGTCGCCGATGACGTTCTTGACCTCGCTCATGTTGGCGCGCTGACGGCGCTTGTCGACGATGGCGAGCGGCATGTGGACCTTCGTGGCGAAGGCGCGCGACCGTGCGACCGAACCGATGTCGGGCGAGACAACGCAGAAATCGTCGTGGTCATAGGTTTTCTCGTCAAATTTGGAGAGGTAGTATTTGGCAAAAATGGGACTGCCGACCAGATGATCCACGGGAATATCGAAGAAGCCCTGCAGCTGGCCGGAGTGCAGATCCAGCGTCAGCACGCGGTCCGCGCCCGCGACGGTGATCAGATTTGCCACCAGCTTGGCGGAGATCGGCTCGCGGCCCTTCGCCGTGCGATCCTGCCGCGCGTAGCCGAAATAGGGGATGACGGCGTTGATCCGGCCGGCGGAGGAGCGGCGGCAGGCGTCGATCATGACCAGCAGCTCCATCAGGTTGTCGTTGACGCGGTTGCAGGTGGACTGGATGATATAGACGTCGCTGCCGCGAACGCTGTCTTCGATGAGGATGTTCGCCTCACCGTCGGCAAAGCTATCGACCTTGCATTTGCCAAGCTCGATGCCCAGCTCCGTGCAGACCGATTCGGCAAAGGGGACGTTGGATCTGCCGGTGAAGATCTTGATTCTGTTTCCGTGTGCGATCATTGGGGTACCTCCCTGTAACGAGAAATTATCTATGGGTATGCGAAAGGATCGAAGCCGCAGCGCGGCGAATGCGAATTATAATGCACAATGCGCAATGCTCAATTATGATTGTTCTCCTGTCCGTGTCATTGCGAGGAGCCGTTAGGCGACGTGGCAATCTGTCCCTACCGTCGCGGGAGACTTTACCGGAGCCGCGTAGGACGGCATGCCCACATGCCGCCACGAAACGCGGGAAACGCCCTATTTCTTGTGCTTTGCCGCCCAGTCGCGCTTGTTCGACTGGCGGCTGCGTGCGATGCCGAGGGCGTTGGCGGGTACGTCCTCCGTGATGACGCTGCCGGCGGCGATATACGCGCCCTCGCCGACCGTGACCGGCGCGATCAGCGCGCTGTGGCAGCCGATGAACGCCTTATCCGCGATCGAGGTGCGGTGCTTTTCGACGCGGTCGAAGTTGACCGTTGCCGTCCCGCAGCCGAGGTTGCAGTCGGCGCCGATCTGCGCGTCGCCGAGATAGGACAGGTGCGAGACCCACGTATTCTCGCCGACCGTCGTGTTCTTGACCTCGACGAAGTTGCCGATCTTCGCGCTGCGCCCGATCTCGGAGTCGGGACGGATGTGCGCGTAAGGACCGATCATGGCGTCTGCGGCGACCTTCGAGCCGAAGATCTGCGAGGCGTTGACCGTCGTCCGTTCGCCGATCTCGGAATCCTCAATCACGCTCCACGGCCCGATGACCGCTTCTGATCGAATGATCGAGGAACCGCGCAAAACCGCTCCCGGCAGGAGCTTCGCGCCGCGCTCGATCCTTACGGACGGCTCGATGTGGCAGTGATCCGCGTCGAAGATCTCAACGCCCTGCTTCATCAGACGGAGCGCCCGGTCGCGGCGCAGGACGGAAGCAAATTCCAGTGCGCTCGCCGGGGAGTCGATCGTGTAAAATCCATCATAATCGCTCAAAACAGAGCAATTATCCTTCAAGAAGCGAGAAAAGACGAATTGCTCGTCCAGCGCGTCCATCAAAAGCTCTCGGTTGGCGCGGTAGACGCAGGCGCCGAGCGGCGCGCCGCTGCGCCGCGCAGTGGCGGGCACATAGGCGGCGGGACCGGCGATCACGGTGACGTCGCGCTCGTCCTCGTCGGCCGTGGAGAGGAAGACATGCAGAAGGTCGGCGGGGTTGCTGTCCATCGTGGTCATGACCTCCGCCTGCGCGGGAAGACACGCGCGCGCCTGCTGCGCGTAGCGGTCGTGGCAGACGAGGAAAAAGCGCTGCACGCCGTCTTCAAACATCGTCTCGGCAAGCCAGCGCAGCAGCGGCGCGCCGAGGACGCGCTGCAGCATCAGCGGTTGCGGATAACCGGTCTTCGCGGTATCGTCCGGGACGAAAATGACGGCAGACAGTCCAAGCATGGAGCGCACGACCTTTCTGGCTTGATTTGCGGTTTTTCACCAATACTATTATATCATACGTTTCGCTTTTGTCTACCGCTTTTCGCAAAGTTTGGCGACAAAATCCCCGGCGAATTTGCCGTCTTTTTCGGCAAATTGCGGCAAAGCGCTTGCGCGTTGATTCTTTGCGGCGCAGCTGTCATATTTCCGTCCGGCGGCGCATAGAATACATAGTGGATCGGAAGATACTGCTATTCGCTGCCGGGCGCTGCCCGACAAGGGAGTGATCTCATGGTGACAAGGGAACGGTTTCAGCTCGCGCTGCGGTGGGTCTGCTTCGGCGTTCTGCTCGCCGCCGTCGCGCTGCGGATGGTATCGGCGGTCGACCTGCAGCCTCCTGCGCAGGAGCCGACGGCAGAAGCGCCGCCCGCCATGCGCGCGCAGGACGTCTTTCCGACGATGTATTACGAGACGCCCTCGCACGGCGCGACCTTCGCTGCGGCGGACGCCGCTCTTGTGGACATCCGCAACTCCGCCGGCGCGGAATTTGACGCGAGCGCGCTGATCACCGCGCCGCTGCAGTTTGACCGGACGGCGGACGGGCCTCTGATCCTGATTGTACATACCCACGCGACGGAGGCGTACACGGTCGCGGACGGGGACGAGTATTTCGGCAATTACCGCACGACGGATATCCGCTATAACGTCGTGCGGGTGGGACAGGCGCTCGCCGACCGGCTGAACGAGAACGGGCTTGCGACCGTCCACGACACGACGCTCAACGACGAGCCGGGCTACTACGACGCCTACGAGCGGACGGCGGCGGTGATCGCGGGCTATCTGGAGGAATATCCCTCCATTCAAATGGTGATCGACGTGCATCGCGACGCGGTGACGCTGGACGACGGCAGCGAGCTGGCGGTGCCGTGCCGACTGAACGGCAGGGACGCGGCGCAGCTCATGCTGGTCATGGGAACGGACGTCGCGGGGCTGGAGCATCCGAACTGGCGGAGCAATCTGTCGATGGCGCTCAAGCTCCAGGCGCACTGCGAGCGCTGCGCGCCGGGGACGTTCCGGCAGATGTCGCTGCGCTCGGAGCGCTACAACGAGCATCTGACGCCGAATTCGATCCTGCTGGAGGTCGGCGCGGCGGGCAACACGCTCCGGCAAGCGATCGTCAGCGCGGAGTTCTTCGCCGACCGTCTGACGGAGATCTTGAGCGCGGCATAGCCGCGCGGCACGCGCCGCAAGACAGACATTTCAATATTAAGTATTTCGATATTACGAGAAATTTCCCGTCCGCGTCATTGCGAGGCTCCGCAGGAGCCGCGGGAAGCTGTTGGCGGCACTGCCTGCCTGACGCTGTCAGGTGGGAATGACAGGATGGGAAAGCGCCTTCGTCTCTGTCATTGCCCGACTTGCTCGGGCAATCTGTGCCTGTCGATGCAGGACGCTTTGCCGTAATACGGCAACCGTGCCATACCTGCGAGGGACAGATTGCCACGGTCGCGTACCGCGACCTCGCAATGACAAATCCGAAGGATTCTTCGTAATATGGCGCGATCTCACAATGACAGGGACGGAAGACTTGCGGCGAAATGAAAAAGAGCGGCGCAGCGCCGCTCTTTTCATCCTTTATGGGTCTATGGTGATCGTGCAAGTATCCTCCACGAGCGTCAAAAGCTCGCTCTGCTTCGCCTCGGAGTTCTTCATGCTCCACAGCGGATCGACGTAGGAGACTGCGCCGATCCGGTAGACCGAATACGTGACCTCCAGCTCCGAGCCGAAGAAGGAGCGGTGGATCGTATTGACCAGCACGAGCTCATCCTCTCCTGCGCCGATCCGCGCGGCAAGGTCGCGGTTGAAGTCCGCGCGCTCGGCCTCGGAGAAGTCCTTGGCGGCGTTATAGCTCTGATAGTCGTAGACGTAGTACGCGCCGGTCGCCGCCGCGCCGAGCAGGAACAGCACGACGACGAAAATGACGAGCCGCTTTGTGATCTGCAGCTTCTGCGGCGGGTCGAAGGTCAGCTTCATGCGGTAGGTGACGGGGCGCAGGACGTTGAGAAACAGTAAAAGCAGCAGCGCCTCAAACGGGAAGAGCACGAGATTTTTTGCGATGCGCGGCAGGTCAAAGAGCGCGTACTCCTTGCCGAGCATCAGCTTGTAGTACCAGAGCATGATCGGCGTCTGGATGACGATGTTGACCAGAAAGCATACGGCAAAGCGCGCCAGCGTGACGCGCCAGCCCGTGAGCCTCGCGCGGTAGAGGAAGAGCGCGAAGAGCAGCGAGCCTGCGATCTCCGTGAAGATGAAGGGGAAGAAGTACGGTCCGCTCGGGAACAGCAGACAGCCGAGGGTGTCGCTGACCGCCGCGGACAGCACGGCGACGACCGGTCCGAAGATCATCGCGCCGAGGGCGTTGACGAAAAAGCCGAAGTTGATGCTCAAGGTCGGCGACAGGGTGATGCTCACGGGCTTGAGGGCGACGCGGACGGCCAGCAGGATCGCGGCGACTGCCAGCATTTTCGGGCGCTTCAGCTCCCCGAAGGCGCAGCGCCAGTAGGCGCGGGAAAACGGCGTGCGGAACAGCTCCGGCGCAAGGGGTGTTTTCGCGGTTTCGGGCATAAAAATAGCCTCCTTTCAAATGGGAGGAGGTTGTAAAACACAGACGCCTGCGCCGAAGGCTTTCTCCGGCGCGCAGCAGGGCGGTAGCGAAACAGCACCGCGGAACGAGGATCGTTCCTTCGCCCGCCGGCAACCTCCCATCCGACGGTACTTAACGCGCGGTTTCTACTCCCCACAGGGCGTCAATATACACATAAACTGCAGCGCACGGCGGCTCCCCCGTGTAAGGGGAGCTGTCAGCGAAGCGGTCAGAGACGTTGTTTTACAATGTGATCTATGTATTCGCAAACTTCTCTGAAGCGCTGATTGATTTGATTATTCGGGATCCGAAGCACATTCAGACCATACTGCTCCAGATATGCGGTACGTTCTGCGTCTTTCTGTTCGCCGACCGCATCATAATGCTGACTGCCGTCAAGCTCAATGACGAGGCGTGCCTGCGCTGAATAAAAATCTGCAATATACTTCCCAAGCACCTTTTGCCGCGTGAATTTGACAGGATACGATTTTAAGAAGTCATACCACAAATGCCGCTCCTCTTTCGTCATATTTTTCCGGAGCGTTTTTGCAATCGGCACGATAGAAGGATTGTGCTTTCTGTCCATTTACCGACCCCGTTCCTACGACGTGCGCAGGTAGTGCGCGTCGCCGTCGTCGTCGGTCAGGACGAGCTCTCTGCCGTCGACGCGGAAGGCGTAGGAGACCTTGAACGGCGTTGCGCCCTCCGTGATGTCACAGAAAATGGTGTTGCCCATGACGCGGTAGGTGCCGTAGATCGTCCCCATGTCGCTGCCCTCGTAGACGCCGGACACGCTCAAAGAGCCGTCCTCCCCGAAGGTGATCGTTTCGCTCATCATCAGCTTGCCGGCGTCGGCGCTCGACCACACGCCGGGCAGGTCCTGCGGAATGCCGTATTCGGGCAGCTCCGTGACGGGCGCGGCGGTGCTTTCCGGCGTCGCAGGCGTCCGGCTGCAGCCGACGCAGCACAGCAGGGCAAGCAGCAGGATCGCAGCGGTCAGGCGTTTCATGGCGTACTCTCCTTTCGGAAGCAGCAGCGGAAGCTCTCGCAGCCGTCTGCCTTGATCCCGCGGACGAAGCCGTCGCAGGTCTGCAGGCGCAAAACCTCGCCTGCGAAGCATTCCCGGTCAAACTGGATCTCCAGCCCGAGGCACGGCGCTTTTTGCAGCGCCTCGGCGTGGCGGACGTAGACGACGTTGTTCAAGTGACCGTTGTCGTCGATCTCCTCCGGCGCGACCGTCCAGACGGCGGCGTCTGTCAGCGCCTCCGGCAGCGCGACCCGCTTGAGCACCTCGGTGCGCTCCGGCACGGGCGTCGGCAGCGACCAGAGCGCGGGGACGGACTTCAGGCTGACGATCCTCCGCGTCTTGGCGTCGGCGAGCACCCAGCATTGCAGGGCGCTGCCGCAGACGCCTTCGTCGTCCAGCAGGGTGAAATCGCGGATGCTGGAGCTCGCGGACGGCGTGCGCAGGAAGGTCTGCAGTCGCAGCGTACCGACCGGCAGCCGCTTCAGCTCGACGGCGCAGCGCACGAGCATCCAGAGCGCGTGGAAGTCCTTGAGCATCCGCGCAAAGCCGATGTTCAGGTCGAGGCTGTGCGCGATCGCGGCGTCCTGCATGGCGGCTGTGATCTGCGTCATCGAGCCGTCGCCCGCCGGACGGCTGAGTTCAAAAATCTTCTGCATAACGTATACTCTCCTTGATGGATCCCATTTTACCACGTCCCTTGCGCGCCGTCAAGCGGCGGGCAGGGCAATGCACAATGCTCAATGCACAATTATGAGCGCGCCGTCGATCCGTGTCATTGCGAGGTTTGCGGAGCAAACCGTGGCAATCTGTCCATCGCAGGTATGGCACGTGCATCATATTACGGTTGCAGCCAAAGCCTCCCTTGTGTAATGGCCCAGGCCACCCTCTCTTGCCCCTTCGGGGCAATTCACCTTGAGGGAGGTGGCAAAACCGCAGGTTTTGACGGAGGGATTGTTCCCGCTCCTAGCAGTATTGCGCGTGTTGACAACCCCTCAGTCTTTGCCTTCGGCAAATCCAGCTCCCCTTACACAGGGGCGCCGCCGTGCGCTGCACGTTTCAAAGCCTCCCTCGTGTAGAGGGAGGTGGCACGGCGTCAGCCGTGACGGAGGGATTGTTGCCGCTGTCGTACCTCGGTGCATGCTTGCAAGGTTGAAACAACCCCTCAGTCAGCTTCGCTGACAGCTCCCCTTACACAGGGGAGCCGTCGTGCAGGTCATTCGTTAAAGCGTCCCACGACGATAGGTACAGATTGCCACGATCCGGAGCCTGCGCTGCGGCATTGTATAATTCTGTCTGTTCTGCGCAAGCTATCGCGGGGGGACAAACGCATGGAGGAGCTTCGCCTGCCGGACGGCGCCTATCGCGGCGCGCTCACGGACGAACATATTTCCGCGATCTTTTCCGGCGCGGGGGACTTCAACCGCCGCGAGCTGCGCGTCGGGACACATATTATATATGTATACGCGATCGACGGGCTGACCTCCGGCGGCGACATCTCGGAGCTGGTGGTCAAGCCGCTTTTGCAGGATACCCGCGCCGGGACGATGGAGGAGCTCTACGACCGCGCGCTGCGCAGCACGGTCTACAATTCCGTTGCATCTGCGTGCGAGGATCTGAACGACGCGGCGACGAAGCTGGTCAACGGCTTTACCGTTGTGCTGTTCGGGCAGCAGGCGATCGCCTTTGAGACGAAGACCGGCGAGAAGCGCGCGCCTGCCGCGCCGGAGGTGGAGAACACGGTCAAGGGACCGAAGGACGCCTTCACCGAGACGGTGCGCACGAACACGAGCCTGCTGCGCCGCCACCTGCGCACGCCTGCGCTGCGGCTGTATGAGACGCAGGTGGGTCGGCGCAGTCTGACGAACGTGACGGTCGCCTGGATCGACGGGCTGACCGATCCGGAGCTGGTGGAGCGGATGAAAAAACGGCTCTCGGAAATCGACGTCGACGGCCTGACGACGCCTGCGGCGGTGGAGGAATACGTGACCGGCTCGCGACCGACGGCGTTTCCGCTGATGCAGTACACGGAGCGGACAGACCGCTTCGCGCAGGGGCTGCTGGACGGCAGGGTGGGGCTGCTCGTGGACGGGCTTCCGCTCGGCTACCTCGCTCCGGTGGATATAGGTGCGCTGATGACCGCGCCGGAGGATCGCGGCACGGACTACCTGTCCGCCTCCTTCCTGCGGCTGCTGCGGTATCTCGCCCTGCTGATCGGGCTGGTGCTGCCGGGGCTGTATGTGGCGATGGCGACGTTCCACCCGGAAATGCTGCCGACGGCGCTCCTGCAGGCGATCATCGAGAGCAAGCACACCGTCCCATTTCCGACGGTCTTTGAGGTGCTGGGGCTGCTGGTCGCCTTCGAGCTTTTGCAGGAGGCGAGCATCTCCATGCCCCATTCGGTCGGGCAGAGCCTGTCCATTATCGGCGGTCTGGTGGTCGGCACGGCGGCGGTAGAGGCAAAGATCCTCTCTCCTGCGGCGCTGATCGTCGTCGCGGCGGCGGGGATCGCCGGCTTCGCCCTGCCCGGGCGGAGCTTTGCAGACGCGCTGCGCCTGTGGCGGCTGTTTCTGACGGTGCTGGCGAGCCTCGCAGGGCTGTTCGGTCTGACGCTCGGCGCGCTGTGCCTGCTGGTGCATCTGTCCGGGCTGACGAGTCTGGACGTCGAATATCTCGCGCCGTTCAGCCGCGTCTCCGGCAGCCGCGCGATCGTGCGGCAGCGCCTGTTCCGGCAGAAATACCGCGATCCCGCCCTGCATCCGCTGGACGGAAAAAATCAACGATAACCGAAAATGCGGCAATCCGTGCGTCCCAACACGGGACACTTTGCCGTGATAACGCACGCATGTTCCGTCCGTGTCATTGCGAGACTGACAGCGTCAGCGAGGCACGGAGCAGGAGCGCTGCAGGCACGATTCGCAAAGGCGCTCGGCGCGCAGGAGGAGAGCATATGAAATGGTTATATCTTTTTGCAGCGCTGGTACTGACGGCGGTGTTCGGTCTGCCATTCCGCGCGTATGATACCGGAAAGCTCCTGCCCGTGCGCACGGTGCAGGCGGCGCGGACAGCGCGGGGCGTGAAGCTCGTCAGCGAGATCGGGCAGGCGGAGGGTGAGAGCTGGACGGAGGCGGTCGCGGCGCTGCGCGAGCAGGCGCCGGGCGACGTGTTCTTCGACACGGCGGAGCAGCTCGTCGTCTGCGCGCCCTCGCTCCTGCCGGAGATCCTGCGCAGCGGGGAGCTGCGTCCGGCGGCGCAGGTCTATTTTGCAGAGGAGCTGACCGATCCCGAGGGCTTGAACGAGTACCTTACTGCGCATAAGAGCGAGCTGACCGTCGCAGACCTCCGCTATGCGCTGCTGCGGGAGGGACGCCTGTGACGCGCGCCGATACGAGGCAGCTCTATGCGCTCGGCTTCGCCTCCTTTACCGTGCCTGCGATCCTGCTCCTGCCGCGCGCGGGCTGGCTGTGGGCGACCATCGGCGCGGCAGTGGGCGCGGCAGTGCTGGGTGTGCTGATTTACCTGCACGGAAGGAGCAAAAAGGGGCTCGTGCGCCTCGCAGCCCGGACGGCTGCGGGGAAGACGGCGCTGGTCGCCGTGCTGCTCTGGAACGATTTGATGCTCGGCAGGATCGCCGCGCATCTGTGCAAGGCCTATCCGTCGGGCAGCGCATTTCCCCTGGTCGGGCTGCTCCTGCTGCTGCTCGCGGTCTACGCCGCGCAGAAGGGCGGCGAGACTGTGCGGCGTACCGGCGCGATCGTCTTTTTCTTCCTGATCGGGTTTTACCTGCTGATTCTGGGCTTTTCCCTGCCGGATCTGCGCCTGTCGTGGCTGAAGCCCGTCGGGCGGCCGACGCTGACCGTCTTTCCCGCCGTGCTTGCGCCGGTCAGCGTTCTGTATCTGTCCGAGGGGGAGAGCGGCGGAGGAAAGCCGGCGCTGTGGCTGCTCGGCGGCGTGGCGCTCGCCTTTCTTGCCGCGCTGGTCACGGCAGGCAGTGTGTCGCCATCCGTCGCCGCGCAGGAGACGTTTCCGTTTTACACGGCTGCAAAAAGCGTCAAGATCCTCGGCGCGATGGAACGGCTGGAGCCGTTCGTCTCCGCCGCGCTGACCGCAGGCGGGTTTTGCCTGCTTGGGACGCTGTGCGCCGCAAATGAAAAAATCCTGTCGGTATTCTTCCCGAAACCGAAGAATGCTTCCGCCCTGACAAATTTTTTGATCGGCGGGGTGTGTCTGTGGGCGTCCGGTGTCATTTCAGAGGATATTTTTGCGGTCGGAATGACTATATTTTGTGGCGCATTTCCGTTTGTAACACTACTGCTTGGGGCAAGAAAAACGGCGTAAATTTTTTCAAAAAAAGTGTTGACAAACCGGGTTGTGTCTGCTAAAATAACGGAGCGCGTTCGGGGCAGTAAGTCAAAACCGCATGAAACTTAAAAAAGTTGAAAAAAGTTCTTGACAAATGATGAGCGAAGCGCTATAATCGAAAAGTCGCGTCGCGGTGGAGAGATTCCTCGATGAAGCCGTTCAGACCGCTTTTTGAATAGGCTGCGAAAGCAGCGGTGTACCTTGTAAATTAAACAACGAGAAACATGAACACCTTGGACAATTTTGAAATGAAAAAAGTTGTTTAAGTATGTCAAATATTTGAGATGCAAGAACAGCCAACGAAAATTCTTGAGTAAAGCTAAGAGCGAACTCATGAGAAGATTTTACCTGACCGTAGTGGTCAGATAAGATACCAATCATAGAGAG
>JAFQZN010000010.1 GCA_017405865.1 Oscillospiraceae bacterium | reverse complement strand
TCAAAATTCTTGCGAAGCAAGCTTTTTGCAACCTAAATTGTTAGAAAAACCTGAATAAAACAGAAAAACGTTTAAACAGGGAATAATCCAAAAATTGTTTTAATAATTTTGACGGTTACGGACTTTTTTGACAGTCTGAAGAACCGTGGCGCTGTCGCAGCGCCACGGTTCTTCGTTATGATGATAGATTATTCCGCTTCCTCGCGGTCGGAGGGCAGCTTCGCCGCCGTGAAGATCACGAGCAGCAGCCCGCACAGGAACAGCACCAGATCGAGCAGGCCGAGCGCCATATCGTAGCCGGTCTTGATATAGAAGACGTTGTACAGCAGGATTGCGCCGCTTGCCAGAATCAGGCATACGCCGAAGAAGATTTTCAAAATCTGCCTGAAGTATTTCCAGTCCATTGCTTTCACCCTCCGTTCCCGCTTATTATACGGGCTTGCGCGCAGCTTGTCAAGTCACGAAGACATAGCGCGGAACAACGCTACCTTACTTCTTGTAGGTGAGCCGTGCGGTCCCGAGCTCAAACAAGATCTCGTTGCTTTCAACGAAGTAGTAAAGATAGAAAACATCGCTTCCGTCATACAAATAGTACAGATAGTCGCCTTCCTCGTTGATATACTGGAACGCAAATTCGATCATAAAGGAGTTGCCGTTGAGCGTCAATTCCGCCACGTGGTCGGTATAGAACGCAATGTCGCTGTATACGCCCGCCTCTTCCGGCGTAAACCTGCCGCTCATCGGCTCGTAGACCTCCGTCATTTCCCAATATCCGAGGAGGATCCGGTCGTATTTCGTGACGGTCGGATCGGTAAAATCGTCCACGTTCACGGAAGCGAAGTTGCCATCGTCATTTTCGCAGAAAATGCAGGTGGGGTCGTCGCTTTGGTACCAGATGCCGTTGGAGATGAACACCATGTCCTCGCTGCCTGCATACGGGTCGGGGATCGTGCCGTCCGGGTTGACTGCGATGCTTTCGCCTCCTGCGACCACCTCGTAGGTATGATCCTCAAAGAAGAAGATCGAGCAGCCGCCGCCCATGGCGTAGTCCTGCGTGAGGCTGAAAAGGACAGCCTGTCCGCCGTAAATGCGGTAGCCGCAGAGGGAGCATCTTTGCGTGTCCTCGTCCACGCAGTGCAGCAGCTTGTTGCCTTCTGTTCTGCCGCATTTCGTACAGGTCTTCGGCGCGAAGCAGGTGGCGTCCTGCCAGACGTGATCACAGACGGGATTTTTGTTCTTTTCGATAAAACGCATCAGGATGGCAGAGACCTGCGCGCGGGTCGCGTTGCCCTGCGGGAGCAGCAGACCGTCAGCGCCGCCGATGATACCCGCGCCGACCGTCCATGCGATCGCGTCTCTGGCATAGCTGCTGATCCAGCCCTGATCATAAAAGGAGGACAGGTTGCCGCGCGCCGTCGTATCGAAGCCCTTTGCCGTTGCGTAGCGGTAGAGAATTGCAGCCATTTGCTCGCGGGTGATATTGCCGTTCGGGTCAAATCTGTTTTGACCGACGCCGCTGACGATCGCATTATGCGCCGCCCATGCGACTGCCTGTGTGTACCATAGACCGTCCGGTACGTCGTAAAAGCTGTTCACACCTTCGCTTTTTTCGCCGTCGTAGCGCCACAGCACGGTCACGAGCATGGCTCTGGTCATGCTGCCGTTCGGATCGAAGCGGTTGCTGCCTACGCCGTTCATCAGCTTATTATCGTAAGCGTAGTTCACCGCCTCGCAAAACCAGTCCCCCTCCGAAACGTCAACAAAGTAGGTTAGCGCAGACGCAGCTGTCACGGGCAGCAGCGCGCACAGAAGCGCCAGCGCAAGGAGCAAGGATAGAATTCGCTTTTTCATGTTGATTTCCTCCTGTTTGTGTTTCGTTTTGTGTTGCAGACAGTACGCTTGTACTGTAAGAATAATATACCACAGATTCCTGCGCCGCGCAAGGGGGGAAATGCGCGCCGCTGCGCGCGGAATACCGAATTTTAGCTATTGCAAACGGGTTGCTTTTTCTATATAATTATGGATTGAAATACTTTGAAAGAGTTTGAAGCTATGACACCTCTGAAAGAAAACAAAATGGGCGTGAAGCCCGTCGGGCGGCTCCTGTTTACCATGGCGCTGCCGATGGCGCTTTCCATGCTCGTGCAGGCGCTTTACAACGTCGTCGACAGCGTGTTCGTCTCGCGGATCTCCGAAGTGGACAACGACGCGCTCACCGCCGTTTCGCTGGCGTTCCCCGTGCAGAATATCATGATCGGCGTTGCCACCGGTATCGCCGTGGGCGTCAACGCGCTGCTGTCGCGCGGTCTCGGTGAGCAGAACCGCGATCAGGTCAACCGCAGCGCCCTCAACGGCATCTTCCTCGCCTTCATCGGCATGCTGCTGTTCGTCCTGTTCGGCATGTTCGGCGCAGAGCCCTATATGCGCTCCCTCACGCCCAACGCCCGGACGGTCGCCTACGGCGCGGATTATATCCGAATCATCAGCATCGTCTCCTTCGGCATTTTCGGCGAGGTCCTCTTTGAGCGACTGCTGCAGTCGACCGGACGGACCTCTTACACCATGCTCACGCAGGGCATCGGCGCGATCATCAACATCATTCTCGATCCCATCCTGATTTTCGGCTGGTTCGGGCTGCCGCGTCTGGAGGTCAGGGGCGCAGCGATTGCCACCGTCGCCGGTCAGATCATTGCCTTCGCGCTCGCCGTCATTCTGAACTTGAAAAAGAATCCCGAGGTGCAGCTCTCCCTGCGCGGCTTTCGCCCCGACGGAACTATGATCGGCAGGATCCTCGGCATCGGTGTTCCCTCGATGGTCATGGTCGCCATCGGCTCGCTGATGAACTACAGCTTCAATCTGGTGCTCGGTACCTTCAACGGCATTTCCAAAGGGCTCGGCGAGGTCGCAAAGACCGTCTTCGGCGCGTATTTCAAACTGCAGAGCTTCGTGTTCATGCCCGTCTTCGGCATCAATAACGCCGTTCTGGCGATCACCGCCTATAACTACGGCGCGAAAAAGCCGAAGCGCATCACGCAGGTCATCCGCTGCGGCGTTGTAGGCGCGGCTTCACTGATGCTGCTCGGCATCACCGTCTTCCAGCTCCTGCCGGAAACGCTGCTCGGCTTCTTCAATCCCAGCGAGGAAATGCTGCGCGTCGGCGTTCCTGCGCTGCGCATCCTCTGCCTGCCGTTTGTGTTTGCAGGTCCCTGCATTATTTTCGGCGGCGTGTTCCAGGCGCTCGGCAAGAGCCTTTACAGCATGTTCGTTTCGATCGCGCGCCAGCTCGTCGTGCTGCTTCCGGCGGCGTATCTGCTGTCGCTGGCAGGAAACATCGACCTCGTCTGGCTTGCCTTCCCGATCGCCGAGATCATGTCTCTGCTGGTATCCGTTGCCATGCTGATCGCCGTCTACCGCAAGATCATCAGACCGCTCTATCAGGAGAGCGCGGCTTCCGCTGCAGAGGCAGAATAAGGAGATAGTGTTATGATCACAGTACTCAAGCAAGGCACCTCGCAGGCGCAGATGGAGCATCTGATCGCCTGGCTGAAGGAGCAAAATTTAGACGTCCACATTTCCCGCGGGCAGGACTATACCATTCTCGGACTGATCGGCGACACGAGCAAGATCGACATGGAGCTTCTGGGCAGTCTCGATATCGTCGAGTCGGTCAAGCGCGTTTCCGAGCCGTTCAAGCAGTGCTCCCGCCAGTTCCACCCGGAGGATACCGTCGTTTCCGTCGGCAAAGCGCGCATCGGCGGCGGCAATTTCTGCCTGATCGCAGGTCCCTGCTCCGTAGAAACGGAGGAGCAGATCGTCGAAGTGGCGCAAAAGGTCAAGGCGGCAGGCGCGGACGTCCTGCGCGGCGGCGCGTTCAAGCCCCGCACCTCTCCGTACGACTTTCAGGGTCTCGGCGCCGACGGCATCGACCTGCTGCTGAAGGCGAAAAAGGCGACGGGGCTCCCCATCGTCACGGAGATTATGTCCGCGCATTATCTCGATCTGTTCGCCGACGTGGACATCATTCAGGTCGGCGCGCGAAATATGCAGAATTTCGACCTTCTGAAGGAGCTGGGCAAAACAGACAAGCCCATTTTGCTCAAGCGTGGCCTTGCCAACACGCTGAAGGAATTCTTAATGAGTGCGGAGTACATCATGTCGGAGGGGAATGAGAACATTATCCTCTGCGAGCGCGGCATCCGCACCTTTGACACCTATGCGCGCAACACCCTCGACCTGACCGCCGTGCCGATGCTGCACGAGCTGTCGCACCTGCCGGTCATCGTCGACCCGAGCCATGCGACGGGCAAGGTGCGCCTTGTTCCGCCGATGGCGCTGGCGGCAGTCGCCTGCGGCGCGGACGGCGTAATGGTCGAGGTGCATAACGATCCCATCCGCGCCCTGTGCGACGGCGCGCAGTCCCTGCGTCCGGAGCAGTTTGCGCAGCTTGCCGAAAAGCTGCGCACCGTCAGAAAGGCCGTGGCGCAATGACGGTCGGCGTCGTCGGGCTGGGGCTGATCGGCGGCTCCATGGCAAAGGCGTACAAGGAGGCGGGACACCGCGTTCTGGCAACGGATCTGTCCTCCTCGGTCACTGCGTTCGCGCAGATGGCAGGCGCGTCGGACGGCGCGCTGACGCAGGCGAATCTCGCCTCCTGCGAGCTGATCCTGCTTGCGATCTATCCTGCCGCCGCCGCAGCGTATTTAGAGGAAAACGCGCCGTATATCAGCAAGACCGCCGTGGTCGTCGACTGCTGCGGCATCAAGCGCGAGATCTGCGAGGCAGGCTTTCGGATCGCGAAGGAATACGGCTTTCTGTTCGTCGGCGGTCATCCGATGGCGGGCACGCACTTTTCCGGCTTCAAGTACAGCCGCGCGACCCTCTTCAAGGGCGCGCCGATGGTGCTCGTGCCGCCTGTTTTAGACGACATGCAGCTGATCGACCGTGTGCGCGGTCTGCTTGCCGCGCCCGAATTCGGCAGCTTTTCCGTCACCACGGCGGAAAAGCACGATCAGATGATCGCCTTTACCTCGCAGCTTGCCCACGTCGTCTCCAACGCCTATATCAAGAGCCCGACGGCGGGGATGCACAAGGGCTTCTCCGCCGGGAGCTACAAGGATTTGACCCGCGTGGCGTGGCTCAACGCGCCGATGTGGACGGAGCTGTTCTCGGAAAACCGCGACTATCTCATCAAGGAGATCGACGGCTTGACGGCGGAGCTTCAAAAGTACCGCGACGCCCTCGCCGCAGACGACAGAGATACGCTCTGCGCCCTGCTGGAGGAAGGAAAGAAACGCAAGGAGGAAGTCGGATGAAAACCGTTCGTGTCAACGCTTCGCGCAGCTATGAAGTGAAAATCGGCAGCGGTCTTCTCGAAACCGTCGGCAGCGAAACGGCGAAGCTCACCGCCGGGCAGGCGCTCGTCGTGAGCGATGAAAACGTCGCGCCGCTGTACCTGCCAAAGGTCGTCGGCAGTCTGCGGCAGGCGGGGCTGACCGCCTCCTCCGCCTCCGTTCCGGCAGGAGAGCCTGCAAAAAGCCCGGAATATTATGTAAACTTATTGAATATCCTCGCCGCCAAGCGTCTGACCCGCTCGGACGCGGTGATCGCTCTGGGCGGCGGCGTGGTCGGCGATCTGGCGGGCTTTGCCGCAGCGACCTACCTGCGCGGCATCCCGGTCGTGCAGATCCCGACGACCCTGCTTGCCATGGTCGATTCCTCCGTCGGCGGAAAGACGGCGATCGACCTGCCTGCGGGGAAGAATCTGGTCGGCGCGTTCCACCAGCCCTCTCTCGTGCTATGCGACCCCGACGCGCTTTCCACCCTGCCGGAGGACGTGTTACGCGACGGCTGCGCGGAGGTCATCAAGACTGCCGTGCTGTTTGACCGCGACTTGTTCGATCATCTGCGCGACCGCAGCACGGGCTTCGACCGCGAGGCGGTGATTGCCCGCTGCGTCGAGCATAAGCGCGACGTCGTCTGCCGCGACGAGTTTGACACCGGCGAGCGGCAGCTGCTCAATCTGGGGCATACGGTCGGACACGCCGTGGAAAAATGCAGCGGCTATGCCGTCTCCCACGGCAAGGCGGTCGCCGTCGGCACGGCGATCATGGCGCGCGCGTTCAGCAAGGACGCGGACGAGATTCTTTCCGTTCTGCGCGCCTTCGGTCTGCCGACGGAAACGGCATTTTCCCCGGAGGAGCTGGCAAGCGCCGCCCTTTCGGACAAGAAGCGCAGCGGCGACACGCTCACGCTCGTTGTTCCGGAGCGCATCGGCAGGGCAAGCCTGAAAAAAATCACGGTCGGCGACCTGCTGGACGTCATTCGTGCGGGGTATTGACATGGAGCTGACGCTTTCTCCCCGCCCGATCGGCGGCAAAATCGCGGCGATCGCCTCCAAATCGGCGGCGCATCGCCTGATGATCTGCGCCGCACTGTCTGACCGCGCGACGAAGATTTCCTGCGCGGAAACCTCAAAGGACGTGGAAGCGACCGCCCGTGTACTGACAGCGCTCGGCGCGGACTTTACCTATGGAAACGGCGCGTATACCGTCTACCCGCTGCAGCTGCCGCGCGGCGATCAAGTGCTGGACTGCGGGGAAAGCGGCTCGACTCTGCGGTTTTTGCTTCCGGTCGTCGGCGCGCTGGGCGTCAGCGCGACCTTCCGCCTCCACGGCAGGCTGGCAGAGCGTCCGCTCTCACCGCTCTGGGAGGCGATGCAGGCGCACGGCTGCTGCCTGTCCCGTCCGAGCGCGGACACAGTCCTCTGCGAGGGCAGGCTGCGCGGCGGCATCTGGGAAATCGCCGGAAACGTCTCCTCGCAGTTCATCAGCGGCCTGCTTTTCGCGCTGCCGTTGACCGGAGAAGCATCTGAAATTGTATTGTCCACGCCGCTCGAATCTGCAGGCTATGCCGACCTCACCGTGCAGGCGCTGCGGCAGTTCGGCGTGGAAGCGGAGCGAACCGAGACCGGCTGGCGCATACCCAAGGGGCAGGGCTTCCGCTCCTGCGGCAGGGCTGCGGTCGAGGGCGACTGGTCGAACGCCGCCTTCTGGCTGTGCGCCGGGGCGATCAGCGCCCCTGTCACGGTGGAGGGGCTTTCCCTGACCTCTGCGCAGGGCGACCGCGCGATCCTCTCCGTGCTGGAGCGGTTCGGCGCGAACGTCGAGACAGGCAGCGGCAGCGTCACGGTCACCCCGGGCGAGCTGCACGCCATTGAGCTGGACGCGCGGCACATTCCCGATCTCGTTCCGCCGATCGCGTTAGTCGCCGCCTGCGCGCAGGGAACGACGCGCATCTTCGGCGCAGAGCGCCTGCGCCTGAAGGAAAGCGACCGCCTGCAAAGCGTCGCCGACGCGCTGACCGCGCTCGGTGCAGATGTGACGATCACGGCGGACGGGCTGCTGATTCGCGGCGGACGGCTCTGCGGCGGTAGGGCGGACATCTGCAACGACCACCGCATCGCCATGATGGCGGCGATCGCCGCCTGCGCCTGCACACAAACGGTCACCCTGCGCGGCGCGGAGGCGGTCAACAAGTCCTATCCCCGTTTTTGGGAAGACTATAGAATCCTGACCCGATAAAGGAGGAATATCCATGAGCAGTACGTTTGGAACTGCGCTGCGGCTGACGGTCTTCGGACAGTCGCATGCGCCGGCGATCGGGATGTGCATGGACGGCTTTCCCGCCGGCTTTGCGCCCGATTTTGACGCGCTGAACGCCTTCCTTGCCCGCCGCGCGCCGGGAAAGACCCCTTACGCCACGGCGCGAGCGGAGGCAGACCTGCCGGAATTCCTCTCCGGCTTCTCCGGCGGGAAAACCTGCGGCGCGCCGATCGCGGCGATCATCCGCAACACGGACGTGCATGAAAAAGATTATGTAAACCTCAATGAGATCCCCCGTCCCTCCCATGCCGACTGGACGGCGTATGAAAAATACGGCGCGGACGCCGACCGTTCCGGCGGCGGACATTTCTCCGGCCGTCTGACCGCGCCGCTGTGCATCGCGGGCGGACTCTGCCTGCAATGGCTGAAGGAGCAGGGGATCCGCGTCGGCGCGCATATCCAGTCGATCGGCGCCGTACGCGACGCCTCCTTTGATCCGGTCGACCCGACCTTCCCGGCGCCCGCGCCACTGACCGTTCTGGACGCAGCCGCGGCCGAGCGCATGGCGCAGGAGATCCAAGCGGCGAAGGCGGACGGCGACAGCATCGGCGGCAGCATCGAATGCGCCGTGACGGGTCTGCCCGCCGGGCTGGGCGAGCCGATGTTCGACGGCATGGAGAACCGCCTGGCGCAGCTCCTCTTCGGCATTCCCGCCGTCAAGGGCGTGGAGTTCGGCAGCGGCTTTGCCTGCGCGACTATGCGCGGCAGCGAACACAACGACGCATTCTGTTATGATGAAAACGGGAACGTGCGTACGCGCACGAACCACGCCGGCGGCATCCTCGGCGGGATCACGACCGCAATGCCGCTGATTTTCCGCGTGGCGGTCAAGCCCACGCCCTCCATCGCAAAGGAGCAGGAGAGTATTCGTTTTTCCGGCGGCAGCGCGCAGCTGCAAATCCACGGAAGGCATGATCCGTGCATCGTCCCGCGCGCCGTTCCCTGCGTGGAGGCGGCTGCGGCGATCGCCGTGCTGGACGCCCTGCTGGAGGCAAAGAAATGGAAGTGAACCTGCGCTGCGGTCTGCTGGGCGAGCGCCTTGCGCACAGCTATTCGCCGCAGCTGCACGCCATGCTCGGCAGCTACGGTTATGCCCTGTTTGAGGTTCCGCCGGAGCAGCTCGGCGTCTTTCTGCAAAGCGGCAGCTTTGACGCCCTGAACGTGACGATTCCCTACAAGAAAAGTGTGATTCCGTACTGCGCGGAGCTGTCCGAAACGGCGCAGAAAATCGGCAGCGTCAACACGCTGCTTCGCCGCGCAGACGGTACGCTCTTCGGCGACAACACCGACTACGACGGCTTCCTGTGGCTGCTGCAGCGGAACGGCGGCATCCTTCCGGGAGAACACGCCGTCGTCCTCGGAGACGGCGGGGCGTCCAAGACCGTGCAGACCGTTCTGCGCAGTCTCGGCGCAAGGGTCACGGTGCTCTCGCGCCGGGGCGAGCGGGGCTTTGACGCGCTGAAGGAGCAGACGGACGCCGTCCTGCTCGTCAACGCCACGCCCGTTGGGATGTACCCGCACAACGGAGAGCGGCTGATCGACCTGACTGGCCTGCCCAACTGCCGGTGCGTCCTCGATCTAATTTATAATCCCTCGCGGACGCGCCTGCTGCTGGACGCCGAAGTGCGCGGCATAAGCTGCGAAAACGGCCTTGCCATGCTGGTCGGGCAGGCAAAGCGCGCCGCCGAGCTGTTCACGGGGACGGGGATTCCCGACAGCCGGTGCGAAGAAATATTATGTAAACTAAACGCGCAGATGCAGAATCTCATCCTGATCGGCATGCCCGGGTGCGGCAAAAGCGCCGTCGGCAGGCTGCTCGCAGAGCGTCTGCAGCGCCCGTTTTTCGACGCAGACGCGGAGATCGAACGGGAGCTGGGCTGCGATATTCCGACCTTTTTCGCGCAGTACGGCGAAAACGCCTTCCGCACGGCGGAGACGAAGGTGCTCGAGCGCCTCGGCAAGGGCTCCGGAAGCGTGATCGCGACCGGCGGCGGCTGCGTCATGCGGGAGGAAAACTACCCGCTGCTGCACCAGAACGGAAAGATCATCTGGCTGCGCAGACCGCTCGACCGCCTGCCGAAGGACGGCAGACCGATCAGTCAAAGCACGGATTTGCGCGCGCTGTACGCCGTCCGGCGGCCGATGTACGAGCGCTTCTGCGATGCGGCGGTCGACAACTGCGGCACGCCGGAGGAAACGGTCGCATCTATTCTGAATGAAGAGGTAACACGATGAAGCTATTGATCCTGAACGGTCCCAATCTGAATCTGCTCGGCGTCCGCGAGCCGGAGATCTACGGCAGAAAGACCTACGCTGACCTGGAAAACTATATCCGCGCCGAGGCGCTGCGCCTCGGCTGCGAGGTCGAGATCCGGCAGAGCAATCACGAGGGCGAGCTTGTCGACTGGATCCAGCAGGCGCTCGGACGCGTCGACGGCATCGTGATCAATCCCGCCGCCTATACCCACACCTCCGTCGCCATCCTTGACGCGCTGAAGGCCGTCAGCCTTCCCGCCGTCGAGGTGCATCTGTCCGACGTTGACGAGCGCGAGCCGTTTCGCAGAATCTCCTATGCCGGTCTTGCCTGCCGCAAGACCTTCAAGAGCTTCGGCTTCGAGGGCTATCG
This sequence comes from Oscillospiraceae bacterium, assembly GCA_017405865.1. Taxonomy (GTDB): domain Bacteria; phylum Bacillota; class Clostridia; order Oscillospirales; family Oscillospiraceae; genus JAZOXB01. The sequence goes on along the minus strand of JAFQZN010000010.1, from coordinate 2,481 downwards.
CATGGCGATGGATTTCCTGTGCTCCGACGCGTGATCACCGCACGGCAGAGATGAATTTTATAAAACAACCGCCTGCGGCAGATGCAACGTCAGCCCGCAGGCGGTTTTTGTATATTTTTGCTCAAAAATGGCTTTTCCCTCTTTCTTTTTTTACATAGGTATGATAAAATATTAATTACCCTAATAAAAGGAGAACTATGAACTATGAAACGCTTTTCTACTCGGGTACTTTCTTTCGTAATCGTGCTCGCGATGGCGGTCAGCATGCTCGCAGGCTTTGCGAGCGCTGCGGCAGTGGAATGGCCCGGCACTCCCACCGGCTACAAGTCCGCTTCTGACGTCAGATACGTCAACTACAGCGGCTACATTGCCAACTGGGGAGCTAGAGGAGAAAACTGCACCTTCCTGCCGTCCTACGCACAGAACTACTATACCGGCAGCTATACCTACGCGGCGCTCTCTGCCAACGCGGGCGGCACCTCGCAGGGCAACGCCACCTCCAGCGCGCTGTATTCCGCGCTGAAGAGCATGCTGAAGGCAAAGCAGACGAAGGAGACCACCTATAACGGAACGAGAGATCTGTTCTGCGTCACCGACTGCGTGAACGGCAACTACAACTACATCTCCTCGTTCTACTCCGGCATGAAGCTCAACGGCGAATGGGGCACCGGCTGGAACCGTGAGCATACGTGGCCGAACAGCAAGGGCAACGACAATCAGGATAACGACATCATGATGCTCCGCCCGACCTCCAACGAGGAAAACAGCGACCGCGGCAACGACGCCTACGGCGAAAGCTCCGGCTACTACGATCCGAACAAGGAATCGAGCGGCGCACTGAATCTGCGCGGCGATTGCGCAAGAATCGTCCTGTACTGCTACGTCCGCTGGGAAAACCAGTCGTATATGTGGGGCAAGTCCGGCGTCATGGAGGATCTGGACGTCCTGCTCAAGTGGATGGAAGAAGACCCGGTCGACACATGGGAAATGGGCAGAAACGATTCCGTCCAGTCCATCACCGGTGTCCGCAACGTCTTCATTGACTATCCCGAGCTTGCATGGCAGCTCTTCGGCCGCGACGTTCCTGACGGATACGTCACGCCCTCCGGCAGCATGGGCGGCAGCGAGACCTGCAACCACGTCTGGAACGCAGGCAGCGTGACCACCGCCGCGAGCTGCACGCAGCCCGGCGTCATGACCTACACCTGCACCCTCTGCGGCAGAACAAAGACCGAATCCATCCCTGCCGCCGGTCATAACTTTGTGGGCGGCGTCTGCACCGTCTGCGGCGCGAGTCAGGGCGCTGTGTACGCTCTGGCCAACACGCTGAACACTGGCGACGAGGTCATCCTCTACAATGCCGGCAACAGCAAGGCTGTTCCCGCGACCATGAAGGGCTCGTACTATCTGGACAGCGTGGATATCGCCGCCGTCAACGGCGTGATCTCCAATCCGGACGCCAGCATCGTCTGGAAGGTCACAAAGAATTCCGACGGCACCTACACCTTCAAAAATGGCAGCGACACCCTGTCGATCAACTGGGATACCTCGAGCAGCAAGACCAGTCTGTCGCTGGACGGTCTGAATCCGAAGATTGCCGCCGACGTCTGCAGCGCGGCGAATAACAGCTTCTATCTGCGCAGCGCGACCCAGACCGGCAAATACGGCAACATCTATCTTGAGTGGTACGCAAACTACACCGAGTTCTCCGCTTATGACACCACCACGGCAAGACTGACCGAGAAGGATTTCGGCTTCCAGTTCTATGTCAAGGGCGGCTCCATCGCTCCGACCGAGCCGACCACGGCTCCGACGGAACCGACCACTGCGCCCACCGAGCCGACGACCGCTCCGATCGAACCGACCACCGCGCCCAGCGGTGACTACGTGGCGATCTACTATCCGAAGGATAGCAAAGTCATGACGACCGAGAGCTATCTCTATAACAACAAGAAGACCGAAATGGTCGCAGCCGACGCGACCCTGTCCGGCGGCAAGCTGACGACCTCCGCAACGAACGTCGCCCTCTTCCGGATGACTACCGCAAACGGCGTGACCACCTTCAAGACGGCGGACGGCAAATACCTCGAAGCGGACGGCACGAACGTCCAGCTCGTCTCCGCTGAAAACGACAACACGAAGTTCATCCTCGAGCCAAACGGCAGCGACTACTTCATCAAGTGCGCCACCGCGACCTACAACAACAACCCCCAGTACATTGAGGTCTACAGCGGCTACTTCACCGTCTACAGCAAGAGCGCGACGGCTGACGCGAGCATCTACACCTTCAACTTCTACCCGCTCGGCGGCGGCACGGCGCCGACGGAGCCGACAACCGCACCGACGGAGCCGACCGCTGCTCCGACCGAGCCGACGACTGCGCCGGTCGAGCCGACGGAGGCGCCGGACGGCAGCTTCGTCCTGTCCTCCTCTATCAAGAACGGCGATCAGGTCGTCATCTACAACCCCGGCCACGGCATG
>JAFQZN010000059.1 GCA_017405865.1 Oscillospiraceae bacterium | reverse complement strand
TTAAAATATTTAATTGAATTTTGCTGTGCTACGCACAGCCATTTCAGCGCGTTGCGCTGAAATGCCGTCTCATGCAGACTTCGACGCGCCTTCGGCGCTATAAAATGCTTTTTAAAGCATTTTATCGAAGTCTAGTATAAGAGTAGAGGGGAAACGCCATGAAAATCAAGATCACCGCTGACAGCACCTGCGATCTTTCGCCGGAGCAGATTCGTGACAACGACATTACGATCGTTCCTCTGTTCGTCAACAAGGGGGACGAGAGCTTCCTCGACGGCGTGACGATTACGCCCGCAGACATTTTTGCCCATGTTGCTGCCGGCGGCAGCCTGTGCAGCACTGCCGCTGTGCCGGTCGGTATCTATCAGGAAAAGTTCGCGCAGCTGTCGGAGGGATATGACGCGCTTGTGCATATCTCGCTCGGCTCCGGCTTCTCCAGTTGCTACCAAAACGCCTGCATCGCCTCGGAGGAGATGAAGAACGTCCGCGTGATCGACTCGCGAAACCTCTCCTCCGGTCAGGGTCACGTCGTCATGGAGGCATGCAAGCTGGCAAAGACGGCGACTGATCTGGACGAAATGAAGGCGGCGCTGGAGGAGCTGACGCCCCGCGTGGACGCGAGCTTCCTGCTCGAGCGTCTGGACTACATGGTGAAGGGCGGGCGCTGCTCGTTCGTCGCCGCGCTCGGCGCAAACCTGCTGAAGCTGAAGCCCTGCATCGAGGTTGTGGACAACCGGATGATCGTCGGCAAAAAGTATCGCGGCAGCATGGTCAAGTGCATTGAAGCGTATGTGCGCGACCGTCTGGCAGATCCGGCTGCGATCGTGCCGGAGCGCATCTTCGTCACGCATTCGCCGGTCACGGACGAGGTCGATCGGATGGCGCATGATACGATCCGCGCCTGCATGGATTTTGACGAGATCGACGATACCAGGGCGGGCTGCACGATCAGCTGCCACTGCGGCGAGGGCTGCCTCGGCATCCTGTATATTCGCAAAGAAGCGAAAAATTGACAAAATGAAAAGCGGAGCCTTTCAGTGAACTGAAAAGCTCCGCTTTTTTGCGCCTGTTTACTTGATTTCCAGTCTGCGGGTCTCGGGCTTTGCCGGCTGCTGCTTCGGCAGCTCCAGCTTCAAAACACCGTCTTCGTAGGAAGCGTGGATGTCGTCGGCCTTGATGCCGTTGAGGGAGAAGGAGCGGCTGTAGCTGCCGTAGGAGCGCTCGCAGCGCAGGTAGCTGCCATCCTTCTTCTCGTAGTTGGAATGGCGCTCGGCGTTGATGACCAGACGGTCGTCGTCCACGTCGATCTTGATGTCTTCCTTCTTGAAGCCGGGCAGGTCAGCCGAGAGGATCAGCTTGTCGCCGGCGTCTTCAATATCGGTGCGGAAGGAGGCGAGGCTGTCCGGTGCGAACAGGCTGTGTTCAAATTCCTCCAGCTCACGGAAGGGGTTAAAGATTGCAGGCTCGTTGTGTCTGCGGTACGGGGTAAGGTTCAACATAAGAATTCCTCCATTCATTTTCGCGCGGTGCAGAGGGTTTCGCAACACTCTGTATCGCTCTTTGTTTCTATAAGCATTATCCATCTATAATGTGAACAAATATGCCTCATTTTATGAACGGTCTGTGAATTTTTAGCACTCTACATGCGAGAGTGCTAAAAATTAGAGAAAAGAGAATCGGAGCAGGAATCCTGCTCCGATTTCACTATTTCTCGACTGCCTGCAGCCGCTTGTCCTGTATTTTGTAAATATGGTCGCACAGCGACAGAACGCTCGGACGGTGCGTGGAGATGATGCAGGTCTTGTTCGGCAGGGCGGCGATGTTCTGCAAAACCTGCTCCTCCGTTTCCAGATCGAGGGCGGAGGTAACTTCGTCCAGCAGCAGGATCGGCGCATCGGCCAGCACGGCGCGCGCGATCGCAAGGCGCTGATTCTGACCGATCGAGAGGGAGCTGCCGCGTTCGGACATCTGACTGTTGATCCCGTCGGGCAGGTCGCGAACGAAGTCTTCGGCGCAGGCGACCCGCAGAGCGGCGTAGATCTCATCGTCGCTTGCCGACGGACGAACCAGCCGCAGCGTGTCCGCGACCGTGCCGGAGAAGATCACGTTATCCTGCGGCACGTAGGCGAAGAGACTTCTCGTTGCCGGAGAGACCGGGACGGTGTTTTCGCCGCTGACCAACGTCAGGCTGCCGGAGTCCGGCTGCAGCAGGCCGAGCAGTATGCGGAAGAGGGTGGTCTTTCCGCTGCCGGACTGGCCGACGATCGCAACGACCTCCTGCGGCGCGACTTCCAGATTGAAATGCTCCAGGGTCGTGGGGCGATCCTGATAGGAGAAGGACATATCCTCTATGCGGAGGGAGAAGTCGGCGTCGCGGATTGCGTCGACCGCAGCGCTGTCTGCCTCCGGCTCGCGGGGCAGGCTGAAGATCGCCATGAGCCGCTGCGCGCTGACGGTGCAGTCGATCGTCGTGGGGACCAGCCTGAACAGCGCAGACAGCGCGCTGGAAAGATAGCCTGCCAGCTGGATGAACAGCACCATCGTGCCGAAGTCGATCGCGCCGCCCCATAGACGGTACGCGCCCCAGCCGAGGCAGAGATAGCTCGCGAACATACCGATCGTCGAGAGCAGGGAGGTGTTGAGCACGGAGACACGGTTATGCTCCATTGCGGTGTCGTAATAAATCTTTTGCACCTGATCCAGCTTGGAGCGGAAGGAATCCACCAGATTGAACGCCTTGATCGACTGCGCGTTCTGGAAGGCCTCCTCGTTGAAGGACATCATTTCGCTGCTGACTGTGCGCATCTCCTTGCTGAACGTGCGCAGCTTTCGGACGAAGGGCTTCGCAATCAGTATGGAGACCGGCGCCGACAGCAGGGTGAACAGCGCCATGGTCGGATCGTAGTACAGAATAACGATCAGCGACGCGACGAACTGCGCCGTCTTCACAACGAGCGTCGGCACCCAGCCGAGGACGCTGTTCGCAACGGTGCTGACGTCCGAATTGATACGGTTGAGCAGGTCGCCGGAGTGGTACTGCTGCAGCGCCTGCCAGTCGGTGTTCATGAAAACGCCGAAGACCTCCGCGCGCAGATCGTTGGAGACGCGCAGATTGATCTTTGCGCTGTAGCGGCTGGATATGGCGCCGAACACGATGTTGAACAGGGCAAACAGCACGACCAGAATGCCGTTGTGCAGCACGTGCCAGCCGTGCTGCTCGATGATGCTGTTGATCAGCCGCTTGGTCAGAACGGCGGACACCATGCTCAATAACGTCGTGAGCAGGCCGATCAGAATAAAGAGCAGGATCGACTTCCTATACGCCCGCGTATGCCGATAGATCCAGCGCGTCTCGCACCAGACGTCATGCAGAACACCGCGGTTCAGCTTTCGCAGATAGCGCATAGAGCCAGCTCCTTTCATTTAATCGTCTTTATCCGTCTCGTTTTCTCCTGCGGCGGCGGCATTGATCTGCTGGGTCAGCTCATCGGCTGTGTCAGCAGCGTCGTCGTAGCGGCTGTAGCGCTTTCTGCCGTAACTGTAGGAATTGTTGGAGTATTTATAACCGTAGCTGTAGCCGTAGCCGGCGTTGTACTTCGAGCCGTAGCCGTAGCGGGTGGTGCCGGCCTGCGTCTGGTTCAGCACGCAGCCGATGAGGTTGATATCGTTCGTGGTCAGCGTCTGGATCGAGGTCACGATCTGCTGTGTGCTTGCCATATCCTGACGGACGATGTAGAGCGTCGCGTCGGCGTATTTCGCCAGCGTGGCGGCGTCAGACAGGATGCCGGCGGGCGGAGAGTCGATGATGATATAATCCATGCGCTCGCGCAGAATGTCAATGACCTGCTTCATACGGGGCGTATCGATCAGCGCCTGCGGCTGATCGACGGTCTGATCGCCGGAGAGCAGCAGCAGGGTGGAATTCGGAACCGTCAGCAGGCGGAAGTTGTCGCTGGTGCCGGAGAGCAGATCCGCCAGACCATCCGAAGGATCGGTGACGCCGATGGTTTCCTTCAGCGACTGCTTGCGCAGGTCGCCGTCGATCAGGATGACCTTTTTGCCCTCCTGCGCAAGGGAGAGGGCGAGGTTGGTCGCGACGGTCGTTTTGCCCTCGTTCGGGAGCGTACTGGTGATCAGAAGCACCTGCTCATCCTTGTCCCAGAGGATCTTCTGCACCTTGATGCGGAGATTTCGGATGGACTCGTTAAAGGTCGAGTTCACGCGCGGATTGGTAATCGTCAGCGTCAGATTGGACTGATTGGAGTGCTTTTTCATCCGGACGCTCGGAATGTAGGCAAGGCACTTCAGGCTGACGAGCTTTCGCAGATCCTCCGCAGAGTGGACGGTCTTTCTCATCAGGGAGAGCAGGAAGATACCGACAAGACCGAGAAGGAACACGGGGACGGCAGTCTTCACACCGACGGATAACGCGTCGTTCGTGTTGTCAGGGCTGGTGGGCGGCGCGAGCGGCCGGTTGATAATATAGATCTGCGTGTCGCCGAGGACGTTGCTCGCCGCCTGCGGATAGACCGTGATGGCCGCGTTCATCAGATCGAAGGCGTCCTGCGGCTTGGAGGAGGTCGCCGTCATGGTAAACAGACCGGCGTCAGCGGTGGCAAACGCCGTGACGCTGCCGTTGACCGGACGACCCAGCTCCAGCTGCAGGAGCATTCTCGTGTTTTCGCTTCGGATGATATAGGGGAACGTTTGCGAAAGCATCTGGGCGGCGTTGCCGTCCAGCCAAGCGCTGTGGCTGATGATGTCCGTCGTCGTCGCATAGCTGGCGTGAACCGAGAAGACGACGGAAGAGGAATAGGTGGGGGAATAGCTGCGGTTGGTCCTGTAATACGAGAAAACGCCGGCGGCAACTGCAAGCGCAATGGCAAACCAGATCAGACGCTTTGCCGCGCCGTAGAAATTATGCAGAACAACGGCAAGGTTGAAATCCAGAATACCGGAGGAGGATTTATTCTCATTCATTGGCAGCATCCTCCTTCTTCAGCGGCGTCTTGTTATCCGGCTTTTTCTTTTTGCTCTTACCGTAACCGTAGCCGTAATTGTGACCGTAGCCGTAGCCATACCCGTAGCCGTAACCGTAGCCATACCCGTAGCCGTAACCGTAGCGGCCGGAGCCGGAGGGCAGAACGATCGCGCGGAAGGAATGCACGTTGTTCAGAACGAAGCCGAGGAAGTCGGAGTGCGATTCGTTGAGTGTGTCGATGGCGTCGTTGACGGCAATCGCGGGAACGAGATCCTGACGTACGACCAGCACGGTGGCGTCAGCCGCCTCTGCCATGACGTCGGCGTCGGCAAAGAAGCCGAGCGGCGGCGTGTCGACAATGATATAGCTGTAGTTCTTGCGCAGTGCGGCGAAGATCGGGCGGAAGGAGTCAGCGGAGAACGACTCCATCTTGCGGCGGCGCATACCGGCGGAAAACAGCGTGTGCAGATGGGTGCTGTCCGAATGCCGCACGGCCGCCAGCAAGGACTGCTCGGTAAAGCCGTTGATCAGGAAGTGACCGAAATCCGAACCGCGCTCCATCGGCTGTTCAAAAATCAGCGACTGCGCCGGCTTGCGCATATCGCCGTCGACGAGGAGAACGCGGTGATGCTTCTGCGCGAGAGAAAGCGCGAGATTGGCTGCGACGGTGGATTTGCCTTCATTTTCGCTGCAGCTTGTGATGACGAAAATCTGCTTGTGCTCCTTCTCGTGCGCCCGCTCCAGCATGACGCGCAGCTGGTGGATCGTCTCGGAGTAATAGAAGCTGCACAGCGGATCGGTAATCAGCAGGGAGGTCTTCTTGCGGCTCAAGCGATTGCGGAGCGTACGCTTTTTCTTTTCGTGGTAGATCGTTGCCAGCAGCTTGCCGTCGATCTGATGTTTTGCGCCGACGGTGGTCTGCACCGTATCGGCCTGTATGGAGATCATGACGAGCAGAAGGATCATCGCCGCGGCGCCGAGGGGCGCGGACAGGCGCAGCAGCAGGGTGCGGGAAGAGCCGCCCGATGCTTCCGAAGCGATTGTCGGGCCGTTGATATTGTCGAGCACCACAGCCGAAAATACCGGCTTGGAGTACTCTGAATGCGTGTCCATGATCGCCAGAGCGGATTTGTATGCCAGCTCCGGCGTGGATGCGCTGACGTCCATGTTCAAAATATTGGTGTTTTCCGGCGCACTAATCTTCACCGTAGCGGGGAAGTCATCCATCCCCATTCGCTTGGCTGCCGCCTGCTGCACGAGGTCACTCGAAAGCAGCTCGCCGAACTGCTCGGCGACGGTGGAGGAAGCGGCGAGGTTGCCGATCTGTGTGCTGTTGGAGCGGGACGTGACGGAGAAGGTGACCTGACTGGAGTATTTGGGCGACAGCATCAGGCGCTGCCCGAGATAGACGGCCATCACGAAGATCAGCGCGGAGAGGATGACCAGCCAAAAGTTTTTGACGACGTAGTGAATGATACAGTACAGGTCGTAGTTTTCCCAGGAGATTCGTTTCTTTTCTTCCATATACCGGCCACCTCCTTATTCCACAACCACAGTCATGAGAACCGTATAGGTGAGATCTCTGCTGTTCGTGTAGGAGAATGAAATGTTGGTGCAGCCGTGCTTGGTGGTGTCCAGCTGGCTTAAGTCGATGTCGATATCCTCCGGGGAAAGCAGCGCACCGCTGGAGCTTTCACGCGCGCTGACGATATAGCTGCGCAGCTGCTCTTCGGTCAGCTCCTCGTCCCGTCCAGCGTAGATCAGGTATTCGGAAAGGCGGATGACGGGATGCCGCGAGGTGGAGGTCTGGATGATGACGGGAACCGTGACGACAGAGGTATCGCCGCTGGTGTTCGTCACCTGCACGGTAATGGGGTAAACGCCCGGCTCCGTGATGGAGACGGAGATCGACGACAGGCGGATGCGCCCCGTGATGTCGCCGTCGATGATGTCCGAGGCTGTCAGACGGCCCTCCAGCGACACCTTGTTGCCGACGTTGAAGCTCAAGGGCTGGGAGAGCGCGAACTGCGGCTTGCGGTAGTCGGTGTAGGCAATGCTGCGGGTATAGGTGCAGTAGTTGGAGGAGGAGTCGAAGACGGCGTAGTAGATCAGCGCGCTGTTCGTGCCGTAGAGCTGCGAAACTCTGCGGACGATGATGCGGTCGGTGATGTCGCCGTCTACGTTATCCGTGGCGGTCAGCCCCTTGCAAAGCTCCGCCTCCGAGGCGTGGACGCTCACCTCGATGGGAGCGCCGTCGCAGACGATGGTCGGCGCGACGCGGTCCACCATCGTGCGGTCGTAGACGAAGAAAGCTGCGAAGGCGACGGAAACCACGATAAACAGTGTAATGACAATGATTTGAATGTTTCTCATAGGGTGTTCCTCTTATTCCGATTCCGGGGCAGGGATGTGCCGGTCTTGAATGATGCGTTTCGGATTGGTTTCAAGCAGCAGCTGCACGTAATCCGGCGAGCAGTAGCGCTCCAGAACCGGCAGCAGGGACTGCAGACCCGTGGTGCGGTAGCGATCATCGTGCGCGTCGCTGGCGACCGCGTGGGCGATGCCGGAGGCGAGCAGATGCGTACCGGCGTAATAGGCCCGTTGGCCGAGCAGACCGAGCAGGCTGCCCTTGTTGAGCTGGATAATATAGCCCTTGGCAAACCAGCTGACGGCGAGCTTCGGATCGCGCTGGACGCAGTCGTAGCGTTCCGGGTGCGCGACGACCGGGATCCGGCCGTGCTGCGCGATCAGATCCAGCGCGGCAGTCATGCGCTCGCCGGAGTCGTTGAAATTGAACTCCGTCAGAAGATAGCGGGAATGATTGAGCGTGGCGATCCGGTTTTCGTCCAAAAGCCGACGCAGATTGGAGCGGCTGGCGAACAGCTCGCAGCCCGGCAGTACGCGCAGGGGAATGCCGTGCTGCTGCAGCAGGGCGCGAAACATGCCGAAGCACACGTCGTAGTCTCTGCCGCGATAGTTGGGAATGTCGTCGCTGATGTTGCAGTGCGGGGTGCAGACGATCGTATCCACACCGCTCCGCAGGGCATGCTCGGCCATCTTGCAGGCGACTGCGGCGCTATCCGCGCCGTCGTCGATCCACGGGATGATATGGCAGTGCAAATCAATCATAGCTACCTCCGCTGTGCGGCCGTGCAGACCCCTCCATAATATACCTTATAAAATATAACATACCAATACGTGTTTTTCAACCGGAAAAAGATACTTTTTTCGCGCTGCACCGTGACCGGGATCGCCCGCCGGACGCGATTTGCGAAAAATACCTTGCAACGGGGAGCGGAGTATGATACTATAGTAGCGATAGTAAAAGGAATAGTATTATGAGAAGGAGGGAGCTGTCCTTGAAAAAAGCAAAACGAATTTTGCCGATCCTGCTGTGCATGGCGCTGCTGCTTTCGCTGCCGGTCGGCGCGGCAAACGTGATCTATAACGAGCTGCCGATCGTTCCGCCGCATTCTCATACGTACGTCTACACCGATAACGGCAACGGCACTCATACCGTCACCTGCACGGGCTGCGACTACAGCGAGACCGTCAGCCATACGTATGCAAACGGCGTCTGCGTCTGCGGAAGCCGCGAGACGGTCGAGCGGCCCAAAATCATTTCGGCTGCGCCAAGCATCGACGAAAACGTCAATCTGGTCTTTACCGTTTCGGTCCCTGCCGGCTATTCGGATCCTTACATGGTTTTTTCCTTCCACGGAACGAGCACGACCGTCCGGGATTACACGACCGACAGCGGCAAACTGAAATTCACCTTCGACGACATTACCCCCCAGTGCATGGGCGACACGATCAGCGCCACCCTGTACGCTTCAAAGAACGGAACGCAGGAGAGTGACAGCGTCGCGAGCTACTCCGTCCGCAGCTACTGCGTGAATATGCTGGCAAGGACGGGGAACGAAGCTATTTCCACGTCACTGCGCAGGCTCCTGTCCGACCTGCTCGCCTACGGCGCGGCGGCGCAGACCTACACAAACTATAAGACGGACGCGCTGGTGACCGCCGGCAGCGATATACGGAATACGGACTACGGCACCTACGAAACGCTGTCCGGCCTTGCGCCGGTCTTCGACGGCACGGCTGCTTCCGACGTCTACTGGACGGCGGCGAGCCTGACGCTGACGAGCAGCGTCGCCATGAATTTCCGCTTCCATGCCGACAGTGTGCAGGGGCTGACCGTTTACGTCGATACGACTGGCAGAACGCAGACCTATACCTCGTTTACGTCACTCGGCAGCGGACTGTACGAGATCTCCTTCACGGACATCAACGCAGACGAGTTCGGCAGCACCGTGACCGCCACCTTTAAGCGCGACAGCAAGCAGCTCGGCAACACGGTCTCCTACAGCGTCAACACCTACATCCAGTCCAAGCAGGCCGACAGCAACGCTGCGCTGGCCGCGCTGGTCAAGGCGCTGTACAACTACGGCGTTTCCGCCAAGGCCTATGTGGGGTAAGCGGAGCGACAGGAAATCATATCGTATGCAAGACCGGCAGGGAACTGCCGGTCTTCTTCGTTGATTTTAACAAATTCTTTATAAAAATTTAGAAATTATTCGAGCCGGAAGACGAAAAAAAATCTTGCATTGAAAACCAAAGTATGTTAATATTGTACCTGTATAATAGGCTAGTAATGGGAGTATGTATTTTTGCAAATTAGCGTGGAAATATCGCCGCGTTTTTGCAAAGGAACGGCGCTTCCGTGACCGGCAGACCTGTTCCGGCGAGATCTCCGCCGCGCAAATTACGAAGAGATCAAAGACCTATGGATTCAATGCGTAAGAACAACCCAAAGCTGAAGACGGCTGCGCAATCGCTCCGACGGAATATGACGAAGGAGGAGCGGCGTCTGTGGTATGATGCGCTGCGCGGGTATAAGCCACGGTTTACGAGGCAGCACCCGCTGGGCAACTATATCGTCGACTTTTACTGCGCTGCGGCACATTTGGCGGTGGAGCTTGACGGCGGCCAGCATTACGAGGCGGAGAGCACCGCAAAGGATGATGAACGCACAAGGCAACTGGGACGTTTGGGTATCGCGGTAATCCGCTTTCCGAATAACGCGGTGAATCAGAATTTTCAAGCTGTCTGCGATGCAGTTGATCGCTGCGTTAAGGCAAGGATCGCAGGAGAGCCCCTGCCGGACATTTCAGCGGAATTGATCATCTGAACACAAAATCCAAAGCATCGCACCGCAAAAAGCCCCTTTTAACAAAAGAGGGCACAACTAAAGCCTCCTTTTGTTAAAAGGAGGTGCCCAGTGCGCGCACTGGGCGGAGGATTTAACCTTAACAGCCCGCCGCAGGCGATTTCAATTCTTTCTTTCAAGATTGCATGCTCTACCGTTAGAACGGACAGATTGCAAGGTTGAAAGGAAAGATTGAAATGATCGCCCTTACGGGCGACGGATAGAGGATAAATCACCCGGCTCCTGCGGAGCCACCCTCTTTTAACAAAAGAGGGCAAACGAAAGCCCCCTTTTGTAAAAAGGGGGGCAGGGGGGATTTATCCTTAACAGCCCGCCGCAGGCGA
>JAFQZN010000009.1 GCA_017405865.1 Oscillospiraceae bacterium | reverse complement strand
TGCGAGCTTTGCAAGAAGCGGCGCGGCGATCGGCAACACGCTGACCTACAGCGTCAACGCCTACGTCCAGTCCAAGCAGAACGACAGCAACGCCGCCCTGCAGGCGCTGGTGAGAGCGCTGTACAACTACGGCGCTTCCGCCGCAGTGTACGCAACGCCGGAAGAAGCGTAATAACATCCGGAAAAACGGCAGTGTGAAGCTGCTGAAGGCTGTTTGGGCAATGTCAATTCTGACATAACGTTCTTCTGCTCAAAGAGCTTCCGCGTTTCACACTCCGCTTTCGGGAGATCGGGCATCCGCCCGGTCTCTCATAAAAAATAAGACGGTTGAGGAATTTCCTCAACCGTCTTATTTTTGTTACCTATACAGGATTAAACTTCAAAAACCAGGTCGCCGTAGGTCGGCACCGGCCACAGATCCTTATCCACGATCATTTCTAGCCGGTCGATCGGATCGCGCAGCGCCTTCATGGCGGGAACGACGGTGTCGTGGCAGTGATTTGCAACCTCCTTGACGCCTTCCATGCTGTTGCCGCGATCAATTGCCTCGCGCAGCGCCTCCAGCGCGGCGCTCGCCTCCGTCAGCAGGGCGCTCGTCTGCAGCAGCAGCTTTTCCTGCACGGTCACGCTTGCCTGCGGGCATGCGGTGCGCACCTTGCAGACGGAGTCGCCGAGGCGTGTGCAGTAGCGCACGATTGCCGGGATATAGTGCTTTGCAGCCATGTGCACCATCGTCCGCGCCTCAATGAACGTGACCTTCGCAAAGGTTTCGTACATAATCTCGCTGCGGGACTCCAGCTCTGCGGCGGTGAACACGCCGAATTTGCCAAAGAGCTCGATCGCTTTTTCCGTCGTCAGCGTGGGGATGGCGGAGACCATGCTCGGCAGATTGGGAAGACCGCGCCGCGCCGCCTCTTGGATCCATTCCTCGCTGTAGCCGTTGCCGTTAAAGATCACACGGCTGTGCTTGCGCAGGTTCTCCGCGACGAGCCCGATGGCGTCGCGCGGAATGTCGCCGCTCTGTTCCAACACGTCCGCCGCTTCGCTGAACGCTTCGGCGACGATGGTGTTGAGCACGGTATTGGAGTTTGCGATGCAGTCAGACGAGCCGACCATGCGGAACTCAAACTTGTTGCCGGTGAAGGCGAAGGGGGAGGTACGGTTGCGGTCTGCGGCGTCCTTATGGATGAGCGGGAGAGTGGAAACGCCCGTGTCGAGCTGCCCGACGGAGAGACAGTCTGCTGCCGTTCCGTTCTTGACGATCTGCTCCACAAGGTCTTCCAGCTGACTGCCGAGGAAGATCGAAACGATGGCGGGCGGAGCTTCGTCCGCGCCGAGACGCTGGTCGTTGCCGACGCAGGCGGTAGACATACGCAGAAGGTCGGCATGACGGTCGACCGCCTTGATAATGCAGGAGAGCACCAACAGGAACTGGAGGTTATCGCTCGGCGTATTGCCCGGATCGAGCAGATTTTCGCCGGTGTCGGTGCTGATCGACCAGTTGTTGTGCTTGCCGGAGCCGTTGACGCCCGCAAAGGGCTTCTCATGCAGCAGGCAGACCAGACCGTGGCGGTTGGCGACACGCTTCATTGTCTCCATCGTCAGCTGGTTGTGATCGACCGCGACATTACAGGCGGTGTAGATCGGCGCGCTTTCATGCTGTGCCGGCGCGACCTCGTTGTGCTGGGTCGTGGCGGGAATACCCATTTTCCACAGCTCTACGTTCAGATCCGCCATGAATTCGCCGACACGCTCGCGGATGACGCCGAAGTACTGATCCTCCAGCTCCTGCCCCTTTGGCGCAGGCGCGCCGAACAGCGTCCGTCCGGTATAGATCAGGTCGCGGCGCTTGAGGTACTTTTCGCGGTCGACGATAAAGTATTCCTGCTCTGCGCCGACGGAGGGAATGACCTTTTTGGCGTTCTGATCTCCGAAGAGACGGAGAATGCGGATCGCCTGCTGCGAGAGCGCTTCCATGGAGCGCAGCAGCGGTGTCTTGTTGTCCAGCGCCTCGCCGGTGTAGGAGATAAAGACCGTCGGAATGCAGAGGATCGTGCCGCAGGCCATTTCCTTGACAAAGGCCGGGGAGGTGATGTCCCACGCGGTATAGCCGCGGGCGTAGTGGGTCGCGCGCAGACCGCCCGTGGGGAAGGAGGAGGCGTCCGGCTCGCCCATAATGAGCTGCTTTCCCGTCAGCCGCAGGATGACCTTGCCCTGTTCATCCGGCTTGGAGAGAAAGGAGTCGTGCTTTTCCGCCGTGACGCCCGTCAGCGGCATGAACCAGTGCGTGTAATGCGTCGCGCCCTTTTCGACCGCCCACTCCATCATCGCCTTGGCGACGACGTCTGCGGACTGCGTCGAGATCTGACCGCCGTGCTCCATTACGGCGCAGACCTCGTCATAGACCTCGCGCGGCAGCCGTGTCTGCATGACGGACTTGCTGAATACGTTATCACCGAAGCAGTCAGAAATCTTCATAAGCGATTCCTCCACAATAAGGATTTTTACAAAAGTTTACAGATTTTCTTTGCAAAATGCAAGCGTTTTGAAGAATTTTAGCGGCGTGACTAACACGGCGGCGCAATCATGGCGGAAATTTATACAGATTAACGGCAGATTTATCATTTTCTATGGGGGTATCGTTTCGCTGTTTTCGGGAATGCTATGCGCGGAGGGGTCGCAATGCTTCAAAGTATCTTCCGCACACTGCTGTTTTATCTGCTTCTGCTTCTCGTTGTCCGCCTGCTGGGCAAGCGGCAGATCGGCCAGATGGAGCCGACGGAGATCGTGGTGACGATGCTGCTTGCCAACCTCGCCTCCATTACGATCGAGAATCCGGATATGCCGGTATGGTACGGCGTCGTGGCGATCGCGCTCGTTTTCGGCGGGGAGCTGCTTCTGTCGCAGCTGACCTTCCGCAGCGTCCTGATCCGCAAGCTCTTCTGCGGCAAGCCGGTCATTCTGATCGACAACGGGAGGATCGACGAGCAAAACCTCCGCGCAACGCGGGTCAATCTCGACGAGCTGACGATGCACCTGCGGGAGAACGGAATATTTGACCCCACGACGGTCAAATTCGCGATCCTCGAAACGAACGGACAGCTCAGCACACTGCTCTACGGCAGCGAGCAGCCCGCTTCTGCGAAGGATCTGGGGAGGAAGGTCGCAGACACCGAGCTTCCTGTCACGCTGATCTCCGACGGCAAGCTCCTGCGCGACAACCTGCCCATGGCAAAGCGCGAAGAAGCATGGGTCAGGCAGCAGCTCGCGCTGCGCGGCTGCGCTCTGCAGCAGGTACTTCTGATGACGGTCGACGCGGCGGGGCATATCATTTTCGTCAAAAAAGAAGAAAAATAACGGCGTGTTTTTTGCGTGTTTCGGGCTTGACCCGAACGCGCCGATTTTGTATAATATCGCTATCCGAACTACGGAGGCAAACATGGACATATTTGAACTCGACCGCCGCTACGTGGCGCATACCTACAGCCGCTTTCCGCTCGAGATCGTGAGCGGCAAGGGGTCTTTACTGCGCGGCAGCGACGGCAGAGAGTACATTGATATGGGCAGCGGGATCGCGGTCAATATCTTCGGCGTCGGCGACGAGCGCTGGAAGCGCGCCGTCACGCAGCAGTTAGACAGCTTTCAGCACTGCTCCAACCTCTACTATGCAGAGCCGGTGGCGCGGCTTGCGCAGATGCTCTGCGAAAAAACGGGCATGGAGCGGGTTTTCTTCGCCAATTCCGGCGCGGAGGCGAACGAATGCGCCATCAAGGTCGCGCGCAAGTGGGCGGCGGAGAAAAAAGGCGCGGATTATTGCAATATCATCACCCTGAAGCAGAGCTTCCACGGGCGCACACTGGCGACACTGGCGGCGACGGGGCAGGAGATCTTCCACAAGGACTATCAGCCCCTGCCCGGAGGCTTCCTCTATGCCGAGGTAGGCGACAGGGAAGGACTGGAAACGCTTGCGCGGGAGCATCCCTGCGCGGCGATCCTGTTTGAATGCGTGCAGGGCGAGGGCGGCGTGATGCCGATCGGACAGGCGTGGGCGGACGCCATGCGCGAGATCGCGCAGAAGTACGACCTTCTTTTGCTCGCAGACGAGGTCCAGCTCGGCAACGGTCGCAGCGGGCGGCTTTACGGCTACATGGAATACGGTCTGCAGCCCGACGTCGTGACCACGGCGAAGGGACTGGGCGGCGGATTGCCGCTCGGCGCTGCGATCCTTGGCGCACGCGTTGCGGACGTCCTGCAGCCCGGCTCGCACGGCTCGACCTTCGGCGGAAATCCCGTCTGCTGCGCGGGCGCGATCAGCATCCTCAACCGCATTGACGAGGAGCTGCTGCACGGCGTGAAGGAACGCGCTGCGTATATCGTGCGCGAGCTGACCGGCGCAAAGGGGATCAAAAACGTCAGCGGCATGGGACTGATGCTCGGCTTTGAACCGGAGAAGCCCGCGCGTGCATTCGCGGAGCTTGCGCTTTCCAAAGGCGTCCTCGTGACGACGGCGAAGCAGAAGATTCGCCTGCTTCCGGCGCTCAATATCCCGATGGACTTATTAGAAAAAGCGGCGCAGATATTGAAGGACTGCGCCGCAGAATAAAAGGAGAAACGACATGAACTTAAAAGGCAAAAATTTCCTGACCCTGCTGGACTTTACCCCCGAGGAGATCACCGGACTGTTAGACCTCGCCGCAGAGCTCAAGGCAAAGAAAAAGGCGGGCGTTTTCCACGACGATTTCAAGGGTAAGAATATCGCGCTGATCTTCGAGAAGACCTCGACCCGCACCCGCTGCTCTTTCGAGGTCGCCGCGCACGATCTGGGCATGCATGTGACCTACCTCGACCCGACCGGCTCGCAGATCGGCAAGAAGGAATCCATCGCCGATACCGCCCGCGTGCTGGGCAGGCTCTATGACGGCATCGAGTACCGCGGCTTCGGACAGAGCATCGTCGAGGAGCTGGCAAAGCACGCCGGCATCCCCGTCTGGAACGGTCTGACGAACGAATACCACCCGACGCAGATCCTGGCGGATATGCTGACCATCCGCGAGCATTTCGGCTCTCTGAAGGGCAGAAAGCTCGTATTCATGGGCGACTGCCGCTACAACATGGCAAACTCCCTGATGATCGGCTGCGCCAAGCTCGGTCTGCACTTCGTCGCCTGCGGTCCGGAGGGCTATTTCCCCAATCCGGAGCTGATCGCCCGCTGTGAGAAGATCGCTGCCGAAACCGGCGCGACCCTCGCCTTTGAGACAGACCCGATGAAGGCGACTGCCGGCGCGGACGTCATCTACACCGACGTCTGGGTCTCCATGGGAGAGCCGATGGAAGCGTGGGAGGAGCGTCTTTCCAAGATGCTGCCCTATCAGGTCAATGCGAAGGTAATGGAAAACGCAGGACAGAACGCGGTCTTTATGCACTGCCTGCCCGCCTTCCACGACCTCAACACCGGCATCGGCAGAGAGGTCGGCGAACGCTTCCATCTCGACGCCCTCGAGGTCACCGACGAGGTCTTTGAGAGCAAGCAGTCCATCGTCTTTGACGAGGCGGAAAACCGCATGCACAC
This sequence comes from Oscillospiraceae bacterium, assembly GCA_017405865.1. Taxonomy (GTDB): domain Bacteria; phylum Bacillota; class Clostridia; order Oscillospirales; family Oscillospiraceae; genus JAZOXB01. The sequence continues at coordinate 2,727 of JAFQZN010000009.1, read as the reverse complement.
GATCAAGGCGGTTTTGGCTGCGACGCTGTAACGGCAATTCATGACGGCCCAGCCGTCAAATCATCGAAAATCGGAGCAGAGTACCGTACTCTGCTCCGGTATATTTATGCTGCAACCTCCGTTCTACGTCATTGCGAGGCTGACGGAGTCAGCCGTGGCAATCTGTGCCTTTCGATACGGGACACTTTACCGTGCTACGTGAGCAGTTCCAGCGATCACCTCATCCGTCATCGGGCTTGCGGGAGACGACCGATGACACCTTCCCCTCTGAGGGAAAGGCTTTATTTTGCACAGCAGAAAAGAAATAAGACGGTTTTACTTGCATAAAGAATCAGTATATGTTAGACTGAAGCTGCGATTCACCGATATTCCTTATTCGGAAGTGTCGTTTTGCTGTTTTCAGCAATTATAGGAAGAAGCACGTAAAAAGGGAAAAGGAGAAGCAATGATGAAAAAGCGACTGACAGCACTGCTCCTCGCTTTCGCGCTGACTCTTGCCCTGCTGCCTGCTATGACGGCAAGCGCAGCGGTCTACTCCGGCAAATGCGGGGACAAATTGACGTGGACGCTGAACACCGAAAGCGGCGCTTTGGAGATCGTCGGGACAGGCGATATGCCAAATTGGTCATGGTATACCGACGTACCGTGGGATTCGTACCGAAGTGTGATAAAAAGCGTCAGTATCGGTAAAGGTGTAACAAGCATCGGTGGATATGCGTTTTATCTCTGCACAGAAATGACGAGCGCTGCGCTGCCGGGCAGCTTGAAACGCATTGAGGAAGCAGCGTTCAGAGGCTGCAGCGGCTTGACGGATGTTACGATCCCCGGCGCAGTGACTTTTATCGGTACAGATGCATTTCTGTGGTGCACAGGTCTTGAGAGCGTCACACTTCCCGCAGGCGTGACGAGTATTGGAGAATCTGCGTTTACGTACTGCACTGCGCTCAAGGAATTCCGCGTGGATAAAAGCAACCGCTTTTATTGCAACGATGAAAGCGGAATACTTTTCAACAAGGATAAGACTACGCTTGTGCAGGCACCGGGCACCTTCTCCGGCAGTTACAGCATTCCGGACAGCGTGACGCACGTCGGCACCGATGCGTTCCGCGGCTGTGAAGGGCTGACGAGCATCACGTTTCCTGACAGCGTAAAGAGCATTGGCGCCGGTGCATTTATCCAATGCAGCGGCTTGACAGACCTCACGATTCCGGACAGCGTGATAGACATCGGCGTTATGACATTCTGGGACTGCGACGGCTTGATCAGCGTTTCTGTCGGCAACGGTGTGATGAAGATTCCCTATGAAGTGTTTTCTGGCTGCGACCGATTGAGGAACGTCACGATCGGGGAAAGCGTGACAGTCATAGATATTCGTGCGTTCCGCAAATGCAGCGCCTTGGAGAGCATCACGTTTACGAATCGTGTTAAGCGCGTCGACACACAGGCGTTTGATCTGTGCGGCAGCTTAAAAGATGTGTACTTTCGCGGAACACAGGAAGATTGGAAAGCAATCGAGTTTGGCAGTATCAACGAATGCCTTACTGAAGCGAAGCTACATTTTCTTGCACCGCCGCCGCCTTCTGCCGGGAAATTCAGTGACGTTTCCAAAACGGCATGGTACTATAAAGCAGTAGACTTTGCTGTTAAGAATCAGCTGATGAACGGTGTGAGTGACGGAGAATTCCGCCCCGACGATCCGATGACGCGCGCGATGCTCGTGACCGTGCTGTGGCGCTACGAGGGCGCACCGACAGCGGGAAAAAGCGACTTTAGCGACCTGACGGCGGACTGGTACAAGGATGCGGTCGCGTGGGCGGCAAAGAACGAGATCGTCAACGGCGTCGGCAACGGGAAGTTCGACCCCAACGGCAACATCACCCGCGAGCAGATGGCGGCAATCCTCTACCGCTACGCGCAGAAGAAGGGCTTTGACACGACAGCGCAGGGCAATCTGAACGCCTTCCCGGACGCTGCGAAGGTCAGCTCCTACGCGACCGACGCGATCGCGTGGACGGTCGGCGAGGGGATCATCAACGGCAACGGCGGACGCCTCGACCCGCAGGGCAACGCCACGAGAGCACAGGTCGCCACGATCCTGATGCGTTTTATTGAGAATATCGCGAAGAAATAAACCAATCATAAACACCGCCGCAGGACCGGAAATCCGGCCCTGCGGCATGCTTTCTATTACAACGCGACGCACCCCAATCCTGTCATTGCGAGACTGCGCAGCAGTCGTGGCAATCTGTCCCTCGCAGGTATGGCACATGCATCACATTACGGTTGCAGCCAAAGCCTCCCTCGTGTAGAGGGAGGTGGCAAAACCGCAGGTTTTGACGGAGGGATTGTTCCCGCTCCTCGCAGTATTGCGCTTATCTTTGTCGCTGACAATCCCTCAGTCACGGCTGCGCCGTGCCAGCTCCCCTTGCACAGGGGAGCCTTTGCGCAGGTCATTCGATAAAATGTCCCGCGACGAAAGGCACAGACCGCCACGGTCGCTGACGCGACCTTGCAATGACGCTGTGAGGCGGCGCAGCGCAATGACGCGGCAGGGAAAAACGCAGGGTGCGCTGAGTTCAGCGCACCCTCAGCGTGTCGAAAAACCCTTTTCGACACGCTGACAGGCTGTCAAAAAGTTCGGAAGACAAGCAACTCACGACCGTCGGCGTACATAGGTACGGTAGGTCGTGAGTTGCGCAGTAAGTCAAAATTCTTGCGAAGCAAGCT
>JAFQZN010000008.1 GCA_017405865.1 Oscillospiraceae bacterium | reverse complement strand
TGCGTTGGAGTTGCCGGCATAGGTGCGGAAGGTGTCGTTGTAGGAGCGCAGGTGCGCGTTGTTGGCAGCGTACAGACCGCCGTCCGTGCTGAAGCTCCAGCCGCTGTCTTCGGATGCGTGGAACGCAAGACCGCCGGAGGAGGCCTTCGTTGCGTACAGATAACCATTTTCAGAGTTGACGGTGAAGCCGTTCGCAGTGGTGGTGAAGGTCAGCTCAAGCGTGCCTTCCGGAGCGGAGGCTGCGTAGCCGTTCGCATCCCACACGAAGGCGTCGGCGGTCTTCTGACCGTGGCCGCTGGAGATGGTGCCGTTGAACGCATAGTTGTTCGGGCTGATGATGGCGTAAACGCCGTCTTCGAGGTTGGTGTAGTCGTCAACCAGATACCAGCCGGAGGTGACAGCGGGCGTTTCGGGCTCTTCTGCGCCGCAGACGGAGCAGACGCCGTTTACGTAGTTGTGACCGGTTGCCGCAACGATGTCGCCGATGTCGGTCGCGTCGCAGCGAGAGCAGGCGTACTCGGTGTAGCCGTCCTCGGTGCAAGTTGCAGCATGGACTGTGCCGGCGACCATGTTATGGCCGAGGGCAGGAGTTTCTTCAATGTAGGTGTCGCTGCAGATCGAGCAGGTGTACTCAATCGCGCCGGTCGCGGTGCAGGTGGCAGCCACGGTTTCGCTGACCTGCCAGTTGTGGTTGCAGGTGCTGATCGTGGTGGTGTAGGTGGTGCTGCCCTCAGACAGCTTATACAGCTGGATGGGCTGCTGCGAGGAGTACGTGCTGCTCTTGAAGTAGCGGAAGCGGGTCTGACCGCTGTTCGGATTGTAGCGCAGGTAAGCGCCGCCGGCGCCTACGATATCGACGTCCGTGCCGTTCAGGGAAACGGTGTTCGACAGCGCACTGGTGCTGGAATCCAAACCGTTGGTGTTTGCAGATCTGCCGATGTAATTGCCGGAGCCGCTCAGGAAAGAGCCGTCCGCGGAAGAGTACGTGAAGGCAGCCGCATCCGTGGTTGCGTTGGACTCAATCGTGTTATCGCTGATCGTAACGGAAATGGTGTTGCTGACAGCATCCAGCGTCGCCAGAGAGCCGTCGAAGGCAACGTTGTTGCTTTCGCAAACGATCAGGTAGGTGCCGTCGGCAAAGTCGCTGTTTGCTCTGGTGGAAACAACCTTTTCGTAGTCGCCGCTGCCGCCGTTGGCGTCGGCTTTGGAGAAGCAGGCGTACAGAGTGCTGGCGGTGTTGCTGCCGGTCGGGTAGGTGCCGTTGTAGAGCGTCGGCTTCGCATTGGTCGTGCCGCTGATCGCTGCATCGGTCCAGCCGGCGAAGGTATAGCCGGTGGGAACGGTGCCGGAGTAGCTCGGCAGGGTGGCATTGGTGTTGGTTGTGGTGTTGATGGTGGAGCCGTACTGGGTGGAGCCTGCCATCAGGGTGACGGTCGCGGGCTCGGGCTCACCGAGGAGCTTCCAGGTGGAGTTGACTGTCTGCACAGCGTCGACCGTGCCGTCATACGTAGTGGTGCTCGTTCTCTGGCCGGGATAGACATCCTGATCGGAAACAACGATCGGGAATGCTGCATAATTCTTTCTCGCATTGGCAATGGTATAGCCGGTGTAATAAGGATCCCAGTTAGAGTTGTTGTGAGTCTTCATGTAAGCTGCCGCAGTCGCAACCGTTTCGCCTGCGATCATCTTATCCCAGAAGTCTGCTTCATAGGCATATTCGCCGCTGAAGGTGACGGACTGGGAGTAGCCATAAACGACAGAAACGCCCTTGTTGTGCAGAGGCTGTTCCAGACCGGGAGTTGCCATGCCGAGGCAGATCGCCATCCACAGTAAACTACCCGGTGCATTGGTGGACATGTGGTTCGCAATCGCGGTGCCGTCAATGACGTAGTTACCGGAAGTGTCAGAATAGGCATGGCAGAAGGTGCTGGTGTAGGAGTTGGAATTGACCTTCGTGACGTATGCCATATCGGTGCTGGTGATGCCGGTGCCGGAGGACAGGCAGAGATAAGAGGTGTTTGCCTGCGTGACGCAGTCAGCCTCGCCGCTGCCATCGGAGCCGCCCTCAAAGTAGCCCCAGTCGGTGTTGCCGTGGGAGTCGAAGATGACGACCTTGCACTTGGAGATCGCATTTGCGATGTTGGTGACGGTCGCGTTGCTATTGATCAGCTTCCATGCGGTGCCGCCGGTCGCAGCTGCGATATCGGCAGCTTCGTTGCCGTACTGTTCGGTGAAGCTATCATCTTCAGAGTACATAGGACCGACGACACAGACGTCGTTGCTGCCAGCCTGCGAGTTGTTGTAGGCCGTGCAAGCGCTAGCAGTAGCATAGGTTGCCTTGGTATCTGCTTTATTGTTTGCGCGCATGACAGCCATCTTGTATTCGTGCTCGGGGAAGTAGCCGCACGTGATACCTGTGGTGGTCTGCCAGAAGAAACCGCTGCCGCGTTCAACAAGAGAATCTTCTACGTATGTATCAGAAGCGAGGACGATTTCCTTGATTTTTTCGGTTGCGTCGTAGTAGTCTTGCTTCCTTACGCTGGAGTTTTTCTTGTTCAGACCGGTGAAATAGTTTCCGATGTCGCCAAGAACATCCGCCTGCAATTCGGCTTCATGTTCCGGAGTGACAACTTCAACGACTTCGGGTTCCGTCTCGGGCTCTTGCGCAAATGCGACGGCCGGCAGCATGCCGATTACCATCGCAACCGCCAAGAGCAGTGCCAGGATTTTTGCGAAGTGTTTCATAAGCATTCTCCTTCTTACTATTGTGCGATTTTTTGTCTCGCTATTTTTTATTGTATCATAGAGACTAATAAATATAAAGTACAAATTTATAAAATTTTCTAAGTTTTTCCGATGGCAGGTTCTTCATTTGACAAAAGCCGCGCGCTTGTGATAAGATGCATGGTAGCAAAAAGGCATTAATATTCTTCTATGTCATTGCCCACTTGTCGGGCAATCCGTGCGTCCGATGTTGGACGCTTTTCCGTACTACGAGACAGAGCGGAATCCCGCGACGGACAGATTGCCCCATGCGGGGCAATGACAGCTGAAGGGTTATCTCTTTTATTGTCATTGCCCGACTTGCTCGGGCAATCCGTGCGTTCGATGTTGGACGCTTTTCCGTAATACGAGACAGAGCGGAATCCTGCGACGGACAGATTGCCCCATGCGGGGCAATGACAGAAATAATAGTCTTTCAATATTTCGGCAACAGGTAATTATAATGAATCATTACATAATTAAAACGATCTGTCTGATCTTAATACTCGCGCTTTTCGTCTCACTGCTGCCGACGGTCGCGTTGACGGCGTCCGCCGCCTATGACAATTACGCAGGCGGTATGCGCGGTGACGGCAGAGGCATTCTTGCAAAGGGCGTCGACCTGTCCGACTGGCAGGGCAGCGAGGTAGACTTTGAAGCGATCAAAGGCGCGGGGTACGACTACGTGATCCTGCGCGCCGGCTTTGCGCAGACGGCGGACAAGACCTTTGAGGGCAATTACGGCAGGGCAAAGGCGGCCGGACTGGACGTCGGCGTGTATCTCTATTCTTATGCCAGTACGAAGGAGGCCGTCCTGCTTGAGGCGGCCGCGCTGAAGGGCTGGCTGAAGGGGAAAACGCTTGAATATCCCGTCTATTTTGATCTGGAGGATCCGGAAACGCACGGCCCGATGACCAAGGACGCGCTGACAGAGCTTGCGCTGGCTTTTCTGGACGACGTTGCCGCAGACGGCTGGCTGGTCGGTCTTTACTCCTGCAAGAGCTGGCTGGATTACAAGATGGACACGGAAAAAATCTGCAAAAAGTACGAGTGCTGGATGGCGCAGTATCTGGCTGACGGCACCTATTCCGTCTACGACCGCTACGACGAGGTCTACGGCATGTGGCAGTATTCCTCCTCCGGCAGCGTACCGGGCGTACCGGGCGGCACGGATATGGACGTCTGCTTCAAGGATTATCCGTCGATCTGCAGAGAATACGGCTTCAACGGTTATGAGGCGACCGGTGAGATCCTGTCCTTGAGCGGCGCGTCTGCACCGGACGTAATCCCATACGGAGAAAACTATTCCGTCACAGGCAAGGTCACGACCAGAGCCGGTCAGCTGACAAACGTGACGGTCGGCTTCTTCGATGAGACCGGCAATATGGCGGTCGGCAAATCGGTCGGACCGAAGGACACCTCCTACGACCTTTCCAAGCTCGCCGCCGAGATTAAAACGAAAGACCTTGCAGAGGGCAGATATTTCTACCGCGTGATCGCGACGAATACCGCCGGAACGAAAACGCTGCTCGACCACGAGGTCGTCGTGTCGAAATCCGGCGCAAGGCTGGATTCCTGCAAGGCCCCGGAGGATCTGAAGGAGGGAACGCGGTATTCCGTCAACGGCATGATCACCGCGACTACGGAGATCACCGGCGTCACCGTGCAGATCGACGGCGCTGACGGCAAGAACGTGCAGAAGGTCAATGCCTCTCCCAAAACGACGGATTACGATCTTTCCGCCCTTGCGGACAAAATCAGCGTCGCATCGCTCAAGCCGGGCAGTTACCGCTATACGATCTCCGTACAAACGGGAAAGGGGAGTCAGGCGCTCCTGACCTGTGACTTCCGTGTCTGGGTCAAGGAGGATCCGGTCACGGTAAGCGACCTGTCTCTGCGGCAGGAATACTATACCGGTTCCGTTCCGACGATCACCGGCACGGTGACGTCGAGAGATTCCGCGCTGGACAGCGTGACCATTGAAATTCTTGACCGGAACGACGAGATCGTTTGCAGCGGGGAAGTGGAAGACCTCGACCGCACGGCAGATCTTGCAGAAGCAGAGCTTGCCTTGTCAGAGCTGTCTGCCGGCAGTTATTACTATGTGATCCGCGTTTGCAACGCGGCAGGTCCCGCAATCGCCGAACGAAAGCGCTTCATCATCCGAAACGATGCGATCAGCCTTTGCGGGCTGCAGGCGCCGGAGCTCCTGATCGAAGGTGATGCGTTCGGCTTGCGCGGCGTGGTCGTGTCAGAAGACTCCGCACTTCGTTACGTCTCCGTCAGCGTACTGGATCAGAATGATTTTCCGCTGTTGAGCGCTGCGGACGTTCCGGCAGGCGCAAGCTACGATCTGCGCGAATTAAGCGATTATCTGCTGTTTTCCAAGCTGCAGAAGGGTACGTATACGCTCCGAATTTCTGCGGAAAACGAGCATTTTACAACAGAGCTTCTGCATACGGAATTCTCCGTCGTTCGTACGCGTTACGGCATTCACTGGGCGTCGGAACACGTATCTCCGGACGCCGTATCCTATTCCGCCGTGAATTCGCTCGGCCTGTTCGGTGTTCTGGAATCTGACGAGCTGCCGATCGACCTCGTGAGCCTGCAGATTCTCAACAGCGACGCACAGACGGTTTCCTCTGCCTATATTTATCCCGACGAAAACAAGCTGGATATCAGTTATCTCAATCAGTACGTGCATCTGTCCGCTATGCCTGCGGATGAATACCGTATGGAGATCGTCGCGAGCAATGCCGCCGGCAGCTTCGTCATGCTCAACGCGCCGTTCTCACTATCGGACTGCCCGCACGTGAACGTCGTTTCCGGCAAGACCGTCGCCGCCACCTGCACCTGCGCCGGCGCCGTATCAGACAGCTATTGCCTTGACTGCGGCAGCAAGGTCAGAAGCGGCGTCCTGCTGCCGCGTATCGCGCACGATTATCTTACAACGCGCTGCGCCTTATGCGGAAAAGTCGAGCCGCTCACCGTGAATGCGGTGCAGACGCCTTGGGAGCCAACGCGGAATTCCCGCATTGTCATTGCCTATCAGCAGGGAGAAAAGTGGTATGCGCTCGACGCGGAAGGAACGTGCATATCCATCACCAAGCCGGACAGCAGCGGAATGATATCCGTCAGCGCGGAGCTCCTGTGGGAACCGATCATCGACCACAGTGGAACAGTAACGCTGCGCAGCGCACAAGGCAGATTCCTGCGGCTGAATGACAACGGAACGCTCCTTGTCTGCAGCGGCAGAGAACATTCCGTGCTTCAGATTTCGTCTGATGGATTGACCTCAAGCATCTTCTGTGGAGAGAAATATCTATCCTGTGCGGTCGACCATTTCTGCGCTGAAGCCGCGCAATCTCCACTGCGATTGTTCCGTTATCTTCCATAGCGACAGAAAATGCAAGATACGGACAAATTTCCGTTGCAATTATTATTCTTGAATGTTATAATCACATTGTATGTAGATTGATATGAAACCCGAAAAAGGCTTTTATCAATGACTCGTAATTAATAGAAATGAGGTATTAACTATGAAGATCAAAGAGGGCTTCGTGCTTCGCTCCATCGCGGGCTCCAACATCGTCGTTCCTGTCGGCGCGGCAAGCGTTGACTTCAACGGCATGATTACGCTCAACGACTCCGGCGCATTTCTGTGGAAAGAGCTGGAAAAGGGCAGCGACGTCGATGGCTTGACCGCAGCATTGCTCGGCGAATACGACGTTGACGAGGCTACGGCGCGTACCTGTTCTGCCGACTTCATCGACAAACTGCTTGAGGCCGGCTGCCTTGAGTAAGATTTCACTTGCCGATTATTATCCCTTGATTAAAGAAACCCTTGACCAGGGCGGTACATTTTCGCTGACGATTACGGGAACGAGTATGTATCCCTTTATCGTCGGCGAAAGGGACAAAGTGACGCTGTCACCGCTGCCGGAAAAGCTGAAGAAAAACGATCTTCCGCTTTACCGCAGGGCGAACGGCGCTTTTGTGCTGCATCGGATCGTCAAGGTCTGCAAGGACGGTACCTATACCTGCTGCGGCGACCACCAATGGTGGCTGGAAAAGGGACTGCGCCGGGAGCAGATGATCGGTCTTGCCACGGAGTATGTCCGCAAGGGCAGAACGATGACCAACAGAAATGTGCTTTATCGTATCTATCGTACCGTCTGGACGTGGGTGCTGCCGATCAGGCCTTTTTTCTTCCGCATCAACGGGAAGTGGAACGGACTGAAAAGAAGAATTAAAAAGTTGATTTCGAGGTAGCTTATATGCAAGTCAGCGCGAGAACAAGTGAATATTTGCTTGAGCTTCTGCGTTCAGTGCTTCATAACAGGTTAGCGGCTCCGAAGCCGGAGGACGTTTCGTGGGACGACCTGTTTGAATATGCGAAATCCCAGAGCCTTTCTACCATGGCGTACAGAGCAATTCAAGCGTCTGGTTTTGATATTGGTTCTGAACTATCAAAGGAATGGTCAACGCTGTATTCGCGCAATCTTGTGACCAACTTTAACCAGGAGCACGAATGTGAGCGACTCTGTGAAAGATTCTCTGCTGCTGGCATCCGTAATATGCCGTTGAAAGGCAGCGTCATCCGCAAAATCTATCCCGCGCCGGAGCTGCGCGAAATGTGTGATCTGGACATTTTGGTGAAGCCGGAAGATATAGAGCGCGCGCATGAGATTATGCTGGCAGAAGGCTACACATATCTTGCAGATCAAACGACAAGCCACAATCGGGACTATCATAAACTGCCGTATTTGAACGTTGAGATACATAACTATCTGCTGCCGCGGGAGAACAAGCTGTTTTTCTATTATGCGGATTTTTGGGACAAGGCGACCTATGAAGCAGAAGGCTTGACCTGTCGCATGAATTGGAACGACGGCTATATCTATATGTTGGCGCATGCATATAAGCATTTTTTTAAGTTCGGCACGGGAATCCGCTCGGTCCTGGACGTATATTTTATGCGAAACAGGCTGAACGATACGCTGCAACGGGAATATATTGTTGGCGAGCTGAAAAAGCTCGGTCTTCTTGCCTTTGCAGAATCATTTGAGCGCCTTGCGGACTGCTGGTTCGCAGAGGAAGCGACGCAAATCTCGCAAGAGCTTCTCCAGTATCATTACCGCGTGCTTGAAAGCGGCACATACGGCGATAGCAGTATGAAATCAACTGCGCTGAAGATCATTCAGGACGGAAAATCGCTCCGCACCGCAAAGCTTTTGATCGCACTTTCCGAGGTATTCCCTCCCTATAAGAATATGAAAGAGGGATACCCGTGTTTGAAATACGTCCCGTTTTTACTGCCGCTGCTTTGGGTAGTACGCTGGGTCAAAATAGCACTTTTAATGCCGAATAGGATATCTTCATATTTCCACAAGGTAAAGAACCTTTCGCTGCTCGGCAATGAGGAAGAAAGAAGGTGAGCGACTTGGAGAGCAGCCGTCAAGACCGAATGAAGCGGATCGTCCGCATGATCGGGCTGATTATTGCAGACATTCTGACCGTTGTGCTGTCCTCTTTACTTGCCGGTTGGATTCGCCAGGATTTCAACATCGATGTCTATCTGAGCGATTATGGCCCGGATTTGTTGAAAACCGTGCCTTTCTTTGCCCTTGGTCTGATTCTGATTTCCATTCCGCTCAATCTTTATAAAAGCCTGTGGGAATACGCGAGCATTGACGAACTGCTCCACGTCTGCTATGCTGTCGTAACGCTCTGTGCAATCCAGATGATCCTGATTCTGACGAATGCGATCCATCTGCCGAAGAGCTTCCCAATCCTCTTCGGATTGTTGACGATTCTGTTTTCGCTGACAATTCGCTATTCTTACCGCGTTATTCGAGACTATAGAAAAAAGAAGAATTATCGTTCGGAACGGAAAAGAACGATGCTGATCGGCGCAGGCAACGCCGGTATGCTGGTTTTGCGCGAATTTCAGACGAGCGAGTATTCGCAAAACCAAGTCGTCTGCATCGTCGACGACGACGTTCAGAAGCGCGGCAGTTATCTGCGCAACGTCAAGATTTGCGGCGGTAGAAAAGACATCGTCCGTCTGGCGGAGGAATACCGCGTGTCAGAGATCATCTTCGCGATTCCTGCAGCAAAAACAAAAGACAGAAAAGAAATTTTAAAAATCTGTCAGTCCACCGGCTGCCGCCTGAAAATCATGCCCGGCATTTTCCAGCTTGCAAACGGCGAGGTCAGTATCCAGAAGATCCGCGAGGTTGACATTATGGACCTCCTCGGCAGGGAGAGCGTCGAAGTCGATCTCGGACAGATCGCCGGCTATTTAAGTGGGAAAACCGTCCTTGTGACCGGCGGTGGCGGGTCGATCGGCAGCGAGCTCTGCCGCCAGATCGCGCAGCACAACCCTGCGAAACTGATTATTTTTGATATTTATGAAAACAACGCGTACGAGATCCAGCAGGAGCTCAAGCGCGCCTATCCTGATTTGAATTTGATCACCTTGATTGGATCGGTGCGGGATACCGACCGCGTCCAGCAGGTGTTTGACACCTACCGTCCGCAGATCATCTTCCACGCCGCAGCGCACAAGCACGTGCCGCTGATGGAAGAAAGTCCGAACGAGGCGATCAAGAATAACGTCTTCGGCACCTATCACGTCGCGAAAGCGGCTGCGGTCTACAATGCGGAAACCTTCGTGCTGATCTCGACCGATAAGGCGGTCAATCCCACCAATATCATGGGCGCGTCGAAGCGAATCTGCGAAATGATCGTGCAGATGATGGCGAATGCCTCATCCACGAAATTCGTCGCGGTGCGCTTCGGTAACGTACTTGGCAGCAACGGCAGCGTTATTCCTCTGTTCAAAAAGCAGATCGCGGAGGGCGGACCGGTCACGGTGACCCATCCTGATATTATTCGCTTCTTCATGACGATCCCGGAGGCAGTGTCGCTTGTCCTGCAGGCGGGCGTCTATGCCAACCGCGGTGAGATCTTCGTTCTCGATATGGGAGAACCCGTCAAGATCGACGATCTGGCGCGGAATCTGATCCGCCTGTCCGGTTTTGAGCCTGATGTGGACATCGAAGTAAAGTATACCGGCCTTCGCCCGGGAGAAAAGCTCTACGAGGAAATGCTGATGAACGAAGAGGGACTTCGTTCTACTGCGAACAACCTCATTCACATCGGTAAGCCGCTGGACATCAACGATATCGAGCTTGCCCAGCAGCTCGTGCAGCTGGAAAAAGCCTGCGAGGAAAATGACGATCATATCCGGGATATGGTCGAAAAGATCGTGCCGACATATCACCGTCCTGTTACAGTGAACTAATTCTTGAAGGATAAGCGGAAAAGGGGAGTTTTGCGATGGCAAACGGTCAAGAATTACTGAAGAAACCGGCGTCGGAAAGACTTTACAATCGTTTTGTGAAGCGATTCCTTGATATGATGCTGGCCGCTCTCGCGCTCATCCTTTTGTCTCCGCTCTTCCTGCTCACAATGCTGGCGATTAAGCTGAATTCCAAGGGGCCGGTGCTCTTCAAGCAAACAAGGCTTGGACGCGGAGGAAAGGAATTCAAAATCTACAAATTTCGAACGATGATTGTAAATGCGGAGCATATCGGCTCCGGTGTTTACAGTAATAATGACGATCCAAGGGTAACAAAGGTCGGGAAAATCCTTCGCAAAACGTCGATCGACGAGCTGCCGCAGGCATGGAATCTTCTGAAAGGTGACATGTCGCTGATCGGGCCGCGCCCTCCGCTGACCTATCACCCGTGGCCGATCGAACAGTACACCGACGAACAGCGGCGGATGTTCGACGTACGCCCCGGGATCACCGGCTGGGCGCAGATCAACGGACGCAAGGACGTGGAGTGGAACAAACGAATTCAGCTCAACGTCTGGTACGTTGACCACGTCTCATTTGGCCTCGATCTGAAAATCTTTTTCACGACGATCGGCAAGGTGTTTACAAACGCCGATAACGAGAACAAGAGCGCTACCGTCGTCAAAGACGAAGAAGCCAAGGTGTAAACCACAGGAAAGATATTGCTATGCTGAAATTGATGTACATCACCAACCAGCCGGAAGTTGCGCAGATCGCAGAGGCTGCCGGCGTGGATCGCATTTTCGTGGATATGGAATTCATCGGCAAGGACGCCAGGCAAAAAGATCTGGATACGGTGAAATGCCATCATACCGTGCAGGACGTGGTCAACGTCAAGCGCGCTGTCACCAAGGCGGAAGTGCTGGTGCGTGTCAACCCGATTCATGATGCGCTCTCGGATTACCCGCCCTCCGAGGAAGAAATCAACGCTGTTCTTGCGGCAGGAGCAGACGTGATCATGCTGCCGTTCTTTAAGACAGCTGAAGAGGTTCGCAGCTTTGTCCGTCTTGTGAACGGAAGGACAAAAACGATGCTGTTGCTGGAAACACCGGAAGCAGTGGAATGCATTGATGAAATTCTCACAGTCGAAGGGGTGGACGAAGTCCATATCGGGCTGAACGATTTGAGCCTTGGCTATGGGATGTCGTTCATGTTTGAGCTACTCGCTGACGGCACTGTGGAGCGGCTTTGCCTAAAGCTGCGGAAGAAAGGCGTATCTTACGGCTTTGGCGGCATTGCGACGATCGGCAGGGGAATGCTCCCGTCCGAATATATCATCAAGGAACACTACCGTTTAGGCTCTACCTGCGCGATCCTGTCGCGGAGCTTCTGCGATGCTACAAAGATACAGGATCTCGACGAAATCAAAGCTACCTTCCTTAACGGTGTGCGCGAGATTCGCGCACTGGAACGCGAGTGCGAGCAGCACAGCAAGTTCTTTTTTGAAAACGAAAGGGACGTTGTCCGCTTGGTGGATCGCATATGCAAGGGCATGAGCGACGGTAACAAATAGGGTACGACAATGAATCTGCTTACTACCGGAGCGTGGACTGACGCCAAAGTGTATATTGAGGAGATCGAGAGGCTGGGACATCGAGTCTGCTTCCTGCAGCAGGAAGCAGACGAATTACCCTGCAAACCCGAATGGGTCGAGGGTGTAATCTGCAACGGATTGTTCCTGCATCATCCCATTGCGCATTTTCCAAATCTACGCTTTATCCAGCTCACAAGCGCCGGCTTTGATCGGGTTGATATGGATTACGTGCAGGCGCACAACATTGAAATCCACAACGCCCGAGGCGTGTACAGCATTCCAATGGCGGAGTTCGCCGTCTGCGGCGTGCTGCAATTATATAAACAATCGCGTTTTTTCTATGAAAATCAAAAAGCCCACAAGTGGGAGAAACACCGCGGTCTTTTAGAACTCTACGGCAAAACCGTCACTATCCTCGGCTGCGGCAGCGTCGGGACCGAATGTGCGATACGGTTCAAAGCCTTCGGCTGCCGCGTCATCGGTGTGGATATTGCACCGTGCACGAATGGAACCTACGAAACGATTTTTCCACTCAATGAGTTAGATACGCTGCTTCCGGCTACGGACGTTCTTGTTCTGACGATCCCGCTGACGGACGACACCGTCCATCTTATGGATCGGCACCGGATCAACTTGCTGAAGCCTCACGCGGTTCTTGTCAATATTGCCCGCGGAGGTGTCCTCGATGAGGCTGCGCTCTGTGACGCGCTTTGCGCGAAGCGCCTCATCGGTGCTGTACTGGACGTTTTTGAAGAGGAACCGCTGCCGGAGAACAGCGTGCTATGGGACTTGGAGTCTGCGCTCCTCACCCCCCATAACAGCTTTGTGGGCGATCACAGCAAGGACAGATTGTCTGAGATAATACTGAAAAGGCTGAACATTTCCAAATGAAGTTTCTACTTATTTCTCCAAAAAACCGAACAGTATATAATTTTCGCGGCGATTTGATTAAAGCGATCGTCGCCAAGGGCTATGAAGTGATTGTGACCGGACCGGATTGGACGGACGTAGACAAGATCGAAGCGCTCGGCGCGCGTTTTGTTGAGATCCCGATGAATAAAACTGGTACCAGCGTAACGGGTGATCTCAAGTACAAAAAGGCGCTGACTGCGCTGATGAAGATTGAGAAGCCGGACGTAACGCTGGGTTATACGATTAAGCCGGTGGTCTACGGCGCGATGGCCGCTCACGCTGCAGGTGTGAAGAATATCAATGGCATGATCACCGGCGGCGGCTATACCTTCACCTCGAAATCGCTGAAAGCGAAGCTGCTGGGAACGATCGTGCGTACGCTGTATCGCGCCGGGCTCAAACGGACGAAGCATGTCATATTCCAGAACGAGGACGATCTGGAAGAGTTCGTATCCCGCAGACTTGTAAAACGCGAAAAATGTCGGATCGTCAACGGTTCCGGCGTCAGTATGGAGCGGTTTCTGCCTGCGCCGCTGCCGCAGCAGACGACGTTTTTCATGCTCTCCAGACTGCTGAAAAGCAAAGGCGTGATGGAATATCTGGAAGCTGCGCGATTGGTCAAGGCGGAGTATCCGAACGCAAGATTTTGCCTGCTTGGTAAATATGAAACTGCAATGCAGGACGCGATTCCGAAGGAAACCGTGGAGCAGTACATATGGGACGGAATCGTGGAACGCTTTGAAGAAACTGCTGACGTGCGACCCTATTACGCCGCCTGCAGCGTTTACGTCCTTCCGTCCTACCGAGAAGGAACGCCACGTACCGTCCTTGAAGCAATGGCGATGGGCCGCCCGATTATAACGACCGACACCAATGGCTGCCGTCAGACCGTAGAAGACGGTGTGAACGGCTATCTCGTTCCGATTAAGGACCCCGAGTCGGTCGCTGATAAGATGCGGCTGTTTTTACAGGATCCGACGCTTGCTGCCCGGATGGGAGCGGAGAGTCTCCGGCTTTGCGCGGAAAAGTTTGAAGTCAGCAAGGTGAACGCGGAGATGCTCCGCATTATGGAGGTATAGAAATATGTCCCTTTACGAAAGACTTGTCAACAAGGAAGAAAGGCTCTCTCTCGTCGGGCTCGGCTACGTCGGCATGCCGATCGCCGTGGCGTTTTCCAGAAAGATCGACGTTGTCGGCTTCGACCTGAACGCTGCCAAGATCGAGCTCTATAAATCCGGCGTCGATCCGACGAACGAGGTCGGCAACGAGGCGATCAAGAATTGCAAGGTGGAATTCACTGCGGACGAAACGAAGCTTCGTGAGGCGAAATTCCACATTGTCGCCGTACCGACGCCCGTGAACGACGACCATACGCCCGATTTGACCCCGGTCGAGGGTGCAAGCCGCATTCTCGGCAGAAACCTGCAAAAGGGCAGCATCGTCGTCTTTGAATCGACGGTCTATCCCGGCGTGACGGAGGACGTCTGCGTGCCGATCCTCGAAGCGGAGTCCGGGCTCAAATGCGGCGTAGACTTCAAAATCGGCTACAGCCCCGAGCGCATCAACCCCGGCGACAAGGTGCACCGGCTGGAAACGATCAAAAAAATCGTCTCCGGCATGGACGCCGAAACGCTCGACGAGGTTGCGAATGTTTACGAGCTGGTCGTAGAGGCAGGCGTTCACAGAGCCGAATCCATTAAGGTCGCGGAGGCGGCGAAGGTCATCGAAAACAGCCAGCGCGACATCAACATCGCCTTTATGAACGAGCTATCGATCATCTTCAACAAGATGGGCATCGACACGAAGTCAGTGCTGGAGGCTGCGGGAACGAAGTGGAATTTCCTGAAATTCCAGCCTGGTCTGGTCGGCGGACACTGCATCGGCGTCGATCCGTACTACCTAACCTATAAGGCAGAGCAGCTCGGCTACCACAGTCAGATCATTCTCTCCGGCAGACGCATCAACGATGACATGGGCAAGTACTGTGCAGAGAATCTGGTCAAGCAACTGATCAAGGCGGACAAGCCTGTGAAGAACGCGAAGGTCGCGATCCTCGGCTTCACCTTTAAGGAAAATTGCCCTGATACGCGGAACACCAAGGTCATTGATATTTACAAGGAACTCAAGGAATACGGTATCACCGCCGTGATCGCAGACCCCGCCGCCGACGCGGACGAGGCAAAACGGCTATATGGCGTGGGATTTGTAGATATGGATTCCATCCGCGATATGGACGCGCTCATTCTTGCCGTCGCGCATGAGCAGTTCAAGGCGATCGACATGTCAAAGATGGACGCCTTCTTCGCCGGAAACGCGCCGAAGGTGCTGCTCGACCTCAAGGGCTTGCTCGACCGTAAGGCATACGAAGCGGCAGGCTACGTTTACTGGAGACTGTAAAAGAGGGAACTGCGATGGGATACGAAGGGATTCATTTTCCGAAAAACGCTACTTTTCTTGTTACCGGCGGCGCGGGCTTCATTGGCTCGAATCTCTGTGAGGCAATCTTAAAGCTCGGTTATCGTGTTCGCTGTCTGGATGATCTGTCCACCGGTAAGCAGAAAAATGTCGATCTTTTCATCGACGAACCGAATTATACCTTTATTACGGGCGACATCAAGGACTTCGACACCTGCCTTAAGGCGACGGAGGGTGTGGATTACGTGCTCAACCAAGCGGCCTGGGGCAGCGTTCCGCGATCGATCGAAATGCCGCTTTTCTATTGCGCCAACAATATTCAAGGCACGCTGAACATGATGGAAGCCGCCCGCCGCAACGGCGTCAAACGTTTCGTCTACGCTTCCAGCTCCTCCGTCTACGGAGACGAGCCGAATTTGCCGAAAACCGAGGGCAGGGAAGGCAACCTGCTTTCGCCCTACGCGCTGACGAAGCGCTGCGACGAGGAGTGGGCAAAGCAGTATACGATGCACTATGGCTTGGAGACTGTCGGTCTGCGCTATTTCAACGTCTTTGGCAGACGGCAGGACCCTGACGGTGCGTATGCCGCTGTGATCCCGAAGTTTATCAAGCAGCTGCTGCACGGCGAAACGCCGACCATCAACGGCGACGGCAAGCAGAGCCGCGACTTTACGTATATCGAGAACGTCATCGAGGCGAATCTGAAAGCCTGTCTTGCGCCGAAGGAAGCGGCAGGCGAGGCGTTCAACGTCGCCTACGGCGGCAGGGAGTATTTGATCGATATTTACTACGGTCTGACAAAGGCACTCGGCGTGGAAAAGGAGCCGAACTTTGGACCCGTCCGCAAGGGCGACATCAAACACTCTAATGCGGACATCTCCAAGGCAAGACGCCTTTTGGGCTATGACCCGTCGTGGAGCTTTGAGCGCGGTATCGAAGCGGCAATCGAATGGTACAAGGAGAATCTTTGATTTTAAGAGGTTACAGATGGAAGACGGTAAGATCTCGGTTATTATGGGCATATACAACTGCGCGGAGACCCTTCCTGCTGCAATCGAGTCGATCCTTCAGCAGACTTATCGGGATTGGGAATTGATCCTGTGTGACGACTGCTCTACGGATGACACGTATCAAGTTGCGAAAGACTATCAGGACAAATACCCGGATAGGATCAAATTGCTGAAAAACGAAAAGAACTCTTTTTTAGCATTCTCACTGAATCACTGTCTGCAGGAGGCGACCGGGAAATACGTCGCGCGGATGGACGGGGACGACCGGTCAGCACCGGAACGCTTTGCGCGGCAGGTGGAGTTCCTACAGCAGCATCCGGATCTGCAGCTGGTCGGAACGGCGGTGCAGCATTTCAATGAGACGGGATATACCAGCCTGATGCTGGCGCCGGTCCATCCGGACAAATATACGATGCGCGATTCCTCGCCATTCAAGCATGCAACGATTTTAACTTATAAATACGTTTACGACCGGCTCGGCGGCTATTGCGTCTCTGACAGGACCCGCCGCTCTCAGGATCGGGAGCTCTTCTTTCGATTCTTCAAGGAGGGCTTCTCCGGCGATAATATCAACGAGCCGCTCTATTTGGGACTGGATGATTTCTCTGCCGTGAAACGCAGGACCTTCAAGGTGCGCTGGAATTCCTTTCTGATTACCAGAGACGGCTACCGCCTGTTGAACTTTCCACGCTGGTGGATCATCAAGCCCTTTTTCAAAACCATCGTGAAAAGCATGATCCCCTATGACGTCATTTATCGTTTCCGAAGCAGGAAAGCTGTTCGCGGAGAATAAGCGAACAAAAAGAATCAGATGAGGCACCTGAATGCTGTTTTATATTATTGTAGTTGGTATTACACTTTTCTTCGGTGCATGGGCGGCGCGGTATGACGAGCCGGTCGCATCAACGTTAAAGGTAGGACGTTTCCGGCATACCAGAACGTGCAAGTCGCTGTTTATTATCTCCTCGTTGATTTTGATTTTCGTTTCGGGGCTGAGATACTACGTCGGCACGGACTTTGGCGCTTATTACAGGCAGTACGCAAAATATGCCGACTCCCTTTGGACCAGATTGGAAACACTTGATGAACCCGGCTACGCGCTTGTTGCCAGCGTCGCAAGGGTGCTTGTTGATGATGGATGGATGTCGATTTTTTTGTCGTCGCTGTTGATCACCGGCCTGGTCCTCGCTACCATTTACAAGCACACCGATACAATCTTCTTCAGCCTGGCGTTTTATATTTTTTTGGGAGCCTGGCACGGCAGTTTCAACGGAACCAGGCAATACATGGCGACAGCGGTCCTGTTTGCCGGACTACCGTTTTTGCTGAATAGAAAATTTGTACCCTACTGTATTACGGTTTTTCTTGCCTTCCTGTGCCACAAATCGGCGATTATTATGGTTCTTCTTTATTTTGTCGTATACAGAGAGATCAACTTCAAGAATCTGATGATCACCATCTTGCTGACATGGATCGTCAGCATCGCATATGAGTACCTGTTCACGATCTCGAGCTTGATTCTGGATGATGAGGCATCCTTTAACGAATTTACGTTGCAGGGCGTCAGTATTATCAGAATCGCTGTTTATTCTCTTCCTGCAATATTCTTCTGGCTGTTTTTAAGCAGGCAGGAACTTAACAAGATCGATACGTTTATGGGAAATCTTCTGACGGTCTTCAGCGCGTTGTCGATCATTACGATGCAGAGTTCCTTTTTACAGAGGATCATTCTGTATCTTGTACCCTTCCAGACTCTTGCAATTCCGCATATGTTCCGGATGATCAAGGGGAAAACGCAGCAGTATGCCAGCGCAATTTCGTTGATCCTCTATGCAGCTTTTTGGATGTATGATATCAGCGTCCGGTCCAATATGATCCCGTACAGATGGATCGGGCAGCGTTGATGCAACCTGCTTACTGATAGAGAAAGGACTTGCCATATGAATAAACTGTTCTGCGTATCCGCCGCCGCCTATGCTCCATCATACGATTTTGAGGTATACCATCCTGCGTCTCTGGATTGCCCGTCGGATCATTCCGTTATGTTTATCAACGAGAAAAACGTCGGCAGGATCGACAGGATCAGCGAGGTAAAGAACTGCATCATTTTCCACCCGGATACCTTGGAGCTCCCGGAATCCGTCAAGAAAACGAATCTGATGATCCCGAGCAAGGATCCACGGACGGCTTACTGTTTGTTTTTCAGAGAGAATCATATTTCCAATGCCCCGCAGAAGGAAAAAATGCAGTGCATAGACGGCGCATGGATCGCTGAAACGGCAGTGATCGGGGAGAACGCGGTGATCCTTCCGCTTGCATATATCGGTGGCGAGGTCACGCTCGGCAACAACGTCTATATCGGCGCCGGAGCAAAGCTCGTCGGGAAGGTTCGCGTCGGGAACAACGTCGTGATCCGTGAGAACTCCGTCATAGGTGCCGACGGGCTGTCAACAGATCGGGATGAAGAGGGAAAAGCTGCGACAATGCCCCAATTCGGGGGCGTCCGGATAGGAGATGACGTGCAAATAGGCGCGTTGACCGTGATCGCGCGCGGCGCGATCGACGACACGGTGATCGGCAGAGGGTGCAAGATCGACAACAGCTGCTTTATTTCTCACAACGTTCAGCTGGGCGAGGATACATTCGTTGTCGGCGAAACAATCATGTTCGGCGGATCTAAAACCGGCAGACAAAGCTTTATCTCAGGCAACAGCACCATTCGGAACAAAGCGTCTATCGGCGATTACGCAACTGTCGGAATGGGCGCAGTCGTTACCAAAAATGTGGAAGATCACGCCGTAGTGTTCGGCAACCCCGCGCATGCGAAAGGATAGAAAAATGGAACAGAGAGAATTTCAGCCAAGCTTTGACGAATATAGAAGCATCCTCCGTGCGATCCAGGCGACAGGAAAACACTGCGACTATAAAACGGCAAAAGACAGAGATCAGTTTATCATCATGCGGCACGACATCGAATTCTCGATTGACAGAGCGCACGCGCTTTCCCTTGTGGAATCTGAAGAGAATTTTCACAGCACGTATTTCGTTCAGATTACCAACAATTCATACAATGCGCTGTCGCGTCGAAACGTTGCGATGCTGCACGATATGGCGGCTAGGGGTCACCAAATCGGATTGCATTATCATCTGAACGGACAGCTCGATCCGGTGACCGTACGAGACGGCGTACGCGATCAGCTTCGCATTATGTCCGAAATGTTGGGGATGAACATAGACACGTATTCCTTCCATCGGCCTGTGAAAGAAGTGTACTACTACGACATTTCGATCCCCAATACAATTAACGCGTATTCAAAAGACTTTTTTACCTATGCCGAGAACGTTACGGACGATACAAAGCTGGAAGTAAAATACATTGCCGATTCAAAGCACCGCTGGAACTACGGCTATCCGGACTATGAAACGCTGATGAAGTATCCCAAGATTCAGATTCTGATCCATCCGTTTTCATGGACGGCGACGGGCTTTGATAATTATCATAATTTTGTCTCATTGATCGACGAAAAGCATGCTGAACTGATTGATACGCTGACCGATGAATTCCAGCGCTTCCGTGAGGTCCGGGAACGGATCCTCAGCAGAAAGGAATCGGCGGAATAAGCGGGGCTTTGCGGCTGAATGCTTGTGTTTTTCGGAATAAGGAAGGTTGCGAATGAAGCAGGTCGGAATTGCCACGATGACGTGCGGCGAGAATTACGGGAACGTGCTGCAGAATTATGCGGTGCAGACCCTGATCGAACGCTGCGGCTATCAGGCATTGACGTTGAACAATCAAACAAAGCGCGGCTTTCCGGACGCTGCGGCTAAAAAGCCGCCCTTGCGGCGCAAGCTGCTGCCGAGTTATTTGCGGGCGTATCGGCGCACGAAGCTGAAAAGCCGCTATGGCTGCAAGAACACCCGCGACTGTTACGGCGCGGGTCTGCGCGGCGCAAAGCAGCGCAAAGCGGACTATGATGCCGCCGTGCAGCGTCGCGTGGAGCGATTCCGCGCGTGCCGCGAGCGGGTGATCCGCACCGACGACGTCGCCTTTGATGCAAGCCGACTTCCGCGGGAGCATTTATCACAGTTTTCAGCGTTCGTCTGCGGCAGCGATCAGGTGTGGAATCCATATTTCCACACGAATTCCATGATTGAGTTTTTGCAGTTTGCCCCGGCATACAAGCGCATCGCATTGGCACCGAGCTTTGGTGTTGCGGCGCTGCCGGAGAGCAGAAAAAAAACCTTCTCCGCATGGATCGCTTCGATCCCGCATTTATCCGTTCGGGAGCAGGCGGGCGCGGAGCTGATCAAGGAATTGACCGGCAGGGAAGTGCAAGTACTGCTTGATCCTACCTTTGCCCTGACGGCAGAGGATTGGCGGCGCTTTTCCCGCGCTCCTGCGCATAAGCCGCAGGGCAGCTACGTTTTTTGCTATTTTCTCGGCAATGAGACGAAGCACTATTTGAAATACATCCGGCAGTATGCCAGGCAGAAGCACTGTCAGATTGTCGACGCCTGTGATATTCGCAGCTTGCAGTATTACGACGCCGACCCGCAGGAGTTCGTCTGGCTGCTGGATCATGCAAACGCCGTATTTACCGATTCATTTCACGGCATGGCTTTTTCCATCAATCTGGAGAAGCCGTTCGTGGTGTTCGATCGGGTGGACGGCGGGGCGTCCATGTCCTCCCGTATCACGACCGTTCTGAAAAAGACTGATTTAGAGGAGCGTCGCTTCCCGCAGGTTCCGCTTGGCCGCGTAGAGCAGATCTCTTTTGCGCGTGCTGCCGCGGTTCTGGAAGCCGAAAGAGAGAGAACGACTGCCTATCTGCAAGCGGCGCTGGATGCCGCAGCAGCAGGCGGGAAAGAGCCGACTCTGGCAAGCTGCCAGCACTGCACCGGCTGCGGCGCCTGCGCTTGCGCCTGCCCGACGGGGGCTGTGACGATGCAGGAGGATGCGGAGGGCTTTTGGTACCCAAAGATCGACGCGGAAAAGTGTATCGGCTGCAAGGCATGCGAGCGGGCTTGTCCCGCCGACAGCATGACTGCCTCGGCACACACGCCGGAGGCGTACTATGCCTACGCAAAGGGGTCGGATATTTGCCGCAGCAGCTCGTCCGGCGGCATTTTTACACTTTTGGCAAAACAGATCCTTTCGCGCGGCGGCGTAGTATTCGGCGCAATCTATGACGTGCAGTTCCGCGTCTGCCATCACGTGATAGAAAGGGAAGAGGAGCTGGCAAAGCTGCGCACCTCAAAATATGTGCAAAGCGACCTCGGACAGACCCTTTTACAGGCGAAGGAAGCGTTACAGAACGGCCGACCGGTCTATTTCAGCGGTACGCCCTGCCAGATCGCCGCACTGCGGCAATTCCTCGGCAAAGAGGAGCCGAACCTGTATACGCAGGACATCATCTGCCACGGTGTTCCGTCTCCGTCCGTTTGGAAGCAGTATCTGGAACAGCAGCACGGCGGTAAAGACATCGAAGGGATCAACTTCCGCGATAAAACGAAGGGCTGGAACGCCTTTTCCATGAAGATCGACTATGCTGATGGCACACACTATACCGAGCTTGCGACAAAAGACCCCTACGAGCGCGCCTTTTTGGCAAACCTGACGCTCCGCCCGTCGTGCTACCAGTGCCAGTACAAGACGGTCAGCCGCGTCAGTGACGTGACGCTGGCAGATTATTGGGGCGTGGAGCTGGTTCACCCGGAGCTGAAGGAGCAGCAGGGCGTTTCTCTGGTGCTTTTGCATACGGATAAGGGCAAGGAGCTGTTTTTCGACGCGGCTGAGGACATGATCGCGGGAAAGACAGACTTGGAGCGCGCGACGACGTTGAATCGCGCCACGACGCACAGCGTTCCGTGGCACGAAAACCGGGACGAGTTCTTCGCGTTTCGACATTCGGAGCCGTTTTCAAAGCTTGCGGAGCGTTTGCTCCGCCCGACTGCTGTACAGCGTATTAAAAAGACGGTGAAACGCAATGGCTCCCGCGTGAAGCGTATCATCAGAAAGATAAAGGGATGAAGGAATGAAAGGCATTATTCTCGCCGGCGGCGCCGGAACGCGGCTGTACCCTCTGACAAGGGTGACAAGCAAGCAGCTGCTGCCTGTCTATGACAAGCCGATGATCTACTACCCACTTTCCACATTAATGCTTGCGGGAATACGGGAAGTCCTGATTATCTCTACGCCGACAGATACGCCGAGATTCCGCGAGCTGCTCGGCGACGGGACAAGCATGGGCGTGCAACTGTCCTACAAGGTACAGCCCTCGCCGGACGGCCTTGCGCAGGCGTTCCTGTTAGGTGAGGAATTCATCGGCGACGATTGCTGCGCCATGATCCTCGGGGACAATATTTTCTATGGCAATGGCTTCGGCAGGATCCTGCGCGAGGCAAAGCAGAACGGAGAAAACGGACGCGCGACGGTCTTCGGCTACTACGTGTCCGATCCGGAGCGCTTCGGCGTGGTGGAATTCGACGCCGACGGAAAGGCGATCTCCATTGAAGAAAAACCGAGGCAGCCGAAGTCCAACTATGCCGTGACCGGTCTGTATTTTTACGATAAAACCGTAGTAGAAAAGGCAAAGCAGGTCAAACCATCGGCGCGTGGCGAGCTGGAGATTACGGATCTGAACCGGATGTATCTGGAGGAAGGGCTGCTGGACGTCAAGACGCTCGGTCGCGGTTTTGCGTGGCTGGACACCGGAACGATGGAGTCTCTGGTAGAGGCCGCCAACTTCGTGCAGATGGTGGAAAAGCGTCAGGGCGTGAAGATCTCCGCGCCGGAGGAAATTGCTTACCGGAACGGATGGATCACCAAGGAGGAGCTCCTGGCGTCCGCCGCGCTCTACGGAAAATCGCCCTACGGCGCACATCTGCGCGCGGTAGCGGAAGAGAGAATTATTTACTAGGTAGAAACGATGGAAAAAATTCTGACAAAACTCGAAGGCGTGTATATTCTGGAGCCGAAGGTATTCGGCGACCACCGCGGCTATTTCATGGAAACCTATTCCGAGCGCGTCTTTTCGGAGCTGTGTCTGAATACGCGCTTCGTGCAGGACAACGAGAGCTTTACGGCACAGAAGGGAACGCTGCGCGGACTGCATTTTCAGAAGAACCCCATGGCGCAGACGAAGATCGTTCGCGTGCTTTCCGGCGCAGTACTGGACGTTGCGGTCGATCTGCGCAAGGGCTCGCCGACCTATCTGCAATGGGAGGCGGTTGAGCTTTCCGCGGAAAACAAGCGGATGTTTTACATCCCGTGTGGCTTTGCGCACGGCTTCTTGACGCTGACAGACAACGTCACCTTTGTGTATAAGGTCGACAATCTTTACGCGCCGGACTGCGACCGATCGATCCGCTTCGACGATCCGACGATCGGTGTGCAATGGGGGATCGGCGATCCGATTCTCTCACAGAAGGATCAAAATGCGCCGCTGCTCAGAGACAGCGACTGTAATTTCGTTTTTGAGGACTGAATTATGAAACTATTGGTGACCGGCGGCGCCGGCTTTATCGGCAGCAATTTCATCTTTTATGAGCGCAAACAGCATCCGGAGGATCGGATCGTCTGCCTCGACGCTCTGACCTATGCGGGCAACCTTGAAACGCTGGCACCCGTGATGAACGACCCGATGTTCCGCTTCGTTAAAGGAGATATCGCCGACCGTGCGGCTGTCTACGCGCTCTTTGAGGAGGAGCATCCGGACTACGTCTTGAACTTTGCGGCGGAGAGCCACGTAGATCGCTCCATCGAGACGCCGGAGCTCTTCCTGCAGACCAACATCATGGGCACGCAGGTGCTGCTCGACGCCTGCCGGAAGTACGGCGTCCAACGCTTCCATCAGGTTTCCACCGATGAGGTTTACGGGGATCTGCCGCTCGACCGACCCGATCTCTTCTTCACAGAAGAGACGCCGATCCACACGTCAAGCCCATATTCCGCCTCTAAAGCTGCTGCCGATCTGCTGGTTTTGGCGTATCATCGCACCTTTGCCTTGCCGGTGACGCTTTCGCGCTGCTCCAACAACTACGGACCGTACCATTTTCCGGAGAAGCTGATCCCGCTAATGATCTCCCGTGCGCTCGCGGATGAGAGTCTGCCGGTCTATGGCAAGGGCGAAAACGTGCGTGACTGGCTGTATGTAGAGGATCACTGCGCTGCGATCGGCCTGATCCTGCGCAACGGCAAGGACGGCGAGATCTATAATATCGGCGGACACAACGAGCGAACCAATCTTGAGGTCGTGAAAACGATCCTGCGGGAGCTTGGCAAGCCGGAAAGCCTGATTACCTACGTGAAGGATCGCCCGGGTCACGATATGCGCTATGCCATCGACCCGAGCAAGATTCAACGCGATCTTGGCTGGCTACCCCAAACGAGCTTCGACGAGGGCATTAAAAAGACGATCGACTGGTATTTGCAAAACCGCCCGTGGTGGCAGCACATCCTTGCAGGGGAGTATCAGGACTATTATGAAAGAATGTACGGCGGAAGAGAAGCAGACGAAGTATAACTACGTGTTTTGCAATATAGCCGAGGACTATATTGAACCGGCATTTATGCCGCTGAATCAGCTTGAATCAGTTCAAGTATATCGTCATGCGTTTTCGGGCAGCAGGCTCAAACAGTCGCTGTTCTTTCTGCATTGGTCGAAAAAAATCAACAGAATTATCCGGCTTCCGCTAAAGAAGCTATGGTATCCGCAATTTTTGGGACACGGTTTTCCAGAAAACAAACCTTGCTGTTACGTTTTCTACAGCGGAAAGTACATTTCAGAGGATACCGGTCTATATGAATACATCAAGCGGCAGAATCCGAACAACAAGTGCATTATTCTCCTTGGAGACTCTGTAGAGAAGAAAAAATGGGATATTTCCGAGATCAAAAAGCGCTCTGATGCAATCGTCACTTACAACCCGTCAGAAGCGGAAGAATATGAGTTAAGACTGTTTTCCGGCGTTTCCTATGGACCGATTACGGATATTACAACGCCGGATTCATTTGCGCATGATGTTTACTTTTTAGGATATGCAAAAAATCGGCTTCAAACAATCTATCAGGTCTATGATGCATTGTTTCACAAAGGCTTCCGCTGTCATTTTTTGCTGTGCGGAATTAAGAGGGAAGACCAAAGGAACGGAGAAGGCTTGCATTATATCAAGCCGATCTCTTATCGGGAGAATATCTTAAACATTCAGAAAAGCAAATGTATTTTAGAAATCGTGCAGCAGGGGTGTGACGCGGCAACGTTGCGCACCGAGGAAGCGCATATCTATCGCAGGAAACTGCTGACCAACAACCGGAATTTAACGAAACAGGCGTACTACGATCCAAGTCACATGGCGGTATTTTCAAACGCGGATGAGATTGATACGGCATTTCTAAAGGCACCGATCGACTATGCAGCATTTGATGATTCCTATGATTACTCGCCGATGAAACTGATCCGCTTTTTTGAGCAGCTTTTGGAGGATTAAGTGATGTCAGATTTGATTTCCGTCATTATTCCGGTCTACAATCCGGGAAAACACTTCATAAAATGTCTGGATTCCATTACCGGGCAATCCTATCATCATTTGGAGATTATCTTAGTAGACGACGGATCAACGGACGGAAGTAAAGAGATTTGCAAAAAGTATGCGGAAAAAGACGAAAGGATTGTTTTTATCTCGCAGAAAAACGCAGGTGTATCCGCCGCGAGAAACCGCGGGCTGGAAGCAGCGACCGGAGCGTATATCTCCTTCATCGACAGCGACGATTATCTTGATCTCAATGCCTATGAACTCCTGCTATCGGAGCTTAAAAAGCAGGCTGTCGATATCGTCTGTTATGAGTACTACGCAACTTATGCAGATCATGAGCGCGTGCATTCCTTTGCGGATAAGAACAGATACGGCAAGAAAACGAGACGCGAGGCAATGCGGGAGCAGGTAACAGGTGTTCCTTTCCTGTGGACAAAGTTTTTTACGACGAAGCTGATCCGTGATCTTCGGTTTACCGTTGGACTTGCCAGAGGAGAGGACGGAGAGTTTGCCCATAAGGCAATTCACCGCGCACAGAGCGTTTACTATTTGGACAAGCCGCTGCTGCATTACGTTCAAGCGGAACAGAGCGCGACTCGCGGGAAGTTCAGACCGAGCCAGCTGACGTTCCTATCTGCTTATGCTGAGAGTCAGTCTTTTTTTGCGAAGAATTATCCGGAATTGATGCAGGAAGTTCTTGCGTCCTATATTGAAACCTCGATAATGCTCTACTGTGACATGTACGCTGATTCGGAGTCGTACATAAGAGAAATGAGTAAAACTCATCACTATTTCAAAGAAGCATACAAGAAGTTGGATAAAAATGGCTTGAATAAGAAGAGGCGTGTAAAATTCCGCTTTTTTGCGCTTATGCCGAAAGCGTTTGCTTGGGTTCACACGAAGCGATTTAAAGTTGCGCTGTGAGCCGCCGCTTTGCTTATTGGTACATATCAAAAGAGTTTTAGGAGCATAAAATGAAAGAAAAAAGGGTCTTGGTGCCGAATGGTAACTACACAGACATCAGATTGATCAACGCATTCAAAAAAATGGGGTTTTATGTGATTACCTCCGGGAACGCTCCAGAACTGGAGGGTCACAAATATGCAGATGAATATGTTGCGCACGATTATTCAGATCACGTGGGAATGCTTCAGCTGGCGAAAAAACTCAATATTGATTATATCAGTACGTGTTCCAACGATTTCGGTGTAACGACTGCTGCTTATATAGCTGAAAACCTTGGATTACCCGGTCACGATACATTTGAAAGTGCAAGAATTATTGCAGAGAAGGATTTGTTCAAAAAGTTTGCGTTGGAGAATCATCTACAGGTGATTCCGTCGAACTGGTTTGATGATATTGACAGCGCTGTATCCTTTGCCTCAAGTTCGGAATATCCGCTGATTGTAAAGCCTTCAGATCTGGGCGGAGGCAAAGGGGTAACACGTGTAAATGATTTTGCTGCTGCAAAGGCAGCGATTGAGGTTGCATTCGCTGCCTCCAGAAGGAAGCACATTGTTATCGAACCGTTTGTGGAGGGTCAGCAAGGAAGTATTACGACATTTTTGATTCATCAAAAGGTGGTCTCATGGGTCACTTTCAATGAATTCGATTCCTATTATAATCCGTTTCTTGTAGGATATACAACCTCTCCTGCGGAAGGGATGCCGGAGATCGGAGAAGCATTAATCGGGCAGATTGAAAAGATAGCTTCACTTTTGCATTTGGTTGATGGCATATTTCATGTACAGTATCGAATCAAGGACGGGAAACCGCTGATCATGGAATGTATGAGGCGATGCCTTGGAAATCATTCACTCAAAACTGCGTCAATGTTAGCCGGACTGGAATGGGAGGAATGGATCGCAAAGGCATATTGCGGTTTCGATTGCAGCGGTATTCCGAGGTGTTGTTGCGGTACAAAGCAAATGTCTCATTATTATATTCAAGCTCCGAACAACGGAGTTCTT
The DNA here is from genome assembly GCA_017405865.1 of Oscillospiraceae bacterium. Lineage (GTDB taxonomy): Bacteria > Bacillota > Clostridia > Oscillospirales > Oscillospiraceae > JAZOXB01. The sequence continues at coordinate 183,269 of JAFQZN010000008.1, read as the reverse complement.
GAATCCGTTTCTATTAGTGATGAATTAAAGCCATATGTTGTGGATCAGATCATGCAATGGAAACCCAAAATGCAAATTGAAGCTTTTGAGAAGGAAATGCTGGGGTTTCTCTTTCTTGCGTATCCGGATCAGCAGACAAGAGACAGCTACGCTGCAAGATATAGAGAACTGATCAATGTAAAAATGACAGATTCACCTCAATAGTTAATCAGTGTATACTGCAGTAGCTATAAACTGGTGGAGAAGATAGAAAGGCAGAGTTAATATGATTCATACCAATATGGTCTTTAAAAGGGAGCTTCCGACACCTGCGGAGTTGAAGGAGCGCTATCCGCTCTCAAAGAGTTTTGCTCAGCTCAAGGCTCGGAGAGACGATGAGATCAAGAGTATTCTTTTGGGCAAGGATAATCGAATGCTCCTCATCATTGGACCCTGCTCTGCCGACCGAGAAGACGCTGTCCTTGAGTATATGAAAAGACTGCGCTCCATTCAAGATAAGGTAAAAGACGTCATTTTCATTGTTCCAAGACTATACTCAAACAAACCTAGAACGATAGGCGTAGGATATAAAGGTATTCTACATCAACCGGATCCGGACAGAGAATCCGATTTACTGAAAGGCATTATTACTGTCAGGCATATGAACGTCAGGGTGATCGAAGAAACCGGGCTTACATGTGCAGACGAGATGCTCTATCCGGATACATACTATTATTTGAGCGATCTTTTATCGTATATTGCTGTGGGAGCGAGATCTGTCGAAAACCAGATGCATCGCATGACGGCAAGCGGGCTTGCGGTTCCTGTCGGAATGAAGAACCCGACAAGCGGCAATTTAACGGTTATGCTCAATTCTATAATAGCCGCACAAGCAGGTCAGAATTTTATTTATCGAAACTGGGAAGTGGAAACAAGCGGGAATCCCTTTGTGCACGCAATCTTACGCGGATATGAAAGTAAGTTTGGCAGGAGCATTCCGAACTACCATTATGAAGACCTGCAATTATTGCTTTCATTGTATAATGAAAAGAATATCTCTAATCCGGCTTGTATTGTAGACTGCAACCATGCTAATTCTGATAAGCATTGTTTAGATCAAATTCGTATTGCCAAGGACGTGCTGCAAAGTAGAAAGCATTCAGATGGTATTCATAGTTTTGTAAAGGGACTTATGATTGAAAGCTATCTCGAAGATGGGAGCCAGAGTCCACATGAACGCGTTTATGGTAAATCAATTACAGACCCGTGCTTGGGATGGGATAAAACAGAAACGCTGATCATGGATTTAGCACATTTGTGGGAATAGGAGGAGAAACGTGATGAAGGACTGCGTAACCATAGGCGTTATAGGAGCCGGAAGAGCGTTAGAATTACATGACTTCGGATACAAGAGATCAAACATTCCTTGCAGATTAAAAACCGTAATGGCAAGAAGACCGGAGCAGATCAAAATGGCGGTTGCTCGATATGGTTTTGAGAAAGGAACAGATAACTTTGATGAGCTTCTTAACGACCCGGAGATTGATGTGATTGATATCTGTACGCCGCCCTATGCACACAAGGAAGAAATAATAAAAGCTATGCGCGCCGGCAAACATGTCATTTGCGAAAAACCGCTTACAGGCTATTTTGGTCGCAGTGGTGATCCTGAACCGATTGGTGAAAAAGTCTCAAAGAGAGATATGTTTGAGCACCTGTTGCAGGAATTGGATGAACTTAGGGCGGTTCGAGCAGAAACCGGCAAACGCTTTATGTATGCAGAAAACTTTGTATACGCTCCTGCAGTCCTCAAGGCCGCTGAAATCATCAGAGCAAAGAAAAGCCGAATATTGTATATGAAAGGCGAGGAAAGTCTTAAGGGCTCCAGTTCTGCAGTAGCTGGCGAGTGGAGCAAAACGGGCGGTGGAATCTTTATCCGAAATGGCGTACACCCCCTTGGGGCAATTCTGTACCTCAAAGAGCAGGAAAGCATATCTCAAGGCCATAACGTGACCGTGAAGAGCGTTATTGGAGATATGGGCTACGCAACCAGACGTCTCAGCGATTACGAACACAGGCATATTGCCGCACGGCCTCATGACGTTGAAGATGCCGGCACTGCGATTATCACTTTTACTGATGGCAGCAAAGCTACGATCATTGCGACAGACAATTTGCTTGGCGGCAGCAAGAATTATATTGAAGTGTATGCAAACGATTCTGCGATCAATTGCCGACTCACCATGAATGATGCGATGGAAACCTATATGGTCGATAACGTCGGCATGGATGGTGTATACATTTCAGAAATGCTTCCGATTGTAACTGGATGGAATAAACCGTTCGTTGCGGACGAAATGCTTCGCGGCTACTGCAATGAAATTATTGATTTTATGCGTTCTGTATTAGAGAATCGTGAACCGGAGGGATGCTTTGACCTTGCGGCACAGGTGATGAAGGTAACCTATGCAGCTTACTATTCTGATGAAGAAGGCAGGAGAATCGATCTGGTTTAATTCTTATATATTTTTATAGGAAGAGGTAAGGACATTAGGAGGCATATCCATGATAATTCGCTTAAGACCGATCACCAAAGAAGATGGTCCAATGATCGTTAAATGGAGAAATTCGCCATCAGTTTTGGCGCATTGTTTAAACCAGAACCCAATTACTGTTGAGTCAAATGAGGCTTTCTTTCATCAACATGTTTTAACAGGGAACTATTTACAGTTTATCGCGGAAGAATATGATGCAAAAAAGGAGCATTCTACACCGATTGCTACCGTTTATTTAAAAGATATAGATAAGACGAATAAGCGTTGTGAATTATGCATCTTTACTTCTGATGATCAGGGTTGGAATACTGATAATCATGTGATTGCGGTAAAGCAGATGCTTCAAAAGGCATTCGAGGAACTGCAAATTCATAAAGTATATGCTTACACTTTTTACCGCTTTATTAATGAGGCAAGTCTTCTGAAACGCGCCGGTTTCACAATGGAAGCGGTTTTAAAGGAAGAAGTTATAAATTCTGATGGCGAATACGATGATATTGTCAGGTTTTCAATCACGGATATAGAATGGAAAAATATCGCTTTACATGAAAAAGCATAATTGTTTAGAACAAGGAGATTATCTATGTCAATTCAAGTATTTCAGGCGACCTTCGACGTAGAGGCGTGCCTTGCGGAAATCAGAGAATGCCTCGAGAAGGGTTGGACAGGCATGGGCTTCAAAACCGTGCAGATGGAAGAAGCGTGGAAAGAATACACCGGTTTTGAAAACGCCTATTATCTCAATTCTTCTACGGCAGGCTTGAATCTGTCCGTGGAAATTTTGAAGGAAAAATACGGCTGGGCGGACGGCGACGAGATCATCACGACCCCGCTGACCTTTATATCCACAAACCATGCGATTTTGCTCGGCGGGATGCATCCGGTGTTTGCGGACGTGGACGACACATTCTGCATGGACCCGAAGGAAGCGGAAAAGAAAATCACGCCGAAAACCCGCGCGATCATGTACGTGGGACTGGGCGGAAACGTCGGACATTGGGACGAGATTGTGGCACTGGCGAAGAAGCATGACCTGAAGCTGATTCTGGACGCGGCGCATATGTCCGGCACACGCGTCAACGGCGTGATCCCCGGAAAGGAAGCCGACGTTGTCGTTTACTCTTTTCAGGCGGTTAAAAACTTACCGACGGCGGACAGCGGCATGATCTGCTTCCGGGAAAAAGAGCTTGACGCGATTGCAAGGAAACGCGCGTGGCTCGGCATCAATAAAGACACCTACGCCCGCACCGGCGCAGGTGGCAATTATAAGTGGAAGTATGACGTGGAGTACGTCGGACGCAAGGATCACGGTAATTCCGTGATCGCGTCGCTTGCGCTGGTGCAGCTGCGGCATTTGGACGAGGACAACGCCAGACGCCGTGAGATTTGCAAAGAGTATTTGGAAGGGCTCAGTGTGCTCGGCGACAAGGTGCGCTTTGCAAACGTCCTGTACCCGGAGGAGTGCAGCCGGCATCTGTTCCAGATTCTTGTTGAGGACAGGGATGAGCTGATGCTTTACCTGAACGAGCATGACATTTTCCCCGGCGTGCACTACGTGGATAACACGGAGTACCGGATGTACGCTTATGCAAAGGGCACCTGCCCGAACGCCGCCTACGTCAGCGACCACACGATGACCCTGCCGCTGCATATGCGGCTGACGGAGCGGGACGTGGAAACGGTGATTCATACGATCTGCGATTTTATGCAAAAAGAATAACTTGTCCTTGTTTCACACGAAAGCTTATGCTATCTTTGGAATGGAGATCATGAACTGATAATGAAAGAAAACTACCGAGGGAAAGCGCTTTCCGGTATGGCGTGGAAGTTTGCAGAACGGCTGCTGACGAAAATCGTCACGGGCATCGTTTCTGTGATTCTTGCGCGTATTCTGCTTCCGGATGACTACGGCGTCATATCTTTAACAACTGTTTTTATTACGCTGTTTGACGTCTTTGTTACATACGGCTTCGGCGTTGCGCTGGTGCAAAAAAAAGACGCGGATGAGCTGGATTTTTCCTCCACCTTTTACGCCGGGTTTGTGATTTCGACCCTTCTGTATGTTGCCCTGTTTTTCCTTGCCGAGCTCATAGGAGATTTCTATGATTCGCAGCTGCTGTGCTCGGTGCTTCGCGTCCTCGGACTTCGTCTGCCGATCAGCGCGCTGGGGACGGTGCAGAATGCGATCGCTTCCAGAAAACTGATGTTCAAGCAGTATTTTTGGGCGTCCTTTATCGGAACGATCCTGTCCGCAGTTGTGGGTATCTGGATGGCGTATGCGGGCTGCGGCGTCTGGGCGCTGGTCGGGCAGCAGCTGACGGACATCGTTGTAGATAAGATATTCTTCTTTTATGCGACGAAATGGTATCCCAAACGGTGTTTCTCCTTCCAGCGGGTGAAGCGGCTGCTGGCTTACGGCTGGAAGATCCTGGTCTCCGGACTGATCAATACAGGCTACGTGGAGCTGCGGTCGCTGATCATCGGAAAGATGTACACCAAAGCCGACCTGGCTTATTACGACAAGGGAAAAACCTTCCCCTCCGTCATCGAAAACAGCATCCACGCGCCGATCAACGACGTATTGTTCCCGATTCTTGCAAAGGAACAGGACGACCTTGTCCGCGTGAAGGATATGACGAGAAAGACCATCACGACGAGCTGTTTCTTCGTCTTCCCCGCGATGGTCGGGCTGGCTGTGGTTGCGCCTACCCTGGTCCCGCTTGTATATACCGCCAAATGGAATCCGATCGTTCCTTTTATGCAAATGCTCTGCGTATCCTTTATGTTCCGCCCCATGCAGTACGCGAACATTCAGGCGATCAAGGCGATCGGCAAGAGCGACGTGTATCTGCGGTTGGAAATAATTAAAAAAAGCGTCGGCATTGCGCTGCTGCTTGCCTCGATCTGGTTCGGAGTATTCTGGATCGTGTTTGCAGCGATGGCAACGGAGATTGCCGCGACCGTGATCAACGCGATCCCGAATAAAAAGCTGCTAAACTACAGCTTCGCAGAACAGACGAAGGATATCCTGCCGTACTTATTTATGTCCCTCGTGATGGGCGCCGCCGTTTTTGCAATGAATTATCTTCCCATCCATCACGTGGCGCGGCTGGCGATCCAGATCATCGTCGGCGCCGGACTGTATTACTGTGCCGCGCGGCTGATGAAGCCTGCCGCATATCAGTATGCGCAGGAGACGATAAAGGGCTTCCGCAAAAAGCGCGGGACAAGCAACTCGGAAGAAAAATAATTAGAAAAACGGAGCTGAAATATGAATACACCACTTGTCAGCATCATTACGCCCTGCTATAACGGCGCAGCCGTGATCGGCAGGATGATCGAATCCGTCCTGGCGCAGACCTATGATCGAATTGAATATATTTTAGTCAACGACGGTTCGACAGACGATACTGAGGATGTTGTCCTTTCATATCGCGAGCAGTTTGAAAGGCGCGGGTATCAGTTCCGCTACGTCAAGCAGGAAAACGGCGGGCTGGGCGCGGCGATCAACGCCGGCTTGAAGGTATTTACCGGCGACTATCTGTGCTGGGCGGATGCGGACGATTTCTACGCGCCAACGTCGGTCGAGAAGCGCGTGACGTGGATGGAGGCGCATCCGGACTACGGCGTGATCACGTCTGACGCCTATATCGTGAAAGAGGGCGCCGTAGATCAGCCGATCCGCACGGTTTCCTCCGGCGTGCCGGACAACGAGAATGAAGCGCAGTTCTGGAATCTGCTGAATGGCGAATCCATCTTTACGCCCGGCGCACACATGGCGCGCGCTTCCATGTTTACGGAGCAGTATCCGGATCGTCAGATCTATCCTGCGAGAAGAGGGCAGGACTGGCAGCTTCTTCTGCCAATGTATTATCACTATAAGCGCCATTTTCTTAACGAACCGCTCTTTTATTACGTCGTTTCCGACAACAGCATGTCGAGAGACAATTCCGCGGAAAAGGCGCTGTTTCGCTGCGACGAACATGAAGACATTCTGCGGCATACGCTTGCCGGCATTCAGATGCCGGATGCAGATCGTGAGAAGGCGGAGCGGCGGGTTCGCGTCAATTACGCTAGAAGACGGCTTTCCGTTGCGTACAGAAGCGGAAAGAAAGACGTTGCATTAGCGGCGTATCAAAGCTTAAAGAAAGACCGGGCGCTGAGAGGGAAAGATCGCGTGTATCTGTTCGGCGCAAAACATCCGTGGTTCCGCAAGATTGCGGGGAAGTAACGGCCTTTTATGACAATCGCAAGAAGATCATGAGGGAATAAGATGGACAAGTTGATTTCTGTTATCATACCGGTTTTCAACGTGGAAGCCTATGCCGCGGAGTGCTTTGACAGCATCCTTTCGCAGGAGCATCAATGCTTTGAAGTAATCATCGTGGATGACGGTTCTACGGACGGAAGCGGAGCAATTTGCGATGCGTATGCAGCGAGGGACTCCCGTTTTCATGTAATTCATACGGAAAACCGCGGCGTCGGACAAGCCAGAAATCTGGCGATGGAGCAGATGAGCGGCGAATACTGTTTCTTCCTCGACCCCGACGATGTGTTGGAGCCGTTTACGTTCAGCTATCTTTTGCAGCTTTTAGAGGACAACCACGCGGATATTGCATTGGGTGTTTCCAAAAACTTCAGGGACGCCATCCAAAGAGAAGATACAGAGAAAAAGGAATATGTTCACCGCGGGAAAAAGGAGATTATCGAGGGCGTTATTTTCGATAAGAACGATCTGAAGCCGCTGGAGCGGAAAACGGAAAAATCCGTCGTAAACTGGGAATTCTTCTCCAGCCTCTACAAGACGTCTTTGCTGCAGGAAAAGCAAATCCGGTTCCTGCCGATCTCTTACGGCGAGGACACCTACGTCGCGTTCTACTACCTGCTCGAATCGGAAACGGCAGTCACAACCTCGCTGCCGGTCTACTGGCACCGCAGAAACCCGACCTCGACTACCTTCCGCTATCATCCGGACTATCTGGATGAGACGAAAGAGTATTATCGGTACTATTATGAGCTCTTTGAGCAAAAAGCGCCGGAGTATCTGGAGCAGGCGCGCATTGGCCTGGACGCGCAGTATTACAGAAGATGCGTGTCCGCGATCGAACGCGAGCTGTTTCTCAGCCCGCCGGATCGCGGAACGAAGGAAATGTCGGAAACGATCCGCACCGTGCGAAACGATCCCAAATTCAGCAAGATGTTTACGGCGGAGAATATCCGCAGGACGCCGAAGGGACGCTTCCGGACAATGCTGAATCTGTTTCGGCTGGGAATCATTCGCCCGACCGTTCGCTTATTTGCTCGGAGTAAGAGATAAGCGGTCTCTACAAAGAGTAAGCAAAGAAGAATCCATTTTGAGCATGTAATAAGCCACCGCAAAGTTGAGAAAATCAATGACTTTTTTTCAGTACATTTACTACCTGAAACCCTGGGCGCAGATTCTGCTTTGTGTTGCCGGATGGACGGTGTGGACAGTTGTCATGATACTCCTGCACCGATATAAAAGCATCCGCATCGGTGCTGCGCTGCTCGGACTTGCGCTGTCGATTGTGTTGATTCTTTACCAGACGGTTCTGGCAAGAAACGGCGGAGTGCGCAGTCTCATTCTGCGCCCGTTTGCAATTCTGGCGAAAGCAAGAGAAGAAGACGAGTACTATCGTTCGATGGTGCTGAATGCGATCTTGTTCGTGCCGCTGGGACTGTCACTCTCTGTGCTGCTGTCGCAAAAACTGACGCCGGGCAAATGCGTGGCGCTTACGGTATTGATCGGCCTGCTGATAAGTGCCGGATTGGAAACGCTGCAATATGCATTTGCTTTGGGAAAAACGGAAACAGATGACGTTATCATGAATACGTTCGGCACGTTTTTCGGCGCTGCGCATATCTGGGTTACAGCTTTCGCACAACGTCGGCTTTGCACGCGCGAATCCGGATGAAGAAATAAATAATTAGTACGCCAGCTTGACCGTTTTGCGCGGCAGGTGGAAAGAGGTATGACATGAAAGTGATGGTAGTCGGCGCCGGAACGATGGGCTCCGGGATTGCGCAGGTCTTTGCGCAATGGGAAGAAGCCGAGCGCGTTTATTTAGCCGATGTAGACGCCGCGCTTGCCGAAAACGGGAAGCGGCTGATCGCAAAAACGCTCGCGCGTCTGGTTGCAAAAGAACGTCTCTCGCAGGAGCAGGCGGACGCAGTCCTCGATAAGCTCGTCACCGGCACAAAAGAAATCGGAGCGGATGCTGACTGGGTCATTGAAGCCGCAATCGAGGATGTGGCGGCGAAAAAGCGCCTGCTGCGGGAGCTGGACGGTATTGTGCGGGAGGATGCGGTTTTTGCCACGAATACGTCCTCGCTCTCAATAACCGAATTGAGCGCCGGACTGAATCACACTTTGATCGGCATGCACTTTTTCAACCCCGCGCCCGTGATGAAGCTCGTTGAGATCATTTCCGGCGCGCTTACGCCGCAAAACGTAGCGGAGCGTGCGGAAATGCTGGCAAAATCTTTGGGAAAAGAACCGGTACGTGTGAAGGAAGCGCCGGGTTTTGTGGTGAATCGTCTTTTGATTCCTATGATCAATGAGGCGGTCTTTCTCCTGTCGGAAGGCGTCGCCTCTGCGGAGGATATTGATACCGCCATGCGGCTCGGCGCGAATCATCCCATGGGGCCGCTTGCGCTTTGCGATCTGATCGGCTTGGACGTTGTCCTTACCATCATGCAAACCCTGCAAGCGGAAACCGGAGATGACAAATACAGACCTGCACCATTGCTGCGCAAAATGGTTCGGGCAGGCAAACTCGGACGGAAAAGCGGAGAGGGGTTCTTCTCTTACAAATAAGTCAGTTCGGGAGGAGCTTTACCCGTTCCAAACCGAAACCGGAGGGTTTATATGGAAAGAGTATATATTCTGGGCGCCTGCCGCACGCCGATCGGTAAGATGGGCGGCGCGTTATCAACCGTTTCTGCGGTTGACTTGGGCGCGATCGTAATCCGGGAAGCGATTCGCCGCGCAGGAATTTCTCCTGAACAGGTCGATCATGTCAATCTGGGCTGTGTCCTTCAGGCCGCGCTCGGACAGAATGTGGCAAGGCAGGCTTCCTTGAAAGCGAGAATCCCGTTTTCTACGACTGCACAGACGCTGAACGTCGTCTGCGGCTCCGGTTTGGAGGCAGTCAATGCCAGCGCGCGCTTGATTCAGGCGGGGGACGCCGAGATCGTCGTTGCAGGCGGAACAGAGAGCATGTCACAGGCACCCTTTGCAATCACGGGCGGACGCTTCGGTTATCGCATGGGCAGTCCGATGGTCAATACGCCGCTCATTGATACCATGGTGAATGACGCGCTTTGGGACGCGGTTAATGATTATCATATGGGAATCACAGCGGAAAACGTCGCGACGCAATGGGGATTAAGCCGGCAGGAGCTGGACGCATTTGCCGCTGATTCGCAAAGCAAGGCGGTCAAAGCACAGGAAGCGGGCGCATTTCGTGAGGAGATCGTACCGATAGTTATCCGTGAAAAAAAAAGCGATACTGTCGTAGATACAGACGAGGGGCCTCGTCCGGGAACGACCGTGGAAGCGCTTGCGAAGCTGCGCCCGGCGTTCAAGCCGGACGGACTCGTAACGGCAGGCAACAGCTCCGGCATCAACGACGGAGCTGCCGCAGTCGTGTTGGTTTCCGAGCGAATGCTGAGAGAGCTTGGGCTGAAACCGCAGGCGCTGTGGCTTGGCAGCGCGATGGCGGGCGTCGACCCTGCCATCATGGGCGTCGGGCCGGTCGCCAGCACAGAAAAGCTCCTCAAGAAAATGAATATGACAATTGACGAAATCGATTTGTTTGAAGCAAATGAGGCCTTTGCCGCGCAGTCGCTCGCGGTGAAGCGTGAACTTGGAATAGCGAGTGAGAAGCTGAACGTCAACGGCGGCGCGATCGCGCTGGGGCATCCGGTCGGCGCGTCAGGGTGCCGAATTCTGGTAACGCTGATTCACGCAATGAAGAAGCGCGGCGTAAAAACAGGCCTTGCAACGCTTTGCGTCGGCGGTGGCATGGGCTGCTCCACAATGATTCGTATGGAGCCTGACGACGTGTAAGCAGAAAACAGATGTTTATCGTATCAGAGAATATCGCGAGGCGTTGTTATGAATGCGAATCAGCATGTGAACCCGGGAAATAATTTGCTGTTAAAAACACTTGCAGCATGGTTTTCCGGAAACTGCGGCAGCTTAAGTGAGAGAAACTATAATGAGTTTTCGCAGCTGATGAGGCTGTCTTCCGATCACAAGCTGCTTCCGCTTGTGATTGATTCGCTCCACGGGTACGAGGAAGCGGAATCTTGGCAGGAGTATGCACAGTACAAGCGCATGGCGCGTATGCAGGTCACGGAGCAGGCGCGGCGAGGAATCGAGTTTCTGGAGGTCTATGAAAAGCTGAGGGAAGCCGGAATTTCTGCGCTTGTGGTCAAGGGCTGCGTGTGCCGCTCGGTCTGGCCGAAAGGTCATCTGCGGATGAGTGCGGACGAAGACCTCTATGTACGGACTGCCGATTTCAAGCGCGCCTGCGACGTACTGCGGAACGAGGGGCTGATTTGCAACGAAAACGCTGCTCCTGAGTTGGACTTCGAAATCGGCTGGAGAAAGCCAAACAGCACGCTTTATATTGAACTGCATCAAAAGCTGTTTTCGCCGGAGTCCGGTGCTATATGCGATTTACAGCGTTTTTTCGATGACGTCTTCGATCGCGTAAAGCAGTATTCCGTAGAAAACGGCGCAGGGAGCGTCCTGTCGATGTTGCCGGAAGATCATCTGCTGTATTTGATTCTGCACGCATATAAGCACTTTGTCCGCAGCGGCTTCGGCATCCGTCAGGTCTGCGACATCGGCCTGTGGATGAAAGTCTACGGAAACGAGATTGACCACGAGCGTCTTATGTCGAAGCTTTCGGAAGCACGCGCGCTGTATTTTGCTGCAGCAATTTTTGCGATCGCAAAACAGGACTTGGGAATTGCTCTGCAGCTGCCGCCGTGCTGGGATGAAATCTGCATAGACCGAGAGCCGATGCTGTGTGACCTTTTGGACGCCGGCATCTACGGCAGCTCGACCATGAGTCGGCATCATTCCGCCGCGCTGACGGCGGAGGCTGTTGCAGCTAGCAGAGGGAACCGAAAGAAAAGGGGCTTGCTTTACAGGGCGTTCCCGCCGAAACGAATTCTGGCGCGCGATTATCCGGAGCTGAACGAACACCCTGCAAAATTGCCGCTTATATGGGTAAAGCGCCTGCTGAAATACAAAAATGAAACAAAGGCTGACGAGAATAACTCCATGGCGGAAAGCATTCGTATTGCCAGGAACCGGGAGGAATTACTGAAATGCTATCACATCATCTGAACGGAGCCGAAAACAGCAGGAACTATGGAATCGATCTGCTTCGCATTGTTGCCATGATTATGATCCCGATCATGCACGTCCTTGGACATGGCGGCGTTCGCGACGCAACGGCGCCGTTATGTATGCGCTACGGACTGGCATGGCTGCTGGATATTGCGTGTCTTTGCGCTGTCAATGTGTATGCCTTGATTTCGGGCTACGTGGGGTATGGTCGGAAACATAAATATGCGAATCTGATCAATCTCAGCATTCAGGTTGCTTTTTACACTGTTCTGACCACGGTGACAGTGAAGTTCGTCATGCCGGATACAGTAAGCTGGAAGGAAGTGCTGAAAGCGTTTCTGCCCGGACCGCTGGGCACATACTGGTATTTTACCGCGTATATGTGTCTCTTTTTCTTCATGCCGTTTCAATCTTGCCTAGATCGATTGGACAGATCAACTATGCGGAAGCTGCTCTTCACAATGGCTCTGGTGTTTTCCGTGCTTCCGACATTGTTCCTGCGCGATATGAGCGGCACGCTGAGCGGCTACAGCTTCCTTTGGCTTGCTGTGATGTATCTGATCGGGGCGTATATCAAAAAATATAATGTGGCGGTTGCGTTCCAAAAGAAAACCTGCATTCTCGGCTACCTGCTCTGTGTTGCGGTAACCTGGCTGTCTAAATTCGGAATGGAAACGCTTTCAAATCATTTTTTTAGCGAACCAAAGTGGGGAGGGTACCTGCTAGCGTACACGTCTCCGACCATTGTTCTGAGCGCGCTGTTTTTACTCCTGCTGTTTTCAAAACTATCACTTCCGCCCATAACGGTAAAAGTCGTAGCGTTTTTTGCGCCGGTTTCCTTTGACGTATATCTGCTGCATGAGGAGCCGCAGATTCGCGAGTTATTCATCAAGGGTCGCTTTCGGCGTCTTGCAGACCTGCATCCGATTGTTATGATTCTCTCTGTCATTGGTATAGCGATTTGTATTTGGCTTATCGGCTCTGTCATCGGACGTATAAGAATGGTTATCTTCAAGATGTTACGTATAAAGCAGTTGAGCGAATGGATAGAACGCAAAGGCAGATGTGTTTTGAAACGGCTGTCTAAGGTCATCCTGCCGGAACAATTTTAAAATACAATTTATCATATAACATATCATTGAGCGGGGCTTTCATATGGGTACGATTTTTGAGAATAAAACGCTGTTGATCACAGGCGGGACTGGGTCGTTTGGCAACGCCGTGCTGCACCGCTTTTTGCAGACGGACATCGGCGAGATCCGTATCTTCTCCCGCGACGAGAAAAAGCAGGACGATATGCGCCACGAATTCCAGACGAAGATGCCGGATGCTGCCGAAAAGATCAAGTTCTTCCTCGGCGACGTACGGGAGCTTTCTTCGATCAAGAACGCGCTCCACGGCGTAGACTATATCTTCCACGCCGCCGCTCTGAAGCAGGTGCCGTCGTGCGAATTCTTTCCCATCGAGGCAGTGCGGACGAACGTTCTCGGCACGGAAAACCTCTTGACGGCCGCAATCGACGAGGGCGTGAAAAAAATCATCTGTCTGTCCACTGATAAGGCAGCGTATCCGGTCAACGCCATGGGAATTTCCAAGGCGCTGATGGAGAAAGTTGTCGTCGCAAAGAGCCGGACGGTCTCGCCCGATCGGACGATGATCTGCTGCACACGCTACGGCAACGTCATGTGCTCGCGCGGCAGCGTGATCCCGCTTTGGATCGAGCAGATCAAGGCTGGGGAGCCGATCACGATCACCGAGCCAACGATGACCCGGTTTATCATGTCGCTTGACGAAGCGGTCGATCTTGTCCTCTTTGCCTTCGAGCACGGCACGTCCGGCGACATCCTCGTGCAGAAAGCGCCTGCCTGCACCATTGAGACGCTTGCAAAGGCGGTGACGGGACTTTTTGCGCCGGAGCATGAGATCCGCGTGATCGGCATCCGCCACGGCGAAAAGATGTGCGAGACGCTTTTAACGAACGAGGAGTGCGCCCATGCGGAGGATCTCGGCGCATTTTACCGTGTTCCCTGCGACAAACGCAATCTGAATTACGATAATTACTATCGGAAGGGTGATACCGAGCGCAACCTTCTTTCCGAGTTCAACAGCAATAACACGGAGCTTCTGGACGTTGCACAGGTACAGGAAAAGCTCCTGCGGCTGGAGGATATCCGACAGGAGCTGGAACACTTCAAACACAAGTGAAACGGAGGCAGTTATGAAAGGTATTATTCTCGCCGGCGGCAAGGGAAGCAGGCTTTATCCGATGACCAAGGCGGTTTCCAAGCCCTTGATCCCGATCTACGACAAGCCGATGGTATATTATCCGCTATCCGTGCTTTTGATGGCGGGCATTCGCGAGATCATGCTGATCACCGCGCCTGCGGACGTGGACGCCTACAAGCGCCTGCTCGGCGACGGCTCGCAGTTCGGTATAACGGTCGAATACGGGATTCAGTATGTTGCGCGCGGCATTGCAGACGCCTTCCTGATTGCGGAGAACTTCATCGCTGGCGATCGCTGCTGCCTCGTGCTAGGTGACAATATGTTCTATGGCGGGAAGCTCGAGGAGCACGTCAAGGAGGCCGCCGCGAGGACGGATGGCGCGACGGTCTTCGGCTATCCGGTCAAAAATCCGAGCGCCTACGGCGTGGTGGAATTCGATAAGGATCACCGCGTTGTTTCCATCGAGGAAAAGCCGAAGAACCCGAAGTCGCATTACGCCGTTCCGGGTCTGTATTTCTATGACGGTCACGCGGTCGAATACGCGAAAACGCTGACGCCCTCGGCGCGTGGCGAGCTTGAGATTACGTCGTTGAACGAAGAATACCTAAAGCGCGGTAAGCTGAAGGTCGAGCTCTTCGGCAGAGGCCTTGCCTGGCTCGATACCGGTACGCCGGAGGGAATGCTCAACGCCGCCCAGTACGTGGAGGCGGTACAGTCCAGACAGGGCCTGTATATTGCCTGCCCGGAAGAAATCGCCTGGCGGCAGGGCTTTATCTCGGACGAAAAGTTGCTTTCTATCGGCAGCGAACTGAAAATGACGGAGTACGGTCAGTATCTGACCGATCTGGTTAAACGCAAATGAATGAACGTTTAGAACGGATTCTCCCCAAGGTGCAGAAGCCTGCGCGCTACGTCGGGGGAGAATACAATCAAACCATAAAGAATAAAGAAGAGGTCGACGTCCGGGTGGCATTTTGCTTCCCGGACACCTATGAAATCGGCATGTCCAATCTCGGCATACGCATTATCTATGCGGTGATGAACCGCATGGAGGGCGTGTGGTGCGAGCGCGTTTTTACGCCGTGGGGCGATATGGAGGATGAGCTTTGCAAGAACGGGATCCCGCTCTATGCGTTAGAGAGCGGGGACGCGCTTTCCGAGTTTGATATGATCGCCTTTTCCGTCGGCTACGAGATGAGCTATACGAATATTTTGAACATGCTGGATCTCGGCGGTATCCCGCGCAGAGCAGCGGATCGGAAGGGCTTGGAGCATATCGTTTTTGTAGGCGGAGCTTGCATGTATAATCCCGAACCGCTCGCAGATTTTATTGACTTTGTGTCGCTGGGCGAGGGGGAGGAGCTGACGGAGGAAATCGTGTCCCTCTATCGGAGAGCAAAGCGAGAGGGCTGGAGCAAGGAGGCGTTCCTGCTTGCCGTCAGCAAGTTGGAGGGCGTCTATGTGCCGTCCTTCTATGAGCACAGGTACAACGCCGACGGTACACTGCAGGCGATCACGCCGCTGCACGGCGCGCCTGCTAAAGTGACGAAGCGCATCATGGAAAACCTGGACGACGCGCTCTATCCAACGGACATCATTGTGCCGAATACGGAGATCGTGCATGACCGCTCCAATCTGGAGGTCATGCGCGGCTGCATCCGCGGCTGCCGCTTCTGTCAGGCAGGCTTTACCTACCGCCCCGTGCGGCCCCGCTCGCCGGAGCTGCTGCTGCGGCAGGCAGTCGAGCTGCTGGAAAACTCTGGCTGCCACGAGATCACGCTCTCGAGCCTGTCCACATCGGACTATAAATATCTTCCGGTGCTTGCGCAGCAGATGCAGGAGTATTGCACACCGCGCAAGATCAACCTTTCGCTCCCGTCCCTGCGCGCGGATAATTTCTCGCGTGAACTGATGCTGCGCCTGCAGCAGGTGAGAAAGAGCGGCCTGACCTTCGCACCCGAGGCAGGCACACAGAGATTGCGCGACGCGATCAATAAAAACGTCACGGAGGAAGAGATTCTCCAGACCTGCGCCATCGCCTTTGAGGGCGGTTGGAACAATGTCAAGCTCTATTTCATGCTCGGCCTGCCGACGGAGACGGACGAGGACGTATTAGGCATTGCGGAGCTCGTATATAAAGTTTTGAAAACGTGGCGCGAGCATGCAAGCAATAAAAAGCGCGGCGTTCGCATCCACGTCGCTACGGCGTACTTCGTGCCGAAGCCCTTTACGCCCTTTCAGTGGGAAAAACAGATCTCGCTGGAAGAGTATATGCGTCGGCAGAAGCTCCTGAAGGACAATATGCCGTCAAAGAGTATTGAATATAACTGGCATGCGTCGGATTTGAGCCGCCTGGAAGCGGTGCTTGCGCGCGGCGACCGGAGGCTCTGCGCCGTTCTGGAGGAAGCGGTCAACCGGGGCGCGAGGCTCGATGGCTGGGATGAGTACTTTTCCTATCAGACGTGGCTGGACAGCTTTGCCGCCTGCGGGATCGACCCTGGTTTTTACACGACGCGCGGCTACGGCATTGACGAGCTGCTGCCGTGGGACGTGATCTCCGACGGCGTAAGTCCGGCGTTTTTGAAAAAGGAACGGGAGCGCGCCTATCGAAACGAAACGACGCCGGACTGCAGAGCAAGCTGCAGCGGCTGCGGAGCCAACTGCCTTCTGAAGGGAGGCAAATGCGATGCGTAGAATGCTGTTTGAAAAGACCGGCACGGCGATCTGGATGTCGCATTTGGACACGATGCGGCTGATGCAGAGAGCCTTCCGCAGAGCAGGCGTCGTTCTGCACCATTCGCAGGGTTACACGCCGCATGCGTATGTTTCCATGCTCCTGCCTCTGAGCGTCGGCACGGAGAGCGTCTGCGAGATCATGGAATATGAACTGGACGCAGATATTGCGATTACGCCGGAGGATATGAACGCCGTGCTGCCGCAGGGCGTCCGCGTTCTGACGGTCTATGAGAGCGATCGGAAAGCAAAATATCTCACAGAGCTATCCGTATCGCTGACGATGCTTTATGATCACGGTGTTCCTGACGGCGCGAAGAATCGCATCGCGACGCTGCTGAATGGCGAAGCAATAATTGTGGAAAAGCGCACGAAACGCGGGATGGAGGAGGCGGACATCCGCTCGATGATCCACAAAACGGAGTTTTCCGTTGAGAATGACCGTATCACGCTGACCGCGCGAATCAGCGCGCAGAACCCGTCGCTGAATCCGGCGCTTCTGACCGCAGCGATTGAGCGGTATTTGCCGCAGGACAAGCCGGACTTCGTCCGCTATCGCCGCTTGGAGGTATACGACGAAAACGGCGAGATCTTCCGTTAGGAGGGAACCCATGCCAAACTGCGAGGATTGCTGGAATTATTACTATGATGAAGAAACGGAGGAATCCTTCTGTTCCAAGGACATCGACGAGGACGAATGGTACAGGATCCTGACGCTTCACAAGGGCGAATGCCCGTTTTTCCGCCCGGCGGATGATTATTATCTGCCGCGGCATCAATGATTATGGAGGAATAGCTATGAACGTATTGTTGACCGGAGGACTCGGCTACATCGGGAGCCACACCTGCGTGGAGCTTTTGAACGCGGGACATGACGCTGTGATTGCGGATAATCTCTGCAACGCCTACGGCTCTGTGCTGGAGCATATTGAAACGATCACCGGCAAGCGCCCCAAATTCTATGAGATCGACGTACAGGATCGCGGCGCGATGGAGCAGGTCTTCTCCGAGAACGAGATTGACGCAGTGATTCATTTTGCAGGGCTCAAGGCGGTGGGTGAGAGCTGCCGGATTCCGCTGGCGTACTATCGCAACAATTTAGACAGCACGCTGACCCTGCTGGAGACGATGGAAAAGCACGGTTGCAAGCGGCTCGTCTTCTCCTCCTCTGCGACAGTTTACGGACCGGATAATCCCGTTCCGTACCGTGAGGATATGCCGTGCCACGTCGCGACCAACCCCTACGGCTGGACAAAGGCGATGATCGAGCAGATCATCCGCGATTACGTTGCCGCAAATCCCGATTTTTCCGCTGTTCTGCTTCGTTATTTCAATCCGGTCGGCGCGCATGAATCCGGCCTGATCGGCGACGACCCGAACGGCATCCCGAACAATCTTATGCCCTATATTGCTCGCGTTGCCGGCAGGCAGCTGGAGCGGCTGACCGTCTTCGGCAATGACTATGATACGCCGGACGGCACCTGCCTGCGCGACTATCTGCATGTTGTCGACCTCGCGAAGGGACACCTCTGCGCGCTCGATTATGCCGCAGAGCATACCGGCGCGGAAGCGATCAACCTCGGCACCGGCAACGGCGTTTCCGTGCTGGAGCTGCTGCATACGTTCATCCGCGTGAACGAGGTCGACGTTCCTTACGTGATCGGTCCGAGACGTGACGGCGATCTGGCCGTCTGCTATGCAAACGCCGAGAAGGCTGAATGCCTCCTGCACTGGAAGACGGAAAAAACCGTTGAGGATATGTGCCGCGACAGCTGGAATTTCATCGTAGAGCATACGAAATAACGGAAAAGAGACGTTACTATGATCAATCAGGAAATGATGCGGCTGGGCAATCACCGCTCGGTCATCCGTGATATTTTTGAATACGGTAATCAGCGCGCGAAGATCGTCGGAAGAGAGAATATTTTTGATTTCTCGCTCGGCAATCCCAACGTTCCTGCGCCGGAGAAGGTCGCGCAGACCATCGAGAGAATCGCCAAAATGGACCCGATATCCGTTCACGGCTACACCTCCGCGCAGGGAAGCGAGGTCTGCCGCAGAGCGATGGCGGACGACCTCAACCGCCGCTTCGGCACGTGCTACCGCCCGGAGAATTTCTATATGACCTGCGGCGCGGCGGCGTCGCTGTCGATCACCCTGCGCGCGCTCGTCTCTTCTGCTGCGGATGAGGTCATTGTTTTCGCTCCGTATTTCCCGGAGTACAAGATGTGGGTGGAAAGCTGCGCAGGCGCAAAATGCGTGGTGATCCCCGCGCAGATCGAGGACTTCCAGATCGACTTTGCGATGCTGGAGGCAAGCCTCAACGAAAACACGAAGGCGCTGATCATCAACTCGCCGAACAACCCCTGCGGCGTGATCTATTCCGAGGAAACGATCTCCCGTCTTGCCGCCCTGTTAGAGCAAAAATCGGCACAGTACGGCCACCCGATCTATCTGATCTCCGACGAGCCGTACCGCGAGATCGTTTTCGGCGGAGAAAAGGTCAACTTTATCGCTCCGGCCTATCGCAACACGATCGTTTGCTATTCCTTCTCCAAATCGCTCTCCATGCCCGGCGAGCGAATTGGCTATATTCTCGTGCCGGACAGCATAGAAAACGCTGCTGACGTCTATGCGGCGGTCTGCGGCGCGGGAAGAAGCCTCGGCTATGTCTGCGCGCCGTCGATGTTCCAGATGATTGCCGCCGAATGTGTCGGCACGACCTCGGATATTTCCGTTTATGAGACGAACCGCAGGCTGCTTTTGGAAGGCCTTCGCAGCTTCGGCTACACCTGCGTAGCACCGGGCGGCGCGTTCTATCTGTTCCCACGGTCACTGGAGCCTGACGCCGGCGCATTCTGCGAGAAGGCGAAGAAATACGATCTGCTGCTCGTCCCGGGCGACGGCTTCGGCACACCGGGGCATTTCCGCATTTCCTATTGTGTGCAGACGGAAACGATCGAGCGCGCCCTGCCGCTGTTCAAAAAGCTGGCAGAGGATTACAGACGATAACGGCAATTGAACCGCCTATGAAGCGAAACTGCTTCATAGGCGGTTTTGCCCTCTTGACAAATATACTCTATAGTTGTAGAATATAATTACACTACAAATATAGAGCAACGTGAGGGAGACAATATGAAGAGGAAAGAACGGGCAGAAACGGCGGCGAGCAGCGGTTTGACGCGGCAGAAGAAACTGCCGGACGCGGAGCTTGAGATCATGCAGGTGGTCTGGGAGTGCCCCTGTCCCGCACCGCGCGCGGAGATCGAGCAGCGGATGGCGGAACGCCGCCCGCTGGCGCAGAGCACACTCCTGACGGTGCTGACGCGGCTTGCAGAGAAAGGCTTCCTTCGCATTGAGAAGGACGGGCGCAGCAGCGTCTACTATCCGTTGATCTCACGCGAGGAGTATCAGGCGGGGCAAAGCCGCCGCTTTGTGGATCAGGTCTTCGGCGGAAGCATCTCTGCCTTTGCCTGCGCCTTGACCGCGTCCGGCTTGAGCCGGGAGGAGCTGGACGAGCTGCGGCGGCTTTTGGAGGAGGACTCGCTGTGATGTGGTCTATCCTGCTCCGCGTGACGATTGCGGTATTTACGACCATTCTGTGGGTGCCAAGTTATTGGTGGGATAGGAAAAAGGGCCGGCATATCGGATTTACAATGCACTCTGCCGCTCCGATTCTCTTTTTGTCGGTATTTCCGATCACCTATTTTTTGTATGGTACGACAAAATACTTTCAGGGTTTTTTGTCCTTCCTTGCAAGTTATTCGGTCTATTCCGCCCTGCTGCTCACACTGACGCCGTTGCTTCGTAAGCGCTATTCTGCGGAACTCTGCGCGGATTTATGGCTTATGCCGAATATCGGCTATTTAGTCTTTGTGTATGAAGCATCCTTACTTCGACCCTTTGCCGTTCTGCGAATCGGCAGAGTGTGGTTCTGGGCGCTGATTGGCGTTTGGGCGGCGGGTTTCCTCGCCGTGTTTGGCTGGAAAATTATCAGCCATTTCCGCTTTCGCCGGCAGTTGCTGAAGCATGCAGAGCAGGACGACTACCTCTCTTACGTTTACGTGGAGGAGCGGTACAATATCCTCGCCGAATTAGAGCGGGAGCGAAGCCGCCTGCCGGATCGGAAAGAGATTGTCTATTCTCCTGACGCGGTTTCGCCGCTGTCGATCGGTCTGATTAAGCGACGGATCGTCCTGCCGAAACGGTTTTATGAGGAAAAGGACCTCCAGATGATCCTGCGGCACGAAACGACGCATCTGCTCCGTGAAGACAACGGAACGAAGTTCTTCCTGACCTTCCTTTTGGCGTGCTACTGGTTTCTGCCGTTTTCGTGGCTGGGACTGTCCCGGGCGTCGGAGGATCTGGAGCTGTGCTGCGACGAACTCGCGACGGCGCGCCTGACGCCGGAGGAGCGCAAACGATATGCAGAGCTGCTCCTGTCGAACGCCGGGAGTGCGCCGGGGTTCACGACCTGCCTCTCCGCGTCCGCTTCAGGGCTACGCTACCGCCTGCAGCGTGTACTGCACCCGGTCAAAACCAAATCCGGCATCTTTCTGCTTGCAGTCGTGATGCTGTTGTTCCTGTTCAGCTTGCAGGCGGTCTGTTTCGCGCCTGGCGTCGGCAAACTGGACGAGGCGGTGTTCGATGGGATCTCAAACGCAGAACGTATCGTAATGCGTGTTGAAGATGCGGACGATACGCCCCTATGGAAACCATATCTCTGTGACAGCGACGCTTTGCACACGGTGCTCTCGCAGGTCGAAGCGTACCGCGCGGACAGTTACTACATTGACGGCGCAGGTGATCTCGGAGAAGAAAGACTTGGGCTTTCCGTCTTCTGCGAGGACAGCGCTGCACTGATCACTTGCTACGAGAACGGCGTCTGCTTAATGCGCTATCAACTCATTCTGGACAGTCGCAATGGCATAATCATCGGTGACGACGATCAGAATAGAGTATGGAAACGTAACCGCACAGAAGAAGTCTATCTCTACGACACGCCGCCGGACTGGGACGCGCTGTTCGCTCTCGCGCAACCCTTACCGACCGATTAAAAAAAGTAAGGCGACGCCTTTGATCGGGCGTCGCCTTTTGCTTATAAAGAAAAATCCACGTCGTCGTACTTGGAAAAATCGGTCGGATCGTTTTTGACCGGTATGCGCTTCAGCGGGTCGTATTTGAATCTCCAGCAGTGATGTCCGGGAGATACCATTCCTTTTTTTGTGCAGAGATACGCCCCGTCGTTAACCTTGCCGGAACGGACGCAATTGGCGCAGCATTTTTCAACGTTCTTTCGGAACAGCATTTTCTTCACCTCGAAAACGATTATAGCGCATTTCTCGCCGGATTTCTACCCCATTTTTCAGAAATCGCCGGAAAGAGCGCACAAAGGAGGAAAACGCTGCCGCTGACCGACACGGACAGCACGGAAGGATATGCGTAGGTGATTGAGAGGATTGCGGAGATCAGCCCGTGCAGCAGCTTGGAATACAGATAGTTTTTCGGCTGCAGACCTGCGGCTTGCCAGAGCGCTTTTGCCTGCATATGCACGCAAAAGCCGCCCCAGCCCATGATGAAGGCACACAGCACAAAGCCATAGCGAGAGTCGGCGCTTCTCAATATTCCGACGGACAGCTCAAACGTGCCGCAAAGAAGGGCTTTTAGTTCAGGCGTAGGCAGCTGCGGAAGCCGCGCCATGAGGCGAAACAGTCCGATTTCTTCCGCAAGAGCGAGCAGCACGGAGAAAAAGACGATCAGCCCGCTGATTTGCAGCAGGGAAGCGCAGCTCTCCGAGATCGCCTCGGGAAGCTGTTTCTTTTCCGGTATACGGTTCACCCCGATGCGCCGCAGCTGCAGCCGGGCGCTTCCGCGCTCTGCAAGCAGCCGTCCGCACAGGACGGCGGAAAGGACGTGGATCAGATATAAGATCAGGCCGAGCTTTGCACTGTGCAGCACCGTGCCGCCGATAAAAGAGAGAAAGAAGGCGGGGCCGGAATTGTTGCAGAAGCGGAGCGATCGTTCCGCGTCCTGCTTCGTGATCGCGCCGCTCTCATAGAGGGTCGTGACAGCGGCAGCACCGGCAGGATAGCCGCCCAAAATCCCGATCATAAATGCAGAAAGACAGGCGCTGTTGACCCCAAAGCATTTTTCAGAAAGTCGCTGCGGAAGGGGAAGGGAGAGACCGCCGGAGAGCAAGAGCTTTGACAGCACGAAAAACGGAAACAGCGAGGGAATGACGGACAGTGCGCAGACCTGCAGCGCATTTCTCGCCGCCTCCGCTGACGCTTCAGAATAGACGATCAGCCCGAACATGCCGAGAACGGCGGAAATTTTAATCCATACTTTGCGTTTCACTACGATCCCTCCCGTTGAATATATGCGCGGAGTGGAAAAAATGTGCGCCGCGCGCATAGAATGTGACAGGCAGGTGAATGATTTGAAGCAGAGATTAACCGAAAAGATCAGCGAGAAGACAGCGATCCCGGAAGAATTGCTCTCCGGCGTCGCAGTGATGCAGGTGCACGGAAAGCGCAGCGTATGCATCGAAAATCATATGGGCGTTCAGATATACGAGCAGGAGCATATTCAGATCGCGGTGAAGCAGGGGCGGATTCAGATTTACGGCACGGCGCTGACGATCGCACGGATGACAAAGAAGATCGTCGAGATTCGCGGACGGCTGCAGCGTCTGGAGCTGGAATAAGATGAATCGGCTGATTTCGTATCTGATCGGTGAGACGCGCCTTTCCGTGACCGGCGCATCGCCGCAGGACTTTTTGAATCTTCTGACGCAGCAGAGCATTTCCTTTTGGGACGTGGAACGTGTCGACGAGCTGCACTATCTGGTCAGCCTGCCGCAGCGCAGGGAGGCGCAGGCCGTCAAGCTCGCGACGCGATGCTTCTGCACGGCGGAGGTCATGCAGCGCACCGGCTTGCCCGTTCTTTGGAAAAAAGCAATGCGCAGGCCGGCGCTTCTGCTCGGCGCTGCGGCGGCGATCGCTGCTTGCTTTCTGCTGCAAAACCGGATTTGGGTGATCGAAGTGCGGGGAAACGAGCGCGTCCCGCAGGAGGTGATTCTGCGTTCGCTGGCAGAGCTCGGCGTGAAGCAGGGAGGACGCTGTGACTACGATCAACAGCAGATCAAGATGCAGATGCTCAACGCCGTGCCGGAGCTTTCCTGGCTTGCAGCGAACCGTACCGGAGGAAAGGTTACCGTTCTCGTTACGGAGCGCGACGCAGTGCAGGACGAGGCGCTGAAACCGCTTGCCGGGAACCTGATCGCGGCTGAAAACGGTATCGTTACCGATTATAATATTTATGAGGGAATGCGCCTGATTTCGCGCGGTGAAACCGTCACGGAAGGGCAGGTTCTGGTTTCCGGTCTGGAGGACTACGGACTGTGTATGCGCGCGGTTTGTGCCGAGGGCGAGATCTATGCGAATACGTGGAAGCAGGGTAGCGTCGTTACGCCGTCTTTTGCGCAGGAAAAGGTCTATACGGGCAGGCAGTGGAAGGAAGTTTTTCTGCTGATCGGAAGAAAAAGAATAAAAATATGCGGAAACAGTGGAATTTCGGTAGACAGTTGTGATAAAATGATAAGCGTAAAAAGATTGCGCCTGCCGGGGTATGAATTCCCGATTGCGCTGGAAACCGAAATCTGCCGGGAATTTACGCTGACCGAACGGCTGAAAGCGCCGGAAACCGTCCGCAGAGAGTTGGAATACGTATGGGAACGGCAGCTCTGCGCGGACATGGTGGCAGGCGTGATCGGTCAGACACAGTACAGCTTTTCGCGGAACGATACGCTTTACGTATTGCGGGCGGAAAGCACCTGCAATGAAATGATCGCAAGATTTGTCCCGATTTTCGGGCAGTACAAAGGAGAAAACAATGACGGAACGCATTATCAACGCAGAACGGATTGAACAGATCATCAACGTATTCGGTTCGTTTGACGAAAATATCAAGCGGATCGAGGAAACCTATCACGTAAAGATCACGAATCGCGGCACAGAGCTGAAGGTGAGCGGCGGCGAGGAGGAGGTCGACAAGGGCGCCAGAGCGATCGAGGGACTTTTGACCCTTGCTGCCAAGGGCGAGCCGATCGATGAGCAGAAGGTGCGCTATCTGATCGACCTCGTTTCCTCCGGCAACGACGACAAGATCAACGAAATGGCAAAGGACGTCGTCTGCATCACCGCGAAGGGGAAGCCGATCAAGGCAAAGACCATCGGTCAGCAGCGATATATGAAGGCGATTTTGAAAAACACCATCACGATCGGCGTCGGTCCTGCCGGTACAGGCAAAACCTATCTCGCCGTCGCTGCGGCAGTCGCCGCCTTCCGCGCAAAAACCGTCAACCGCATTATCCTGACCCGCCCTGCCGTGGAAGCAGGTGAACGCCTCGGCTTCCTGCCGGGCGATCTGCAGAACAAGGTCGATCCCTATCTGCGGCCGCTGTACGACGCACTGTATGATATGCTCGGCGCGGAGACGTATCAGAAGTATTTGGAGCGCGGCAATATTGAGGTCGCGCCGCTTGCCTATATGCGCGGCAGAACGCTCGACGACAGCTTTATCATCCTTGACGAGGCACAGAATACCACCCGCGAGCAGATGAAGATGTTTTTAACGCGTCTCGGCTTCGGCTCGAAGATCGTCATTACGGGCGACATTACGCAGATCGACCTGCCGAGCGACAAGACGAGCGGCCTGAAGGACGCGGTGCGGATCTTGGAGAATATTCCCGATATTGCGATCTGCCGCCTGACCGCGAGCGACGTCGTGCGTCACGCTTTGGTGCAGCAGATCATCGCCGCTTATGAGAGCGGGGAGAAGAAGGCTCTTCCCGCGCAGAAGAAAGTCTACAGAAAGAAGTAAACCTATGAAGCATCGTATTTTGGTTCGATACGCAAATAGAAGTGACAAAAACCCGGCGCTG
Source organism: Oscillospiraceae bacterium (assembly GCA_017405865.1). Lineage (GTDB taxonomy): Bacteria > Bacillota > Clostridia > Oscillospirales > Oscillospiraceae > JAZOXB01. Next base: position 157,444 of record JAFQZN010000008.1, on the reverse strand, counting down.
ACGATCCTCCTTTACCGCTGCATTTCCGCTGCGCTGGACGCGGAGGGCGTGAACGTTCCCTGTGAGATCAACGTGCTCGTCACGGACGATCAGGGAATCCGGGTGATCAACAACGCAACGCGCGGCGTTGACAGCGCGACGGACGTGCTGTCGTTTCCGATGTTTCAATTTGAACCGGGCAATTTCCCTGACGATGTGAAGGACCTCGTCGATCCGCAGACGGACTTGCTGCCGCTGGGCGATATGGCGATCTCTCTGGAGCGCGCGAGAGACCAGGCAAAGCGCTTCGGCAACACCATAAAGCGCGAGATCGGCTATCTGACGATCCACAGCATCCTGCATCTTCTGGGCTACGATCATCTGGACGAGGGAGAAATGAAGCGGCAGATGCGTACCCGGGAAGAAATCATCGCCGCGAAAATCTGCATTACACGCGCATAGGAGAGAAAAATGAGTACAAAATCCGTGATGATTACCATAGCCGGCAGACCGAACGTCGGAAAGTCCACCCTGATCAACCGTTTGGTCGGAGAGAAGATCGCGATCGTTTCCAATAAGCCGCAGACGACGAGAAACCGCATCTGCGGCGTTCTGACGAGAGGCGACACGCAGCTCGTCTTCATCGACACGCCGGGCTTCCATAAGCCGCGCACCAAACTGGGCAATTATATGGTGGACGTCGTACGCGAATCGGTAGCTGACGTCGATCTGATCCTGCTGATCGTCGAGCCGATCGCGAACGTCGGCCCGCAGGAGGCGGCGCTTCTGGAACAGATCAAGGCAAGCGGCGCACCTGCCATTCTGGTCATCAATAAAATTGACACCGTGCAGGAGAAGGAGCAGCTGCTTTCCGTCATTGCGACCTATTCGGCGCGCTTTGACTTTGCCGCCGTCCTGCCGATCTCCGCGAAATTCAATGACGGCGTACAGACGCTGCTCGACGAATGCGTGAAATACGCTGCGGAAAGTCCGTTTTTCTTCCCGGAGGACATGACCTCCGACCAACCGGAGCGGCAGGTGATCGCGGAGATCATCCGCGAAAAGCTGCTTTGGAATTTAGAGCGAGAGATCCCGCACGGCACCGCCGTGGAGATCACGAAATTTTCCGAGCGCGATAACGGCGTGATCGACGTCGACGCAACGATCTACTGCGAAAAGGCGAGCCATAAGGGCATCATCATCGGCAAAAACGGTGCGATGCTCAAAAAGATCAGCTCCGCCGCGCGCGAGGACTGCGAACGCTTTATGGGTACGAAGGTCTTTTTGCAAACGTGGGTCAAGGTCAAGGAAAACTGGCGCGACAGCGACTTTTTGATCCGCAACTTCGGTTATCAAAAACAATAGCAACTCTTCCCACGGATAGTTCTTCGGTGTGCGGAAATCCTATTTGCAGAAAGCGAAAGGGGATTTCCCATGAATGCATCGTTTTACTGGAATCTGTTCGTAGAAACCGGCGCGCCGGAAGCATATCTGCTTTATCTTAAAGAAAAGGACAACAACGGACCGGCAGTATAATCGCTGCCTGCGTACATACTATGTTTGAAAAAACCGAGGGCATCGTCCTCCGAGTAACTGAATACAAGGACACGGACAAGCTGCTGACCGTCCTCACGCGCGATCTCGGCAAGGTCACGCTGAAGGCGCGCGCCGTAAAGAGCAGAAACAGCAAGCTGCGCGCCGCAAGCCAACTGCTTGCCTTTTCGGAGTTTACCGTCTCGGAGTATCAGGGCAGATACGTAATCAGCGAAGCGGTCAGCAAGGAGCTTTTCCCGGAGCTGCAGACTGACATCGAGCTTCTGTATCTTGCGTCCTACTTCGTGCAGGTCTGTGACATGGTCGCGCAGGAAGCAGATCCGATGCCGGAGCTGCTGTCGCTGCTGCTCAACTGTCTTTACGCTTTGTCTAAACTGAAGCTGCCGCAGCTGATGGTGAAAGCCGTATTCGAGCTTCGTACGGCTTGTATCGCGGGCTTTTTGCCGGATCTGCGCGGCTGCGCCGTTTGCGGCAGGGAAGACCCCGACCGCTTCAACATCACGCAGGGCGTTCTGCAGTGCGCCTCATGCAGGAGCGAGGACGCCAACGGGATCCGAATGCCGATTTCCCCCGGCGTCCTGAACGCAATGCGCTATATTTGCTCCTGCGAGCCAAAACGACTGTTTTCTTTTCGTCTGCCGGAAGCGTCCTATACGGAATTGAGCCAGATCACCGAGAGCTATCTGACGGTGCGGCTTGAACGGGGCTTTTCCGCGCTTGATTTTTATAAATCCCTTTTTGTTTGAGGATTCCATTATGACAGAATTATACGAAAAATCATTGAACAAGCTGGAGCTTTCCTCCGTTTTGGACAAGCTCGCCGAATGCGCCAACAGCGATGCGGCAAAGGAAAAGTGCAGAGCGATCTTTCCGTTCGAGGATGCGGAGGAGATCGCCATTCTGCAGGGACAGACCTCAGCGGCATGCAAGCTGATCTCACTGAAGGGCGCTCCCTCTTTCCATGAACTGAAGGAAATCGGCTCTTCTCTCGAGCGCGCCGATCGCGGCGGCTGTCTGACGCCGATCGAATTATTGCGAATTGCCGGCGTTTTGCGCTGCATCCGCAACGCGAAGGCGTACTACAACGGCGACTACATGGAGTCCGAGCTGGACGTCTATTTCCGCGAACTGAACCCGAACCGTTATTTGGAGGATAAGATCAGCAATTCGATCCTCTCCGAAGACGAGATCGCCGACGCCGCCAGCAGCGAGCTTGCGGACATCCGCCGCCATATGCGTGTGCAGAGCGCAAAGGTCAAGGAGTCCCTGCAGAAGATCATCACCTCGCCGAGCTACGCCAAATATCTGCGCGACCCGATCATCACCCTGCGCGGCGACCGCTACGTCGTTCCGGTCAAGAGCGAATATAAGGGCGAGATTCCGGGCCTTGTGCATGACGTTTCCTCCAGCGGCGGTACGTATTTTATCGAGCCGATGTCAGCCGTCAACGCGAACAACGCGCTGCGCGAGCTGCTTTTGAAGGAGCGCAGAGAAATCGAACGCATTCTTGCGGAGTTGAGCGCGGAAGCCGCTTCGTTCCGGGAGAGCATTTGCTTGAGCTACGACATGCTCGTTACCCTCGATGTGATTTTTGCCAAGGCGAAGCTGTCTCTGCGGATGAACGCAATGGAGCCGGAGATCCGCACGAACGGAACGATCGAACTGATCAAGGCGAGGCATCCGCTGATCGACCGCAAGACGGTCGTGCCGATCACGGTACGTCTCGGCACGGATTTCGACACCCTGATCATCACGGGTCCAAATACCGGCGGCAAGACGGTTTCCCTGAAAACCGTCGGCCTGCTGACGCTGATGGCCGAATGCGGTCTGCATATTCCTGCGGAGCATGGCAGCGCGATTTCGGTATTCCGGCAGGTGCTTGCCGACATCGGCGACGAGCAGTCGATCGAACAGTCGCTGTCCACCTTCTCGTCACATATGAAAAATATCGTGCAGATCGTTGCCGACTGCGACGATGCGACGCTGGTGCTTTTTGACGAACTGGGTGCAGGCACCGATCCTGCCGAAGGCGCTGCGCTGGCGACCGCGCTGATTGAATCGTGCCGTCAGCGCGGCAGCCGCGTCGCGGCGACGACCCATTACGCGGAGCTGAAGCTCTACGCCATGAGAACGCCCGGCGTCATGAACGCATCCTGCGAATTTGACGTGGAAACCCTGCGCCCGACCTACCGTTTGCTCATCGGCATTCCCGGCAAGTCAAACGCCTTCGCGATCTCCAAGCGCCTCGGTCTGCCCGACGAGATCATCGACAAGGCAAAGAGTTTTATCAACGAAAACGACAAGAATTTTGAAGACGTTTTGACACAGCTTGAGCAGCAGCGGCAGCAGATGGAAGGCGCAAAGCTCGAAGCCGAACGGCTGCGCCTCGAGACCGAGCAGATGAAGGCAAAGTCCGAAGCGTATTATGCGGAAATCAAGCGAGAGCGGGAGAAAGCCGTCCGCAGCGCCAGAGCAGAGGCACAGGCAATCATCGACAACGCGCGCCGCGTTTCCAACGAGGTGCAGGACGAGCTGAAGCAGCTGCGCAAGCAGATGCGGGACGCCGCCGACGTGCAGGGAAGCAACGAAAAGCAGGCAGAGCTGCGCAGAAAGCTCAACGAGGCGGAAGCCGAATTCACAGAAAAGAAGACCGCGCCCGAACGCCCTGCGCCGAGCAGAGCGATACGGATCGGCGACACGGTCGAGATCCTGAAATTCGGTACCAGAGCGAGCGTCCTCGCAATCAACAAGGACGGCAGCTATCAGCTGCAGGCGGGGATTATGAAGGTTACCGCGCAGCCGGATGAGGTTTATCTGATCGAGGAAACGCAGCAGCAAGTCAAGAAAATCATTGAGCGCAGCCGCCGCGAATTTCGCAATACCGCCGCTGCGACGGAGCTGGATCTGCGCGGCATGAACGCGGAAGAGGCAATTACTGCGCTATCCGTCTTTCTGGACGGCGCCATGCTCGCAAACCTCTCGCAGGTGCGCATCATCCACGGCAAGGGAACGGGCGTCCTGCGCAAGGCAGTACATGAGGAGCTGAAACGCAACCGCGCCGTCAAAAAGTACCGCCTCGGCGTCTACGGCGAAGGCGAGGACGGCGTGACGATCGCGGAATTGGCATAATGCTTGTGCGCATTTCGACAGTTTCTTTGCCTGCTCCGCGTAAAATGCAAGATGTTTCCGGCGCGAAAAAAGTAGTTGACAAATGCGAATGAGTTGCGTATATTACTTATAGCTGTAAGCATTTTCGCTTTTTAAGGAGTGGCTACGCATGTATACAGAAAAAACCATCGTAAAATGTGAATCCGGACTTCACAATCGATTTGCAACCTACTTCATTCAGAAGGCGAACGAATTTCGTTCCAGCATCTGGATTGAGGCTGACGAGCGCAAGATCAATGCAAAGAGCCTTCTTGGCGTTCTCTCCATGGGTATCATGACCGACACGGAGATCACACTGATCGCGGAAGGCCCCGACGAAGAGGCTGCTGTCAAGGCATTGTCTGCCATGCTTGTGAAGGACATTTATTAAGATCAGATAGTAAAGCTGTCCCAAACGCGAAGGCGCTTGGGACAGCTTTGTATCACAGGAAAGGCAATTTGGCTTCGGAGGTGTTTATGACAAGAGAAGAGCTGAAGCTAGCCGCGCTGTCGCTGCCGTATGAGCCGGGCGTCTATCTGATGAAGGACGCCTCCGATACGGTCATCTACGTCGGCAAGGCCAAAAAACTGAAAAACCGCGTCAGCCAGTATTTTCAGGACACGGCGTCGCATACGGCCAAAACGCGCCGCATGGTTTCTCTTGTTGACCACTTTGAGACGATCCGCGCCGCGTCGGAATTTGAAGCGCTGGTGCTCGAATGCTCGCTGATCAAGCACTATATGCCCAAGTACAACATCCTCCTGAAGGACGACAAGGGCTATCCCTATCTGCGCCTCGATCTGCGCGAGCCGTATCCCCGCATCACGCTTGCCAACCGCGTCAAGGACGACGGCGCAAAGTATTTCGGGCCATACGGCAGCAGGGGGAGGTCCCAGCAGGTGATCGACGTCATCCGCACGACCTTCAAGCTCCCTGACTGCAGCCGAAAATTCCCGCGTGACGTCGGGAAAGACCGGCCCTGCCTGAATTTCCATCTGGAGCAGTGCGCTGGCTGGTGCCGCAGGGAAAAAACGCAGGAGGAGTATCACGCCCTCATGGAGCAGGCGCAGCTGCTGCTGGAAGGAAAGCAGAAGCCGCTGTGCGATGATTTGCGCAAGCGAATGGAGCAGGCAGCCGAGCAGCTGGATTTCGAGCAAGCGGCGCTCTGTCGCGACCGCCTGAAGGCGATCGAATCGTTAAGTCAGAAGCAGCTCGTTACCGCCGGTACGATGGCGGATACGGACGTGATCGGCTGGTATCAGACGGAAGCGAAGGCCTGCTTTGCCGTGCTGCATTTTATCGGCGGCAATCTGATGGACAAGGAGTACGAGCTTCTTGCCGCGACGGATGAGCCGGAAGAGGCGCTGTCTTCACTGGTTAAGCAATATTATCTTGCGAGAAAGGCGGCCCCGAAGCGTGTGCTTCTGCCGTTTGCAATGGAGGACGCCGTTCCGTTTGCGCAGCTGCTTTTGGAACAGCTGGAGATAAAAGTTCACTTCCTCGTGCCAAAGCGGGGCGACAACAAGAAGCTGTCCGAGCTTGCGAATAAGAACGCGCAGGAAGAGGCAGAACGCGCCACGACGGCGGCGGAGCGGATCAGCGGAACGCTGACGCTCCTGCAGAACATGTTGGGGCTGGAGCACTATCCTGCACGTCTAGAGGCCTACGATATTTCCAACACGGCCGGAACGGACATCGTTGCGTCAATGACCGTTTTCGTCGACGGCAAGCCGAAAAAGAGTGATTACAAGCGCTTTAAGGTGGAGGGGCTGGACGATCAGGACGACTACGCCTCCATGCGGCAGGTCCTTTGCAGGCGCTTTTGCCGATATCTGGACGGCGACAAGGGCTTTGCCGAATGCCCCGACGTACTGTTGATTGACGGCGGCGCAGTCCACGCGCAGACGGTGAAGGAAGCCCTTGATCTCATGGGGGTTCATCTGCCGATTTTCGGCATGGTCAAGGACAACCGCCACCGTACCAGAGCGCTGGTCACGCCCGAGGGGCAGGAGATCGGCATTCAGGCGACGCCTGCCGTCTTCGCTCTGATCGGCAGGATTCAGGAGGAAACCCACCGTTTTGCGATCACCTACCACAGAACCCTGCGCAGCAAGCGCGTGAAGGGCTCGCAGCTGGACGGTATCGAGGGCATCGGAGAGAAGCGGCGGCTTGCGCTGCTGCGGCATTTTAAATCCGTCTCTGCGATACGAAGCGCGAGCTTGGAAGAGCTGGAAACCGTTCTGCCGCACACAGCTGCGGAAAAAGTCTATGCATATTTTCGGAGTGAGCCATGAGAGTGATTACCGGCAGCGCGCGCGGCACGAATCTGAAAGCGCCGGACGGCCTTGCGACCCGCCCGACGGCGGACAGAGTCAAGCAGGCGCTGTTCAATATTATCCAATATGAGATCGCGGGCAGCGTCCTCGATCTATTTGCCGGCTCCGGCCAGCTCGGCATTGAGGCGTTGAGCAGGGGAGCGGCACATGCCGTTTTTATTGACGAACGCACGGATGCGATTCGCGTCATCCGCGAGAATCTCCGCCGGACGCATCTGGAAGAAAAGGCGGAGGTGATCTGCTCGGATTACCTTTCTTACCTGTCACGGTGCAGAAAACGCTTTCGATTGATCTTTCTTGACCCGCCTTATGCAGAAAAATCTTTAGAAAATGCAATAAAACGCATCTCGGAAATTGACATTTTGGCAGAAGGTGGTATAATTATTGCAGAACGCCCGCTCGGAAAGCCGTTGAACGACAAATTTCCGGGTCTGGTACGTTCCAAAGACTATAACTACGGCAAGACGACAATCACGTTGTTCCGCCGCGCGGAGGATACCGTATGAGAATTGCCGTCTATCCAGGCAGCTTTGATCCCGTAACGAACGGGCATCTGAACATCATTGAACGAGCGGCAAAGCTCTTTGACCGTCTGATCGTCTGCGTGATGGTCAATGCCGAAAAGCGCGCGCTGTTTTCGCTGGAGGAGCGGGAAGCGTTCCTGCATAGCGTGTGCGCGCATCTGCCGAACGTGGAGATTGATTCCTTCGGCGGGCTGCTTGCCGCCTATGCAAAGGAACACGGCTGCTGCACGATCATCAAGGGTCTGCGCGCAGGCTCCGATTTTGAGAAGGAATTCCAGATGGCGATGATCAACCGGAAGCTAAACCCCGAGCTGGAATCTCTTTTCCTGACTGCCGAGCATCAATATATGTACTTAAGCTCCAGCGCAGTCAAGGAACTGGCTTCCTACGGTGCGGACGTTTCCGAGCTTCTGCCGCCGCAGATTTTGCAACAGTTTCAACAAAGAATTAGGAATAATTCTGACAATAAGGAGAACGAAAAATGAACGAACATGACATTGAGAATCTGATCAGCACGTTGTACGAAATGGTGCAGGATGCGAAGGGCGTTCCCTTCAGCGGAGACAAGTGCGCATTGGAGCGCGAGCGTGTATTGGATCTGCTTGACGAGATCAGCAACAGGCTCCCCGGCGAGCTGAAGCAGGCAAAGACGATCGTCGAGTCCCGCAGTGAATTGATTAACAGCGCGAAGCGCGAAGCGGAGACGATCCTGAAGGACGCCAAGGCGCAGGCCCGTCAGCTCGTTACGCAGGAAGCCATCTATAGCGAAGCAAAGGCACAGGCCAACGAGATGGTTCGCGCCGCACAGCAGAAAATCAAAGAGCTGAAGCAGGTCACGAACGACTACGTGGATAACTCCCTGCGCACGACCGAAGAGACGATTGCCGAAGCGCTCTCCACGATCCGTGACTCCCGCTCGAGATTCCACGGCCTCGTCAGCCCGCAGCAGGCGCCGCAGCAGCCGCAGCCGCAGGATTCTCCCATCATCGAAGATATCTAATTGTGTATTTTAAACAGGTCAATTCTCCACAATTGACCTGTTTTTTCAAATCAGGAGGTTACAAATGGACTACTTGGAACGCTACCGCTATTGGTTGGAAAATGCGCCGGTCTGCGACAGCTGCCGCGAAAAGCTGGACGCGATGGCAAATGACGAAGACGAAATGAAGAGCGCCTTCGGCGCGGAGCTGCAATTCGGCACTGCCGGCATTCGCGGCATCATGGGCGTCGGCTGCAATCGCCTGAACCGCTTCACCGTACGCCGTACGGCACAGGGGCTTGCCGCGTGGCTCTCCGCGACCGATCTTCCGCAGAAGTGCGCCATCGGCTACGACTCCCGCCACAATTCCCGTAAGTTTGCAGAGATCTGCGCCTGTGCGCTGGCAGAACGCGGCATCCACGTCTACGTCTACCACGAGCTTGCGCCGACCCCGATGCTCTCCTATGCCGTCCGCCAGCTCGGCTGCGGCTGCGGCGTCATGATCACGGCGAGCCATAACGCCGGCGCGTACAATGGCGTAAAATGCTACGGCTCCGACGGCTGCCAGATGACGGACGAGCCCGCCGCCGTGGTATTCAACGAGATCTCAAAGATCCCGTATTTCATTCCGCAGGAGAAGACCTTTGAAGAGCAAATGGCTGCCGGCATGGTCGAGTTCATCGCGCCGGAGCTGTGGGAGCGCTATTATCAGACCGTTTTGAACGAGCGTATCGCTCTTGAAAAGTCCGACAATCTGAACCTGCTCTACACGCCGCTGTGCGGCACCGGCAACAAGCCCGTCCGCGACATTCTCGGCAGGATCGGCGTGAACGTCGACGTGGTGAAGGTGCAGGAGCAGCCGGACGGCGATTTCAAGACCTGCGAATATCCGAACCCGGAGACGGACGCCGCACTGAACGAATGCTACAAGATCGCCAAAACGACCCATCCCGATCTGATTCTCGGCACGGACCCGGACTGTGACCGCGTTGCGATCGCCGTTCCTTGGGAAGACGGCTTCCGCAAGCTGTCCGGAAACGAGCTTGGCTGCCTCCTGCTCGACTATGTTCTCGGCGAGCTGTCCGCGCAGGGTAAGCTGCCGAAGGACCCCGTCGCCGTCAAGAGCATCGTCTCCTCGCCGCTTGCCGATAAGGTCGCGGCAAAGTACGGCGTCAAAATGCGCTCCGTGCTGACTGGCTTCAAGTACATCGGCGGCGAAATCCTTGCGCTGGAGGAAAAGGGCGAGGAAAACCGCTTCGTCTTCGGCTTCGAGGAAAGCTGCGGCTACCTCAAGGGCACCTACGCAAGAGACAAGGACGCCGTCGTTGCCTCCATGCTGACGTGCGATCTGGCGGCGAAGCTGAAGCGCGAGGGCATGAATATGGCGCAGAAGATGGACGCGCTGTATGCAGAGCTTGGCTACCATGAGGCTAAGGTCATCAGCATCGAGCTGAAGGGGCCGAACGCAATGGAGATTTCCGCAAAGTTCATGTCTGATTTCCGCGCCAACACGCCGAAGGAGCTTTGCGGCGTTCCCGTCACGGTCTGCACCGACTACCAAAGCCGCGTTTCGCGCGATCTGCTGACGGGAGAAGAAACGCCCGTCACGCTGCCGAAGTCCAACGTCGTGACGCTGACGCTCGGCGACAAGGGCAGTGTGATCGTCCGCCCGTCCGGCACGGAGCCGAAGGTCAAGCTCTATCTGACGGCCGTGGATCTTGATCAGAATAAGGCGAAGGCCCTGCTCACCGGTCTTGCCGAGGCAATGAACGCTTACGCGCCAAAATAATTCTTGACAAAAGCCGATCCGTTGGGTATCATAGCAAAAGATTGAAACACGTTGACGGAGAGGAGTATCCGCGCGGTCCGATCAAAGAGAGGGAACGGTTGGTGCAAGTTCCTGTCGGTTGCCGGAGAAGGTCGCTCCCGAGTGCGCAGGCTGAACGGAAGTAAGCCTGTGCGGCTGCTCCCGTTACAGAGCGTTTGAGCGCCCGCGTCAGCGGGAATTCAGGTGGTACCGCGGTATACTATCGCCCTGATCTGAAAAGATCAGGGCGTTTTTTCATGGAAAAGGAGCAGATAGAATGGAATTACCGAAAACCTATAATCCGCAGGAAGTGGAGTCCAAGCTGTATCAGTTCTGGAGCGACGGCGGCTACTTCCATACGGAACGCGACCCGGAGAAAAAGCCGTTTACGATCGTCATGCCTCCCCCCAACGTCACGGGGCAGCTGCACATGGGCCATGCGATGGACGCAGCGCTGCAGGACGTGCTGATCCGCTTCAAGCGCATGCAGGGCTATGCCGCCCTGTGGCTTCCCGGCGTAGATCATGCGGGCATCGCCACGCAGATCAAGGTCGAAGAGGAGCTGCGCAAGGAAGGCCTCACACGCTACGACCTCGGCAGAGAAAAGTTTCTTGAAAGGGTCTGGGCGTGGAAGCACCAGTACGGCAATCGCATCGTCGAGCAGCAGAAGAAGCTCGGCGCGTCCTGTGACTGGGACCGCGCGCGCTTCACGATGGACGAGGGCTGCTCCAAGGCCGTGCGTGAGGTCTTTGTCAACCTCTATGAACAGGGCTTGATTTACAAGGGCAGCCGCATCATCAACTGGTGTCCGCACTGCGTCACCGCGCTGTCTGACGCCGAGGTTGAGTACGTTGACAAGCCCGGCAATCTCTGGCATATCCGCTATCCTCTTACCGACGGCAGCGGCGAGGTCATCGTTGCCACGACCCGTCCGGAGACAATGCTCGGCGATAGCGGCGTATGCGTCAACCCGAACGACGAGCGCTATCAGGCGATCGTCGGCAAGACGGTCATTCTGCCGCTCGTGAACAAGGAGATACCGATCGTCGCTGACGATTACGCCGAAATGGACTTCGGCACCGGCTGCGTGAAGATGACGCCTGCGCATGACCCGAACGACTTTGAAGTCGGTCTGCGTCATAATCTTGAGATCATCCGCGTTTTGGACGACAACGGCAAGGTCAATGAATTCGGCGGCAAGTACGAGGGTCTGGATCGCTACGAGGCGAGAAAGCAGATCGTAGCCGACCTGGAAGAGCAGGGCTATCTCGTCAAGGTCGAGCCGTACAGCCACAACGTCGGCACCTGCTATCGCTGCCACCGCGACGTCGAGCCGATCATCTCCGCGCAGTGGTTCGTGAAGATGAAGCCGCTGGCAAAGGAAGCGCTGCGCGTGGTGAACGAGGGCGAAACGAAGTTCGTTCCCGAACGCTTCACCAAGATCTACACCAACTGGATGGAGAACGTGCGCGACTGGTGTATCTCCCGCCAGCTTTGGTGGGGCCACCAGATTCCCGCGTGGTACTGCGCCGACTGCGGACACGTGACTGTTTCCCGCGAGGACGCGACCTGTTGCGAAAAGTGCGGCAGCAGGAACATAACCCGCGACGAGGACGTGCTGGACACGTGGTTCTCGTCCGCACTGTGGCCGTTTGAGACGCTCGGCTGGCCGGATACGGAAGCGGAGGATTATAAATATTTCTATCCGACCGACGTGCTGGTGACCGGCTACGACATCATTTTCTTCTGGGTCTCGCGCATGATTTTCTCCGCCTGCAAGCAGACGAAGATGCCGCCGTTCCACACTGTTCTGATTCACGGCCTGATTCGCGACGACAAGGGCAGAAAAATGTCAAAGTCCCTCGGCAACGGCATTGATCCTCTGGAAATGATCGAGCGCTTCGGCTCGGACGCCCTGCGCATGAACATGATCACCGCGAACTCGCCCGGCAACGACATGCGTTTCTACGTGGAGCGTTGCGAGGCGATGCGCAACTTTGCAAACAAGCTCTGGAACGCAAGCCGCTACGTGATGATGAATCTCGGCATCGACAAAAACGAGCTGCCGGCGCTTTCCGAGCTGGAAACGGCGGATAAGTGGATTCTCTCCAAGCTCAACACGCTGATTGCCGAGGTGACGGAAAACCTCGACAAGTACGAGCTGGGCATTGCCGTGCAGAAGGTCTACGATTTTATCTGGGACAGCTATTGCGACTGGTATATCGAGCTGACGAAGGCGCGCCTTTACGGCGAGGACGAGGGCAGCAAACTTGTTGCGCAGAAGGTGCTTTTGTACGTGCTGGATCAGATCCTGCGTTTGATGCATCCTTTCATGCCGTTTATTACCGAGGAAATCTGGCAGGCGATCCCGCATGAGGGAGAGGCGCTGATCGTGGCCTCGTGGCCGAAGTACCGCGAGGACCTCTGCTTTAAGACGGAGGAGAGCGCGATGGAGAGCATCATGAACGCGATCCGCTCCGTACGTAACCGCAGAGCGGAGATGAACGTGCCGCCCGCCAAGAAATGCACCATCTTCATCGTCACAGGTAAGCCGGAGATCTTTGAGGCAGGGAAGGGCTTTATGACGCGCCTTGCCTACGCCGACGGGATCGCAATCTCCGAGTCAGAACCGGAAGGACATGAGCGCATGGTGTCCTGCGTGACGCACGACGCGACGCTCTATATGCCCATGAACCAGCTCGTGGACGTGGAAAAAGAGCTCGACCGTATCGCAAAGGAAAAGGAAAAGACCGAGAAGGGTCTTGCCGGCATCCGCGCCAAGCTCTCAAACGAAGGCTTTGTCGCCAAAGCGCCGGAGGCGGTCGTCGCCGCCGAGCGGGCAAAGGCGGAGAAGTATGAAGCGCTTCTGAAGCAGCTTGAAGAAAGCGAAGCGCGGCTGAAATCGTTATAATCCCGAATCGTCCGGTGGAAAACACCGGACGATTTTTTACATTTTCTTCTTTATTTCCGTTCCGGTTTGGTGTATAATCTAATATTAGGAAAAATATGAACACGGAAAGGAATTTTCGTTTATGGAAGATAGATACGAAGAGATCATGAAAGAATTCGGCAAGGAGGATGCTGAGCCGCTGGAAGAAAAGCCGCAGGAAGAAAACCAAGCGCCTCCGGAAGCGACGGAGGAAAAGAAAGATCAGCCGGAGGAGGAAAAAGGCGGCGTCCTGTACGACATTTACGCCCTGCTGCACGATCTTGTGTATATTCTGGCGGCAATCACGCTGATTTTTGTCTTTTTCGTCCGGCTGGTCGGCGTCAACGGCGGTTCCATGCTGCCGACCCTGCAGGACAGCGATTATCTCGCGCTGCAGAGTAACGTCATTATGGGAAATCTCAAATACGGCGACATCATCGTTGCCCGCAAGCTGGAATTCCGCGAGGGCGAGCCGATCGTCAAGCGCGTCATCGCCACGGAAGGGCAGACCGTTCGCATTGACTACGATGACAAAAATGAGATCCGCGTTTACGTAGACGGCGTCGTGTTGAACGAGCCGTATATCAGGGAGATGATGGAAGCGCGCTACGCCGTGCCGATGGAGGTCACGGTCGACAAGGACTGCGTCTTCGTGATGGGCGATAACCGCAACAATTCCGCTGACAGTCGCTTTTCTGAAATCGGTCAGATCAAGCTCAATCAGGTGCTCGGCAAGGTGCTGATGATCGTTCTGCCGGGTAAGGATCCGGTGACCGGCTCGCGCGATTTCGGAAGGATCGGATCGGTGTCGTAATGAACGATAATATGAATATCCAATGGTATCCGGGGCATATGACAAAAACGCGCCGTCAGATGGAGGAGGATCTTAAGCTGGTCGACGCCGTCTGCGAGCTGCTCGACGCCCGGATCCCGATGGCAAGCCGCAATCCGGATATCGACGCGATCTGCGGGAAAAAGCCGCGCATGGTGATCCTAAACCGAATCGACCTTGCCGATCCCGCCGCAACGGCGCGCTGGAGCGATTACTTCAAAAGCAAGGGCTGCTGCGTTTTAAGAACGGACTGCAAGAGCCGCCGGGGGATCGACCGGTTTATCCCGACCGTACGCGAGCTGCTTGCCAAAAAACTGCAGCACTATCAGGAGCGCGGCTTCGTCAACAAGCCGCTCAAATTGATGATCGTCGGTATCCCGAACGTCGGCAAGTCGACCTTTATCAATCAGATCTCCGGCCGCAAGGGCGCAAAAGCGGAAAACCGTCCCGGCGTGACCCGCGGCAAGCAGTGGGTCACGGTCGATAACGGACTGCTTCTGCTGGACACACCCGGTATTCTGTGGCCGAAATTCGACGATGAAGAGGTCGGCAGACGTCTTGCCTATACCGGCGCAGTCAAGGACGATATTCTCGATATCGAGACGCTTGCCTGCAATCTGATCGCTCTGCTCTGGCAGCGCTATCCCGAAGCCCTGCGCGAGCGCTACCGGATCGACCTGCCGGAGGATGCGAAGGGCTATGAATTGCTGGAAGAGGCGGGAAGAAAGCGCGGCTTCCTGCTTGCGCGCGGCGAGATCGACACGGAGCGCATGGCGCGGGTGCTGCTGGAGGAATTCCGCAGCTGCAAAATCGGACGATTTACGTTGGAGGAGCCGGAAACATGAGTGATCTTTGGAAGTTTGAACACGCCGCCTTTGAAAAGGGCTGTGAGCTGATTTGCGGCGTCGACGAGGCGGGCAGAGGCCCTCTGGCAGGACCGGTCTGCGCCGCCGCCGTTATCCTGCCGCGCGATCTGGAGATCGAAGGACTGAACGACTCGAAAAAGCTCTCCGACAAGCGCCGCCGTGCGCTTTATGATATTATTACGGAGCAGGCGGTCGCCTACGGTGTCGCCATGGTCGATGAAAAGACGATCGACGAGATCAATATTTTGCAGGCGACCTTCCTCGCCATGCACCAAGCGGTGGACCAGCTTACCGTTCAGCCGTCGCTTGCGCTCGTGGACGGCAACCGTGAGCCGGATTTCGGCGCGATTCCCGTGCAGACGATCATCAAGGGCGACAGCTTGAGCGCAAATATCGCTGCAGCGTCCATCATCGCCAAGGTCACCCGGGATTGCTTCATGGAGGAGCAGGATGCGGTCTATCCGCAGTACGGCTTTGCGGTACATAAGGGTTACGGCACACAGGCGCATTATGCCGCGCTGCGCGAATTCGGACCCTGTCCGATCCACCGCATGACCTTCCTCAAAAAGCTCTATGGCGCGTGATCTGTTGGGGCGCTGGGGCGAAGGCCTCGCCGCGGGCTATCTGCAAAAGAAACGCTATACGATCACGGCAGCAAACTACCGTTCCCGCTTTGGGGAGATTGATCTGATTGCGGAAAACAGAAAGTATCTGGCCTTTGTGGAGGTAAAGCTCCGCAAAAACGCGAGCTTTGCGCAGGCAAAGGAATTTGTCGACCACAGAAAGCAGGAACGCCTGAAGCAGACTGCAGCGATCTATCTGTCGCAGAACCCGGACAATACGAAGCAGCCGCGCTTCGACGTAATTGAAATCTATGCACCCGACGGAATGGAGACAAAGCACCCTGAAATCAAGCATTGGGAGGACGCCTTTGAGTAAGATCCGCTTATTTGACGGTCATTGTGATACCGCCTTTATGCTCTGGCAACAGAATCAGACGCTGCTGCAAAACACCTGCCACGTCGATCTCGTGAAAGCGCGTGCATTTCACGCCTATGCGCAGGTGTTTGCTTTTTGCAGCTATGCCGGTATGACGGACTTGATGCCCTGCACACAGGAGGAATATCTGACGATTCCGCTCTCGCTGCTGCGCGAGGAAGTGGAACGAAACGGGGATGCAATCGGCTTTGCCGCAAACGCGGAGAGAATCAAAGAACTGAACGATCAAGGAAAGGCAGCAGCCCTTCTTTCCGTTGAGGGGCCGGAGGTGATCGGCTGCGACCCGGAGCGACTTGCGCAGCTGCGAGAGCAGGGCTTCTGCATGACGACGCTGACCTGGAACGCGGATAACGCGCTGGCAGGATACCACAGCAGCGATCGGGGTCTGACCGACCGGGGAAGAGCATTCGTCAAGGCAGCGGAGGAAAATAATATTCTAATTGACGTTTCGCATCTGTCGAAGTCCTCCTTTTGGGACATCGTGGATATTACAACGAACCCAATCCTTGCGAGCCACTCCAACTGCCGCGCGTGGTGCGATCATTCCCGGAATCTGACGGACGATCAGCTGCGCGCAATTGCAGAAACCGGCGGTACGGTGGGTTTGAATCTCTATCCGCCGTTCTTGGGTGAGAACGCGGATTTTGACACGCTGCAATTGCATCTGGAGCGAATGCTGATCATCTGCGGGGTGACGCACGTTGCTTTGGGCGGCGATCTGGACGGCTGCGACGTTCTGGCGAAAGGTTTTCACGACTTAACCGGTTACGTCGGCTTTTATGAGTTCTTGAAAAGCAAGGGCTATTCCGACGATCTATTGAATCTGATATTTTACGATAACCTGTACCGCTTGTTCTGAAGGGAGGAAGACGGATGGCGCTTTATGCGATCGGCGATCTGCACCTGTCCCTCGGCACGGATAAGCCGATGGACGTTTTCGGCGGCGCTTGGCAAAATTATATGGAAAAGCTGCACGAAGGCCTGTCCGTCATCACGCCGGAGGATACGACGGTGCTGCTCGGAGACCTCTCGTGGGCGCTCGATCTGGAGGGCGCGAGAGAGGACTTCGCCTATATCAATGCCATTCCCGGCAGAAAGATCATTCTCAAGGGGAATCACGACTTCTGGTGGACGACTGCCGCGAAGTTTTATCGCTTCTGCGAGGAAAACGACTTTTCCGACATGTTCATCCTGAATAATAATGCCTACGTTTACGAAGATACTGCGATCTGCGGGACGCGTGGCTGGTTCTTTGAGGAAGACGCAGAAGAGGGAAGCCACAACGATAAGGTTTTCAAACGGGAGCTGATCCGGCTGGAGGCATCGCTGCAGGCGGCGGAACGGGAAGAAATCTACTGCTTTCTGCATTACCCGCCGCGCTACCGGGGCTATGAATGCCCGGAGATTCTGGCCTTATTGAAGCAATACGGCGTGAAGGAATGCTGCTACGGACATCTGCACGGCGACAGTCACAAGCTGGCGATCGAAGGGAATTACGACGGGATAAACTTCCGTCTCTGCGCCGCAGATTTTTTGAAATTCAGACCTGTTCGCTTGAAATAACAAAAAACAGTTGAAAAATACAGAATTATCTGATAAAATATATCGGCTATCTGTAAATAGTGCGCCATGTGCGCAACACATAGGAGGAAACCAAGCATGATCGTTAAAAACATCGAAAAAGAAGCCGTCAAAGCAAAGGTGACTGCGCTCGTCAGCCGCGAGGAGCTGGAGCCTGCGCTCAACAAGGTTTATCTGAAGGTTCGCAAGGATATCACGATTCCCGGCTTCCGCAAGGGCAAGGCTCCGCGCATGGTCATCGAGGCCGCTTACGGCAAGCACGTTTTCTTTGAAGACGCCATCGAAGAGCTGTTCCCGGAGATTTATAAGGAATGTGTTCTCTCGCAGGAGATCAAGCCCGTCGGCCGTCCGAGTGTTTCCGCTCTCGTGATCAACGACGACGATTCCGTTACGCTGACAATCGACACGGATCTGTATCCCGAGGTTACGCTCGGTCAGTACAAGGGCCTCGAAGTCGAAAAGGTCGACGCAGAGGTTGCAGAATCCGAGATCGACGCGGAAATCGACCGCATGGCGCAGAACGTCGCCCGTATTTCGACGGTTGACCGCCCGGCACAGGACGGTGATACGGCCGTGATCGATTTTGAGGGCTTCAAGGACGGCGTCGCCTTCGAGGGCGGCAAGGGCGAGAATTACGAGCTGAAGCTCGGCTCCGGCTCCTTTATTCCCGGCTTTGAGGAGCAGGTCGTCGGCATGAGCGCCGGTGAGGAGAAGGACATCAACGTGACCTTCCCGGAAGACTATCATGCGGAGGAACTGAAGGGCGCGTCTGTCGTCTTTAAGGTGAAGCTGCACGAGGTCAAGGAAACCGTCGTTCCCGAGAAGGACGATGAGTTCGTCAAGGATGTCTCCGAGTTCGACACCATGGCGGAGCTTCGCGCCGACGTCGAAAATCGCATCCGCACCGAGAAGCAGGCCGGCATCGACCGTGCCTTTGAAAACGCCGCGCTCGAAAAGGCAGTCGCCAACATGACCGTCGAGATCCCCGACAGCATGGTGGAAGAGGAGCTGGAGCGTCAGATGGAGCGCATGGATTATGAGCTTCGCTCGCAGGGTGCTTCTCTGGAGGTCTATGCCAATATGATGGGCGGCACGATGGAGAACATCAAGAACAGCCTCCGTCCGGGCGCGCTATCTTCCGTAAAAACCAACGTCCTGCTGGACGCCGTCGTTGACGCAGAGAAGATCGAAGTCACCGACGAAGAATGCGAGGAGGAGTATGCAAAGCTCGCGGAGTCCTACAAGATGGACGTCGAAAAGATCAAGGAGATTCTTGACCGCAAGGGCATGGAGGGAGATCTGCAGGTTCGCAAGGCTGCGAAGCTGATCACGGAAAACGCCGTCGCCGTTGCGCCCAAGGCCGAGGAAAAGAAGGAAGAGGAATAATCCTCTTTCGGAACGGTTAGAATGTCTCGAGAAAGGAGTACAGCTATGAGTTTAGTACCTTACGTTGTTGAACAGACCAGCCGCGGCGAGCGTTCGTACGATATTTTTTCCCGCTTGCTCAATGACCGCATCATCTTCCTGTCCGAGGAGGTCAACGATACCACCGCAAGCCTCGTCGTCGCTCAGCTTCTGTATCTGGAGGCACAGGATCCCGATAAGGATATCCAGTTCTACATCAACAGCCCCGGCGGCAGCGTGACCGCAGGCATGGCAATTTACGACACGATGAAGTATATCAAGTGCGACGTTTCCACGATCTGTGTCGGTCTGGCTGCGTCCATGGGCGCGTTCCTGCTTTCCGCCGGAACGAAGGGTAAGCGTTATGCACTCCCGAACGCGGAAATCATGATCCATCAGCCGTCCGGCGGCGCGCAGGGTCAGGTCACCGATATCCAGATCCACGCGCAGCGGATCCTCGATATCAAGAAGCGCTTGAACGAGATCCTGGCCGAAAACACCGGCAAGCCGTATGAGCAGGTCGCTGCCGACTGCGAGCGCGATCATTTCCTTTCCGCCGAAGAGGCGAAGGAATACGGTCTCATCGATCAGGTGATCTATCAGAGATAATTAAGGGGAGATTGTTTTGGCTGAAAAACTGATCCGCTGTTCCTTCTGCGGCAAAACACAGGGACAGGTCGACCGCATTCTTTCCGGTCCGAACGTATTCATCTGCAATGAATGCGTGGAGCTATGCTCCAGCCTTCTGGCGGAGAATATGTACGAAACTGCAGAGCGCGGCGAGCTGGAGGCGCCGGAACACCTTCCGACGCCGAAGGAGATCAAGGATTATATGGACGGTTACATCATCGGGCAGGAGGAGGCGAAAATCGCCCTTTCCGTCGCGGTGTATAACCACTATAAGCGCATCTACTACGGCAGGCTCTCCGACGTGGAGCTGCAGAAGAGCAATATCCTGCTGATCGGCCCGACCGGCTGCGGCAAGACGCTCTTTGCGCAGACGCTGGCAAAAATTCTGAATGTTCCGTTTGCGATCGCCGATGCGACTACGCTGACCGAAGCCGGCTACGTCGGCGAGGACGTGGAGAACATTCTGCTTCGGCTGCTGCAGGCGGCTGATTTCGACGTAGAGCTTGCCGAGCGCGGCATTATCTACATCGACGAAATGGACAAAATCGCCCGTAAGAGCGAAAATACCTCAATTACCCGTGACGTTTCCGGCGAGGGCGTACAGCAGGCGCTGCTGAAGATTTTGGAGGGAACGGTTGCGAACGTCCCGCCACAGGGCGGCAGAAAGCACCCGCAGCAGGAGTTCATCCAGATCGACACGACCAATATTCTCTTTATCTGCGGCGGCGCGTTCGACGGCTTGGATAAGATCATTGAAAAGCGCGTCGACCGTTCCAGCCTCGGCTTCGGAGCAGAGCTGAAAAACCGCGCGGAGCGGGACGTCGGCAAGCTCTTTGCACAGGTACAGCCCCACGATCTTCTGAAATTCGGAATCATCCCGGAGCTGGTCGGCAGAATGCCTGTCGTCACCAGTCTCGGCAGCCTGACGAAGGAGGATCTGGTCCGCATTCTGACCGAGCCGAAAAACGCGCTTTGCCGTCAGTACCGCAGATTGCTGGAGCTGGATCACGTCAAGCTCGACTTTGAGCCGGAGGCTTTGGACGCCGTCGCGCAGAAAGCGATCGACCGTAAGATCGGTGCGCGCGGTCTGCGCGCCGTACTGGAGGACGTTATGACGAAGATCATGTACGAGATCCCGTCCGATCCTTCCATCACGAAGGTCCTGATCACACGGGACTGTGTTTTGAACGGCGGCGCGCCGAAGGTCACGCGAGAAAAAGCGAAACGGCCGAACGCCGGATAACGGGCAGGAGGGAGCAAAGGCTTTGCCCCCTCTTCCTGTTTACTGCGGGAGCTTTCCCGCGAAAGGAGACCCTATGAACGAGATAATTATTTCCGAACGCATGCCGGTGCTGCCCCTGCGCGGCCTGACGGCCTTTCCGCAGGCAACGATGCATTTTGACGTCGGCAGGGAGAAGTCCGTCCGTGCGCTGGATAAGGCGATGGCAGGGGATCAGCGGATCCTGCTGATCACGCAAAAGGATATTTTGCAGGATGATCCCGATTTTAAGGATCTGTATTCGATCGGTACGGTCGCCCACGTGCGGCAGGTGCTGAAGCTGCCGGGAGACTCCGTGCGTGTGCTGGTCTTCGGTGAGTATCGCGCGAGGATTACGGATACGCTGCAGAAAACGCCGTATATGAGTGCCAGAACAGAATCCGTTCCCGACGCCGATTACGTCGCCGGAACGGCGAAGATCGAGGCGCTGAAGCGGCAGGCGATCCAGCTTTTTGAGGACTTTACGGAGCTGTCGCAGCGCCCGGTGCAGGAGTATATGCTGAAGATCCTCGCAACGAATCAGCCCGGTCTGATCGCCGATCTGATCGCGCAGGCAGCAACCTTCGGCTACGCGGAAAAGATGACCGTACTCAAACAGCTGCACCCCGTACACCGTCTGGAAACGACGATCAAGCTCCTTGCCAGAGAGCTGGACGTGCTGGAGATGGAAAACCACCTGCAGGACGAGACGCAGCAGAGCATCGACAAGGGACAGCGCGATTACTTCCTGCGCGAGCAGATGAAGGTCATCCGCTCGGAGCTCGGCGAAAACGACGACGAGGCGGAGATCGAGGAATACAGAGAGAAAATCGCAAAGGCGGAGCTTCCGGAGGATGCGGCTGAAAAGCTCGAAAAGGAAGTGCAGCGGCTTGCAAAGCAGCCCTACGGTTCTTCCGAGGCGTCTGTGATCCGAAATTATCTGGACGTGGCGCTGGATCTGCCGTGGAACAAGAAGACGAAAGAGCGGCTGGACGTGAACGCTGCGCGAAAGATTCTCGATGAGGATCACTTCGGCCTGCAGAAGGTCAAGGAGAGAATCCTGGAGATTCTTGCGGTCAAGCAGCTTGCGCCAGATCTGCCGGGGCAGATCATCTGTCTGGTCGGCCCTCCGGGCGTCGGTAAAACCTCTGTCGCCATGAGCGTTGCGCGCGCATTGAACCGAAAGCTCGCAAGAATCTCGCTCGGCGGGATCCACGATGAAGCAGAGATCCGCGGCCACAGAAAGACCTATATCGGCGCAATGCCGGGCAGAATCCTTGCCGCCCTGCAGCAGGCGGGATCCTCCAATCCGCTGCTGCTCCTTGACGAGATCGACAAGCTCGGCAGCGATTATCGCGGCGATCCGTCCGCCGCACTGCTTGAGGTGCTGGACGCGGAACAGAACAACGCCTTCCGCGACAATTATCTGGAAATTCCGTTCGATTTGAGCGACTGCATGTTCATCACAACGGCCAACACGACCGATACGATCCCGCGCGCGCTGCTTGACCGCATGGAAGTCATTGAGCTGAATTCCTACACGGACGAGGAAAAGCTGATGATCGCCAAGCAGCATCTGCTGCCGAAGCAGCTGAAAAAGCACGGCCTCAAAAAGTCGCAGGTCGGCGTCACGGACGACGCGATCCGTGAGATGATCCAGTGCTACACGAGAGAGTCCGGCGTTCGCAATCTGGAACGTGAGATCGCCAATCTGTGCAGAAAATGCGCGATGCGCTTTGTCTCCGAGCCGGAGCTCAAACGAATCCGCGTCAAAGGCGCGAATCTGCAGGAGTTCCTCGGCGTACGGAAGATCCTTCCCGATAAGCTTGCACCAGCAGATACCGTCGGCCTGGTCACCGGGCTTGCGTGGACGGCCGTCGGCGGCGAGACGCTTGAGGTTGAATGCAACGTCACCGAAGGCACCGGCAAGCTCAATTTGACCGGCAACCTCGGCGAGGTGATGAAGGAGTCCGTGCAGGCCGCGATGAGCTTTATCCGCTCGCGCGCGGAAAGCCTGCATATTCCCGTCGATTTCTATAAGACGAAGGACATCCACGTGCATTTCCCCGAGGGCGCCGTTCCCAAGGACGGACCGTCCGCAGGTATTACCGTCTGCACGGCGATGGTTTCTGCGCTGACCGGCGCGCCGGTTCGCCGCGACATTGCCATGACGGGCGAGATTTCCATTCGCGGCCGCGTGCTTCCGATCGGCGGTCTGAAGGAAAAGACCATGGCCGCGCTGCGCCACGGCGTTAAGACCGTCATTATTCCGCGCGCGAATGAAAAGGATCTGGATGAGATCGACCAGACCGTTCGGAAGGCGCTGGATTTCATTCTGGTCGATTACGCTGACGCGGTGATTGACGCTGCGCTGATTTTTCCCGCAGAGGAAAACAGGGAAAACCATGCGCTGCAGAAGTCGGTTCCTCCGGTCAACGTGCCGCAGGAAAAGCAGAAGCCGAAGACGAGGATCCGTCAATGAATCTTCAAAAGGTTGAATTCATCAAATCCGCAGCGCAGCCGAACTCGTTTGTAAACGATAACCTTCCGCAGATCGCGTTTTCCGGCAAGTCCAACGTAGGCAAGTCCTCCGTCCTCAATTGCGTCCTGCAGCGGAAGAACTTCGCACGGGTCGGACAGAAGCCGGGGAAGACGGTTCACATCAACTACTTCAGGGTTGACGGCAAAGCGTACTTCGTCGATCTGCCGGGCTACGGCTACGCGCAGGTCGCCGAAAGCGAGAAGGAACGCTGGGGCAAGCTGATGGAAGCCTATTTCGCGCAGGCGGAAAGGATCACGCTCGGCGTGATGATCGTCGACGCCCGCCATGCACCGACCAAGCTGGACGTCGTCATGGCGGAGCTGTTTCAGAACACGGGCCGTCCGTTTGTGGTCGTTGCCAATAAGCTCGACAAGCTGAAAAAGAGCGAGATCGAGCCGAATATGGCATGTATCCGCGCCGATCTGAAGCTCACGCCGGATACCGCGTTGATCCCGTTTTCCGCAGAAAAGGGGGCCGGCAGAGGCGAGCTTGTTAATGCGATCCTCCGCGCCGTGGAAAAATAGAAATAATGAGCGTGTTTTTGCAATTTTCCTTGCAAACACGCTCATTTTATTCTTGCAAGAATGGCGCGCAAATGCTATAATAACTTGGATTTTAATATAAGAGGGTACGCATGGACGAGCCAAGATACCACCTGGCCGGTGTGATGCGGAAGCAGGATGCGCTGCCGGAGGACTTTGACGGACCGCTGGACGTGATCCTGCTGCTGCTCAGTAAAAACAAAATAGAGATTCAGGATGTCAGCATTACGTCGATCCTGGAGCAGTATCTGGCGTATCTGGACGAAATGAAGCGGCTGGACATGGAGATCGCGAGCGAATTTATCGCCATGGCGTCCCATCTGATGCTGATCAAAACGAAAATGCTGCTCTCCGCCGCAGAGCGTGAAGAGGCGCTCTCGGAAATGGAGCTTCTGATCCGATCACTGGAGGAGCGGCAGCGCGCCGACGCGCTCGAGCAGATCCGGATTGCCGTCAGCTATCTGGAGCCGAGAAACGAGATCGGCTGCAATTCCTTTATCAAGCAGCCTGAACCGTATCAGGTCGACACGACCTACCGCTATCAGCATGAGCCTGACGACCTGCTGCGTGCGTTTTCCACGATCGCCGATCGCAGCGAACGAACGCTCCCGCCGCCCGTGTCGATTTTCCGGGGCATTGTAGGCGCAGAGCCCTATCCCGTCACGAAGAAGGCCGCGCAGGTCTTAAAACGGCTTTTGATGCGCGGTGTAACGAAATTCCGCAGCCTTTTTCGCGGAAGCCGCTCCCGCAGCGAAATCGTTGCGACCTTTCTTGCCGTGCTGGAGCTTTGCCGCATCCGGTCGATTGAATTGGAGGATGACGGCGAGGATGTAAACGTCCGTTTCTGCAAGATGCCGGACGGAGAAATGGAGTCATTGGATGGAACGAACTGATTTAGAGCGCGTGATTGAGGCGATCCTGTTTGCCGCAGGAGAGCCGGTTGAAACGGAACGGATCGCGCTGGCAGCGGAATGTGACGCCGACGAGGTCGATGCGGCAGCGAAGTCACTGATGGATCGGCTCTCCTTCGAGCGGCGCGGACTTCGCATCGTCAAGCTGGAAAAGGCCTATCAAATGTGCTCTTCCGTGGAGATGTCTCCCTATATCACAAAAGCGCTGGAAACAAGAAAGCCGCCGAAACTCTCTTCCTCCCAGCTGGAGACTCTGACAATTGTGGCATACTATCAGCCTGCGACCAAGGCCTATATTGAGCAGATCCGTGGGGTTGACAGCTCCTATTCCGTCGGTGCGCTGATCAATAAGCGCCTGATTGAGGAATGCGGCAGGCTGAACGTACCCGGCAGACCGATCCTTTACCGCACGACGCCGGATTTCCTGCGTACCTTCGGTCTGTCCTCGTTGGAGGAGCTGCCGGAGATCGAAAAAATGCAGTTCGGCAAGAAAGAGTTGCCGACGGAAGAATTCACCCAACCCGTTGAGGAGGTAACTGATCATGAGTAAAAATGTTTCCGATATTCTCGGCGCATCCATGTCGAAGGTCCGCGAGATGGTGGACTCCAACACCGTCGTAGGTTCGCCGATTGAAGCGGCACAGGGCGTGACGCTGATCCCGATTTCCAAGATCTCCTTTGGTCTGGCGTCCGGCGGCGCAGATCTTGCCGCAAAGATTGCCGACACGAACGGCACCTTCAGCGGCGGCGCAGGCTGCGGCGTAAAGATCACGCCCGTTGCGATCATCGTGATTCAGAACGACCGTGTGCGCGTCCTGCCGGTTGACGAGCCTGCCAGCTCCGCCGCAGAGCGCGTGATCGAGCAGCTGCCCGGCATCGTAGACAAGCTGTCGGACATGGTCGGAAAGAAAAAGACGGATATTACCGATATTTAACAGGCGTATTCTCATTGCACCGGCAGAAAATAGCAGGGGTGATGAGAAATGAAATGGCTTTACAGGACGGCAGCCGCCTTTGTTGCTTCCGTCCTTTTCCTGTCTGTATGCTATGCCGCACCGTCTGACAGCGCGAAATGCTCCATTTTGATGGACGCCGATACCGGCAGGATTTTATACGCAAAAAACAGTGATAAAAAAAGCATGATCGCCAGCACGACGAAGATCATGACGGCGATCGTCGTGCTGGAGCACTGCGATCTGAACGAGGAATACGAAATTCCACCGGAGGCGACGGGGATCGAAGGCTCGTCGATCTATCTCCAAGCAGGGGAGCGCCTGACGATCCGCGACCTGCTTTACGGCATGATGCTGCATTCAGGTAACGACGCTGCCGTTGCGCTCGCACTTGCCTGCAGCGACAGCGTGCCGGAGTTTGTCGATCTGATGAATCTGAAGGCGCAGCAGCTCGGCCTGCATCAGACGCATTTTGAAAATCCGAACGGGTTGGACGGCGACGCGCATTACTCCACAGCTGCCGATCTGGCAAGAATGACACGCTATGCGCTGCAGAACGAGGCTTTTGCGGAAATCGTTGCCACAAAAAGCATTCAGATAGGAACGCGCAGTCTGACCAACCACAACAAACTCCTGTGGTCGTGCGACGGTGCAATCGGCGTGAAGACCGGCTACACGAAAGCGGCCGGCAGGATCCTCGTCAGTGCCGCCGAACGAAACGGCAGGCGGCTGATCGCCGTCACGATCTGCGACGGAAACGACTGGCAGGATCACAAAGCCCTGTATGACTACGGCTTTTCGCAGTACCCGGAGCGCGTGTTGATCTCCGCCGGCGAAGACGTTGGCTGGGTCGACTGCGTCGACGGCAGCCGCGCCTATCTGACCGCAGGGGAGGACGTTTCCTATCCTGCATATGAAAACGAAAACGTCCGCGTTACCGTGCGCTACCCGAAAATCTGCTTTGCGCCCGGTGCTGCCGGATCACCGGCAGGTTACGGAACCGTAACGATCGGCGACAGAGAAGTCGGAACGGTAACGTTATTATGGAAAGGGAGGGAGACAGATGACAGAACGGTTACAGAAGATCCTTTCTGCGCATGGAGTCTCCTCCCGCAGAGCGGCTGAACTCCTTTTGCAGGAGGGCAGGATCAGCGTGAACGGTCAGGTCGCGACGCTCGGGCAGAGCGCAGATCCTGACATTGACGACATTCGCGTGGACGGAAAACCCCTTCCCAAGAAAAGCGCACCGGTCTGTTTGATGCTCAATAAGCCGCGCGGTTACGTCACAACGCTTTCGGATGAACGCGGCAGGAAGACGGCGGCCTCCCTCGTGGACTGCGGCTGCCGCGTCTATCCTGTCGGCAGGCTGGATTACGCGTCGGAGGGACTTCTGCTATTTACGAATGACGGCGAGCTTGCCAACCGCCTCATGCATCCGAAGCACAGCGTGGAAAAAGCGTATGAGGTCACAGTATCCGGCGCTCTGGATACGGCGGAAAAGCTGCTTGCCCGTACGATTGAGCTGGACGGCAGGATCATCCGTCCGCCGCAGGTTGTGCTGCTGCGGCAAAGTGAGAAAAAAGCAACTTACGAAATTACGATCCACGAAGGAAGGAACCGTCAGATCCGGCGCATGTGCGAAGCGGCAGGGCTTACCGTCCTGCGGCTTTGCCGCGTGCGGGAGGGAAGTCTCGCACTTGGCGACCTGCCGGTCGGGAAATGGCGCTTTTTGACCAAGGATGAATATGAAAACCTCGAACGGGAGGGGACGAAATGACGGCCGACGTTTTGACCTGCATACATAACAAAATGAATTCATTCTCCAAGGGGCAGCGGAAGATTGCTTCCTATATTCTGGAGAGCTACGATAAGGCGGCTTTTCTGACCGCAGGCGCGCTCGGCAAAACCGTGCAGGTGTCCGAGTCAACCGTCGTCCGTTTTGCTGCGGAGCTTGGTTACGACGGCTACCCTGAGATGCAAAAGGCGATGCAGGAAATGGTGCTGAACCGACTGACTTCCGTGCAGCGCATCGAGGTCAGCGAGAAGCGCATGTCAGACGACGACGTGCTGTCCTCGGTACTGCAGGCAGACAAGGATCTGATTCATGCGACGAGCGAGCAGATTGATCAGAAAGCGTTTCACGGCGCGGTCGACGCGCTGATGAACGCGCAGACGATCTACGTGATCGGTGTGCGCTCGTCGTCCGCACTGGCCTCCTTTTTGAGCTATTATTTCAAGTACATGTTCCGTGACGTTCGCCTGATTACGTCCGCCTCCGACAGCGAGGTGTTTGAGCAGATCGTGCGGATTTCGCCGCAGGACGCGCTGATCGCCATCAGTTTTCCGCGGTATTCCTCCGCTGCAATTCAGGCGGCCGAGTACGCCCATGCCTCCGGCGCAAAGGTAATTGCGCTGACCGACTGCGCCTCGTCGCCGCTGGCGGAGTTTTCCGAATTCGTCCTGACGGCAAAGAGCGATATGGTGTCGCTTGTCGACTCCCTCGTTGCGCCGATGAGCGTCATCAACGCGCTGATCGTCGCGGCGGCTTCCAAAAAGAAGCTGGAAACCACACGGATCTTCAATAAGCTAGAGGAGATCTGGGACATCTATCACGTCTATGAAAAGCTCGATGATTGATCTCGTGATCGTCGGCGGCGGAGCAGCCGGTATGTTTGCCGCCGCACAGGCGGTCAGGCAGGGCATGCGCGTCCTGCTTTTGGAAAAGAATGAACGCCTCGGAAAAAAGCTCGCTATCACCGGGAAGGGCCGCTGCAACGTGACGAACAACTGCACTGCAGAGGAAGTACTGAAGAATATCCCGCGTAATCCGCGCTTCCTCTACAGCGCGATCTACGGGTTTCCGCCGGAGCGGACGATGGCGTTTTTTGAGGAGAACGGCTGCCCCTTGAAAACCGAACGCGGCAACCGCGTTTTTCCGGTGTCCGACCGTTCTGCGGACGTGATTGCCGCGCTGGAGCGCGCCATGAAGTCTCCGCTGCTGGAGCGCAGGCTGGATACCGTGACGGGACTCATCACGCAGGAGGGACGGATTGCCGGCGTAAAGACACAAAAGGGGATCGTGTCATGCAAGAGCGTTTTGCTCTGCACCGGCGGCGCATCCTATCCGCTGACCGGCTCGACAGGCGACGGCTATCTGCTGGCAAAAGCAGTCGGTCATACCGTCATCGAGCCGACCGGCTCTCTCGTGCCGCTCGTCAGTGAGAGCGACTGTGCGGACATGCAGGGACTGTCTCTGCGCAACACGGAGCTGAAGCTGCTGGACGCAAAGGGGAGGATCGCGTTTAAGGAATTCGGCGAGCTTCTGTTCACGCACTTCGGTCTTTCCGGTCCTATGGCATTGTCAGCCTCCGCGCATATGAGGGAGGGCGAAAAGTACACCGTATCGCTCGACCTCAAGCCTGCGCTGGACGAAGCAAAGCTCGACGCGAGATTCCTGCGTGATTTTGAGAAATACGCAAATCGCAGCATGGAGAACGCGCTTGCGGATCTGTACCCACATTCGATGATCCCGGTGCTGCTGAAGCGCTGCGGTATTGACCCTGCCATGCAGGCAAACGCCCTGACCAAGCAGCTGCGCAGAGCGCTGCTGGAACAGACGAAGCGCTTCCTGCTTCCGATCAGCGGAACACGACCGGTCGAAGAAGCGATCATCACGCGCGGCGGCGTAGACGTAAAGCAGATCGACCCGAAAACGATGCAGTCCAAGCTGGTGGGAGGTCTGTATTTTGCCGGAGAGATCATCGACTGCGACGCCTACACCGGCGGCTTCAACCTGCAGATCGCGTGGGCGACTGCATACGCTGCAATCAACGCGATCGCAGAAACTAAATTTGACAAATCCGTACTTTGACTGTATAATATTATGAGTTTTTGATGAGGTGAGCCGCATGAACAAGGTTTACAGCGTAGCGATCGACGGCCCTGCAGGCGCGGGGAAAAGCACTATGGCGCGCCGCGCTGCGGCGGAACTGAATTTTGTTTATGTAGATACCGGCGCGATCTACCGCACGATCGCTTACGCCGTCCTGAATAACGGCATTTTGCCCGAAGAAACAGATAAAATCGACGCCCTGCTGCCGCAGCTGAAGGTAAAGCTCTCCTGGAAAGACGGCGTACAGCACATGTATTTGAACGGCGCCGACGTATCGAAGAAGATCCGTTTGCCGGAGGTCTCCTCCATGGCATCGAAGGTTTCCGCGCTGCCCTCCGTTCGCGCCTTCCTGCTTGACACGCAGAGAAACGTCGCCAAAACGAACAGCGTCATTATGGACGGCCGCGACATCGGAACCGTTGTTCTGCCCGATGCAGACGTAAAAATCTATCTCTCCGCCTCTGCGGAGGTTCGCGCAAAGCGCCGCTTTCTGGAGCTGCAGGAGCAGGGCAGAAGCGACTCTTACGAGGACGTGCTAAAGGACATGATCGAGCGTGACTACCGCGACATGCACCGTCAGGTCGCGCCCTTAAAGCAGGCGGACGACGCCGTTTTGCTCGATACCTCCGACCTCTCGTTGGAAGATAGCGTCGCGGCGTTACTTCACATCATCCGGGAGAGGATTGACTTATGAAGCTGATTTCCACAAGGACATACCGTTTTCTTCGGGCGATCGTTCTCTTTTTCCTGCGCCTTGCGCATCCGGTCGTCCACGTGAAGGGACGCGAAAACATTCCCGACGGCGCTGTGCTCCTGTGCTGCAATCACAGCTCGTTTTCTGATCCCCTCTGGGTCGCCATACAAGCAGATCTGCCGGTTTTGCCGCGCACGATGGCAAAGAAGGAGCTGCTGGATATTCCGGTATTCGGAAAGCTCCTGCGCAAGCTCGGCGCATTTCCGGTAAACCGCGACGGCTCTGATATTGCTGCAATCAAAACGGCAATGAAAACGCTGCGCGATGGCAATAAGCTGATCATTTTCCCGGAGGGAACACGGATTCGGAAAGGGAAGAAGTCCGAACCGCACAGCGGTGCGATCCTGATCGCGACGCGCTCCCAGACGCCCGTCATGCCGATCTATCTGACGACGAAGAAGCGTCTGTTCGGAAGGATCGACCTCGTCTTCGGCAAGCCGTACTTTCCAAAAACGGAAGACAGGCGCGCGACCGAGCAGGAGCTGATCACTCTGTCGGACGAGCTTCTGAAGAATATTTACCGTCTGGGTGAAGCGCTGTGAAGATTGAAGTAGCGAAAACCGCCGGCTTCTGTTACGGCGTCAACCGCGCCGTCGGTCTGGTCGAGCAGGCGATCGCAGACGGAAAGTCCACCGTGACCTTCGGACCGATCGCCCATAACCGCCATCTTGTGCATCACTTTGAGGAGCTGGGCGTCAAGGAAATCTCCCGTCTGGACGAAATTCCGGAGGGGGCGACGGTCGTGATCCGTTCGCACGGCATCCCGCGCGCGACCTACGAGGCACTGGAACAAAAAAACGTTGAGATCATCGACGCGACCTGTCCCTCCGTCAAACGGATCCATTCTCTCGTTGCAAAGGCCGAGGAACAGGGGAGACAGCCCGTTATCATCGGCACGCCGACGCACCCGGAGATCGTCGCGATTGCCGGCTGGTGCAGGCATCCGTTGGTCTTTGCCAACGCGGAGGAGCTCGAAAATTGGCTGAATTCGTCGCCTGAAAACAAGAATTTGCCGATTACGATGGTGTCTCAAACGACAAGTACGCAATTTTTATGGGATTCCTGCAAGAAAATCGTAAAAAAAGTGTGTACAAATCGAGAAATCTTTGATACAATATGCAGAGCAACTGAAAACAGGCAGAAGGAAGCGGCGGAATTGGCCGCAAATTGCGACGCCATGATCGTGGTCGGAGACCGAAACAGCTCCAACACCGGAAGGCTGGCGCATATCTGCTCGGAGCATTGCGTCAGGGTCGATCTGATCGACTGCGCAGACGAGCTGGAGCCTGCCGTTTATCAGAACTGCACTACCGTCGGCATCACTGCGGGCGCATCGACGCCTGCGTGGATAATAAAGGAGGTTAATGAAACCATGAGCGAAATTACTAACGTTGATGCAGTAGCAGAGGAGAGCTTTGAAGCCTTACTCGAAAACTCCATCAAGACTTTAAATACAGGAGATAAGGTTTTTGGCACCGTTACCTCGATCGGTTCTACCGAAGTCCAGGTCGACCTTGGCACGAAGCACGCCGGATACATCCCGTATGACGAAGTCAGCGCAGATCCCAACGTAAAGCCCGAAGACATCCTCAAGCCCGGCGACGAGATCGAAGTTTTTGTCGTTCGCGTCAACGATCAGGAGGGCACCGTTCAGCTCAGCCGCAAGAAGCTCGAGGGCATGAAGGTATGGGACGACGTCGAAAAGGCGTTTGAGGAAAAGACCCCTGTAGAAGGCGTCATCACCGAAGAGAATAAGGGCGGCCTCGTTGCCAACGTCAAGGGCGTCCGTGTTTTCATCCCGGCTTCCCAGACCGGCGTTGCAAAGGGCGGCGATCTGAGCGAGCTCAAGGGCCAGACCCTGAAGATGAAGATCACCGAATTCAACCGCGCCCGCCGCAGAGTCGTCGGTTCCATCCGCGCGTTGAGCGGTGAAGCACGGAAGGCTGCCATCGAGAAGATTTGGAGCGAGATCGAGGTCGGCAAGAAGTACACCGGCACCGTCAAGTCCCTCACCAGCTACGGCGCATTCGTCGACATCGGCGGCGTGGACGGCATGGTCCATATCTCCGAGCTGTCCTGGGGCCGCATCAAGACGCCCGATGAGGTCGTCAAGGTCGGCGATACCATCGAAGTCTTCGTCCTGAAGGCGGATCCCGAAAAGAAGAAGATCTCTCTCGGCTACAAGACGCCGGAGATGAACCCGTGGAACCAGTTCTGCGAGAAGTACTCCGTCGGCGACGTCGCCACGGTCAAGATCGTGAAGATCGTTGATTTCGGCGCGTTTGCAGAGATCCTGCCCGGTGTGGACGGCCTGATCCATATTTCCCAGGTCGCCGATCATCGCGTTGAGAAGGTTGCCGACGTTCTGAGCGAGGGTCAGGAGGTCGACGTTAAGATCACCGACGTCGATAACGAGCGCAAGCGTATCTCCCTGTCCATCCGCAAGCTGCTGGAGCCGTCCGCTCCTGCGGAAGCGGAGCCGGAAGAGGAAGAGGCTCCCATTGAGGAAGCCGCTCCTGCCGAGGAAGCGCCTGTCGAAGAGGCCGCTCCTGTTGAGGAAGCTCCTGCAGAAGAGACTGCTGAATAATAATAACAATAACCGGGTGTACTGTTCGCATTACAGTACACCCGGTTTTTTACGCTTCTTTTCTGAAGTCCAGATACTCGTCATAGGTCCCGACGCGGTCCAATATCGTTCCGTCGGGGCGGAACTCGATAATGCGGTTTGCAACCGACTGCAGGAGCTCATGGTCGTGGCTTGCAAAGAGGATATTTCCCGGGAAAGCCACCATGCCGTTATTGACCGCCTGTATGGACTCCATATCCAGATGGTTGGTCGGCTGATCGAGTAAAAGGACGTTCGCGCCGGACAGCATCATTTTTGAGAGCATGCAGCGCACCTTTTCTCCGCCGGAGAGCACATTGACGGGCTTGAACACGTCGTCTCCGGAAAAGAGCATCCTGCCGAGGAAGCTACGCAGGTAGACGTCGTCCTTCTTGGCGGAAAACTGCCGCAGCCAGTCCACGAGGCTGTCGCTGCAGCCCTCAAAGAAGGAGGAATTGTCTTTCGGGAAGTAGCTCTGCGAGGTCGTCACGCCCCAGCGGACGCTGCCCTCGTCCGGCTCCAGTTCTCCCATCAGAATCTTGAACATGGTCGTCTGCGCCAGCTCGTTTTCGCCGACGAAGGCGATCTTATCGTTTTTGTTCACGGTGAAGGAGACCTTGTCCAGCAGCTTTACGCCGTCGACGGTCTTGGAAACCTCCGTGACGAAGAGAATATCCTTGCCGACCTCTCGCTCTCTGGTAAAGCCGACGAAAGGGTAGCGGCGGGAGGACATCGGGATCTCTTCTATGCTCAATTTTTCGAGCAGGCGGCGGCGCGCCGTTGCCTGCTTGCTCTTTGCCTTGTTCGCCGAGAAGCGGGAGATAAACTCCTGCAGCTCCGCGATTTTTTCTTCATTCCGCTTGTTTTTATTGCGCAGAAGCGTCTGGACGAGCTGGCTGGATTCGTACCAGAAATCGTAGTTGCCGACGTACATCTTGATCTTGCCGTAGTCGATATCGACAATATGGGTGCAGACTGTGTTCAGAAAATGGCGGTCGTGGCTGACGACGATGACCGTGCCGTTGTCCTCATAGTCCAGAAGGAAGTTTTCCAGCCAGTTGATGGACTCGATATCGAGGTTGTTGGTCGGCTCGTCCAGAAGAATAATATCGGGGTTTCCGAACAGCGCCTGTGCGAGCAGGACCTTGACCTTCAAGCGCGGATCGGTATCCGCCATCATGTCGTAATGCAGCTCGACGGGGATTCCCAGCCCCTGCAGAATGCGGCTTGCATCGGATTCCGCCTCCCAGCCGTTCATCTCGGCAAATTCAATCTCCAGCTCGGAGGCGAGCATGCCGTCCTCGTCCGAGAAATCTGGCTTTGCGTAGAGCGCGTCCTTCTGCTTCATCACGTCATACAGACGCTTGTTGCCCATAATGACCGTGTCGATCACGGAGTAGGCGTCATAGGCAAACTGATTCTGCTTCAAAACGGACATGCGCAGGCCGGGCTTAATGGATATTTCTCCCTTGGTTGACTCCAGCTCGCCGGAAAGGAGCTTCAAAAAGGTCGATTTTCCGGCGCCGTTTGCGCCGATGACGCCGTAGCAGTTGCCTGCCGTGAATTGCAGGTCGACGTGCTGAAACAGGTACGTGCCGCCGAATTGCAGCGCAAGATCGCTGACTGTAATCATAGAACTTCACCTCACTTTCAGTGTATCATAAGGCGAACGAGAAATAAAGTATGAATTCTTTGTAACGGGGCTTGCATTTTACAAATAACGCGTTATAATAGCATTAGCACTCATAAGCGATGAGTGCCAAATTGACGAAGGAAGATGGTTTTATGGCAAAGAAGCAGTTCAAGGCGGAATCGAAACGCCTGCTGGATCTGATGATCAATTCAATTTATACGCATAAGGAGATTTTTCTTCGGGAACTGATCTCAAACGCCTCCGATGCGATCGATAAGCTGGCGTATCTTGCACTGACGGATCAGTCCGTCGGCTTGAGCCGCAGCGATTTCTATATCCGCCTCGCTGCCGATAAGGAGGCGGGAACGCTTACCGTTTCCGATAATGGCATCGGCATGAGCAAGGAGGAAATGGAGGAAAACCTCGGCACGATCGCGCACAGCGGCTCTTTGAATTTCAAAACCGCGATGGAAAAGCAGGAGGATATCGACATCATCGGACAGTTCGGCGTCGGCTTCTATTCTGCGTTCATGGTCGCTGACGAGGTTACCGTGATCTCCAGAAAATACGGGCAGGAGCAGGCGTGGAAATGGCATTCTGCCGGCGCCGACGGCTATACGGTCACCGAATGCGAAAAGGGTGCGGCAGGTACCGAGATCATTCTGAAGCTCAAGCCGGACACCGAGGAGGAGCGTTACAGCGACTATCTGGGCGAATACCGCCTGCGTGGGCTGGTTAAGAAGTATTCCGATTATATCCGTTATCCGATCAAGATGCAGGTCGAAGAGCGCAAGCCGACCGAGGAAACGAAAGACGATAAGGAGCCGAAATTCGAGACGGTCATAGAGGATCAGACGCTGAACTCCATGGTGCCGCTCTGGCAGAAGAACAAGCAGGACGTCACGGACGAGGAATACAAAGCGTTTTACCGCGAGAAGTTTTTCGATTATGAAGAACCCGTCGGCATTCTCCCGATCTCCGTGGAAGGAACCGTTACCTATAAGGCGCTGCTCTATATTCCCGCAAAAGCGCCGTACGATTTCTACACGAAAGACTTTAAGTCCGGGCTGCAGCTGTATTCCTCCGGCGTGATGATCATGGATCACTGTGAGGATCTGCTGCCGGAGCATTTCCGCTTCGTTCGCGGCGTGGTCGACACGCAGGATTTGAGCCTGAACATCAGCCGCGAGCTACTGCAGCACACGAGAGAACTGAAAACGATCGCCGCCAATCTGGAAAAGAAGATCAAGGCGGAGCTGCTGCGCCTGCTGGAGCAGAACAGAGAAGCCTACGAGAAATTCTACGCAGCATTCGGACGCAACCTCAAATACGGTCTTGTCTCCGATTACGGCATGCACAAGGAAATGCTGCAGGATCTGGTCGAATTCCATTCCGATAAGGAAGGCAAGCTCGTCACGCTCAAGGAATATTGCGAAAAGATGCCGCAGTCGCAGAAGCATATCTACTACGTGACCGGCAACAGCGCGCAGCAGCTTTCCAAGCTGCCGCAGACGGCGCTGCTGCGTGAGCGCGGCTTCGACGTGCTTCTTCTGACGGAGCAGGTCGACGAATTCATTCCGCAGACGCTCAACAAGTATGAAGAGCACGAATTCCGTAATATTCTGACGGACGACCTTGACCTTGCAACGGAGGATGAAAAGAAGGCCGCAGAGGAAAAAGCGGAGCAGTTCAAGGACTGCATCACGTTTATCAAGGAAACGCTCGGCGACAAGGTCGCAGACGTCCGGGTTTCCAACGAGCTGGGATCGCACGCGGTTTCCATGGTGCCGGACGGCGGCATGAGCTTTGAAATGGAAAAGTATTTCCGTGCCATGGATCCGACGGCGGAGCTAAAGGCAGGCAAGGTGCTGCAGATCAACCCCGATCATCCGGCACTGACTGCCCTGCACAGCTGCGTCGCTTCCGATTCTGAAAAGGCAAAAAAATACACAGACCTGCTCTATCAGCAGGGTCTGCTGATGGCGAATCTGCCGCTGGAAGATCCGACGGCGTTCAGCGATCTTGTCTGCAGTCTGATGGTTTGACAGAAAATATCAGGAAGCTGCCGAAATACCGGCAGCTTCCTTTTTATTATTGCTCTTTTGCGGAAAGCAATGCCTGCGCGAGCTGATCCGGGCAGGAAGTGGGGCGGAGTCCGCATCGAATGCCCTGAAGCGTTTCGATCAATTCCTCGATCGGCTTTCCGTTCGCCAGCGCCGCAACGCCCTGCGTATTGCCGGAGCACCCGCCGATGAAGCGGATGTTGCTGACGATCCCGTCTTCCAGGTCAAATACGATTTTCGATGCGCAGGTACCGCGCGTTTTATACTCATAATGCATGCAATCAGCCTCCTTTTGCAGCATTATAGCAGGAAATTTCGTTTTTTTCAAGCCTTATGATTACAGCTTCCGATCGGTGGAATACTAACCGAAAACGAACGGAGGCAAAACATGGACGAGGAAAGAACGCTGACACAGGAACGGCTGGAGGACCTCGGCGCAGGCTTGACAAGAACGGATCGCGGCTGCATCTACACGCTGACGATCATCGGACAGATCGAGGGACATCAGGTCGCGCCGGAAACGGTGAAAACGACGAAATACGAGCACGTGCTGCCGCTGCTGGCGACGATCGAAGAAAGCGACGATATTGACGGGCTGTTACTGCTTCTCAATACCGTCGGCGGTGACATCGAGGCAGGGCTTGCGATATCCGAGCTGATCTCCGGCATGAAAAAGCCGACCGTTTCGCTGGTCCTCGGCGGCGGACATTCGATCGGCATTCCGCTTGCCGTTTCCGCCAAAAAGAGCATGATCGCCCCCTCCGCAAGTATGATGATCCATCCGGTCAGAATGAGCGGCCTTGTTGTCGGCGCCCCGGCGACGTATCATTATTTTCAGCGGATTCAGGAGCAGATCACGGATTTCGTGACCGCAAACTCCAAAATCAGCAAGGAAAAGTTTTCGGAATATATGATGGCGACCGGGCAGATCGCCACGGACGTCGGTACGATCGTCTACGGCAGGGAAGCGGTGGAAAGCGGCCTGATCGACCGCCTCGGCAGTCTGCACGACGCGCTGGATACGCTGCACCGCATGATTGCGGCAAAAAAGAAGAACGGTAACAGAAAATCATAAAAAAGATGGAAATTCTCTGAAAGATGTGTTATAATCTATCAGAATTCGTATTGACGTTCCAAAACAAACAGAGGAGACTGGAACTTGAAGATTTGGGAAGCGATCCTTTACGGTCTGTTCGGCGGCGTCTCCGAGCTGCTGCCGATTTCCTATTCGGGTCATTATGCGCTCTTGCGCAGTGCGTTTAATCTAACGCCGCTGAATGACGGCGGCGGGTATTACGTCCGTCTGGCGCTCTGCATCGGCGTCATCCTCGCGATCAACATTGCCTTCCGTTCGGAGGCACGGACGTTGGGCAGGGAAGTGATGATCCTCGTCGGCATCAAAAAACGCCGTCGCAGGGACCGCTATGACCGTATGCGCGTCCGCAGCATCGTTATCGGGCTGTTTGCGCTGCTGCCGATGCTGCTGTCGCTGATTTTTGCGTCTCTGGCCGACCATTTCTCCGGCCTGATCTACGTGGCGCTGCTCTTTATTCTGAACGGTATCATCCTCTTTTTTTGCTTCCGCACCAACGAGGGCGGCAAAAGCGAGCGCAGCGTGCTGCTGTCCGACATGTTTTGGATCGGGCTTGGAAGAGCGTTCTGGGTATTGCCCGGCCTTTCCTCAACCGGAATCTCGCTTTCCGTCGGCAGGATGCGCGGGCTGAATAACGCTTACAACACGCGCCTTACCTATATGCTGACGCTTGCCTTTGAGTGTGTTGCATTTTTCTATCATCTGATCCGCGCCCTGCTTTACGGATCGTTTGCCTTCGCCATCCTGCTGCCGATGCTGTTTACCGTACTGTTTGCTGCCGTGGCAGGGTATTTTGCGATCCAGTATTACCGCTACTTGATGCAGCAGAACAAGATCAATTTCTTTGCTTATTACAGTTGGGAAGCCGCCGTTGTCGTGCTGATTCTGGCGCTGATCAACGCGTAAGGAGGAAGCTGAATGTCTAATAAACCAAAAAACAAGAAAAAGGAGTCCCAGTCGAGTAAGCACGTGAGCGCGACAAAGCGGGAACAGCAGAATCGCCGTGAGTTTACAGGGATTTTGCTCATTCTGGTTGCAATTTTCGCATTTTTGTGCTGTCTTCCCACGGATGCGTTCCTGCTCGCGCCGGCCGCTGCGCTGATCGGCGGTCTGTTCGGTCAGCTCGGAAGGTACATACTGCCGGTCATTCTGATCGCCATTGCAATCACGCTCTTCCGAGGCAAGGACAAGCCGGTCAAGCTGCGCGTCTTCAGCATGCTCACGCTGATCATCACGCTCTCCGGCATTGCGCACCTCTGCTATGAGATCTTTACCGGCAATAACACGGAGCTTTCTCTCAAGGCGCTCTGGAACGGCGGCTTGGACTGGACGAGCGGCGGCCTTGTCCCGGGCTTCTTTGCGGAAGTCTTTGAGGCGGCGATCACGAAATTCGGCGGTCTGATCGTTTTCCTGATTCTCCTGATCCTGCAGGGCATGTCGATCTTCGGTATCACGATCAACAGCCTGATCACGGCGATCAAAAACCGTCCACCGATGCCGAAGGAGGAATCGCCCGCTCCCGTGCCGAAGGCGGATCCCGCCGAGCGGCTGGTCAATCACGTGCAGACCAAGCGCATTGAACGCTATGAACGCAAGCATCCGGTGAATGCGGCGGAATACGATCTGCCGATCGACGAGCCGCCGGAAGAGAAGGGGAAAAAGTCTAAAAAAAACCGCAAGCCGGACGGAGAACAACCGGTTGAAGAGAAGCCGATGCCGGTGATCGATGCGGAGAGAAAGCAAGTGACGATTGACGAAATCGAACTGCTGCCCGAAGTCACGAAGCCGACGACGCCGATTACGCCGGAGCCGGAAAAGGTCAAAAAGGGCGAGGCAGCGGCCGAAGCGGCCGAGATCTCGCACGAGATCGAGATGAAGGCGGAAGAAACGCAGCCGGAGTACCGGTTCCCGCCGATCTCTCTGCTGGATCTTCGCCGTCAGAACACGGTCGACGCGACCGGCGAAATGCGCGAGAATACCAAGCGTCTTGCAGACGCTTTGGAGAGCTTCGGCATCGTGCCGAACATCGTCGACGTCATTCGCGGCCCGTCCGTTACGCGCTACGAGCTGGAGCTTGACCGGGGCGTAAAGCTGTCCAAGGTCACGAACCTTGCCGACGATATTGCACTTGCGCTCGGCGCGACCGGCGTTCGTATTTCCGCGATTCCCGACAAGATCTCCGTCGTCGGCATCGAGGTGCCGAATAAATCCGTCAACGTCGTTTATGCCCGCGAAGTGATCGACTCTCCGGCCTTCAAGAACAGTAAATCCAAGATCTCCTTTGCAGTCGGCAAGGACATCAGCGGCAACTGCATCGTCGGAGATATTTCCAAGCTGCCGCACATGCTGATCGCCGGCACGACCGGCTCCGGCAAATCCGTCTGCATGAACACCCTCATCCTGTCTCTGCTGTATAAAGCAAAGCCGGACGAGGTCAAGCTCATCATGGTCGACCCCAAAATGGTCGAGCTCGGCGTGTATAACGGCATCCCGCATCTTCTGATCCCCGTCGTGACCGATCCGAAAAAGGCGGCCGGTGCGTTGCAGTGGACGGTCACCGAAATGATGCGCCGCTATCGCATGATGTCCGAAGCTGGCGTACGTGATATCGAATCCTATAATAAGACGATCGTGAGCGATCCCGATCAGCAGTCGATGCCGCAGATCGTCGTCGTGATCGATGAGCTTGCCGACCTGATGCTTGTGGCGGCGAAAGAGGTTGAAGAGTCTATCTGCCGCATTGCACAGATGGGCCGTGCGTCCGGCATTCACCTCGTCATTGCCACCCAGCGTCCGTCGGCGGATGTGATTACCGGCCTCATGAAGGCGAACATTCCTTCAAGAATCGCTTTCGCCGTTTCGTCCGCGATGGAGTCCCGCATCATTCTCGATACGCAGGGCGCCGAAAAGCTCGTCGGCAAGGGCGATATGCTCTTCGCGCCGCTCGGTCAGGGCAAGCCGAAGCGTATTCAGGGCTGCTTTATTACCGACGAGGAAGTGCAGGCCGTCGTTTCTTCGATCAAAGCAGAGTCGCAGAGCAATTACTCGGCGGATATCATCGAGCAGATCGAAAAACGCGCCGAGCAGACCGGAAAGAGCGGCTCCTCTGCCGACGCCTCACGCAATTCGGACGATAACGATTTTGACGAAATGCTGCCTGCAGCCGTCGAGGTCGTTCTGGAAACCGGGCAGGCTTCGACCTCCATGCTCCAGCGCCGCCTGAAGCTCGGCTATGCCAGAGCCGCGCGCATCATGGACGAAATGGCGGAGCGCGGCATCGTCGGCGGCTTTGAAGGCGCGAAGCCGCGTCAGATCCTGATTACAAAAGAACAGTGGGAGCAGATGCAGAACGGCACCTACGACCCGAATCCTCCCGTGGAGGATGAAATTCCGTAGTCCCGTGTGTCAAGACATTGACGCATTGAACTAAATATTATATGCGTTGCATCCTTTCAGGAGCGACAGCAGGAGGAAAAATGAAACATCAAAAAATCGGAGCGCGGCAGATTGCGCTCGCAGCCGTGCTGACTGCAATCGTTGTAGTACTGCAGGTGATCGCTAACTTCGTGCAGCCCATTCCCGGCGTTTCCATCACGTTCGTTCTCGTCCCGGTGGTCATCGGAGCCGCGCTGCTCGGCGAATGGGCGGGCGCATGGCTTGGCTTTGCCTTTGGCGTGGTCGTACTTGTCTCGGGCGGCGCGACGGCATTTTTGACGATCCATCCGCTCGGAACGGTCGTTACTGTGCTGGTAAAGGGCTGCTGCGCCGGTCTGGCTGCCGGTCTGATCTACCGGTTGCTGGAAAAGTACAATCCGTATGTGGCTGTGCTTGCGGCCAGCTTTATCTGTCCCGTCGTAAATACCGGCCTGTTCTTCGCCGGCTGCCGGCTTTTCTTCTGGGAGACGATTCGGGAATGGGGCGTACAGGCAGGCTTTGAAAACACCTTCGTCTTTATGGTGCTCGGCCTCGCCGGCATCAACTTCCTGATTGAGCTTGGAATCAATCTTCTATTGTCTCCGATCATTCTTCGCCTGATTCGGCAAGGCAGAAAGCAAGAATAATCCTTTCAGCGAAAGAGTGCTGCTTCGGCAGCACTCTTTTCAGCGTGTCGAAATACCTTTTTTCGACACGCTGGCAGGCTGTCAAAAAGCTCGGAAGACAAGCAACTCACGACCGTAGGCGTACATAGGTACGATAGGTCGTGAGTTGCGCAGTAAGTCGAAATAATCTATATCCTCTACCTTTTTCAAAGCCTATAGGGACAGCTTGCACCAGCAAGGGGGGTACGCCGCAACCACGGTTTGCTCCGCAAACCTCGCAATGACGGGCGCGGTGAAATACGATACTCTATTTCGACGGTTCCGGGCTTTTTTGACAGTCTGGAAAGAGTGCTGCTTCGGCAGCGCTCTTTTTTTGTTCTTCTACAGACCTTGTCCGCATAGAGTAATGCAGGAGTGAGAGCGCAATGGATGAAATCAGGCAAGCGGTGCGAATCTGTCCGCCGGAGGTACAGGAGGCCGTCCTGCACCTGCCGTATGCTGCAAAGATTGAAGAGATCCGCCTGCGCTGCGGACAGGCAGCAGCGGTTAGCGTAAATGGAAAAGAGCGCGAGCTGAATGACCTGTACGTTACTGCAAAATGGCTGGATGAAACGATCGCAAAAGCGACCGGACATGCTTTTTTCTCTGCACAAAACATGCTCAAAAACGGCTTTGTCACCGTAAGCGGCGGACACCGGCTCGGCGTCTGTGGGATCGCTGTCTGTCCGGGCGATCAGATAACCGGATTTCAAGAGCTTTCTTCTATAAATCTCCGCGTTGCGCGGCAGATCAGAGGCATCGCATCGAAGCCTGCGGACGCGCTTTGGCTGCATCCGGATTCGACGCTGATCATCGGCGCGCCGGGCGTCGGAAAGACGACACTGCTGCGCGATCTGATCCGCCAGCTGTCCGACCGCTTCTCGTTCCGGATCGGCGTTGCCGACGAGCGAATGGAGATCGGCGCCTGCTTTAACGGCAGACCGCAGTTTGATCTCGGAACGCATACGGACGTGCTCTCGGGCGTCAAAAAGGAGACCGCAGTTGAATTCCTGCTGCGCACGATGAATCCCGAATGGATCGCCGTGGACGAGATCACGGCGGCCGCAGACGTCGAAGCCATGGTGCGCGCATCCTACTGCGGCGTGAATTTCATCGCAACGGCACACGCCGGCAGCCGCGCAGAGCTTGGTCAGCGCGAGCTTTACAGGACTCTGATAGCCTGCGGACTGTTTCAAAACCTCGTGACGATCCGCAGGGATCGGACTATCATCACGGAAAGGATGTCAATATGATTCGTTGGATCGGCGCGATCATGATCGTCGCAGGCGCGGGCAGCTTCGGGATCGGGATGACGGCCCGGTTTTACCGACAGCAGCGTCAGCTGCGTTCGTTTCTGCAAATGCTGGAAATCCTGAAATGTGAGCTGACGTACACGCTTTTCCCGCTGCCGAAGCTCTGCCGTATTACCGCAGAACGCTCCGATCGGATTCCATCTGATTTCTTAAGACAATATGCCGACCTTCTGGACAGAGGCGCAAGCAGGAGCGCTGCGGCGCGAAACGCCCTCGAGAGGATTAATTGCACACTGCCGCCGGATGCAAGCATGGCTGTTCTTGAGCTGTTCGGGACCCTCGGACGATATGATATTGCCGGAGAGGATCGCTTATTGACGCTGACGCAGCAGCGGCTCAAGGCGGCTTTGGAGCGAGGAGAGGCAGAAAAGCGCCCGATAGCGAAGGGCTATGCCTTGCTTGGCGTCTGCACCGGTGCGGGAATCGCGATACTGCTGGTGTAATGCATGGACATCGATCTGATCTTCAAAATCGCCGCAGTCGGCATTATCGTTTCGATCCTGAATCAAGTGCTCGTCCGTTCCGGCAGAGAGGAGCAGGCAACCATGACGACGCTTGCGGGGCTGGTCGTCGTGCTGATCATCGTCGTGCAAAAGGTCGCAGACCTCTTCGAGCTGGTGAAGGGGCTGTTTCATTTCTGATGCAGGGGCTGTTGCAGGCAAGCGTGATCGGTGTCGTCACGGTTTTGCTGACTGCGATGCTGCGAAAAAACAGTCAGGAGCTGGGAATTCTGCTGACCCTTGCCGCCTGTGTGCTGATCGGCTTGCTGCTCGTTCAGCTTGCGGCGCCTGTCGTTGAATTTCTGGCAAAGCTGCGCAATATCGCGGGATTGGATAAGACCCTGACCGAGCCGATCCTCAAAACCATCGGCATCGGTTTCATTACGCAAATCGGCGCAACGGTTTGCGCCGACGCAGGGGAGAATGCGATCGCAAAGCTGATCGAGGTCTGCGGCGGCGTCCTTGCGCTCTACGTTTCGCTTCCTCTGCTGGAGGCGGTGCTTTCACTGATCGATACGATGTCGGGAGGATAACGTGAAACGGGTATTACTGCTTCTGTGCATGCTGCTGTTTCTTGCGCTTCCGGTGTGCGCAGCCGAGGAGATCGGCGTCGACACGGATATACTTGAGCAGGCGCTTCCTGAAGAGGCCTATGAACTCATGCCGGAGATCACGTTGGACGATATGCCGGATTTCTGGAGCGGTACGAAGAACTTGCTGCTGCGCGCGCTTGCAAAAACGAACGGCAGCCTGCAGAGCGGCCTGCGCCTTTGCGCGATCCTGATCGGGCTTTTGACGCTCTGCGCCGTTGCGGATATGTCGTCGGTGAATAAATTCGGCGGTGCTGTCAGCGCTGCCGGCGCTCTGGGGATTTGCGCCGCTTTTGTCGGCGAATTCAACGCCATGGTGACGATGTCGCAGAATACGATCCAAACGCTCTCTGACTACAGCGCCTGCCTGCTGCCCGTTCTTGCCACAGCAGCTGCAATGAGCGGAGGAATGACCGCAGCGGCGGCG
Source organism: Oscillospiraceae bacterium (assembly GCA_017405865.1). Classification (GTDB taxonomy): domain Bacteria; phylum Bacillota; class Clostridia; order Oscillospirales; family Oscillospiraceae; genus JAZOXB01. Next base: position 112,721 of record JAFQZN010000008.1, on the reverse strand, counting down.
CTGCATACAGGGACGCTTCTTTTCTCGGAGCTGCTGCTGCAGCTGATCTCCAAGCTCCTGATTCCCGGCGTCTTCTTTTTTCTTGCTGTCGCGACGGCGGAGGCGGCGCTGTCCTCGGACGCACTGAAAGAGCTGCGGGAGTTCATTGGATGGCTGATCTCCAAAAGCCTGCGGATTATGCTCTACGTCTTTCTTGCCTTTTTGTCTCTCACCGGCGTGATCGGCGGCGCAGCGGACGCCATCGCAGTCAAAACAACCAAGGCTGCCATGTCCGGCATGGTACCTGTGGTCGGCGGCATGATTTCTGACGCCTCGGAAACGATTCTTGCAAGCGCATCGATTATTAAAAACTCGATCGGCGTGTTCGGCATGATCGCCGTTCTTGCGATCTGCATTTTGCCGTTTCTCAAAATCGGTGTCCAGTACCTTCTGCTGAAGGTGACCGCCGCAATCAGCGGCACGGTCGGTCTGAAGCCGCACGTTACGCTGCTGAAGAATTTCTCTGCCGCAATGGGGTATCTGCTTGCCATGTGCGGAACCTGCAGTCTGCTCCTGCTCATTTCCGGCGTATGCTTTCTCAAGGTGGTCGTATAATGGAAGCCGTGCGAAGCTATCTGCTCTCTGTCGTTGCCGTGTGCATGATCACCGTCGTCGCAAATGGAATGATCCAAAAAACCTCGCTCAAACGGATCGTCCGCCTGATCGGCGGCGTTCTCGTGCTTCTAGTGGCAATACGGCCGCTGCTTTCGCTTGATATGGGCAAAATCAGCTCCTATCTAGAGGAAATCGACGCCGGGTACGCCCTCGATACGGGAAGCATCAGAACGACGCAGGACGAGCTGCTGCGGCAGCAGGTCAAGGAGACTGCCGAGAAGTACATCGAAAACGAAGCAAAGGCGCTTGGGGGACTGCTGCAGGCTGAAATCACGCTTTCAGACGGGGAATATCCCGTACCGGTCAGCGTGAAGCTCATCGGTACGTTGACGCCAGAACAGCTTCAAACGGTCAGCGCATATATCGAAGCTGCGCTGAATATCCCTGCAGACCGGCAGGAATGGAGGTTATATGGCTAAACTGAACGAGCTTCCGCAAAAGGCGATCGCGCTGCTGAAAAAATATAAATATGCCGCCTTGGTCTTTGTGATCGGGATTGCGATCCTGCTCCTGCCGATCGGGAAAACCGAGAAAAAGGCAGAACAGGCGCAGTCTGCCGAAGTACGCTCCGACGATGACTATGTCGCAGCTCTGGAGGAAAGGCTCACTGCGCTCCTGTCACAGGTCAAGGGAGCCGGCGCAGTGCAGGTCATGCTGACGCTTCAAGTCGGCAGTCGAACGGAGTATCAGACGGATACGCAGACGTCCGAAGACGTAAACGACAATGAGAAGCGCAGCAGTGAGGAGCGGAAAACGGTGATTTTGTCCGAGGGGAGCGCATATGATAAAGCAGCAGTATCCGCAGTGCGGTATCCGCAGTTTCAGGGGGCGCTGATCGTCAGCGAGGGGGCAGATCAGCCGTCGGTACGTCTCGACCTGATCCGTGCGGTTGCGGCGCTGACCGGTTTGAACAGCAGCCAAATCACGGTTGTCAAATTAAAATGATGGAGGAAACACGATGAAAACTTGGAAACGAAATGCAGTGATCGCCGGTGTTCTGGTGCTTATCTGCGCCGGGATCTACCTGAACTGGCTTTACGGGAGTGCGGCGCCGGAGCTGACGAAAAGCCTGGACGCCGACAAGATCCTGGGCGAAGCAACGCTGGTCATGAACAACGCGCCGATGCCGCAGGCAACGCCGGTCAGCCGTCAGGACAGCACGGATGAATACTTCGCGCAGATGCGCCTTTCCCGGCAAACCGCCCGTGACGACGCGATCATGCTCCTGCAGGAGACGATCTCCTATGCAGAAGGGGAGGACACCTCCGAAACGAGCCGCAAGCTCGAGGGAATCATCGCCGACGCTTTGGCGGAATCTGAGATCGAAAGCCTCGTGATTGCGAAGGGGTATCAGGACTGCGTGGCCTATATCTCGGACGATGGGATCTCACTTGCCGTCGCCGCGCCTTCCGAAGGCCTGACGCAGTCGGACGTCTCCCTGCTTGCCGACATCGTCATGGGACAGACGGATCTTTCTCTTTCCGATATTCGTGTGATCGGCGTAGATTAGGTATTGTTTTTTTCACAAAATGTGGTAGAATATATAAGAATATAAGCGCTACTTTGACCGCGCACACAGAAAGGAACGATAACCATGGCTGATAATAAAGAATACATCGTACAGACACAGGAAAACGGCAGCATTCTGATCTCCGAGGAGGTCATTGCCTCCATCGCCGCACTGGCGGTTCGCGAGGTCGAAGGCGTCTACGGCTTGAGCAGCACGTCCAATTTTGATATTTCCACCGTCCTCGGCAAGAAGAATCTGCGCAAGGGCATCCGTGTCGCGCTCAACGGCGAGGACATCTCCATTGCCTGCAACCTGATCGTCAAGATGGGTTCTGCAGTCATGACCGTCGCCCAGAACGTGCAGGAAGCCATTTCCAACGAGGTTGCCTCCATGACCGGCATCCGTCCCGCCCGCGTCAACGTAAACGTCTGCGGCGTCGCCTTGCCGAAAACGCCCGTTAAATAAGCGAGCTTCCTGCTCCGGCACGAAAGAACCGTACATAAAGGAGATTCCCGATGACACGATCCAATGCCAGAGAGCTTGCCGCTCATCTGATCTACGAGCTTGACTATACCGACCTGACCCCCGCACAGGCGATTGAGGCGCGCATGGAGCGCGGCTATTACGACGATCTTGCGCAGGAGAACGAGGTCTACGCGGAGCGTCCCAACAAAAAGCAGATGGACTATATCCGCGCCTGCGTCCTCGGTGTGGCGGAACGGACGGAAGAGCTGGACGGCCTGATCTCGCAGTATGCGATCGGCTGGAATCTGCACCGTATTTCGCATTTTACTAAAGCAGCGCTGCGGCTGGCGATCTTTGAGATCCTTTACGTGGACGACGTGCCGACCGGCGTTGCCATCAACGAATGCGTAGAACTGACGCGTAAGTATGAGGATGAGGAGACCGTTTCATTCGTCAACGGCATTCTCGGCTCCTTCGCGCGCGGCAGGAAGGAGAAGGAAGATTGACCGTTCTTGCCTTTGACACCAGCAACTATACGACCTCCGTCGCCGCCTTTGACGGCGCGGAGGCGCACAATATTTCGCGTCTGCTGGACGTGGCGCCGGGGGTTCTCGGTCTGCGCCAGAGCGACGCGCTCTTTGCGCACGTAAAACGCCTGCCGGAATTGACCGACAGGCTGTTTTCGGATATTGGAGCGGTAAAAATCGACGCGATCGGCGTCAGCACCCGACCCAGAGCGGTAGAAGGCTCCTATATGCCGTGCTTTTTGGCGGGTCATTCACAAGCGAAGGTCCTTGGCTCGGCACTCTCTGTACCCGTCTATGAATTTTCCCATCAGCAGGGGCATATCGCCGCCTCTTTGTGGTCGTCGGATCACATGGAGCTGATGGACAAGCCGCATCTTGCTTGGCACCTGTCCGGCGGTACGACAGAGCTTTTGTTCGTGACGCCGGAAGGCGTGAGCGTTCATGCAGAGAAAATCGGCGGCACGACGGACATTTCCGCCGGTCAGCTGATCGATCGCACGGGAAAGCTCCTCGGCCTTTCGTTTCCGGCCGGCAAGCAGATCGACGCGTTGAGCAGGGACGCGGCCGATCCTTCCTTTTTCCGTGTAAAGGTGGATGGGACGAGCTTTTCGCTCTCCGGCGTAGAGAACAAGGTGCAGGCTTACCATAGCGGCAACGCTGCGGAAACGGCCGGCTATGCCATGCGCTGCCTGATCGCGGCTATCGTCACAGCGACCCGAAACGCGCTGAAGGCTTACCCGAACTGTCCCGTAGTCTTCGCCGGAGGCGTCGCTTCCAACACGATGCTGCGGGAGGGCTGCGCGGAGCTTCCTGCCATCTTCTGCCCGCCGCAGTATGCGACGGATAACGCGCTGGGTACGGCGGTTCTGACATGGAGGATGCATCATGCAGCAGGTCTATGAAGTATCGCAGGTGAACGAATATCTCAAGCTGCGCTTTGAGGACGACGAATTCTTGTCCGCTATTTTCATTCGCGGCGAGATCAGCAACTACAAGCTCTACCCGTCGGGACACCATTACTTTTCCCTGAAGGACGCGAACGGCGCCATGCGCTGCGTGATGTTCAAGGGCAGTGCTTTCCGCCTGCGCTTCAAGCCGAAGGACGGCATGAAGGTGATTGCTTTCGGTCGGGTCGCGGTATATCCGCGAGACGGCGTATATCAGCTCTACTGCGAGACGATGACGCCGGACGGGGTCGGTGACCTGCATGCTGCGTTTGAGCAGTTGAAGGAAAAATTACAGGCGCAGGGGCTGTTTTCACTCGACAGAAAGAAGCCGCTTCCCCAATATCCGCACCGGATTGCGATCGTCACCTCATCGGCCGGCGCAGCCCTGCGCGACATGCTGCGCATCCTGCGCAAGCGTTATCCGCTGACCGAGGTGAAGCTGCTTGCCGTGCGGGTGCAGGGCGAGGAAGCTCCTGCCGAGATTGCTGCCGCGATCCGATACGCAAACCGGTTTCGGGTCGCGGATCTGATCATCACGGGGCGCGGCGGCGGCTCAATCGAGGATCTTTGGGCGTTCAACGACGAACGTGTCGCCTATGCGATCGCCGACTCTGACATTCCCGTGATCTCCGCCGTCGGACACGAGCCGGACGTGACGATCTCGGATTTTGTTGCAGACCTGCGCGCTGCGACGCCGTCCAACGCGGCCGAGCTTGCCGTTCCCGATCAGGCAGAGCTGCGGAAGGCTCTGCAGGCAAGCAGCATGTTGCTGCTGACGCTGATGCAGAAACGGCTGAAGCAGGAGCGGCAGCGCGTGGACGCACTGGCCGCTGCGAGGTCGCTGCGCAGTCCGCACAATTATATCAACGACCGCAGATTGCTGCTGGATCATACGCAAGCAAGGCTGTGCAATGCGTCCGTGCTGCTGGTGAAGCAAAAGCGTGAGCGCTTTCAAACGTATCAGCAGCTGTACGCCCTGTCTGCACAGCTGTTAAACCGGAAACGCGAGCAGTTTGTCCGTCTGACGGCAAAGCTCGACGCCATGAGTCCGCTCAAAGTCCTGTCGCGCGGCTACGGTATGGCGACGGACGGTCAGGGAAAACTCATCAAATCCGTCGACGCAGTTTCCGTCGGCGAACGAATCACCGTGCATTTCGCGGACGGCGCGGCAATCACGGAGGTACAGGAGGTACAGAAATGAATGCAAAATCACAGAGCTTTGAGGCGTCCGTTGCTCGGCTGAACGAGATCGTGCAGAAAATGGAACACGGAGACGTACCGCTCGAGGACGCACTGAAGCTGTTTGAAGAGGGAACGCAGCTGGTCGCTTCCTGCACCAAGCTGCTCGACGAGGCTGAGCTTAAGGTCACCCGTCTGACGAAGGGCGCGGACGGCACACCGGAGGAAACGGAGTTTATTGAAGATGCAGAAATATCTTGATCGGATCGAGGCCTATCTGCAAGGCTGCTTCACGGAGGAGCAGCCGCAGAAGATACTCTTCGAGTCCATGCGCTACAGTCTGCTCGCCGGAGGCAAGCGTCTGCGTCCCGTTTTCGTGCTTGCGTTCTGCGACCTGTGCGGCGGAGACAGCGAGAAAGCGCTGCCGTTTGCCGCAGCCATGGAAATGGTACACACGTACAGCCTGATTCACGACGATCTTCCCTGTATGGATAACGACGATTATCGCAGAGGCAAGCTGACCAATCACAAGGTCTACGGCGAAGCGACCGCCTGCCTCGCAGGCGATGCCCTTTTGACGGCAGCTTTCGGTCAGATTGCTGCAGCGCAATTGCCGCAGGAGCGCATCGTGGAGGCGGTTCGCGTTTTGAGCAACTGCGCAGGCCCCCTCGGCATGGTCGGCGGACAGATCCTCGATATGGATGCGGAGCACCGCCTCTGCACGGCGCAGGAGGTCTACGATATTCAGTCGCGCAAGACCGGCGCGTTGATTTCCGCAGCCTGTCAGCTCGGCGTGATCGCCGCAGGCGGCACGAAGGAGCAGCAGCAAGCCGCCGAGCAATACGCCGAGCATCTGGGACTTGCCTTCCAGATCCGTGACGACCTCCTTGACGTCATCGGGGATGCGGACAAACTCGGCAAGGCGACCGGCGTGGATGAGAAGAAAAACACCTTCGTCCGCCTTTACGGCGTGGATACCTGTGAGCGCATGGTAGAGAAGGAGACGAAAACGGCAATTGATGCGCTTTCCTCCTTTGACAAGCCCGACTTTTTGATTTCTCTTGCCAACCGGCTGATCCACAGAGAGAACTAATCCTGTCATAGGGACTTGCCGCCTCTGAATACGCTGTTTCGGAGGTGGTTGGATGCTGGGCGCAGCTGTCTGGCTGATGATCAGCAGCATTCTTTACTCCCTGCGGCTGTCCAACGGCTCGGGTTCCTTTCCGAAGCCTTTGACTGCGAAGGAGGAAGCACATTATCTGGAGCTTTCCGCGCAGGGAGATCTGCATGCGAGAAATATCCTGATCGAGCGAAATTTGCGCCTTGTTGCGCACATCATGAAGAAATACTACACGCAGACTTCGGATCAGGAGGATTTGATCTCCATCGGAACGATCGGCCTGATCAAGGGAATCTCGACCTTTGACGCGTCGAAGGGAGCGAGACTCGCGACCTACGCTGCGCGATGTGTGGAAAATGAGATCCTGATGTACTTTCGCGGACAGCGAAAAAGTGCTTCCGACGTCTCTCTGTCTGAATATATCGAGACGGGGAAGGACGGCACCGCGCTTTCCCTGATGGACGTGATCTGCTCGGAGGACGATCTGTTTGAGCAGCTATCCGACAAGGAGATTTACGCAAAGCTGTATCAGAAAATCGACACCTGTTTGGAGCCGCGCGAAAAGCAGATCATTCTGATGCGCTACGGCATCGGCAACCGCAAGCCGCAGACACAGCGGGAGATTGCGCAGAAATGCGGCATCAGCCGCAGCTACGTCAGCAGAATCGAGAAAAAAGCGCTGCAAAAACTGGAAAAGGCGTTAGAAGAATAGAGGAAAACAATGTACTTTTGGAAACATCTTCGCACTGTAATGAAGCACCGCCGGCTGGTACGAAAGGGCTGTTTTGCCGTCGGTCTATACCGTCAGGGTCTGACGCACGACCTGTCAAAATACTCACCGACGGAGTTTCGCTCGGGGCTGAAATACTATCAGGGTACGCGCAGCCCGAACTCAAAAGAGCGTGAGCTGTTCGGCTACTCCAAGGCTTGGATGCATCACAAGGGCAGGAACAAGCACCACTTTGAATACTGGACCGATCTGAACGTCCATACGCGCCGCTACGAACCGGTGCCGATGCCGCGCAGGTATCTTGCGGAGATGGTGATGGATCGCATCGCCGCCTGCAAGACCTATCACGGAAAGAATTACAAAGAGGGCGACGCGCTGGAATATCTCGAACAGTCGCAGGAGGCCCGGGAAGCCTCCATGATGCACCCGCAGACGAAGCGCGAGCTGGTTTATATTTTGACGATGCTGCGCGACCGTGGCGAAAAAGAGACCTTCCGTTTTATTCGCGAGGTCGTTTTAAAAGACAAACCCTTTGCGGAAGAATAGAAAAACCACCTTCACTAAAGCTGTGAAGGTGGTTTCGTTTCAGTATCAGAAGGTCGCGACCTCATTTTGCGGCGGTTCGGCAGGGGAGACTTCCAACGCCTCCAGAACCGGTCCAATGCCGCGGTAAATCGAATGAAAGCGAACGTTGATCTTTGCTGTCACCATAACCCAGTCGCGGGCGCGCAGCTCGTCGCTCCTTTCATATTTGCAGGGAACGCCCATGAATTGAATATCCTCGACGCAGCAGGTCATCACGAAGCGGCCGGGTGCGAAGAAGCCGTCCTTTTCCTTGCGCAGACGGGCAACCTGCGCCTTGAAGCGCACGGTCTTGTCCTTGTACTTTTTCGGCTCCTCGCTCATGTCGCGATACCAGAGCGCAAAATCCTCATCCTTGATCTCGATGATCGGTGCGTTGATATCAAAGGGCAGGGGATCCTCAATTTCGTCGTAATCCATTTTGCCGTCCGTGTACTCGTAGAGGATGCCGACGCGGCGGTTGAGGGCGCGTGCCAGCTTGTGCATCGGCATGACGTCCGCTCCGACCGGAACGCGATTAAATACGACCATCTCACAACCGGTCAGCTTGTCCACGACGAGCGAGCGCATATTCGCGTTATAGCTCATGATCGTCGATGCGTCGGCGAACATGACCTCCTGCGCGATCTGCCAGTCCTCCGGCATTTTTTGATAAAACGCGCCGACCTGCAGCATGCCGTTCAACTCTGCAACCACGCGCTCGCAGCGATGCTTTTTGAACAGCGCCTCCAGCTCCTGCGTCGTGATCTTGTCCTGATCGACGACCTCGGGATAGACGTGGTGATAGGGATAGGCTGAAATATCGTATTCCTCTTCGCCTTCCTCACAGATCAGAAGGAGCGTACGCTCACCGGCGTTAAATCGCGGGTCGCACAGCGTATCCTGAATGAATTTCGTCTTGCCGGAATCCAGAAATCCGGTAAATGCATAAACGGGAACTGGCATGACTTACACTCCAAACAACTTGACGATTTCCGCCTCTTTGAGCTTCGAGCCGATCACGCACAGACGGCCGGTGACGGCAGCGCTGCCGCTGCGAACATCAATCTCTCCGGGAACGTGGTCAAAATGGATCCACGATCCGTCCGGCGCCTGAACAATGCCCTTTGCGCGCAGGACGACACCGTAGGTCTCATCGCTGTCCAACGCGGAAAGAATGGCATTGAGGTCGTCCTTGCTGTATTTCTTATGCGTCTCCACGCCCCAGCTCTGGAAGACTTCGTCTGCGTCGTGTCCGTGATGATGATGGTGAGGAGGGTGATGATGGTGATGATGTTCCTCCTCGTCATCATCATGGTCGTGATGATGGTGGTGATGCTCTTCCTCGTCATCATCATGGTCGTGATGATGGTGGTGATGCTCTTCCTCGTCATCATCATGGTCGTGATGATGGTGGTGATGTTCCTCCTCGCCGTCCTCATGGTCGTGGTGGTGGTGATGATGGCAGGCGCAGTCAGGATCGTCGCATTCCTCGCCGTCATGATGGTGATGCTCGTGCTCGATCAGCTCCGCCAGCTCCTCGGTCAGAGAGTTCTGGTGACGCATGGCTTCCAGAATCTGCGCGCCGGTCAACTGCTCCCAGGGCGTCGTGATAATCACGGCTTCCTTGTTGTGTTCGCGGAGCAGGGAAACGGCAGCGTCCAGCTTATCATCGGCGATCGTCGACGTGCGGCTGAGAATGATCGCGGACGCCGTCTCGATCTGATTGCTGTAGAATTCGCCGAAGTTCTTGAGATATACCTTGCACTTCGTCGCGTCAGCGACGGTGACGAAGCAGCCGAGCTGCACGTCGCCGCCGACGGAGCGCTGCACGGCGGCGATCACGTCGCTCAATTTGCCGACGCCGGACGGCTCAATCAGAATGCGGTCGGGCTGGTACTCGCTGATGACCTGCTGCAGCGCCTTGCTGAAATCGCCGACGAGAGAGCAGCAGATGCAGCCGGAGTTCATTTCGTTGACCTGAATGCCGGCGTCCTGCATAAAGCCGCCGTCGATGCCGATCTCGCCGAATTCGTTTTCGATCAGGACGATCTTTTCCCCGGAATAGGCTTCCTTGATCATCTTTTTGATGAGGGTCGTTTTGCCTGCGCCGAGAAAGCCGGAATAAATGTCGATGGTTGTCATAGAAACGCTTCCTTTCACGTCTGGTTGCAGACGTTCCAAAATTCCCATATATTTTACCACCACAGCGCTGTTTTTGCAAGAATTATCCTTGCAATTTATTTGAAAAATGATATACTTATATCACTTTTCATATTCCGGAAGGAGAAAACCCATGAGAACACTGGAAGAGATCCGTCGCGCCTTTACTGCCGACCGTTTTGCGACAGAAGCGGCAGAGATCACGATCGAAACGGCAGAACGCGGCCACGCGGTCTGCACCATGCCCATTCTTCCGAAGCATTTGAACGCAAGAGGCACCGTGATGGGCGGTGCGATCTTTACACTCGCTGATTTTGCCTCCGCCGTCGCCGCCAACGGTCAAGCGGAGCAGACCAACACGATCACGCTGCACGGAGACATTACCTACCTGACTGCCGCAAAGGGTACGCAGCTGATCGCCGCTGCCAACGTCGTCAAACAGGGACGGACAGTCGCCTTATACGACGTGATCATTCGCGACGATCTTGGCACACTCGTTGCAAAGGCAAGCATGAACGGCTATGTGCTGCAAAGCCCGTTTCCCGTGAAAAATAATACTTGACTTTAACGATTAAAAGTGCTAAAGTATTTGAGATAGAAAACGCGACGACGAAAACAAGTACGTCCGCGAACGCACCCACAGAGAGCTGCCAGTCGGTGAAAGGCAGCGGCAGCGCGCGGACAGAATACCTTTCCGAGCGGTTCTGCCGAACGCTTCAGTAGGCAGGAACGGCTGCGCCCGTTACAGCGCTGGATCGTTTGATCCGTTGAGACCCAATAGAGGTGGTACCACGGGAAATTCTCGTCCTCTGCGAAAGCAGCGGACGATTTTTTATTGCAAAGGAGACAGATTATGGTAATAACCGATTTTTTGGAAAGAAATGCGCGTTTTTACGGCGCAGAGGTCGCTTTGGTCGAGATCAACCCCTCGGAGGAGCGCGACCGTGCGAAAACGTGGCGTGAGTTCCGACTGATCGAGAATACGAGCACAGATCAGCCCTACCGCAGAGAGATGACGTGGGAAGAGTTCGACCAAAGGGCGAACCGCTTTGCCAACCTGCTTTTGAGCCGCGGCATCAAAAAGGGTCAAAAGGTCGGCATCCTGCTGATGAACTGTCTCGAGTGGCTGCCGATCTATTTCGGCATTCTGAAGTCCGGCGCGCTCGCTGTGCCGATGAACTTTCGCTATTCGAGCGACGAGATCGAATACTGCGTCGATCTTGCCGACGTCGAGGTGCTTGTCTTCGGTCCGGAGTTTACCGACCGTATCAAGCCGATCGTCAAGCGCATGGCGCGCGTGAAATTCATGTTCTTCGTCGGCAGGGACGTGCCGCCCTTTGCAGAGTCCTACCTTGAGCTTGTCAATTACTGCTCTCATTCTGCCCCTCCGGTCGAACTGACCGAGGAGGACTATGCGGCGATCTATTTTTCCTCCGGCACGACCGGCTTCCCCAAGGCGATCCTGCATAACCACCGTGCGCTCGTCAGCTCCTGTCGCACGGAGCAGAATCACCACGGACAGAAGCGCGACGATGTTTTCCTCTGCATTCCGCCCCTTTATCATACCGGCGCAAAAATGCACTGGTTCGGCAGCCTGCTCTCCGGCAGCCGCGCCGTTCTGCTGCGCGGCGTGAAGCCCGAGTGGATCCTGCGCGCCGTCTCGGAGGAAAAATGCACCATCGTCTGGCTGCTCGTCCCGTGGGCGCAGGATATTCTGGACGCGATCGACTCCGGCAGGCTGGATATTTCCCACTATGCGCTGGATCAGTGGCGCCTGATGCACATCGGCGCGCAGCCCGTTCCGCCCAGTCTGATCAAGCGCTGGAAGGCGATCTTCCCGCATCATCAGTATGATACCAACTACGGGCTGTCTGAATCCATCGGCCCTGGCTGCGTTCACCTCGGTGTGGAAAACATCGACAAGGTCGGCGCGATCGGTAAGCCCGGCTTTGGCTGGGAAGCGAAGATCGTCAACGAGCAGGGAACTCCCGTCTCCGGCGACGAGGTCGGCGAGCTGATCGTCCATGGTCCCGGCGTCATGCTCTGCTATTATAAGAACGAAGAAGCGACGAACGAGGTTCTCAAAAACGGCTGGCTCTATACCGGCGATATGGCGAAATACGACGAGGACGGTTTTATCTATCTGGTCGACCGCAAGAAGGACGTTATCATCACCGGCGGCGAAAACCTCTATCCCGTGCAGATTGAAGATTTCATGCGCGCACACGAGAAGATCAAGGACGTCGCCGTGATCGGCCTGCCCGATCCTCGGCTCGGAGAGATTGCCGCCGCAATCATCGAGATTAAGGACGGCGCGACCTGCACAGAGGAAGAGATCAACGAATTCTGCCTCGGTATGCCGCGCTATAAGCGCCCGCGTAAAATCATTTTTGAAAAGGTCCCGCGCAATCCGACCGGCAAGATCGAAAAGCCCGTCCTGCGCGAGAAATACTGCCACGGCCGTCTGGTCGAGGCACAGATCACAAACTGAAATCAGGAGGCGTCAGCATGAAACAACTGATGCTCGGCAACGAAGCCGTTGCCAGAGGCCTATATGAAGCGGGATGCGCCTTCGTGTCCAGCTATCCCGGTACGCCGAGTACGGAGATCACGGAATGCGCGGCAAAATATCCCGAAATCTACGCAGAGTGGGCGCCGAATGAAAAGGTCGCCGTCGAGGCGGCGTTCGGCGCGTCAATGGCGGGCAAGCGCAGCTTCTGCGGCATGAAGCACGTCGGTCTGAACGTGGCCGCCGATCCGCTGTTTACGATCGCCTACACGGGCGTCAACGCCGGTATGATCATCGCCGTCGCGGACGACGCCGGGATGCACAGCTCGCAGAACGAACAGGATTCCAGAAACTATGCCAAGGCCGCAAAGGTTCCGATGCTTGAGCCGTCCGACGCCGCCGAGGGCATTGCGTTCACCAAGCTCGCCTACGAGATCTCCGAGCAGTTTGACACACCGGTTCTTTTGAAGATGTGTACACGCGTAGCGCATTCGCAAAGCGTCGTCGAGCCATCCGAGCGGGTAGAGCTTCCGCAGAAGCCCTACGAGAAGAATCCGATGAAGTACATCATGATGCCCGGTTACGCCAAGAAGCGCCATCCCATTGTAGAGGCGCGGCTGAACGCGCTGGCGGAATACGCCGCAACGGCTTCCTGCAATCGTTATGAGAGAGGAACGGAGCGAAAGCTCGGCATTATTACCTCCAGCACCTGCTATCAGTACGTGCGTGAAATCTGCGGCAGGGAGGTCAGCGTGCTGAAGCTCGGCATGATCTGGCCGCTGCCGGATCAGCTGCTGAAGGACTTCGTGTCCTCCGTCGACCGCGCTGTGGTCGTAGAGGAGCTGGACGGCTTCGTGGAGGACTACTGTAAGACGCTCGGTCTGCAGGTCGAGGGAAAGAATCTCTTCTCCAATATTGATGAGCTGTCGCAGAACAAGATCGCCGCAGGACTCGGTCTTCCCGTGCCGGAGGGTCGTGCGCTGGAGGAAGCGATCCCGGCTCGACCGCCGGTCATGTGCGCCGGCTGCCCGCACCGGGGCCTGTACTACACGCTCAAAAAGCTGAAGCTCAACGTGATCGGCGATATCGGCTGCTATACTCTCGGCGCCGTCGCGCCGCTGAACGCCGTTGACAGCGTGATCTGCATGGGTGCGTCCGTCTCCGGCATCCACGGCTTTAATAAGGCAAACGAAGGCAAAACGGACGCGAATACCGTTGCGGTCATCGGCGACTCGACCTTTATGCACTCCGGCATGACGGGGCTTGTCAACATTGCCTATAACGATTCGCACAGCACCGTGATCATTCTTGACAACTCCATCACCGGCATGACCGGACATCAGCAGAATCCGACCACCGGCTATAACCTCAAGGGTGATCCTGCGGCGAAGGTCGATCTGGAGGCGCTGTGTCACGCGCTGGGCATTCGGCGCGTCAGCGTCGTTGACCCGTACGATCTTGGCCAGTGCGAGCGCGTGATCAAGGAAGAGCTTGCTGCGCCGGAGGCCTCGGTGATCATTTCCAGAAGGCCCTGCGCGCTCTTAAAGTACGTGAAGCACAAGGCGCCGCTGCACGTGGACGCAGAAAAGTGCGTGAGCTGCAAGGCGTGTATGAGGATCGGCTGCCCCGCCATCAGCATCGTAGACAGCAAGGCAAAGGTCGACAGCACCCAATGCACCGGCTGCGGCGTATGCCGTCAGCTTTGCAAATTCGACGCGTTACGGGAGGGCTGATCATGAAAACGAAAAACATTATGATCGTCGGCGTCGGCGGGCAGGGAAGTCTGCTGGCGAGCAAGCTGCTCGGCAAGCTCCTGCTGCAGCGCGGCTATGACGTGAAGGTTTCCGAGGTTCACGGCATGAGCCAGCGAGGCGGCAGTGTCGTCACCTATGTCCGCTACGGCGAGAAAGTATATTCTCCGATCATTGATACCGGCGAGGCCGACATTATCGTTTCGTTTGAGCTTTTGGAGGCTGCTCGCTGGACGCAGTACCTGCGTCCCGACGGCACGATCGTCACGAACACCCAGAGAATCAATCCGATGCCGGTCATCACGGGCGCTGCGGAATATCCTTCGGAGCTTGTTGCAAAAATGGAGACCGCAGGCTGCAGGGTCGACGCCTTCGACGCGCTTTCTCTTGCGAAAGAGGCAGGCTCGTCCAAGGCCGTCAACCTCGTCCTGATGGGCAGATTGTCACGGTATTTTGACTTTTCAGAAGAGGAATGGCAGCAGGCGATCGAACAGAGCGTCCCACCGAAATTCCTGGAAATGAACCGTAAAGCATTTGCTTTGGGAGCGAAATCGTAGATATGGAAAGATATTATCAGAAAGAAATTGAAACTGCTTCGAGGGAAACGATCGTTTCTCTGCAGAACGAGCGTCTGGTCGCGACGGTAAGGCGCGTTTATGAAAACGTCCCATTCTATCGCGATAAAATGATCGAGTCAGGCGTTACGCCGGACGATATTCATTCGATCGACGACCTGCACAAGCTGCCCTTCAGCTACAAAAAGGACCTGCGCGACACTTACCCGTACGGGCTGTTCGCCGTGCCGATGAAGGACGTTGTCCGTATCCACGCGTCGTCCGGCACGACAGGCAAGCAGATCGTCGTCGGTTACACAAAAAAGGATCTTGACATCTGGGCGGATTGCTGCGCCAGAGCGCTGACTGCCGCAGGCTGCACGGATGAGGATATCGTGCAGGTCTCCTACGGCTACGGCCTGTTCACCGGCGGTCTCGGCGCGGACGGCGGCGCGATGCGCCTCGGCGCGACAGCGATCCCGGCCTCTACGGGCAATACCCAAAGGCAGATCACCATCATGCACGACTTCGGCAGCACCGTCCTGTGCAGTACGCCTTCCTACGCGCTGCATCTTGCGGAGGTACTGGAGGCAAGCGGCATGACAAAGGACGACATTTCGCTCAAGGCAGGCATCTTCGGCGCAGAGCCGTGGACGAATGAAATGCGCCGTCAGATCGAAGAGAAGCTCGGCTTGAAGGCCTATGACATCTACGGACTGACCGAGGTGATGGGCCCCGGCGTCGCGTTTGAATGCTGCGAGCAGACCGGAATGCATATCAACGAGGATCACTTCATCGTCGAGGTCATTGACCCTGATACCGGCGAGGTGCTGCCGGAGGGGACACAAGGCGAGCTGGTATTCACCTGCATCACGAAGGAGGCGTTCCCGATCCTGCGCTACCGCACCCGCGACATCGGCGTGATCACGAGAGCAAAATGCTCCTGCGGCCGTACGCTGGTCAAAATGACAAAGCCGCGCGGCAGAACGGACGATATGCTCATCATTCGCGGCGTCAATGTCTTCCCGTCACAGATCGAAACGGTCCTGCTTGATCAGGGCTACACCGCAAACTATCAGATCGTCGTCGACCGCGCGAATCATACGGACAGCATTGAGGTGCAGGTTGAGATCAGTAACGAGATCTTCTCCGACACTGTTCGCGGTCTGGCCCAGCGCGCGAAGGAGCTGGAGGCTGCGCTTCGCACCCTGCTCGGCATCGGCGCAAAGGTTTCTCTGGTGGAGCCGAATACCATCCCGCGCTCCGAAGGAAAGGCCGTTCGCGTCATAGATAAGCGCAAGCTCTTGGATTAAGGAGGTAAGCAATATGGTACCGCAGCTTTCCGTTTTTCTGCAGAATAAGGCCGGCAAAATCGCCGCGATCACCCGCGCTCTGCACGAGGCGGGCGTGGATATCCGCGCGCTCTCCATTGCCGATACGACGGATTTCGGCATACTCCGCATGCTCGTTGACGACATCAGCACGGCAAAAGAAGCGCTGACCGACCAGCATTGCATTATCAAGATTAACGACGTCGTGATTGTTGCCGTTCCTGACGTTCCCGGCGCGCTTTCGAACGTTCTGGAGCTGATGGCAGGCGCGCAGATCGACATTGAGTATATGTACTCGCTCTTTAACCGCGGCAGGGAAGACGCTTATATGGTCTTCCGTGTCTCCGATGAAGCGCGGCTGATCGCCCTGCTGGAAAATAACGGCATCCGCATCATCGACCCGGAGGAAATCGGGCTGCACTGACGGATAGGATAAGCCGGTGACTCATCGAAAGTCACCGGCTTATTGCTGATTACTTCATGTTGCGCTCGTAGGACTCGATCATCTTCTTGACCATCTGGCCGCCGACGGAACCGGCCTCGCGGGAGGTCAGGTCGCCGTTATAGCCGTTCTTCAGGTTGACGCCAACCTCGTTGGCAGCTTCCATCTTGAACTTGTCCATCGCATCGCGTGCTTCCGGAACGTTGATCTGGCTGTTACTCTTCATCATTGTCATCTCCTTTTACAGTTTCAGTCATCAATACGGTTTGATGACCTCATCCGTAGTTTCACCGTTATTTGAACGATTATCAATGACAATTATTGTTGAATTTGGCAGAGGTCGCTTATTTGGTGAGCGGAATCACACGAAAGGTGATTTGACTTGACAAGAAACGACGGATTCATTATAATGCAAAGTGCAAAGTTACTTTACAGGAGGAGCTGCATATGAAATCGTTAAAGACCATTCAGGTGCTGGCAAAGATCGGAAGAATCTTCAGCAAGATTATTTTTATTCTCTGCATCGTCTGCTTCTGCATCTGCATTGTCGGTCTGATCAGTCTGATTGCCGGATTTGAGAGCTTCAAGGTCGGCGGCGTTACCATCCGCAGCATCATCGAGAATAAAGCCGGCTTGAGTACAGCTGCGCTCTATACCGAGATAGGCGTCGGTATGGTGCTGTGCGCTTCGGAGGCCGTTCTCTCCAAATTCGCAGAGATTTATTTTCGTAACGAGCTGGCTGACGGAACGCCCTTTACGACGCGCGGCGCGAAGGAGCTGAAGCGTTTGGGCATCCTTGCCATCGTGATTCCGATCTGCACGGCGATCGTCTGCTCCATCGGTATTGCTGCTGTAACTGCGGCACATCCGGAGATGAACGAGCTTACGCTTGACCGTTTTACTTCTCTCGGCTTGGGCGTGATGATGATCGTCACCTCGGTCATCTGCCGCTACGGTGCAGAGCTGCGAGAAGAGAAAACCGAGGAATCTTCCGCAGAGTAATACGACACCGACAAAAACGGACTTCTCTTATTATGAGAAGTCCGTTTTTAATCATGCATCGAGATAGCGGCAGGCGTTGAGCGCGGCGGCTGCGCCGTCTGCAATCGCCGTGGCGACCTGACGGTAGGTCTTCGTCCGGCAGTCGCCTGCGACGAAGACGCCGGGCGTATTCGTCATGCAGCGCTCGTCCGCTTCGATATAGCCTTGCTCGTTGATCTTTGCGACCTTCTGATACGCGCCGTTTTCCGGCACCGTGCCGATGGCGAGGAAGGCGCCGTCCACTTCCAGGCGGCTTTCCTCGTTCGTCTCGGTGTTGATCAGACGGAGCGCGGTCAGGCTGCTTTCGCCCTCGTAGGCGGTGACGACGGTGGAATAGATCACGTCAACGTTTTCTCTGGACTGCACCGCGTCGATCATCTTCTGCTCGCCGGTCAGGAAGGCGAGATTCTGCACGACCGTGACCTTGCTGCAGACCTCGGACAGGAGCAGGATCTCCTGCAGGGCGGTATTGCCGCCGCCGATCACGGCGACGTGCTGCCCCTTGTAGAACGCGCCGTCGCAGACCGCGCAGAAGGAGATGCCGTTTCCGATTAGTTCCTCTTCACGGGGAAGACCCAGTCTGCGGTGCCGTGCGCCCGCTGCAATGATGACGGCCTTCGCCTCGTACGTCGCATTTTCGCCGATAACGGTTTTCACATTGCCGCCAATAACGTCTGTCACGTTATCCATATCGACGTCCGCGCCGAGCGCGAGCGCCTGCTCAAGCATTTTCTGCGCCAGCTCGTTGCCGCTGATCTCCTGAAATCCCGGATAGTTTTCCAGCTTCGGGGAGAAGGTGACCTGCCCGCCGAAGGTGTCCTTTTCCAGTACGAGGACGCTCTTTCCGGCGCGCCGCGCGTAGATCGCTGCGGTCAGACCCGCAGGACCTGCGCCGACGATGATAATATCATACATACAAAGCCCTCTTACGCCTTGTGTGCGTCCGCAAAGGCGCGGATGTTGGAGGGATTCTCCACGCGCTCGATTTCCTTGTCGCCGTCAAGGATCAGCAGGGTGGGCGCCTGACGCACACCGTACTTTCTCGCTGCCTCGGGCGTTTCGTCAACGACGACCGTCTCGTAAGCAATGCCTGCGTCGGCGAGGAACTTCTTTGCCATGACGCACTTCGGGCAGGTGCTCGTGGTGAAGAGAACCAATCTGCCATCGCCGCAGCTTTCTGCAGCGGCAGGTGCTTCCGTTTCGCTCTGCGCGGGAGCTTCCGGCGTACCGAAACGGTTTTTCATGGAGCTTGCAACGTTATATTCCAGACGATCCTTGAATTCCTGCGCCTTGCCGTCGTTGAAGTTCTGCACGGGGCGGTAGTAGCCGGTGATACGGCTGTAGACCTCGGTCGGCTTGCCGCAGATCGGGCAGGTGTACTGCTCGCCGGTGATATAGCCGTGCTCGCGGCAGACGGAGTAGGTCGGGGAAAGGGTGTAGTACGGCAGGCGGTAATTCTCCGCGATCTTTCGCACCAGCGCTGCGGCAGAGCGCCAGTCGGGCAGCTTCTCGCCGAGGAAGGCGTGGAAGACGGTGCCGGAGGTGTAAAGCGTCTGCAGCTCGT
The DNA here is from genome assembly GCA_017405865.1 of Oscillospiraceae bacterium. GTDB lineage: Bacteria > Bacillota > Clostridia > Oscillospirales > Oscillospiraceae > JAZOXB01. Next base: position 93,673 of record JAFQZN010000008.1, on the reverse strand, counting down.
CCTGCACGTCCAGTGCGGAGAAGATGTCCTCCGTGTAGCCGACGGGCAGGTGAGAGGAGTTGGTGTAGTACGGGGTGCCGTTCTCGTTGGCGGTGATGATGTCGGGGAAGTCCTTCTTGTCATGCTTTGCAAGACGGTAGGTCGTGGACTCGGCAGGGGTCGCCTCGAGGTTGTACAGGTCGCCGTACTGCTCCTGATAGTCGGACAGGCGCTCGCGCATGTGGTTCAGAACTTCCTTCGTAAACTCCTGCGTTTCCTTGTGCGTCATGTCCTTGCGCAGCCACTTTGCATTCAGGCCGACCTCATTCATGCCGATCAGGCCGAGGGTGGAGAAGTGGTTTTCAAAGGTGCCGAGATAGCGCTTGGTGTAGGGGTACAGACCCTCTTCCATCAGGCGGGTAATGACGGTGCGCTTGATCTTCAGGGAACGGGCGGCAATGTCCATCAGGTGATCCAGACGCTTATAGAATTCCTCCGGCGTCTTGGAAAGGTACGCGATCTTCGGCATGTTGATCGTGACGACGCCGACCGAGCCGGTGGATTCGCCGCTGCCAAAGAAGCCGCCGGATTTCTTGCGCAGCTCGCGCAGGTCAAGACGCAGACGGCAGCACATGGAGCGCACGTCGCTCGGCTGCATATCGCTGTTGACGTAGTTGGAGAAATAAGGAGTGCCGTACTTTGCTGTCATCTCGAACAGGAGCTTGTTGTTCTCCGTCTCGGACCAGTCAAATTCCTTCGTGATGGAATAGGTGGGGATCGGATACTGGAAGCCGCGGCCGTTTGCGTCGCCTTCGATCATGATCTCAATGAAGGCGCGGTTGACCATGTCCATCTCCGCCTTGCAGTCCTTGTACTTGAAGGGCATCTCCTTGCCGCCGACGATCGCGGGCAGCTCCGCCATGTCATCCGGAACGGTCCAGTCGAGCGTAACGTTGGAGAAGGGCGCCTGCGTACCCCATCTGGACGGAGTGTTGACGCCGTAGATGAAGGACTCGACGCACTTTTTCACTTGGTCGTAGTTCAGGTTGTCGACCTTGACGAACGGAGCAAGATAGGTGTCGAAGGACGAGAACGCCTGCGCGCCTGCCCATTCGTTCTGCATGATGCCGAGGAAATTGACCATCTGGTTGCACAGAGAGGAAAGATGCTTCGCCGGAGCGGAGGTGATCTTGCCGGGAACGCCGCCGAGGCCTTCCTGGATGAGCTGACGCAGGGACCAGCCTGCGCAGTAGCCGGTCAGCATGGACATATCGTGGATGTGCAGGTCACAGTTCTTGTGCGCGTTTGCGATCTCATCGTCGTAGATTTCGCTGAGCCAGTAGTTTGCGGTGATCGCGCCGGAGTTCGAGAGGATCAGGCCGCCGACGGAGTAGGTGACGGTGGAGTTCTCCTTCACGCGCCAGTCCTGCGCCTTGACGTAGCTGTCCACAAGCTCCTTGTAGTCGAGAATGGTGGACTTCATGTTGCGGATCTTTTCTCTCTGACGGCGGTAGAGGATATACGCCTTTGCAACGTCGTCGTAGCCTGCGCGGCTCAAAACGGTCTCGACGCTGTCCTGCACGTCCTCCACGGCGATCTTGCCATCTCTGATCTTCGGCTCAAAGTCAGCCGTTACCTTGAGCGCGAGGAAGTCGATGGTGTCCTTGTTGTAGTCCTTGCCGAGGGCGTCAAACGCCTTCTGAATGGCTACACAGATCTTCGACAGGTCGAAATCCACGACCTTGTCATTGCGCTTTACTACTTGATACATAATAACTCTCCTCTATTCTTGAATATTATAAACCTCTGATTTGTGACGTGGGAAGATAGGGAATGACTGCTTCCAGACATTGCTTCATTTTTTCCTTGCTTGCCGCGTGCAGGCCGGGGCGCAGAATATCGCCGGAATCAACGAAGCCCTGCAGAAAATAGCGCTGCGCGCCGGAAAGCCATCTGCCGATCGCTTCAAAATCGGACGGCTCGTGCAGCTCGTCGACCACCGTGGTGCGGAACTCGCAGGGGACTGCGCCTTTCATTAAAATATCAACGCTCTGCCGGACTGCATCCAGTACGCTCTCGGCGCCGGCCGTCTCGGCGTACTTTTCCGGGCTGTTTTTGACGTCCATCGCGACGTAATCGACCAGCCCTTCGTCAATCAGGCTGCGCAGCTTCTCAGGAAAGCTGCCGTTGGTATCAACTTTAGTCTGATAGCCGAGAGCCTTGACCTTCCGAAGGAAGTCCGGCAGATCTGCCGAAAGAAGCGGCTCGCCGCCGGTGATCGCGACGCCGTCCAGAAGACCCTGCCGCGTGTTCAGAAAGCGGAAAACCTCGTCTTCGGAGATTGCCTCCGTCCCAAGAACCAGCGAGGAATTGTGGCAGAAGGGGCAACGGAAGTTGCAGCCCTGCAGGAAGACCGTGCAGGCAACATGTCCCGGAAAGTCGAGTAATGTCAGCTTTTGAAGGCCTCCGATACGCATATATGCCTCCGAAAATCGAGAAAATAGGATTGGATTATTTTGTGGAAAGGTCGAACGGCAACCACAACATCTTGTGTCCTTTGACAAGTATACCGCCACAGAATGGAATTGTCAACAGCAATCTTCCGAAAAAATGCACAAATTTCTTTTGCAATCTGCGACGTCAGTTTTCATTATTTACAAGACGAACAATCTGTTGTAAAATACGGTTAAGAGGTGAGCGTATGCGCTATAAACCGAATCAAGAATGGATCCCGCGCCCGATTCCGCCGAGGGACGATTCGCAGTCGGCGGATTATAACGGAGAAGCGTATGAGGAAATGTTTCCTTCGGAAGCTGATCCCTATGAAGACGTCGACGATATTTCCGAGCAGGAACAATTCGTATTCCCGGAGCGAGCAGCGGCACAATACAATGAGCCTCCCGTCAAGCCGCGCAAAAAGAAGCACGGCCTTTTGAGATTCCTTCTGAAAACACTGCTGTTTTTCCTGCTTGCGCTGATTCTTGCCGGCGCAGCGTTTCACTTTTTCTCTCATGCGCCGGCCTACCGTTCTGCGGGAAGAAAGGAAGACTGCTGCACGGTGCTTCTGGTCGGTGAGGACGCCGAAAGCAACAGCACGGATACGATCTTATTGCTGCAGGTCGACCGCGCAAACCGTTCTCTGAACGTTATGAGTATTCCTCGCGATACGAAGGTTAATTCCTCCTATACGCCGCATAAAATCAACGCCGCTTACGCTGCCAACGGCTGCGGAGAAAAGGGGATGCAATCGCTGATGGATTATACTGCCGATTGCATCGGCTTCCGGCCGGACGGCTATATTCTCGTCGATCTGAACGTTTTTGTTGAACTTGTCGATCTGTTCGGCGGCGTGGAATTTGACGTCCCGCTCGACATGTACTACGACGATCCGGCGCAGGCGCTTCATATCGCGCTCGACGCAGGTCTGCAGGAGCTGGACGGAGAACAGGCGATGGGACTCGTCCGGTTCCGTTCCGGCTACGAAAATGCCGACATCGGCAGAGTTGCCGTCCAGCGTGAGTTTATCAAAGCGGCGATCGACCAGTGGGCGCGGCCGCGCAACCTCATAAAGCTCCCGGCGGCGCTTTACAAGATCGCAAAAAACTGCACGACCGACCTGTCCCTGACTGAGCTTTACTGGCTGGCGGAATCCGCCGCCGTCTGCGGGACGGAGTCGATGTATTCCACCGTCATGCCCTTCTATTTCAATGATATTTACGTCTGTGTCGATCTGGATCAAGACTATATTGATCTGATCAACGCGCATTTCAATCCGTACAACGAGGCTGTATCGTGGGACGACTTTTCTGTCGCCCGCTGACTTCCGGAGGTTCCCTATGCGAAAACTGCTGATTCTGTCTGATTGCGGAACGAACGTGCCGCACCTGACGGACGAATTTGAAGTCCTCGCCCTGCCGCAGGACGCTGACGCGGCACTGCGGATGCGCGAGATCGCGGATGCGGAGGTCGTGATCGGCGAACCGAGCCTTTTCGAGCTGTCTGCCGCAAAAAAGCTGAAATGGGTGCAGATGACCTGGGCGGGTGCCGACCGCTATCTGCGCGGCGGCTTTCCGAAGGGCGTTCTGCTGACCACCGCGACCGGCGCCTTTGGGGAGACGATCGCCGAGCACGCCCTTGCCATGCTGTTTTCTCTCTGCCGCAGACTGTCTGCATATCAAAAAGCAGGAACGTGGCAGGATCTCGGCCGCGAAAAACGGATCGCGGGCAGTACCGCTCTGATCTTCGGCTGCGGAAATATCGGCACGGAGATCGCCAAGCGACTGAAGGCGCTCGGCGTCCATACAGTCGGCGTATGCCGTGCGGCGCGGCAGCCGAGAACGTACTTCGAGGCGCTCACAACCTTATTCTGCGCCGACGCCTTTCTACCCGAGGCGGACTTCATTCTCTGCGCGCTTCCTTCCAATGCGGAAACAGAGCAGTTTTTTGACGAGACTCGTCTCACTCTGTGCAAAAACGATTCTGTTCTGATCAACGTCGGCAGAGGCAGCCTGATTGACCTGAACTGTCTAACGAATCTCTTAAATGAGGGGAAATTTTTCGGCGTCGGTCTGGACGTGACCGAGCCGGAGCCACTGCCGCCGGAGCATCCGCTTTGGACAATGCCGAACGTGATTCTGACGCCGCACATTGCCGGCGTGAGCTTCGGTCACCTGCCGGAGACAGAAGAGAGCATCTGGGCAATCTGCCGTGAGAATTTACAAAACTATCTGGCTGGTAAGCCCCTGCGAAATGCGGTGAGACTGCCATGACGATCGGACGTTTTGCGCCCAGCCCGTCGGGACGAATGCATTTGGGCAATCTTTTTACCGCGCTTCTTGCGTGGCTTTCCGTCCGCGCAAAGGGTGGAAAAATGCTGCTGCGGATTGAGGATCTCGACCCCGACCGCAGCAAGCAGGAATATATCGACGCGCTGCGCGACGATCTTTCGTGGCTCGGCCTGTGGTGGGATGAAGAAATGCCGCTGCAGAGTACGCGCAGCGAACGCTACGCAGAGGCGTTCGATCGCCTTCCGACCTATCCGTGCTACTGCAGCCGCAGCGAGCTGCACGTCGCTTCGGCGCCTCATATGTCGGACGGAAAGCTGATCTACGCAGGCACCTGCCGTGATCTCAGCGAGGAGGAGCGCAAGACAAAAACGAGAAATCCCGCGTGGCGTGTCCGCGTACCGGATCGTACCATCACGTTCACGGACGGCGTCTTCGGATTACAGCGTGAAAACCTCGCGGAAGAATGCGGAGACTTCATCGTTCGCCGCTCAGACGGCGTATACGCCTACCAGCTTGCCGTGGTCTGCGACGACGCCGACGGCGGCTTGACGGAGGTTGTGCGCGGCTGTGATCTTATGGACTCCACGCCGCGCCAAATCTGGCTGTATGAGACGCTTGGCTTGCCCGTGCCGCAGTTTTATCACGTGCCTCTTCTGGTTGCGCCGGACGGCAAACGCTTGAGCAAGCGTGAAAAAAGTCTGGATATGTCGCATCTGCGCGGACGCTTCCAGCCGGAGACGCTGATCGGCTATCTTGCCTGCCTCGCAGGGCTGATTGCGAAGCCTGTTCCTGTCAAAGCTGCCGAACTGATCGAAGTTTTTTCATGGAATAAGATCGGAAAAGAACCGATCACCGTAAAAACGCTGTTATAAAATGGAAAACAGATTGAGTTTACCCGAAACTGTGTTATAATCCATTCAGAATATCACTTGGAAAGGTGGATGCTTATGTTCAAGATCGTTAGAAAGAAAGAGCTCAACTCCGCTATCACGTTAATGGAGATCGAAGCGCCTTTTGTTGCAAAGAAGGCAAAAGCAGGCCAGTTTATCATCTTCCGGGTGGATGAATACGGCGAACGCGTTCCGCTGACGATTGCGGGCTACGACCGCGAGAAGGGGACAGTCACCGTGATTTTCCAAAAGGTCGGTCTGACGACCAAGCTGCTCGGCGAGCTGAACGAGGGTGATTCGATCCTCGATTTTGTCGGTCCGCTCGGAAGACCGACGGAAACGGCGGGGCTCAAGCGGGTTTGCGTCATCGGCGGCGGCGTCGGCTGCGCCATCGCGCTGCCCTCTGCGCAGGCTTTCAAAGATGCGGGCTGCGAGGTCGACGTTATCGTCGGCTTCCGCAGTAGGGACATCGTGATTCTAGAGGACGAGTTCCTCGCCTGCAGCGATCACCTGTACGTGATGACGGACGACGGCACCTACGGCGAGCAAGGCTTTGTCACGGCCAAGCTGCAGCAGCTTCTGGACGCGGGAAACCACTATGACGAGGTGCTTGCCATCGGCCCGATCCCAATGATGCGATTCGTCGCCAAAACGACAAAGCCCTTCGGAATAAAGACGGTCGTCTCGCTCAATCCGATCATGATTGACGGGACGGGCATGTGCGGCGGCTGCCGCGTCACGGTCGACGGCGCGGTACACTTTGCCTGCGTCGAGGGGCCGGATTTCGACGGGCACAAGGTCGATTTTGCGGAGCTGATGAACCGTAACAGCGCCTACCGCGATCAGGAAGCCCAGGATGAAAGAGAACATATGTGCCGAATCGAATCGCTCGGCAAAGCACTGATCCGATGAAGGGAGGAACCACCATGCCGAATATGCAGATGAACAAAACTCCCATGCCGGAGCAGGCGCCGAACGTCCGCAACCGTAATTTCAAGGAGGTTACGTTAGGGTACACAGCGGAAATGGCGGTCAACGAAGCGCAGCGCTGCCTGCATTGCAAAAACCCGCAGTGCGTAACCGCCTGCCCTGTGAGCATCCGTATTCCCGAATTTATCGCCAAGGTCGCGGAAGGAGATTTCCTTGCGGCTTATGAGATCATCACCTCGACCAACGCGCTGCCCGCGCTGTCCGGCAGAGTCTGCCCGCAGGAGCGGCAGTGCGAAAGCAAGTGCGTTCGCGGCGCAAAGGGCGAACCGGTCGCGATCGGCCGTTTGGAGCGCTTCGTTGCGGACTGGTACCGCGAGAACGTCAACAAAATGCCAGAAAAGCCGGAATCGAACGGCATTAAGGTCGCCGTGGTCGGCTCCGGGCCGTCCGGTCTGACCTGCGCAAGCGAGCTTGCAAAAAAGGGCTATGAGGTCAGTATCTTTGAGGCTTTACATACCGCAGGCGGTGTGCTGGTCTACGGCATTCCCGAATTCCGTCTGCCGAAGACGCTCGTTGCAAACGAGATCGAAAAGCTGAAGGCCATGGGCGTACAAGTCATGACAAACATGGTCATCGGTAAGGTGCTGTCGATTGACGAGCTGTTTGAGCTGGGCTTCCGTGCAGTTTTCGTCGGCTCGGGTGCAGGCCTGCCTATGTTCATGCACATTGAGGGCGAGGCGTTCAAGGGCGTTCTGTCCGCGAACGAATATCTGACAAGGATCAATCTGATGAAGGCGTACAATCGCGGCAGCGATACGCCCATCATTGTCTCCAACGCAGTCGCCGTGGTCGGCGGCGGCAACGTGGCAATGGACGCCGCCCGCTGCGCGAAGCGTCTCGGCGCGGAGCACGTCTATATCGTCTACCGCCGCAGCGAGAAGGAAATGCCCGCCCGGCTGGAAGAACAGCTCCACGCGAAGGAGGAGGGGATCGAATTCCTCACGCTCACCAATCCAGTCAGGATTCTGGAAGACGGCGCAGGCCGCGTCGGCTCAATGCAGTGCGTCCGCATGGAGCTGGGCGAGCCTGACGCCTCCGGCAGACGCAGTCCCATTGCAATCCCGGGCAGCGAGTTTGAGCTGTCGGTCGACACCGTCATTATGGCGCTCGGCACCTCTCCCAATCCGCTGATCCGTTCGACGACGCCCGGTCTGGAAACAAATAAGAAAGGCTGCCTGATCGTCAACGAGGACAATTTGACGACACGCGAGGGTGTCTATGCCGGTGGAGACGCCGTGACCGGCGCTGCGACCGTCATCCTTGCCATGGGCGCGGGAAGAAAGGCTGCGGCTGCAATCGACGCAAGTTTTCACAAGTAACGGTATAGAAAACCCAATACTTTCCCATACTTCCAAATGACAAACGCCTCTGCCGGCTTTGTTCGGCAGAGGCGAAAATTTTAGGAGGTAGTTATGAAGGTTCAAGAAGTTATGAGCAGGCGGATTATCAGCGTTTCGCCGGACGAAAACGCCGCAGTCGCGGCAAGACTGCTCTCGCATTATAACATCGGAGCGCTGCCGGTGTGTACGAAGGAGGGAAAGCTGCGCGGGATGGTAACAGATCGGGATATCGTGCTGCGGTGCGTTGCTGCGGAGGAGGATCCGCTCACCGTGAAGGTGTCGGACATTATGACCCGCAGGGTCTTTTCCGTCGGCTCGCAGCAGAGTGTCGACGAGGCGTCCGCGCTGATGGCGAGGGAGAAGATCCGCAGGCTGCCGGTGCAGGACAACAGTCGCGTCGTCGGCATGGTATCGCTGTCCGATCTTTCCAAGCAGCCGGAAAGCAGCCGTCAGGCTGCGCAGGCGTTCAATGAGATTACGAGTAATATCCGTACCTATTAAAGGTCAGGAGGCATTGTTTGCCTCCTGACTTTATCCTATAATCGCGTCGTATTCCTGCGCTGTTGAAAATGTAATGACCAGCCGGTTTGGCAGGCAGACGATCGGCGCGCCGGAAGAGGCGGGCGCGTGATGCACGCAGTCCTGCGAGGGGCAGTCGGCGGAAATGACCGATACCTTGCCGTTCTCGACACGGAGCGTATTCATGCCGTAGTCCGACGCGATCCGGTATTCGCCGTCCTTGGAGAGGTCGAGGGTCATAACCGTTACGCCGTCTGATCGCACCGTTGCCGTCCCGCCGGTCGAAGCATCGTTAAGGATAAGAAAGGTGCAGAGCAGGCACACTGCCGCAAGTGCAGAAAAGAGCAAAATCCAAGTCCGTGTCTTCATCGTTTGATCACCGTAAACTCGCAGTCCGTCAGCAGGGAAGCTGCACCCTCGGTCGCGAAGATAATGCCGTCCTGCGTAATGAATACTACTTCAAAATCGTCGCTTGCGCGCCAGAGTGCGGACGCTTCTTCCATTCCCATTACGAAAAGTGCAGTGGATAGTCCGTCCGCCAGCGCACCGTCCTTCGCAAGCACGGTCACGGAGGCAAGCCCGCTCTGCGCAGGATAGCCCGTTTTCGGGTCAAGAATGTGGTGGTAGCGTACACCGTTTTCTTCAAAGTATCTCTGATAGCCGCCGGAGGTCACGAGCGCAAGAGAGCCTGTAAAACGAAGGCAGCCGATCGCCTGCGAGGGATTTTCAGGATCTGCGATCCCGACGGTCCACGCTTCGCCGTCCGGCTTGCTGCCCAGGGTCTGCACGTTGCCGCCGAGGTTGAGAAAGGCAGTATCGACGCCGCGCTCTTGCAACAGGTCAACGACCTTCCGGGCAGTATAGCCCTTTGCGATACCGCCGAAGTCAAGCATGCCGTCTATGGAAAGACAGGTAACGTCCAAATGATTTTCGAGCTGTTCATAGCCGACCAGCGCAAGCGCCTCGTTGATTTCGTCCTGCGCGGGAACTGCCTGTGCATCGTGCGTAAAGCCCCACGCCTCCACGAGCGGATAGACGGTCGGATCGAAGGCCCCCTCCGTGCGTCTGCTGACTGCGACCGCTTTTACAAGGAGGTCGTAAGTTTCCATACTTAATTCCGCTTCTCCGTCACGGTTCAGCGCGAAAATCTCGCTGTTTTCGTTCGTTACGGAGAGCAGGGCATCCAGACGGTTGATCTCCGCGACCGCTGCGGCAGCGTCAGATTCATTCCCCCAGACGCGGAGCATCATCACGGTATCCATCGCAAAGATTTCCCGCTCGACCGGCGCATTTACCGCACACCCGCACAGAAGCACCGAGATCAGCAGAGAAAGGGCAAGCGTTTTTTTCATCGTATCACCGATTTCCGTAAAAATTACAAAAAAAGTATAGCAAATATTAAAAAAAGTGTCAAATACTATTTGACATTTGCAAATCCGGGTGTTAGAATAGACAAGCCGCATTGAAGAGGTCGAAGTTGAGGGCAGCCCTCACACCTCCAGAGCGAGACTACAGAAAAGGTAGGTGCAAAGCATGCAGGCAGTTATCGTTACCGGTGGTAAGCAGTATAACGTCAAGGAAGGCGACGTCATTTTCGTCGAAAAGCTCGGCGTTGAGGCAGACACTACCGTAACCTTCGATCAGGTCCTGGCTATCGTGGACGGCGAGAACTCCAAGTTCGGCGCTCCCGTGGTCGCAGGCGCTTCTGTCGAAGCAAAGGTGCTGAAGGAAGGCAAGTCCAAGAAGATCGTTGTCTTCAAGTACCGTCCGAAGAAGGACTCCAAGTCCATCCGCGGTCACAGACAGCCGTACACAAAGGTGCAGATTGAGAAGATCGTCGGTTAATTTGCATTATGACGAAAGTAGAAATTTTCAATCGTGACGGCAGAATCAACGGTTTTGCCGTATCGGGGCACAGCGGATACGCCGAAGATGGCAGCGACATCGTTTGCGCGGCCGTTTCTTCCGCGGTGAAATTCGCAGAGTGTACGATCAATGACGTGCTCGGCAACCATGCCAACACGAAGGTCATTGAAGATGAGCCCCGCATCACCCTCACGCTTCCCGCAGTTTGCGACGATGAGGACGCAGTTCAGGCAGTGCTGACCGGCTTTATGCTGACGATGTGCTCCCTGCGGGATGATTATCCTGATTATATCGAAGTTATGGAGGTGTAACACATGCTGAAAATCGGTTTTCAGTTCTTCGCTCATAAGAAGGGCGGCGGTTCCACGAAGAACGGCCGTGATTCCGAGTCCAAGAGATTGGGCGTGAAGCGCGCGGACGGCCAGTTCGTTCTCGCGGGCAACATTCTGGTTCGCCAGAGAGGCACGCACATCCATCCGGGTACCAATGTCGGTATCGGCAGCGACGACACCCTGTTTGCAAAGATCGACGGTCACGTCAAGTTCGAGCGCATGGGCAAGGATCGCAAAATGTGCTCTGTCTACCCGGTAGAGCAGTAAGATGCATAAGGAATCCCGAACATATCATTATGTTCGGGATTTTTTTGAGGAAGGAGAGATTGTGAATGTTTGTAGATAAAGTGAAAATCTTCGTCAAGGCGGGAAACGGCGGTAACGGCGCGGTCGCGTTTCATCGGGAAAAATACGTCGCGGCAGGAGGGCCTGACGGCGGCGACGGTGGAAAGGGCGGCAATATCGTCCTGCGCGTCAACGATAATCTCTCCACGCTGATGGACTTCCGTTTCAAGCGCAAATACGTCGCGCCGAACGGACAGGACGGGCAGGGCGCCCGCTGCAGCGGCAAGCGCGGCGAGGATCTCGTCATCCAGATCCCGCGCGGTACGGTCGTCCGTGACGCGGAAACGAACGAGATCATCAAGGACATGTCCGACAGCGAGGACTTCATCCTCTGCAAGGGCGGCAGAGGCGGCTGGGGTAACAAGCATTTCGCCACGCCGACCCGGCAGGTGCCGCGCTTCGCAAAGGCAGGTCTCCCCGGCGAGGAGCATGAGGTCGTTCTGGAATTGAAGCTGCTGGCAGACGTCGGACTGGTCGGCTTCCCGAACGTCGGCAAATCGACCTTGCTTTCCGTGACCTCCAACGCCCATCCGAAGATCGCCAATTATCATTTTACGACCCTGTATCCCAATCTCGGCGTGATCTACGTCGACGACGGCGTTTCCTTCGTCATGGCGGATATTCCCGGCATCATCGAGGGCGCTGCAGAGGGTGCGGGTCTCGGGCACGACTTCCTGCGGCATATCGACCGCTGCCGGCTGCTGGTGCACATCGTCGACGTATCCGGCAGCGAGGACCGCGATCCCATCGAGGACTTTGAAAAGATCAACGAGGAGCTTGCGAATTACTCTTCCGAGCTTGCGTCCCGCCCGATGATCGTCGCCGCTAACAAGTGCGACCTGATCCCCGAGGGAAGCGACAATCTGGAACGCCTGCGCGAATACGTCGAACGGCGCGGTTATCCGTTCTATGAGATCTCCGCCGCAACGACGCAGGGGACGAGACAGCTCGTTCAAAAGATCGCGGAGAAGCTCAAGGAGCTGCCGCCCGTCACCGTCTACGAGCCGGAATACATCAAGCCACTTGCTGAAGCTGGAGTGGCTGACGCTTTGACGATCGAGCATATGGACGATCTTTGGATCGTCTCCGGCAAATGGCTGCAGCAGCTCATCATGGACATTAATTTTGCCGACTATGAGTCGAGAATGTACTTTGACCGCCAGCTCCGCAAAAGCGGCCTGTTTGACCGGCTGGAGGAAATGGGGATCGAGGACGGCGACACGGTCAGCATCTACGACTTTGAGTTCGATTACGAACGTTAATCGATTACGGACTTTTTGACAGTCTGTAAAAGCAAATTCCCGGTTACTTTTTAGGGTAACCGGGAATTCGCTTTTGAAAAGAGAGAGGGAAAAAGAGAGATAAAATGAAAAGATGAATCGTGCATCACTTGTAAGAAAGCTTATCGTTCTTACATCTTGAGTATAAACGGCAATTTTGACGAAACTGTGAACGAAATCGAAACAAATGCTGAATATAATTTATTTTTCAAATTTCTTAAGCAGCGACATTTTTGTTTTTTCGTATTTGCCGCCGTACGGATGTTCGCGCAGCGGCAGATTGAACCGTGTCCTGCCGCGCAGGACGGTAGAAGGGTGCGTAAACTCGCGGAAGCCCCATTCGCCGTGATAGGCGCCCATGCCGGAATGCCCCGTGCCGTTGAAGGGAACGCCCTTGACCATCATATGGATGCAGACCTCGTTGATGCAGCCGCCGCCGTATTGCATGGTCTGCATCACGCGCTTTGCCCATTTCATATCCTTTGTGAAAACATAGAGCGCCAGCGGATGCTCACGGTCTGCGACGGTTTCCAGCAGGTCGTTGATCTCACTGTCATTGTAGGGAACGACCGGCAGGAGAGGGCAGAACAGCTCATGCTGCACGATGCTCTCTTTCTTATCCACGGGATAAATGACGGTCGGTGCAAAGCGCCGGTTTTCCCTGTCTCCGTCGCCGCCGAAAATAATGCGGTCGCGGTATTCCTCGGCAAGACGTGCGCATTTGTCATACGCCGCGTCGGTGATCAGCTTCGGGTATTCGTGGCTATGCGTCGGATCTTCACCGATCTGACGGGTGAACTCCGCCTTCAGCTCCTTCAAAAAGGCGTCTGCGACCTCTTCGGCGACGGCGATCTGATTGACGTTGATACAAATCTGCCCTGCGTTGCATAGCTTAAAGAAGGCGATCTTTCTTGCCGCGTCGTGCAGATCGGCGTCCTTACGGACGATGCACCAGTTGCCCGTCTCGCCGCCTAGCTCCAGCGCGGTCGAGGTCAGATTCTTCGCCGCCTCCGTGAGCACGTGTCTGCCGACGGCAGGGGAGCCTGTGTAGAAAATCTTGTCGAACCGCTGCGCAAGGCAGAGGTCGGCGACGTCGTGGCCGCCGTCGATCAGCGTGACGTACTCCGGCGGGAATATCTCGGCGATGAACCGCTTCAGAAACGCGGTGCTTGCCGAAGATTTGGAGCTGGTCTTGATAACGGCCGTGTTGCCTCCGGCGATGCTCGCCGTCAGCATGCCGAGGGTCAAAAGCATCGGGAAATTGAACGGGGAGATGATCAGACTGACGCCGTAGGGCATCTTATATACCGTCGTAACCGTGCTTGGAAAGCACATCAGTCCGCTGAAATGCCGTTCCGGCTTCGCCCATTTTTTCAGTCCACGGAGCGTTTCGTTGATCTCCACGATGATCGGGCCGACGTCGCAGAGATAGGCTTCCACCGTGCTTCTGCCCAGATCCTCCCGCAGCGCAGCTACAAATTCACTTTCATGCGCGATCACTGCAGCCTTCAGTCGTTTGAGCTGTGCGATGCGCCACTTGAGGTCGAGCGTCTTGCCGGAGCGAAAGAACGTCCGCTGGGCTTCGACAATCGAATGGATTTCATTTTCCGTATACATCGCCGTTCTCCTTTCCGTAGATCTCGTCCAGAAGGTGAGAAATATCACGCTTGGTCAATACGACCCAGCAGCCGACGAATCGTCTTTCTCAAAATGAAAGATGCAATATAAATATATTTTAATTATATCAGAATTTCAATAGATTGCAATGGGAAGATCAGATGGCAAAAGCGCTCTTGCAAAAAACAAATTACACGTCATATTGTCCGTAAATGATTGGACGAAACGCGAGAATATATTCAATGAAAAAGTAAATTTATACATAATAATTAATTCTGCTACATGTTTCTTTACATATATTAACATTACATTTAACATTGACATTTTCTTTAGATAATGTATAATATATCTAAAAGATTCTTAAAATAGTGCATTTTGGCGAAATTTCTACATATAGTTATCGCTTCAAGAATTAACCACAACATACAGATCATTCATCGTTTCGTGCGTACTTCCCATGAGCGGCAATGCACTGTAACGATTTCCCGGAGGCAGAGAACGATGACCGATAAGGAATTAAAAAAGCTGAACCGCGCGCAATTGCTGGAATTATTGGTGGATCAAAGCAGGGAAATTGACCGTCTGCAGGCTGCGCTCGATGCTGCAAATGAAAAATTATTACAGCGTGATCTCCGGCTGGCGCAGTGCGGCTCGATCGCCGAAGCGTCGCTCGCGATCACTGATGTTTTTGAAAAAGCGCAGGAGGCTGCGGACCTGTATTTGTCAGCGGCGAAGCGCTATGTCGCGCGCACCGTTGCCGAAGGGAAACCGCTTCCGTCGCGGCTCAATGAGAAACGACGGCAGGAAGGATCTGACAAATGAAGCACAAACGTATGAAGCGAGAGCAAGCGCTGCCGACGACGCCACAGCTGGAAGGTGCGCTGGCGCGGGAGGAACAGAAAAAGCGGTTCCGAAGCATTCTGCGAAGCACGGTTTTCGTGCTGGCGACGGTGGCCGCGATTTCCGTTCTCGTCGCCACGCTGCTTTTTCCGGTAATGCGGATCTACGGCTCGTCGATGAAGCCGACGCTGGAGGACGGAGAGATCGTCGTTGCGCTGAAGGTCAAAGACTTTTCCAAGGGCGATCTGATCGCGTTTTATTATAACAACAAGCTGCTGATCAAGCGCGTCATCTGCGGCCCGGGCGACTGGGTCAACCTGACGGAGGATGGCACGGTCTACGTCAACGGCACGCCGCTGGAAGAGCCGTACGTCTCGGAAAAGAGCTTCGGCACCTGCGATCTGGAGCTTCCGTATCAGGTACCGGCAGGGCAGTACTTCGTGATGGGCGACCACCGATCCACCTCAATCGACTCGCGCAGCTCCATGGTTGGCTGCGTCACCGATGAGCAGATCGTCGGCAAGATCCTGATCCGCGTCTGGCCGCTTGCCGCATTCGGCACGATCTCATAGGAAATAACGCATCCTGCAGCATACAATACCGCTGCAGGATGCGATCATATACATTTCACCCGAAAAACAAAAAAATTAAATTTTTAGGAGGAAAAAGCAATGAAAAAAGCACTGGCAACTCTCATCGCGCTGGTCCTGGTGTTTGCTCTGGCAGCAACGGCGTTCGCCGTGAATACCTACAGCATCACCATCGACAACGCAGTAGACGGTGAAACCTACACCGCCTACAAAATCTTTGACGTGACCTATCAGGGCACGAACGCAACTCCCGGCACC
Source organism: Oscillospiraceae bacterium (assembly GCA_017405865.1). Lineage (GTDB taxonomy): Bacteria > Bacillota > Clostridia > Oscillospirales > Oscillospiraceae > JAZOXB01. The sequence goes on along the minus strand of JAFQZN010000008.1, from coordinate 78,040 downwards.
GACCCCGGCGCTCCCGCAGCAGACCCCACGCAGCTCCACACCGCATATTCCTACACCATCAGCAACACCAATCCGTGGTTTGCCTTCCTCACGAACGGTCTGACCGCGGACGCCGACGGCGTTTACACCAACGCAACCTACGGCCTGAAGTTCACGCCGACCAGCACCGACCCGACCACCTTCGTCGTTGAGCCGACCGAAACCAGCGGCTACGACGCAACCAAGGCTGCCGCGCTGGCTGCTGCCATCAACGCGGAGCTCGACCGCGCGGCTGCTGCCGCTGCGGCTGCGACGCCCACCCCGAACCCCTACACCGCTGCCGGCAGCGATACCGCTGCAAGCGGCACTGCAACGATCGACGTGAGCCCCGACGTTCCCGGCTACTACTTCGTTTCCACCTCCATGGGCTCCCTGTGCTCTCTGGACACCACCGAGCCTACCGCAACCATCCGTGAGAAGAACACCACTTCTTCCGTGACCAAGCAGGTCTATGATGACACGCTCACCACTTACGGCGACAAGAACGACGCGGAAATCGGTGAGACTGTCAGCTACAAGACCACGGTCGTGATCGGCGCGCATCAGTCTAGTGTCACCCTCGAAGACCGCCTCTACAACGGTCTGAAGCTCTGCCCGGCCGCTGACATTACCGTCAAGGTCGGCGGCACCGCCCTTGACGCAGCAAATTACACTCTGACGAGAAACAGCGATCAGAGCTTCACCGTCGTGTTTAACAATGCTTACACCGAGGCGCTTGCAGCCGACACCACCATCGTCGTGGAGTATACCGCGGAAGTCCTTAACACCGCTGTGCTCGACGTTCCCGCTACCGCCGCTGTGACGAACGGCAACGACAACGAGACGTGGGTCACCTACGGCGCAGATCAGGAATCCACGCATGACTGGACCCGTACCTACGTCTGGACCTTCCCGATCTTCAAGTACACCGAAGGTGAGACTGTTTACGCTGCTGAGGCGACCTATGCCGACGCCGATGCGGCTGCAGCAGCCGGCTACGTTCAGAACACTGATCCTGCCGCAACCAGCGACAACTACTGGATGATGACCCCGAAGACCCCGCTGGCAGACGCGCACTTCTCCCTCTACAAGAGCGGCTCGGCGTCTGCTCTGCAGTTCGTGGATCTCGGCAGCGGCACCTACCGTCTTGCGACGGCTGCCGAAATTGCCGACGCCGGTGTTACGACGACCGACGACCTTGTGACTCCCGCAAGCGGCCGCATCACCATTCAGGGCGTTGACGGCGAAGCCTTCACGCTCAAGGAAACTGCCGCTCCGGCCGGTTACAACAAGCTCTCCAGCGACATCACGGTCAACACGACTTCCATCACCACGCAGGGCGATACCGCGAATGGCGCAGAAGCAAGCACTGCAACCAAGGCTCTCACGCAGGACGGCAACGCTGCATCGGAGATCGGCGTCCTGAACAACACCGGTTCTGAGCTGCCCGCCACCGGCGGCATCGGCACCACGATCTTCTATGTCCTCGGCGGTCTGCTGGTCGCAGGCGCGGTCATTGTCCTGATCGTCCGCAGAAGGATGCAGGAGCAGGCATAACTGCCTATCTTGCCATGCGGCAGGGAACTGCTGCATATCGGTAAACTTTTCCTCCTCAGGGCGGCGTGAGCCGCCCTTGGGGAGGAGCAGCGATAAGGAGAGCCCAAAATGAAGAAAAAGAGCTGGCTGACAACCGTAATATTGGTTCTCGTGCTTCTTTTCGGGTTGTCCCTATTGCTGTACCCAACAATCAGCGACCGTTGGAACAAGCGCCGCTCCTCGCAGGCGATCGCCGTCTACGAGCAGGCGCTGGAAAACACGGGAGAGGATGAGCTGGCGCGGCTGCTGGAAGCTGCGGATGCGTATAACCGCGAGCTTGCCGTCAGCGGCATCCGGTGGACGCCGGATGAACAGCTGCTGGCGCGCTACAACGAAACGCTCAACGCTCTCGGCGACGGTATGATGGGCTATGTTGAGATCCAAAAAATCAACTGCCGGCTGCCGATTTATCACGGAACCTCCGAATCGGTGCTGCAAACCGGCATCGGTCATATAGAGGGAAGCTCTCTTCCCGTCGGCGGGGAAAGCTCCCACTGCCTGCTCTCCGGGCACACGGGTCTTCCGTCTGCGCGTCTGTTCACCGACCTGTCGGAGCTGACCGTGGGCGACCGTTTTCGGCTCTACACTCTTGACCGGGTGCTGACGTACGAGGTCGATCGCATCAATATCGTCCTGCCCTACGAGCTGGATCTGCTGCGCATCGAGCCGGGCGAGGATCTGTGTACGCTGACCACGTGTACGCCCTACGGCATCAACTCTCACCGGCTTTTAGTGCGAGGACATCGCGTGGAAAACGACGCGGAGGCAGAAATCGTCCGCGTCAGCGGCGACGCGTTGAAGGTCGACCCCTTGATCGTCGCAGCTGTCATGGCAGTGCCCGCACTGCTGCTGACCTTTACCGCGCTTCTGCTGTCAGACAGCCGGAAAAAACGTAAGCCCGAGATCCCGGCGGAATCCTCCGATCCTCCGAAAGGAGTCAACCATGAAACATAACAAACTGCTTTGCCTGCTCCTGCTGACGGCGCTGCTGTGCCTTCTGCTCCTGCCCGCTACGGCGGCGGAGACGCCGGATTTCACGCGCACCGGCTCCATCCGCCTGACTGTCCGCTATGAGGGCAGAGAAGTCGGCGGCGGCGAACTGACGCTCTATCAGGTTGCGACGCTGCAGGACGAAAACGGCTATCGGTACGTTCCCGTGCCGGGCTTGGAAGCGATCGACTTTACCTTCGACAAGATAGAAAGCCCCGATCTTCCTGCCGAGGTGCTGAAGCAGGTGAAAGCCGCCGGGCTGACCGGAACGGCCAAGCGCATCGGCGGCGACGGTGTCGTTTTCTTCGGAGAGCTGACGCTGGGGCTGTACCTCGTTGAGCAGACGGAAAACGCTCCCGGCTTTACGAGCATCCAACCGTTTTTTGTTACCATTCCGATGCAAGAGAACGGCGAACTGATCTATGACGTGGACGCGAGCCCGAAGCCCCTGCCTCCGCAGCCGACCGAGCCGACGAACCCGACAGAACCGACGGAACCGACCGCAACGAGTAAACCGCCCGAGCCGACCGAGCCCTTTCTCCCGCAGACCGGGCAGCTCAACTGGCCCATTCCTGTGCTGGCGATCCTCGGCGCTGCGCTCCTGCTTGCGGGACTGTTCGTCCTTCTGCGAGGCAGAAAGGAGCGCGGCTGATGCGGGGCAAACGAAAGCTCGGAATAGCGCTCGTTTTTGCCGGGCTGTTCCTGCTATGTGCGGCGGGCGGCCTGCTGCTCTATAACCAAGCAGAAAGTGACCGGGCGCAGGATGCCTCTGTGAAGGTGCTGGAACAGCTTGCAGAGCAGATTCAGGCCAACCTGCGCGCCGGCGAAAACGCGCCGACGGAAAGCACCTCCGGCGATACGCAATCGGCAGTGGAAAAACCGCCGCTGCCGACAGAGGAAGACCTCTGTCCCACCGTGCAGATCGACGGCGTGGACTATGTCGGCGTGATCAGCTTTCCGACGCTGTCGTTGGAATTGCCTGTCATGGCGCAGTGGAGTCCCGAGGGACTGCAGACCGCGCCGGGCCGGTATTCCGGCACGGCGGCAGCCAGAGATCTGGTGATTGCCGGGCATAACTACGACGCACACTTCGGGCAGCTTGAGGATCTGAATCTGGACGATCCCGTTCTTTTCACCGATGCAAACGGCAAGGTCTATTCCTACGCCGTGCTGGATATTGAGATTTTGCCGCCGACTGCGATCGAGGATATGATCGCCGGCGATTATCCCTTAACCGTTTTCACCTGTACCTACGGCGGGCGAACCCGCCTGACCATCCGCTGCGGATAAAACCGCAGCTCCATTGGGAGACTGCCCTTGAAAGAAACGATTCTGAAAAAAATCAGAATATTCTTGCGCGAGTCCAAGCTGCATCGCCGCTTGATCGCCGTGCTTCTCTGCTTTGCGACGCTGGTATCCTCCGGCACGCTCGCCATGATCATGCTGACCGGCGTGACCATGACAAAGGCAGAAACGTTCTGCTGCCCCTATGCGCAGCATGAGCACAGCGACGAGTGCTTTACCGATGACGGCTTGTATCAGTGCGCTTACGCGACGGCACATATGCACGATGAAACGTGCTACGACGCCGCGGGCAACCTCCTTTGTACGCTGCCGCAGATCGAGCCGCACACGCATGATGCCGCCTGCTTCGAGACGGTGCAGGAGCTGACTTGCGAAACGGAGGAGGGCTTCGAGGGACACGTACATACCGAAGAATGCTACACAGAAACGCAGATTCTGACCTGTCCGCTGCAGGAGCTGCCCGTACACGTCCACACGTCAGAGTGCTTCACGCAAGCCGCTACGGAAGGGGAGGCGGAGAGCGAAGCGACGGGTGAAGCCTTCGTCAGCGACCCGAATGCCGACATGGAGTTCCCCGCGCTCTGGGAGCAAATGATCGACGCGCTGACGCTTTCCGGCAAATGGGACGAGGATCTCCTCGCCGTTGCGAAAATGCAGCTCGGTTACCGCGAAAGCGAGCACAACTTTGAGCTGGTCGATGGCGTCAAGAAGGGCTACACCCGCTACGGTGACTGGTACGGCGACGCTTACGGCGACTGGTGCGCAATGTTCATCTCTTTCTGCCTGTCCTATGCAGAGATCCCCGAAACGGCAATGCCGCGCGAGGCGGGCGTCGATCAATGGATCGAACGCCTGGCAGCAATCGAACGCTATCGCTGCATCCCCGAGCACTGGGATGATCCCGATACTTTGCCGGAGGACGCCTATTTACCCAAGGCGGGAGATTTGATCTTCTTCCGTGCGGAAGGCAGATCCGGCGCAAGTCACGTAGGCATCGTCCGCTCCGTTGACGGGACGGAAGGAACCCTAACCACGATCGAAGGAAACTCCGACAACTGTGTACAGGTCGTATCCTATCGGATGTGCGACCCGCGTATCATGGGCTACGGCATCCTCCCGGAGGAGCCGCGTTATACGCTGACCGAGCGCTATACGGCGGAGGATGGGACGGTATATGCGGTCACCGTAGAATTTAACGCGAAGGCGGAGATTCCCGAAAACGCGACACTTGCAATCAGTGAGCCGACGGCAGAAGAATATGCAGCCTATCTTGCACAGACAGCTGCTGCACTCAACTGTGACGAGGAAAAGGTAAACGAGCTTCGTCTGCTCGATATCACGATCCTCTCTGACGGCGTGGAAGTCCAGCCGCAGCGGCCTGTAAACGTGACCATCCGGCCCGAGAACACCGTTCCGCAGGAAGATACGCAGATCGTCCACTTCGGCGAGGAGCCGGAGATCATAGACAGCGAGACCGTTGACGGCGAGATCCGTTTTGAAACGGAGGGCTTCTCCGTATACGGTATCGTCGGCTCAACAATCGAGCAGAGCGTGCTCGCAAGCGACGGCAGCGCCTACCGCGTCATCGTGACCTACGGCAGCGACGCCGGTGTGCCGGAAGACGCGGAGCTCACTGTGACCGAACTCACCGACGGCGCCGAAAACTATGATAATCTGGTCGCCAAGAGCGAAACCGCGCTCGGTATGCGCAGCGGCAGCGGAGAGAATATCCGCCTGTTCGATATCAAGATCGTTGACGCGGACGGGAACAATGTTGAGATCACTGCGCCGGTCGACGTTCGGATCGAACTGGAAGGGGATGCGTCTGCGCGGACGCTGAATCAGAACAGCAAGGTTGTCCATATCGCCGACGGCGCAGAGCAGGGCGAGGTCGTCACCGGCGTGCAGATCGAAGGGGAGAGCGTCAGCTTCACCGCGACCGGCTTCTCCGCCTACGTGATCGTCAACGCGCCCACCATCGAGGAAACCGGCGGCTGGGATATGCTTACCTCCATGTCCGATCTGGAGAGCCATATCCAAAACGGCGACGGCATCTACATCGGTCACGTGGACGGCTACTATGCCACGAGCGGCGTGACCAGAGTCAACAGCAGCCGAAACGGCATCACGAAAACCGAGCCTGCGCAGATCGGGCAGCCCATGTCGGGCGCGGTGCCTTACTTCTTCGAAACGGTCGATGCTGCGAACCATCAGTACAAAATCTACTGTATGAACGGCGCAAACCGAAAGTACGTACAGCAGTCGAGCAACAGTCTGAACTTTGTCGACAGCGCAAGCAGCGGCAGCGTTTTCACGATCGAGGACTTCGGCAACGGCGAGGATACGAACGTCTTCCGCATCCGCGGCGCAAACGACTTCTGCTGGAATATGCAGGGCGGTACGAGCGGCCACTGCTTTGCGGCGTATAACAATCTGAACGACGTGAACGCCCGCTTCAACTTCTGGTACTTCACGCCGCCGACGGACGATCCTTATGATCTGGACGGCAAAACCTACGGTCTTATGTTCTTCAACAACGGTCTGACCGGCAAGGCGATGATGGCGAATGAGAGCGTTGAGGGCGCATTGGAAGCGGTCTCGATGACCGTGCTCGCCAGAAACAACGACCGCGAAGACATCATCTTTACGCCGAAGGACAGCGGCATCTCCCGCTGGACCTTCCATAACGTCGAAAGTGATATCTACCGCATCACTACTCAGGTCAACGGAGAGACGAAGTATCTCCGCATTGATACCAACGACGGCGTAACCCTCGTCGACGCAAACGATATCGACGCCGGCTGCAATATTGAGATCGTCGAAGGCGGAGCGGGTCACGAAGGTCAGATCTTCCTGCGCAGCGCTTCCAACGCCGTCCTGACCTACAGCGGCGCGACCAACGTCGGCTTCTTTGTCGGCGGTACCGTCGGCAGCGAATGGATGCGGCTGGTGGACGAGACCGACCTGACGCCGGACTACTATATGGTCCACACAGCGGATAAGGTCAGCATCTCCGACCGCGAGGCCGTGCCGGACGGTTCGAAAGTCATCGTCTACGCCCGTGTCTGGGACGCGCAGAACAAGCGCTACAACTTCTATGCCGTGGACAGCGACGGCTCGCTGATCCCCGTCTACGAGAGCGGCGACCAGATCCAGTGGTTCGGCGACCGCTTCAACACGCTTCTCTGGGACTTCACCGAATACCAGTGGGAAGACGGTTCCGGCCCGAACGGCTACTATGAACTGTACAACGAATTTTCCGGCAAGTACATCGCGCCGCAGCTCAGCTCCAACCAAATTTTGTCGGATAACAAGATCGGCATCAACCTGAACGGCAGAAAGAACGGCTATTACTACTCCGATATTCTTGCCTGGGACGACCCGAGCTACGCCTACGCCGGCGTGCATGCAAATATCAGCGGCAGCGGCGACAGCATCGCGCCCTGCGCGATCAATGAGACGACCGACTTCTACTTCGCACTGGTGCATAACCTGCCGACGGATGACGTTCTGACCGAGGTTCCGACTGTCGACAACAATCTCTACGGCATCACGATGAAGATGGTAGACTTCGGCGGCACGACCTACAAGGACGGGAAAAACCCAGAAACTACACTGCAGCAGCACAATGTGATCGGCGATAGCACCGGCGGCGCGGTCCTTTACCCAAATTCCGACCTGCTCACGAACAGTCTGGACGCCAACGGCTACCCGACCGCGACGATCACCCAAACTTCGCTGGCGGACCTGTTCAATTCTCCGAACAATCCGCCGATCGAGGTCAACCACCTCTTCCTGCAGAGTATTCTGGACGGCTCCGGTTACTTCGAGTACGACAGCACGCAGAACTTCGCCACGCTGAAACGGCAGGACGGCACCTACGGCACCAACTTCCTCGTCTATCAGGAGCTCGGCAGCTACGACGGCGGCAGCAGCAGACCTTCGTTGAAGCACGGTCAGTTCTTCCCGTACGACAATATCGAGCCGGGCAACTTCTGCACCGTCTACAACCCGAGAAACCTCTATACCGCCACGCAGGAGGAGCTGCTCGACGGCGATCCGAGAAAGAACGAGCGCCTGTACAGTGTTGAACGGCCCGACTACTACTTCGGCATGGAGCTTGAGGCGAGCTTCGTCCAGACGCCCAGCGGACACGACAGCTGGGGACACGACATCATCTACGAATTCACCGGCGACGACGACTTCTGGCTCTACGTTGACGGCAAGCTGGTCATCGACCTCGGCGGCATCCACAGCGCGCTGGCGGGAACGGTCAACTTCTGCACCGGCGACGTCTATGTCAACGGCGTCCATACGACGCTCTACGAGACCTTCCGCAAGAACTACGTTGACCGCTACAAAGCGGCGAACGACGGCGCCGAGCCGCCCGCTGCGGACGTCGACGCCTATCTGAGCGGCATCTTCGAGAGCGACGGCATGGGACATATGGTCTTCAAGGACTACACCTCGCACGAAATGAAGATCTTCTATATGGAGCGCGGCGCCGGCGCGTCCAACCTGCATATGCGCTTCAATCTTGCTTCCGTCAAGGCAGGTACCGTGCAGCTGAGCAAGGAACTCGGCGGTGACATCGACTCCGCCGCTTCGATCGACGCTACGTTCCCGTACCAGATCTGGTACGTGCCGGGCGACGGATACGGCACGCCGATGATCGACCCGAACACGGGCGATCCGATGTATTCACGGCTGACCGCCAACGACCCGAACACGCACGTGTATTATAAGGATACCACCACGCCCGTTCCTTACGCGGCAACCAAGACGATCGACGGCATCACATATCAGGACGTGTTCCTCCTGAAGCCGGGCGAAATCGCAGAGATCAAGTTCCCGGACGACACGATCTCCTACAAGATCGTGGAGTGCGGCGTCGATACGCGCATTTTCGAGGACGTTACCGTCGATACCTCGAACGATAACGAGGTGCTGAACGAGATTCAGGCGGATCCGAACAATGACCACCGCTACGACTACGCGCTTGAGTATGAGACGGCTGCAAACCGTCCGCGCGTCGTTTACACCAACCACGTCGACGACGACGCGCTGCGCAATCTGACGATCCGCAAGCGGCTGTTTGCGGAGGACGGCGTGACCGAGATCCACCACGACGATCCGATCTTCGGCGCGGATTCCGCGATCTTCAACTTCCGTCTGTACTTCAAGACGGAGAACGATTCGAGCTTCTCCGGCGCAAGTCTCTTCCCGTACCACGTCAAGGACAACCACGGCAACTACTGCTACTGGGATGTGCCGACGCAATCCTTCGTCTCGCTGAACGAGACGGATTACCGCAATCTGTCGGACGCCGACAAGCAACGCGCCACCTTCTACACCTCGATGAACGGCTCGATCTCCAAGATCCCCGTCGACTACGACGTGGAGATCCGCGAGATCCTCGCAGGCACCGAGTTCCGCGTGCAGGAACGTGACTACGAGATCCCGGACGGCTACTCGCTGCGCGACTACACCCTCAAATTCGGCGAGAACGACCCCGGTACGACCTCCGCATCGATGCCGCAGGATTTCATTCCCTCGGACGGCTCGGTAGACGACCCGATCGTCGAGGTCAACAACCTCAAGGGCTGGGGCCTGCGCGTCAACAAGGTCTGGAACGACGCGGCGTATATGGACGACCGCGACCCGATCTATGTGGCAGTCTTCCTCGGCAACAGTCAGACTCCGTTCGTGATCGAAACGACAGAGGACGACGGGCAGGGGAACCAGATCATTGTGCAGACCTCCACGGTCCGCAGACTGGATTACGGCGAGCATACGATGTACTGGTACATCCCGTCGCTTGCGGCCGGCACGACCTTCGATCAGTATCACGTCCGTGAAGTCGAGCTGACCAATCCGGTCGTCGACTCGAACGGTATCGTGACGAGCTACAGTACGCAGACCGTCGTGGACGACGGCGACGATACGACGCTGGAAGGCACGCAAGTTGGCTTCAACACGCCCGCTGACTTCACCTATACCGTCGACTACCAGCAGGGCGAGATCGAGACAGGCTCCAACGTCCGCGTAGACACCATCGTCAACAGCCGTCCCGGCGTCATGCTGTACAAGGTCGACTGGGACGGTCAGCCGATGGCAAACGCGGAATTCACTCTGTCGCTCGGCAATACCACGCTCGGTCCGTTCGTTTCGGACGAAACCGGCTTGATCACAGAAGCGATGCTGGGTGAAAACGTGGACTACGTTCTGAACGAGGTCCGCGCTCCGGTGAGCTACTACGGCATCGAATACCCGCTGACGCTGCGTCTGACCGAGAGCAACGGCGTCTATTCGCTGGCGGTAACGCCCGATCCGGATGCGCCCGCGGACATCACGGATTACTACGTTCTCAATCAGAACGGCGCGAACAATATGCCCGAGCTGACGATCAAGAACAGGAACTTCACGCTCCGCTTTGAAAAGCGCGACGGCGACACGCACGAGCCGCTGCAGGGCGTTGCGTTCTCGCTGCACCGCGAGGTCACGGTCAACGGCGTCACCGGCATCGACTTCACGCCGCTTCCCGGCTGCGACAATCTTGTGACCGACGCCAACGGCGTCATTCCGGGGCTGAATGAGAATCTTTCGCACGGTATCTATTACCTTGTGGAAAAAACGCCGCTTCCCGGCTATGAAACGATGGGCGGTTATCTTCGCTTCTCCGTCGGCGAAAAGGGCAGCGTGACGGTCCTCTCGGAAGGCCGTGAGAACTGGCTTACGAAGTACGTCAACCAGGAGGGCGATACGGTTGTCTATACGCTCGCCGTGCCAAACGTAAAGAAGAAGACGCACATCACGCTGCAAAAGGTCGGCTATGAGAATACCCAAACGCCTTTGCGTGAATACCCGGTCACCGGCGCGGTCTTCAACATCTACGAGAGTGACGGAACCACGCTCCTTACCGTGAACGGCGTCGTCCAGTCCAACATCACCGACAGCGGCAACGGCATCTTCTTTGAAGGCGACCTCTTACCGGGAAGCTACTATATCGAAGAGGTAACGCCGCCTACGGCATATCAGCCGCTGCCCGGTCGACTGCTGCTGACGATCGATTCCACAGGCGCCACGCTGCAGGGAACATGGACCACTTCCGATCCGAATCACAGTGTCGGCACGACCACCGGAAACCTCAATACAGGTTATCTGATGACGGTACGCAACGCCTCCGGCGTTGAGCTGCCTGCTACCGGCGGCGTCGGCGTGTGGGTATACTACACGATCGGAGCTTATCTGCTAACGCTCGCCGCCATCATGCTGCGCAGACGCAAAAAATACGCTTGAACGCGCTGCGTTCTGCCCGTATTCCACCCATAATAATGCACCGGCTTTCCCCAAACAGGGGAGAGCCGGTGTCGTTATTATTCTGGCTTATATTTAACTCTGCTTTTGAGGATCGAGACGATCTCGGCTTCCTGCTTCTTGCCGTACGGCAACAGCGTTTCCGTGAAGGAATCTCCGCTCTTCATGCGAAAGGTATAAGAATAAGAATCCAATGTCTGCGATATAAAATCTCCTTTGGAAAACCTTTCTTCCACCCAAGCAATATCCGAAAAATACACTGTGTTTCGTTTGAGCGTTGTTTTCGGAATGCGCGTCACCGGAAAAACGATCTTTTCACTGTCAATCAAAAGATAGGAACGCGCAACAGCGATATAGCACGGAAAGAACAGCAGAAACAAGGGAATTGAAAGAATCAGCAGCCAAATAAATTGTGAGCTGTCAGAGAAAAAGACGCGCAATACTACGCCGACAACAATACAAACAAAAGATAGAAGCGTCAGTACCAAAAACCAATATTGTGCGCGTTGGACGTACTTTTTCATAGTTGCCCCTCAATTATGGCAGGACGCATTCGCTGCAGGCGAGCTGCGCCGCGAGCTTTTCATAAAACTCGGTATAGAACACAAGCCGCGATTTCCAAAGCGCTTCCGCTGTTTTCGTACCCAATGGCATGCTCGTCAATTCGCGCAGTCTGCCGAGCCGTTTTTCCACATATTCGCGCTTTTCCTCCAGCGGTTTTTCAAGAAAGCCGTCGTGATACAGTGTTTCGTGAATGCGATAGGCGTCGAATCGATCGATATTGTCCGCGTCGCCGACGGACAGCGCAAAGGGCGTCCGCTCGCCGTCAAAGTCCGCCTTGTCGTCCACGTGGATCGCGATGCCGTAGCAAATGTCATTGATCCGGTCCTCCGCCATTCCGAGCTCCCGCAAAAACGGACGGGAGATCTGCGCGGCGCGCCGTCCGTGCTCGATCCAGCCATTTTCGCCGAACTCCTCACAGTAAGAAATATCGTGTAGGAGGCAGGCGAGTACCATTTCTGTTTCGTCGAAGCCCTCTTTTTGCGCGATCTGCCTGCCGATATTCGCGACGCGGTAGGTGTGCTCGATCCGATAGTCCTTATCCGCCGGGTGCGCATTCAGATATATCGCCGCATTGAATTTCTCTTTCAGAAATTCCTCTGTTCTTTCGATCCATTCCTGATTCATCATCTAGTCCTCGGTCTCGTAATAATACGAGTAATCAATCCCTTTCATATTGATCTCACGGCTGTGAATATCATCGGTCAAGGCGTTCTTTATCAGTCCGTAAATTCCCGCCGGATCGTCGACACTTTCACGCATAGCGGCAAGATAGTCTTTTTTGTCGATCAGGCTCCAGTCAACGCATTTTTTCAGATTCTTCTTTAAAATCAAATCGAGCCAGATGCGTGTGCTTCTGCCGTTACCTTCCATAAACGGATGCGCAACATTCATTTCAACGTACTTTTTGACGATTTCTTCCAGCGTACTTTCCGGCATTTTTTCGACATGCGCAAGAGCCCCGTCCAGATACCGTGCGGGCGCAAAGGCAAACCCGCCCTTTGCGATATTGAGCGTCCGTATCTGCCCGGCAAAATCATAGAGCCCGCCGAAAATGTATCCGTGGATCTGCTGCAAGCCCTTCGCCGTTCCGACTTCGATGTTGTCGATGAAGCCGCTTTCAAAAAGCTCGTATGCCTTTTGCTTGCTTTTTTCATCCAGCGAGGTCTCCATGCGTTTCATCCACCGGGCAAATACGTCGGCTTTTTTGCTCGGGATCAGCGCAATGACCGTGTTAAGCCCTTGCTCGTCCACAACGTCGGTGCTGTACAGCTTGCCATCCCGCGCTTTTAGTTTCAGTTGTCGACAAATTGTCGACAACTCATTTTTACGGCTTTTAATTTTGTTCCAATATGAACGAGGATTTTTGCTCCCAGTCAACGCCTCCGCAACATCCACAGCGCAAAACCACCATTTGGAGCTTTCGTCATCCCAAACGGCGCGCACCGGTATATCTTCAAAAAAACGTATGGATGTTTTTTGCATAATGCCCTCCTAAAACGCACGGAATCATTTTTCCAATAACAAATAGTGTGCCAAAGCGCAGAAAAAACAAAATGTGCTTATACAGTTCCTAATTCCAATTATATCATGCTTGACCATGCATTTCAATCAAGAAACTTCTCTTGCCTTTGCGGACAAAAGAGGTTCTTTTGTGTCTTGGGGTTGGGAAAAGATGGATTTGCGGTTCTACACAAGAGCTTCGGACTTTCTAGGCATTTTTGTGAAATGTTTTGCTTTCTCGACGTGAAATGTTTGACCGACGACAAACGTGAAATTTTGCAGCTGCGCCGCAAAGTGAAATGAAATCCACCCACCCGCTGGCGAGGCGGATTTCACTGCCCGAAGGGCAATTTCACCGCCGAAGGCGATTTCGCCCACCCGAAGGGGGGGGATTACGCTGAAAACACCGTTTCGAGAGGAACGGTATTTTCTGAGGCGGGGAGAGTCGTTTGCGTCCGCTGCGCGAACTAATGGATCGACCAGTGTTTGCACTGGTCGAAGCGGCTCTCCAACGGAGATCCGCGATTTAGTTTTTCGACTCTCCCTTTCTTCATCTCCACCAAAAAACACCATCCGAAAGGATGGTGTTTTTTGTCTATGGGGTACGGAAAAGATGGATTTGTGTGTTTGACAGATGGATTCGAACCCCCGAAGGAACCAGATGACAAGGCGAAAGCATTTCGTATAGCAAACGATTCTGTTTCCCTCATGAAATCCTATGCTTTCATGAAAGCTCTGTGATGCCGTGTTGATGGATACAATCAAGATTATCTTGATTTCCAGACAATCGTTCATTTGATGTGCTGAAAAAGAATCGTTGCAAATTCAGCGGATGACCAGCGTTCCGTTCACCGCGTCGACCGTCAGTTCCTGCCCGGCGGTGAGACTGCCTTGCAGGATCCGGCGGGCCAGCATCGTTTCGACCGTATGCTGTACATAGCGGCGGAGCGGACGCGCGCCGAACTGCGGGTCAAAGGCTGCATCAATGATCGCGTCCTTGGCCGCCTGCGTCAGCGTGCAGTGAAGCTGCTTCTCCGCCAGCCGCAGATTCAGCGCCTTGATCTGCAGGTCGATGATCCCGCGTACGTTCTCTTTTGTCAGCGGCTTGTAGAATACGATCTCATCCAGCCGGTTCAGGAACTCCGGGCGGAAATTGGTTTTCAGCAGCGCCTCGACCTTGGCTTTTGCCGCCTCGGTGATATTGCCGTCGGCGTCGATCCCGTCGAGCAGATAGGATGAGCCGAGGTTGGACGTCAGAATGATGATCGTATTCTTAAAGTCTACGGTCCGGCCCTGGGAGTCCGTGATCCGCCCGTCGTCCAGAACCTGCAGAAGAATGTTGAACACGTCCGGGTGCGCTTTTTCGATCTCGTCGAACAGGACGACGCAGTAGGGCCGTCTGCGGACGGCTTCGGTCAGTTGGCCTCCCTCCTCGTAGCCGACGTAGCCGGGAGGCGCGCCGATCAGTCGGGACACGGAAAACTTCTCCATGTACTCGGACATGTCGATCCTGACCAGATTTTTTTCGTCGTCAAAGAGTTCTGCGGCAAGGGTCTTGGCCAGTTCCGTTTTGCCTACGCCCGTGGGACCCAGGAAGAGGAAGGAACCGATCGGGCGATTGGGGTCTTGGATGCCTGCGCGGCTGCGCAGAATGGCTTCGGAGACGCTTTTGACCGCCTCGTCCTGCCCGACGACCCGCTTGTGCAGGTGTTCGTCCAGGTGCAGAAGCTTCTCCCGCTCTCCCTCCACCAGCTTTGCCACGGGGATGCCGGTCCAGCGCTCGACGATCTTTGCGATCTCCTCTTCGGTCACCTTGTTGCGCAGCATGCTCTGTTCCTTTGCGTTCTGCGCAAGACGCTCCTCTTCTTCGAGCTGACGTTTGGCTTCCGGCAGATCGCCGTATTTCAGCTTTGCTGCTTTTTCCAGATCGTAGGTCTGCTCCGCCTGCTCGATCTCCGCGTTCAGCCGTTCGATCTGTTCTCTGAGCTGTCGGATCTTGCCGATGGCGTTCTTCTCGTTTTCCCACTTGGCCTTCATCGCGTTGAACTTATCCCGGTTTTCCGCGAGATCTTTTTGCAGCTCGGCGAGACGGCTCTTTGAGAGGTCGTCCTCCTCGTTCTTCAGCGCGGCTTCCTCGATCTCCATCTGGATGATCTTCCGCTGTACCATATCAAGCTCCGTCGGCATGGAGTCCATCTCTGTACGGATCAGCGCGCAAGCCTCGTCGATCAGGTCGATTGCCTTATCCGGCAGGAAGCGGTCGGTGATATAGCGGTCGGACAGTTTTGCGGCTGCAATGATTGCCGGATCGGTGATCTTCACGCCGTGGAACACCTCATAGCGCTCTTCCAGGCCGCGCAGAATGGCGATCGTATCCTCTACGGTCGGTTCATTGACCAGGACCGTCTGGAACCGCCGTTCCAGCGCCGGATCCTTTTCGATATACTGACGGTATTCGTCAAGTGTCGTAGCGCCGATGCAGTGCAGTTCGCCCCGCGCCAGCATCGGCTTGAGCAGGTTGCCGGCGTCCATCGAGCCCTCGGTTTTGCCCGCGCCGACGATCGTATGCAGTTCATCGATAAACAGGATGATCCTGCCTTCGCTCTTTTTGACTTCGGTCAGGACCGCCTTCAGGCGTTCTTCAAATTCGCCGCGGTATTTCGCGCCGGCAATCAGCGCGCCCATATCCAGAGAGAAGATGCTCTTGTCCTGCAGGCTTTTCGGAACGTCTTTCTTTACGATCCGCTGGGCCAGACCCTCCGCGATCGCGGTCTTGCCGACGCCAGGTTCACCGATCAGAACGGGATTGTTCTTGGTCTTTCTCGACAAGATCCGGATCACGTTCCTGATCTCCTCGTCTCTGCCGATCACCGGGTCCAGCTTCTTCTCCCTGGCCCGCTTGACCAGATCAGTCCCGAACTTCTCCAAGGCCTCATAAGTATCTTCGGGGTTGTCGGAGGTGACCCGCTGGTTTCCCCGAATCTCCACCAGCGCTTTCATAACGCTTTCTTTCTGGATTCGGTAGGTGCGGAAAAGATCTCTCAGCGTGTCGTCCGGTCGGTCGACCAGGGCAAGGAACAGGTGTTCCACCGACACATATTCATCTTTCATAGACTGCGCAGCCTGCTCGGCGTGCGCAAAGACCTGATCGACCGAGTCGGAGATATAATAACGATCCACCTCCCGACCGGACCCGGTAACCTTCGGCAGTTTGGAAATCTGCTGCTCCGCGGCAGCGTCGAGACTCTCCGGTGTGAGTTCCATCTTTTTGAGCAATTGCGGAATGAGGCCGTTCTCCTGCCGCAACAGCGCGGCAAGCAGGTGGACCTGTTCGATCTGTTGATTGCTTTCATCAACCGCGATCTGATGTGCGCTCTGGATCGCCTCCAGAGATTTCTTCGTATACTTGTTTGCGTTCATCTGTATTCTCCTTTCCGAGCAAGGACTCTATTCGCTTTTAGCACTCTGGTCATGAGAGTGCTAATCCTGTTGTCATCACTATACCGTGCCTTGCCGGGCTTGTCAAGAGGGTGGGACCATTATTCACAAAAAGATCATAATTTCATTTTTCTAGTCGGATTATTCTCTCGTGGTGGACCTTAGGGGGATCGTTTGCGTTTTTTGCCGCTGGCAAAAAACAAAGGCAGCAACCAGTCTCCGGACTGGTTGCAGGAACAGCGCACCGCGCTGTTCCGATTTGAGCTTTCGATCCCCCTTCGTTTCCGAAGATGCAAAAGAGAGGACGCGCCGTTGGCGTGTCCTCTCTTTTGCATGGTGGAGGCGGGGAGAGTCGAACTCCCGTCCGAAAACAGCTTGACAGGAACTTCTCCGGGTGCAGTCTGTTATTTACATTCCCTCATCCGGCCGGGAGCAGACACTCTGCCGGATTCAGTAGCTTCATAGGTGCATGGTACGGGCAAAGCTTACCGCACGCACGTTCTCCACTCAAATGACACCCGAGCCCGACTCGTGGACCTTTCGGGGCGGATGGGCCGGCCTAATTAGGCAGCCAGAGCGAACTGATTGTTGTCAGTTAATTTAGAAAAAGTTACCCGTTTTATCGTGGTCAGGCGCCACGACCCGCTATTCAAGCCTCACTGCCCCCGTCGAAACCGGTGCGCCCCCGTATTTCGCGGTGAGCGGTTTTCGTATCCCGCTCACCGGCGGACAGTATGATTATTTGTTTATCTGTGGAAAGGGTCCGGCAGCTTCTTGGGCTCCGGATACGTCTCGCCCTTGGTATCGACGCGGATGGACTTGATCTTCTGCTCCGTCATGGGGCGGTCGTTGCCGTCGGTCTTGACCTTGCAGATCGCATCGACGACCTCCATGCCGCTGAGTACCTTGCCGAAGGCTGCGTACTGCTTGTCCAGATGCGGCGCGTCCTGATGCATGATGAAGAACTGCGAACCAGCGGAGTTGGGGGAGGACGCTCTCGCCATCGACAGTACGCCGCGCTTGTGCTTGAGCTTGTTGTCTACGCCGTTGAAGAGGAATTCGCCCTTGATGCAGTAGCCGGGTCCGCCCATGCCGGTGCCCTCCGGGCAGCCGCCCTGGATCATAAAGCCGGGGATGACGCGGTGGAAGATCAGTCCGTCGTAGAAGCCGCTGTTCGCCAGCGCAATGAAGTTATAGACCGACTGCGGCGCGACGTCGGGGTAGAGCTCTGCGGTGATGACGCCGCCGTTTTCCATTTCCAGTGTGACAATGGGGTTTTCCATATCAGTGATTCCTTTCTTTCATCGCGCGGTCAATCTGACGGCGCGCGTCCTTGTTGGCGGCGTCCTGCCGCTTATCGTAGAGCTTTTTGCCCTTGCAGAGCGCGATCTCCAGCTTGACCCGCGAGTTTTTCAGGTACACGGAGAGGGGAATGATCGAATAGCCCTCCAGCTTGACCTTGGAGAACAGCCGCATGATCTCCCGCTTGTGCAGGAGCAGTCTGCGCGGACGCACCGGGTCTTTGTTGAATATGTTGCCCTGTTCATAGGGACTGATATGCATTTGACGGATCCAAAGCTCGCCGTTTTTCACCTGGCACCATGCGTCCTTCAGATTCAGCGTGCCGAGCCGGATGGATTTGACCTCGGTGCCGAACAGCTCGATGCCCGCCTCGAAGCGCTCCTCCACGAAGTATTCGTGGAACGCCTTGGCATTTTTCGCTATGATCTTGACTCCCTTGTTTTCCATCTGCTCACCGCCCTTCGCGCCGTAATATATTATATCATCCCTGTCAAGAGATCATAGCAGTTTTTTGCCAAAAATGCAAGTTCCGTAAAATTCCTCTTGATATTAGAACAAATGTTTGCTATAATAGGATTATCAAACAAAAGGGAAGTGAGCGGCTTGAATTTACAGATTGAAATGATCTCTGTCTTTGCAACGGACGGCAGCATCACGCCGCTGCGCTTCCGGCTGGAAAACGAGGATCACTGTCTGCAAACCGTTGCGATCTCGCAGGTCGTCAGCGTAAAGCCGATCTGCTTTGCCGGCATTGACGCGATCCAGTATCTTTGCAAGGCGACCATAGAGGAAAAGGAAAAGCTCTTTGAGCTGCGCTACACGGTCAAGACGCACCGTTGGACGCTGTTTCGGGTGGTGTACTGAAATGAAGAAGGTCATTTTTCATATTGACGTCAACAGCGCGTTTTTATCCTGGTCCGCCGCCTACCGCGTGCGCGTGCTGGGCGAGAAGCTCGACCTGCGCGACGTTCCCTCCGCCGTCGCCGGCAGTAAGGAGAGCCGGCAGGGCGTCATCCTTGCCAAAAGCATTCCTGCCAAAAAATACGGCGTCAAGACCGGCGAGCCGATCTTTCAGGCGCAGCAGAAGTGCCCGAATTTGATCCTTGTCCCGCCGGACTACGGACTTTATGTGGAAGCCTCGCGGCATTTTACCGCTCTGCTGCGGGAAGTCGCGCCCGTCGTGGAGCAGTATTCCATCGACGAGGCGTGGGCGGACATGAGCGGCACGGAGGGCCTGTACGGCTCGCCGGTCGCAGCGGCGGAAATGCTGCGGCAGCGGATTTACGATGAGTTCGGCTTCACGGTCAATATCGGCATTTCCTCGAATAAGCTGCTGGCGAAGATGGCAGGGGACTTTGAAAAGCCGAACAAGGTGCATACGCTCTTTCCCTGGGAAATAGAGCAGAAGCTCTGGCCGCTTCCGGTGCGCGAGCTGTTCATGGTCGGCTCCGCGACAGAGCGCAAGCTGCATCTTCTGGGCATTGACACCATCGGGCAGCTGGCGCATGCCGACCCTGCGCTTTTGCGGCGGAAGCTCCACAAGCCCGGCGTGGATCTGTGGCACTCCGCCAACGGGCGCTATTCCTGCACGCTGCTACCCCAGCCGCCCGACAACAAGGGCTACGGCAACGCGACCACCCTTCCTGCGGACGTGACGGATGCGCCGAGCGCCTATCGCATCCTGCTTTCCCTGTGCGAAACGGTCGGGATGCGCATGCGGCGGGACAAAAAATCCGCCCGCTGCCTTGCCGTCAGCCTCCGCACCAATCAGTTTTTTAACTTTTCTCACCAGATGACGCTCCCCAACGCCACGGACAGCACGGAGGAGATGTTCCGCTATGCCTGTCGTATATTTGACGACGCTTGGGACGGCGTGACGCCGCTGCGGCAGCTCGGCGTTCATGCGACCCGTCTGGAGGAGCGCGGCATGCGGCAGTATGATCTCTTTGCCGTTGTCAGCGCGGAGCAATATGAAAAGAAGGCTGCGCTGGACAACACGATCGACGATCTGCGCGATAAGTACGGAGAGGGGATCCTGCGCCGGGCGCGGTTCGTCGGGGATAAGGTCGTCCTCGCAGGAGGGCTGTCCAAGGAGCGTCGCACAGGCATTACGAAACCCGTTTAATGGTTGACAGGCAATAAAAAAATGGTAAAATAAAATAGTAACGCACCCATCCGCGGCATAAGGTGGTGTGGGGGTGTTATCATGTCCTACTTCAAAAAGTACGGGATATTCTATGTTTTGGTCTGCGCTGTGGCGCTGCTGTCTGCCGCATTGCTCTCACGGCTCGGCTCTGCCATTGCCGTCAGCTCTGCGCAGACGCCTGCGCCGGTCATCGTCATCGACGCGGGACACGGCGGAGAAGACGGCGGCGCGCTCTCCGTCTCCGGCGTCCGCGAAAGCGGGATCAATCTCGAGATCTCCCTGCGCCTGAACGACCTGCTGCGCTTTTTGGGCGCAGATACGAGGATGATCCGCACGGAGGACGTTTCCGTTTATACGGAGGGGGACACCATCGCCGCAAAAAAAGTCTCTGACATCAGAAACCGCGTCGCCTTCGTGCAAAACACGCCGAACGCCGTTCTGATCAGCATTCATCAAAATCACTTTGCAGAGGAAAAGTATCGCGGCGCGCAGGTCTTCTATGCCACCGGCAGCGAGGCGCTTGCCGAAGCGCTGCAGTCGTCGCTGATCGCGCAGGTCGATCCTGCCAATCACCGTGCCTGCAAGCCGGCAAGAGACGTCTATCTGATGGAGCACGTCTCCTGTCCCGCTGCGCTGGTCGAATGCGGCTTCCTGTCGAATTACGCGGAGGAGCAGCTTCTGCGCGATCCGTCCTATCAAAAGAAACTGGCCGCTGCCATTGCAGGCAGTCTGCTGACCTATCTGGAGGATACGAATGAAATCTAAAACCGTCTTTGTCTGCACGATCTGCGGCAACGAGTCGCCCAAGTGGGCGGGGCGCTGTCCGTCGTGCGGTCAGTGGAACACATTAGAAGAATATACGCCCTCTGCGTCTGTCAAAGCCGCGCCACGTTCTGGCGGCGCAGCGCCAAAACGCCTTTCGGAGATCACCTCGGACGAGGCGCTGCGCTTCTCCACCGGCATGGGCGAGCTGGATCGCGTGCTCGGCGGCGGTGCGGTGCGCGGTTCTCTTGTGCTGGTCAGCGGCGCGCCCGGCATCGGCAAGTCGACGCTGCTTTTGCAGATCTGCGAGCATATACTCAAAGATCAGACCGTTCTCTACGTCTCCGGCGAGGAAAGCGAAAGTCAGCTCAAGCTGCGCGCGCAGCGGCTCGGCGTGAAAAGCGACGGTCTGTTTCTGCTGTGTGAGACGAATCTGGACAGCATCCTTGCCGCTGCGGAGAACGTCAGCCCCGACGTGCTGATCGTCGACTCCGTGCAGACGCTCTATTCCGAGGACAAGCCTGCTTCCGCCGGCTCCGTCACGCAGGTGCGCGACTGCACGATGCGCCTGATGCAATACTGCAAGGGGAGCGGCGTGACGGTCTTTCTGGTCGGTCATATCAACAAGGAGGGCGCAATCGCGGGGCCGAAGGTGCTGGAGCACATGGTCGACTGCGTGCTGTATTTCGAAGGCGAGTCGCATACCTCGTACCGCTTGCTCCGCGCCGCGAAGAACCGCTTCGGCTCGACGAACGAGATCGGCGTGTTCGAAATGCACGATACCGGTCTGTGCGAAGTGCCGAATCCCTCGGAGCTCCTTTTGGCAGGCAGACCGCTCGGTACGCCCGGCACCTGCGTCGCCTGCGTGATGGAGGGAACAAGACCGATTCTTGCAGAGGTGCAGGCGCTCGTTTCGCCGTCGTCGCTGTCCGTGCCGCGCCGCACAAGCAATGGGCTGGATTATAACCGCGCCGCCATGCTGCTGGCGGTGCTGGAAAAGCGAGGCGGGCTGCGGTTTTCCAACGCGGACGTGTATCTGAACGTCATCGGCGGTCTGCGGCTGGACGAGCCTGCAGCTGATCTGTCCGTGGTGGTCGCCGCCGCGTCTGCGGCGCAGGACAAGCCCGTTTCCGATACGCTTGCTGCGGTCGGTGAGGTCGGTCTGACCGGAGAGATCCGCGCGGTCGGTCAGCTTTCGCAGCGTCTTGCTGAAATACGCCGTCTCGGCTTTACGCAGTGCATCATTCCGCGCAGCGGTACGAAGGATCTGATCGTTCCGGACGGTCTGGAGCTTCTGCGCGTGAAAAACGTCCGCGAGGCGATCGCCGTCGCGTTCTGATGGAGGGAAGACTATGCCCGGGATCAAATATATCGCCCGCGTCGTGCGCGGGATGAAATTCGATAAGCTGAAGCAGATGACGCAGATCGTCAAGGAAAAAAGCGGTCAGAGCAAGGCGCGGACGCTTTGCTCCATGGCTTGGTGCGCCCTGCGCTACGGCGCGGGCTACTACGATTACGTCATGTTCGGCTTCTACGACATGAACGGCAAGCAGCGCGACACCTACCTGACGCGCGTACGCAACAAGAAGGTCTGCGAGCTGATGAACGATTATTCGTTTGCAGAAGAATTCGACGACAAGCTGCGCTTCAACGAGCGGTTTGCAACGTTCCTTCACCGCAAGACGCTGAACGGCGAGACGGCGACGGTGGCGGAGCTGGAAGACTTCCTGCAGGGGCAGACCTGTTTCTTCGCAAAGCCGAATCACGGCTCCTGCGGGCAGGGTGTGGAAAAGCTCGAGGTCGCGGATTTTGAAAACACGGAAGCGATCCTGCGTTACGTCCATGAGAAAAACCTGCCGATTCTGGAGCACGCGATCAAGCAGCATCCGGATATGGCGAAGCTCCATCCGTCGTCCGTCAACTCCATGCGCATCGTGACGGACGTGGTCGGCGACGACGTGCTGATCGCGTATATCATCGTCAAAATCGGCAGAGGCGGCTGCGCCTGCGACAACACGGGACGCGGCGGCATGCTCTGCCGTGTCGATGAAAAAACCGGCAAGATCCGCTCCGTCGCCACGGACGACTATTTCAACGTCTTTTCCGCCCATCCCGATACCGGCGTCGTCTTCGAGGGCTATCAGCTTCCCATGGTGCCAGACGCCATCGCGCTGGCGAAGAAGGCGGCGAAGGTACTGCCGCAGATGCGGCACGTCGGCTGGGACGTGGCGATCACGCCCGACGGGCCCGTGATCATCGAGGGCAACGAGTATCCGGGAACCGATCTGTGCCAGCTCGCGCCGCATTACCCCGAAAAGTGCGGCCTTTGGCCATATTACAAAAAAATCCTGAACCTTTAAAGCCAAGGGAGCCGGCAGCGGCTCCCTTAAATTTTTATAGAATTGAAACCTTTTCTGGCTTTGGATCGTATATCAGGTGAAAGGCCTTTCGGAAACATCGAGGTGACAGAGCATGAAACCACCCTTGGAGCAGGTCATGGCACAGCATGCAAACAGCGTTTATGCGGCCGCCTACAGCCTGCTGAAAAACAAACCGGACGCAGAAGACGTGGTGCAGGAGACGTTCTTGAAGTATTATGCGCGATCGCGCGAATTTTTTTCTGCGGAACATCTACGCGCTTGGCTGCTGCGTCTGGCAATCAACCGCGCGAAGGATATCCTGCGTGCCGCAAGCAGGAAAAATACTGTCCCTCTGGAAGACGATCCGCAGGATCTGACCTTTCCACAGCCGGAGAGCAGGGTATTGTTTGAAGCCGTACTCGCGCTGCCGATGCAGTATCGCACGGTGATCCACCTGTACTACTACGAGGACTATTCCGTACAGGAGATCGCCCACATCCTGCACCTGACAAAGCAAGCGGTCAAAACAAGGCTGTTTCGCGGCAGGCAGATGCTTCGCGCCGCGTTGAAGGAGGAAAGCAATGATGACGCAACATGAACAGTACAAGCTTGCGTTCTCCGTGCTGCACTCCGACGTGACACCGGAACAGGTCAAACAGCACGCAGAACGAAAGAAAGGAGCATTCACAATGAAACGAAAACTGGTTCCGATCCTAATCGGAGCGATATTGGTTGTACTGCTGGGCGCGGTGACCGCGACCGAACTGCACACGCATTGGCTGAGCAGTTTGCTCGGCAACGTGGAATCTCACCCGGAGATCGACGAAAGAGTGAAAAACGTCGGCGTCTCAGAAACCGTGGACAGCACGACGTGGACGATCAACCATTTACTGGTCGAGGGGAGGATCGTCTTCTGGCAGTTGACAAAAACCCGCACGGACGGAACGCCCGTCGAGCCCTTAGAGGACGGCGAGATGGCGCATCTGGTGGTAACGGACGCGGACGGGAACGATTTCGGCGTCGGCTTTGGAATTACGATGCGCAGGTTGGACGACGGAAGCGATCCGTCGACTTGTACGCTGCTCTATCAGGCGGAGATGTCGTCGCTGCGGCACTTTGGCGAAGACTTTAACGGTGCAAAACTGTATCTGGCGCATATGGTGGAGGGCGAGCCGATCGAAGTGGACGGAATACTGCAAACGCCGTATGAACCCGTCGTTCATCTGGAAACCACGATTCAGCCGTTCTCGCTGCGGCAAACCGTGATCGCGGACGGAACCGGACTGAACGTCGGACGCCTCAGTCTGGAGCTGCAAGGTATTGCGCTGCTGGGGGATGATTGTGAGTCCGCCGCAGTCATGGCAGACGGCGGCTGTACACTGGTATTAAAGGACGGGCGGGAGCTTCCCGTACAGTTTGCCCTGCAAATCGGCTCCGAGCTGCCGGAGGACGAGCAATGGCAGATCGGCGCACTGCCGGAAATCATCGATCCCCAGGACGCGGCGGCGCTTCGAATCGGAGATACCCTATATCCAATCAAAGATAAGTAAAAAAGAATCCAGACCTCAAAAACGGAGCCGCAGCAGCGGCTCCGTTCATTTTATTATCCAACAGCAAAGGGTCTGAAATCTGTCGGGGCAGGTTCCGCAATGAATACCTGCACCAGTTCAGCGGTTTCCAACATCCTCTCTGCAATTTCTACACATGCTTCCTCAGCAGCGATTTCCTCGATTTCTCCCGTTTCTGGGTTTTTCACATAGCAGGAAATCTGTGCGCAGAGCTGCACCTGTTCCTCTGGGAAACTGATCTGAATGATAACGCTTTGACCGCCATAGCCTTGTACCCAGCGCGCTTCGTGCCCGCAGATCATTCCAGTCTTATAGACGGTTCCGTTTTCCACAGGCGCGGGATAAGACAGTCCTTCTATAATCCAGATACCGATATTACACATGGTATCACCTGTACTAACCCAGTTGCTGCCGAGCAGAATGCTGTTTAGGTCAAGTGACTCGTCGCGCAGGGTTGCATTTGCCAGATACCAGCGATCCGCCATAACCGTGCGGCTGTCAAGCGCCATATTCTCCGGTTGCCAGCCGAGGCGGAAGCCATAATATAGCGCGTCTTCTGTTTGCGCGATCGGAATGCCGGAATCCAAATAACGCAGGTCTTTTGCCGCCTTCTCCGCCTCTTCAAAGGAGGTGGTGCTTGCGATCATAGCAAAACAACCTAATTCTTCATTATGCTGGAAGATGCAGTATTGGGGGCGATCGTCCGCAGAGCTTTCCACTTTTAGCCAGACGGTCTGCATTCCGTTCAAGACGTCTTCCTTGACGATTTCTGAAGGATAACGGGTCAGAAAGTCCGCATCATAGATGATCTCGACGGTCAGAAGTGGACTGTCGGGATTGCCCCGGGCGGGATTGCGGTAATAGCGCTGATACAGTCCGTTTTTAATCATCCGGCAGTTCAGCGCGTCTTGCCCGTCCAGATAGGATTCCGGCAGCATGAAGCCGATATAGCTGTCGGACGGCTCGCCCTCCAGCGAAAGCAGCTTCTGCGGATCAGGCAGGAGCAAATCCTGTTTGCCGATCGCCTCTGCATCATACGTCGGCTCGACGATATGTTCCGCTCCGCCGAGGCTGAACCACTGAAAATGCACGGCAGCAAAGGCGGTTCCCACCAGAAGCGCCACAGTGAACACGGCCGCCAACAGGATCGTCCCAAGGTGTGTGCCTTGTCGAACGCTTTGCGGTTTCTTTGGCGACAGCGCCGCCTCAAGCAGTGCCTGCGACGGCTCTATTTTTGAAAAAGCGTTTTGATATTCATTCCGTTTCATTGCACGGTTCCTCCTTTAATCGATTTCGGAGTGTTTCTCTGGCGCGGGACAGCCGCTTCTTGACAGCGTTTTCCGAAATGTGCAGCAAGCGCGCGATTTCCCGTACAGAAAACTCCTCGTAATAGTACAGATGCACGGCGACGCGCTGCTCCTTCGGGAGCCGCAGTACCGCAAGCATCAGTTCCTGCTCCTCTTGTGCTGCCGGTACGGCACAAAGCGCTTCGATCTCTTCATAGCTTATCGTCTGTCGGCGTAAGCGCAGCAGGCTACGGCACTCGTTGACGGTAACCCTCGTCAGCCATTTGTCTATGTGCGTTGGATCATTCAGCTTTTCCCGATGCTTCCATAGCTTTAGCAGTACGTTTTGTGTCGCGTCCTCCGCATCGCTTTGATTGCTGAAAAAGGAAAGTGCGATCAGAAAAATGCGCTGGCTGTTCCGAAGCACCGCGTCCTCATAACCCTGTTCTGTCAATGTATCACCACCCGAATCTATGTGCTTTGAAAGGACCTTTCACTATCATAACGCTTTTACCAACCAAAAGGTGCCGCTGAAAAATGAAAAAGGAAGCTGAATTAGCTTCCTTTGATGGCTTTATATAACTCTTCCGGCGTGTGGCAGACCGTTTTCGCGCCTGCGGCAAGCAGCACTGTTTCCGAGCGGAAGCCCCAGCTGACGGACAGGCAGGGAAGTCCGGCACTTTTCGCCGTCAGGACATCCACTTCGGAATCACCGATACAAATTGCGTCGTTTTTATCTGCACCGAGCAGGCGTAGTGCCTCGAACACCATATCCGGGGCGGGTTTTCGCTGCAGACGCTCCGTCTCGCCGATCGCAAGATCGATCGTTTCGGCGAAGAATACGCGGTGCAGCTCCTTCGTCATTGCATCAGCTTTGTTAGAGACAAGCGCTATGCGATACCCCTCTGTCTTCAGGCGCGCCAGCAGCTCCGGGATGCCGGGGTAGGGTATTGTTGCGTCGTGACAGTGCAGGCGGTAATGCTCCTTCATTTTGGCAAGCACTGCGTCGACAGTTTCCTCGTCCGTATGCATGGGCAGGACGCGGCGAATCAGCATTTTTAGCCCATCTCCAACTGAATTTCTAATTTCTTCCAACGATTTTTGCGGATAATTGTAGTAATTCAGTGCAATATTCGCACTAATTTTCAAATCCTTCAACGTGTTGAGAACCGTGCCGTCAAGATCAAATATCAGTGTTTTCTTCATTGCTATCCTCGGGTTTTGTCAGCTTGGAGAGGGGATTGGCCTCCGCTGCAATTTTCAGCTCCGTGCTTTCGATGTGGGTATAAATCTGCGTCGTGTTCAAATTCTCGTGTCCGAGAACCTCCTGCACCGTGCGGATATCAACGCCGTTTTTCAGCATGAGCGTCGCTGCCGTGTGGCGCAGCTTATGGGCGGAGAATCGCTCGGGATCAAGGCCGGCTTCTAAAAGATGCTTTTTCACCAGTCGATGCACCGCCGTCACGCTGATCCGGTTGCTGTCCCGCGAGCCGAAGAGCGCGCGATCGTCGCTCAAAACCCGTTTTTTGCGCTCCGGCAGATAGGCGTCGATCGCCGCCTTACAGGCGGAGCCGAAATAAACGAAGCGTTCCTTATTTCCTTTGCCTAAAACGCGGATTCTGTCCTCGTAAACGTCCGTTAAATTGAGTCCTACAAGCTCGGAACGGCGAATACCGCAGTTGAGAAACAGCATCAGAATCGCATAATCCCGCGCCGCATTTGGCCCCTGAACGGACAGCAGTAATTGTTTCGATTCCTCGAGGGTCAGGTAACGGGGGAGAGATTTTTGCAGCTTCGGGTATTCAAGATCCTTAACGGGGTTGACCGTGAGCAGCTTGGTGCGGACGGTCAGGTATTTATAGAACGATTTGATCGCAGACAGCTTGCGAAACCGCGCCGCCGCGCCGATACCTGCGGCGGCATATTCGTCCGTCTTGCGGTCGTTTGCAAGATAAGAAAGAAAATCATAAATATCAGTAATAGTTATCGTTTTTATAAATTCCAGATCAACGTCCTTAATTGAGATCGAATTGAGGTCGGTCGTATAGGGCATCTCATTTTTGATCAGCTTCATAAAGCGCAGGAACATGCGCAGATCAAGATAGTATTCGCTGATCGTGCGCGCGGACTGACCCTTGATCGTTTCATGGTACGACAGGAACTCTCGAAGCACCTGCGGACAGTCGGAATATTGCTGCATAATGAAAACCTCCGAAACGAAGTCTGCTCTTGAGCCGATAAATTGTTTCAGAATGAAGGAAGGATCATTTTACAAATTTTTATCGGATGAGCGCAGAAAGAATATCAGGATGAAAAGACACCTAATCATTGCAATAAATACAACGGTCAGCAATTGTCCGCAGCGTCAAAACGAATCCAAACAGCCGACAGCATTGCAGACAAGGTTCAGATCTGTGTAAATCGGAACGAAGTGCAGGAAAGTCCGGAAAAGCCCTGAAAACAGCCTAAAAAGGCCGAAAACAGCCGGAAGACGGCTGGAAGACGGCTGGAAGACGGCTGGAAGGCAGCCATCGGCCTTGCAGATAACAATAGTATAGCATAAACCTACTCCGAACGCAACAAAATTTTTATTTTGTTGCGTTCGTTTTTCAGTTCCGGCAGTAACAGCGGTCAAGGCAGTTTTGCGCGGCATTTCTCTTCCCTGCGAAAAAACGGCGGAATGACCCGCCGTTTTTAATTGAAATTTTCTATTCGGGCGTTTTCCTTACGGACTTATTTGTCAGCAAGAAGATCATTTTTGCTCTTTTTTGTTATTCCGGCTGGTATGGGAAAACGTCCATGAAGCGCACCTTGAAGCGGTTGAGCGCATACAGGCGGTCGATGCGTGTCTTCGTTTCCGGCTCCGGCTCGATGCCGTCACGGATATACTTATCCAGCGTTTCATAGGTAAAGCCGAGCTTGTCCTCGTCCGTCAGACCGCACAGACCGTCGATCGGCACCTTTTCGATCAGCGCCTCCGGCAGACCCAGTTCCCTGCCGATCGCCTTGACCTCCCGGACACAGATCATGGACAGCGGGCTGAAATCTCCGACGCTGTCGCCGTAGCGGGTCGAATAGCCGACCCAGTCCTCGGAGAGATTGCAGGTGTTCACCACTCTGCCGTTTCTGCTCTGGCAGACAGCGTAGAGCGTCGCCATGCGGATGCGCGGCGCAAGGTTGATCTTCGTGTCGCTGCTCGCCTCCCCGATCGCATCCTCCACGCTGTGCAGCAGTCCGTCATAGCCGTCCTTGATGTTCACAACGTAGTGTTCGATGCCGAGATGATGCACCAGCAGATACGCCATATCAATGTCATGCTGCTCCCCGTTCGGCATCAGAACGCCGATCACACGGTCTTTTCCGAGCGCTTCCACGCACAGCGCGGCGGCGACGGAGCTGTCCTTGCCGCCGGAGATGCCGATGATCGCATTGCAGCCCTTGCCGTTGATCTCAAACCAATCCTGAATCCATTTGACAATATCATTCTTCACTTTTTTCGCGTCAAAAGCCATTGTGGTACCCTCCGAAATGATTTTCTTTCAGCATTATAGCATACTTTCCGCAAAAAACAAACCCCGTACTTCCCTCTCGGGAAACACGGGGGTGTTTTCGGATTAGACTCTCTCCTTGACCTTGGCAGCCTTGCCGAGACGGGAGCGCAGGTAGTACAGCTTCGCACGGCGAACCTTGCCGCGGCGAACGGTCTCAACCTTGACGATGTTCGGCGAATGCACCGGGAAAACCTTCTCACAGCCGACGCCGTAGCTCAGGCGGCGGACGGTGATGGACTCTTCAATGCCGCCATGCTTGCGGGCAATGATCGTTCCCTCGAACGCCTGCACTCTTTCACGAGCGCCTTCCTTGATTTTGACATGAACACGAACCGTATCGCCGACGTTCATTTCCGGCAGTTCTTCCTTCATGTACTGGCTGGTCAGAGCCTTCATCAGATCCATAGTATTGTCCTCCTTGTTTATTAGGCGTTCATTCCGGCGTTGACCGCGCCGCAGAGGACCACCCATTTGCAGACCTGCATATACTATCACATCGAATTCCGAAAATCAAGTGCTTTTTTCAATATTTTTTCGTCTTTTTTCATGGAGTTGCACCGGATCGTGAGAATCCCCGAATTTTTGCAAAAACGAAAGATAAGGATGTTCATTTCTCTCAAACTATGCTATAATATTCAATAGAAACGTATGGATACGGAGCGCGCTATGAGACGAGAGAAACAAATCCCTGCCAATGCTTCATATCGAACCCTCCCGGTCGTTGACGCAGACGTCACGTACGGTCTGACCTCGGAGCAGGTCGTTGCGCGGCAAAACAACGGCTTGCGCAACGTTACGCCCGCGAGCAACACGAAAAGCGAAAAGCAGATCGTCAAGGAGAAGGTCTTTACCTTCTTTAATCTGATCTTCATTGTGCTTGCCGTTTTGCTTCTGATCGTCGGCTCGTTCAAGAATATGACCTTCCTGATCATCGCCGTGATCAACACAGTCATCGGCATTTTTCAGGAGATCCGCGCCAAGCGCGCCGTGGATAAGCTGACGCTGGTCGCCGCAGGCAGGCTGCGCGTCTGGCGTGACGGCAGGCGCCACGAGATCCCGACAGATCAGCTGGTGCGCGACGACATCGTGGAATTTGCCGCAGGCAATCAGATCTGTGCCGACGCGGTCGTCCGCGACGGGCAACTGCAGGTCAACGAATCGCTACTGACCGGTGAGGCGGACGCCGTCATCAAGAATCCCGGCGACACGCTGAAATCCGGCAGCTTCGTCATTTCCGGGCGCTGCAAGGCGCAGCTCACGCATGTCGGCTCGGAAAGCTACGCCGCAAAGCTCGCGGCAGAGGCGCGCGCCGACGTCAGCTCCACCAGTTCGGAGATGATGAATTCTCTGACAAAGCTGATCACCGTCGTCGGCATTGCGCTGATCCCGATGGGTATTATCCTTTTTATCCGGCAGATGCAGGCGCAGCCCTTCCGCGAATCCGTGGAGGCGACCGTCGCCGCACTGATCGGCATGATCCCGGAAGGCTTGTACCTCCTGACGAGCGTTGCCATCGCCGTGAGTAGCCTAAAGCTGACCAGAAAGCGCGTTTTAGTACAGGACATGAACTGCATTGAAACGCTGGCCCATGTGGACGTTCTCTGCGTGGATAAAACCGGCACGATCACAGAGCCGCGCATGGAGGTCTCCGACGTTTTCCCACTGGAGGCAAGCGGGTATTCCTACGAGGACATCGAAAAAATCCTCGCCGCCTTCTATTCCGGGCAGGAGCCGGACAACGAGACGGCAAAGGCGATGACCGAGCAGTTTGCGCTGGAATCGAGCTGGGCGGCAACACGCCGTATCCCCTTCTCCTCCTCCACCAAATGGTCCGCTGCCGATTTCGGCGAGAACGGGCAGTATATCATCGGCGCGCCGGAATTCGTCATGGGAGACCGGTATGACTCCATCCGGGGTAACGCCGAGCCGTGGTCGCAGCGAGGCTGCCGTGTGCTGCTGCTTGCCGCTTACAACGAGGAGATCGGCGCGCAACTGGACAGCGCTTCCGTCCGTCCGATCGCGCTGATCTTCCTCAACAACCTCATCCGCGAAGACGCGCCTTCGACCTTCAAATACTTTGCAGAGCAGGGCGTTTCCATCCGCGTGATCTCGGGCGATAACCCGATGACCGTCTCCGAGGTCGCTTCAAGAGCCGGCATTTTAAATGCCGATCAGTACGTCGACACCTCTGCTTTGGTAACAGAGAAGGATTTTAACGAAGCTGTGCGAAAATACACCGTTTTCGGCCGCGTGACCCCGGATCAGAAGCGGAAGCTCGTCCGTGCCTTCCAGAAGCAAGGGCATACCGTCGCCATGACGGGCGACGGCGTGAACGACGTCCTCGCCCTCAAGGACGCCGACTGCGGCATCGCCATGGCGTCCGGCAGCCAAGCGGCCTCGCAGGTGTCGCAGATCGTACTGCTCGACTCCCAATTCAGCGCGATGCCCGGCATCGTCGCCGAGGGCCGCCGCGTGATCAACAACATCCAGCGCGCCGCTTCCCTCTTCCTCGTCAAGAATATATTTTCCTTTGCGCTGACGCTCCTGCTGCTGTTCATCAAGATGCCCTTCCCCATGCAGGCGATCCAGCTTTCTCTGATCAGTGCGCTGACCATCGGCGTACCGGCCTTCTTCCTCGCGCTGGAGCCGAACTACGCCCGCGTCGAGGGAAAATTCATGCGCAACGTCATCCGCCGCGCCATGCCGGGCGGTCTGACCAATCTGATTCTGGTACTGCTCGCGGGGCTCTTTACCAACCTTCTCGAGCTGCCGCAGGAAAGCCTCAACACGATCTCCGTTTGGATCGTCGCAACCGTCGGCTTCGTTACGCTCTATTACGTATGCAAGCCCTTTACCAAGCTGCGCATTGTCGTGTTCGCCGCGATGCTCGCCGCAATGCTGATTGCGCTGTTCTTCCTGACCGGCTTCTTTGAACTCGCCGCGCTCGACTCCAAGTCCGTTTTGGTTTTGATCCTGCTGATGATCGGCTGCCCCACCCTTTATAGCTTCTTCCTGCTGATCTTCGACAACCAGATGCGCAAGCACGACAGCAAAATCGCGCGCAAGACCGACAAATCTGGCAATTCTTGACATTCCGTTCGGAATGCACTAATATTATCACAGAATGAAAAAGGAGGCATCACAATGGGTTTCAAGGGCGAGATGTACATCTGGAAAGACCGCAAGCGTTTCATGGGTATGCCGTTGAGCTTCACCCGTTACGCGTTGAGCGAGGACCGTCTTTTCCTTTCCGTCGGCTTTTTCAGCGTCAGGGATGAGGAGATCCTGCTCTACCGCATTCGCGACATCAGCTCCAAGCGCAATCTGTGGCAGCGCATTTTTGGCGTCGGCACCGTTACGGTCGTCTCCTCCGATCAGTCCACGCCGCAGGTCGTCCTGAAGAATATCAAATTCCCGCAGGATTTCAAGGAGCTCCTGCACAAAAACGTGGAGGAATGCAAGATGCGCCGTCGGATGCGCTACGGCGAGATCCTGAACGGCGCCGTCGGCGAGCTGGACGATACCGACAATGATCTGGACGATCTGGACGATCTGATTGACGGAGCTTAAGGAAACCCCATGCTATTTTATGCCAAAAAGTGACAAAAGGACGCCGCCGGGGCATACTCCATTCGGAAGCCGCCCCGACGGCTTTTACGTCCGTAAGAACCGTCAGATTTTACGGATCATCTTGAACATCCCCGGCCCGTCCCAGTCACACGGCCTGTCCTCAAAGCCCTTCTTTCGGTAAAACGGGACGGCTTCTCTCGTGCTGATCAGCTCCAGACTGACCGCCCATCCTGCGGGAATGCTGTCTTTTATTTTTTGTTCCAATGCGTCCAGCAGAAGCGTCCCGACGCCTTTGGACTGATAAGAAGGAAGCACCGCAAAATCCTTCACATAAAACGACATGCCGCCGTCACCGATCAGCCTAACCATCCCGACCGCTTTTTCACGGTGATAGACCGTAAACGTTGCTGTTGAGTGATTTATCGCCCTGCAAATTTGTTCCATACATGGAGGTTCCCAGCCTACGGAAGCATACAGCTCCAGAAAGACTTCCGGCGTCAGCGTGTTTGTTTCAATTCTCATATTTTCAGCGTCAATCATCATTATTTAACAAAGCCAGAAGGAGGCACTTCCTTGCGAAGTGTCTCCTTCGATGTTTCTTCATTGTTTGAATTATTCTTCCTCGTCCGCTTCGTCGTCTTCGTCGAAATCAAATTCAAGAAGCTCGCCGCACTGCGGGCAATGAATGGAATCGCCGAGGATCGTCTCCTCGTCCAGTTCCAGCTCTTTTCCGCAATTCGGACAGGTCACGTTATAAACGACCTCGTCTTCATAGTCAAAATCCTCACCGTCATCGTCGGCGAAGTCGTAGTCGTCCTCGTCCTCATCCTCATCATACTCGTCGTCATCGTCTTCGTCATCTTCGTCCATCAGGTATTCCTCGATGGCGTCCAGATCCTCTTCGATCTCGTCAAGTTCATCGGAAACAGCGATTGCGTTCTCCTCCAGGTCGCTGATCGACACGGTCATGTCCTGCAGCAGGTCGACGATCGAGGCAATCAGTTTGCCCTCGTTCGTCTCCGTGTTCAGCTTCAGACCGTCCATCAAGCCCTTCAGATATGCGGATTTTTCAGAGAGATTCATGTCGTTCTCCTTTCAGTTTGTGCCCTTTAAGACTTGGCTCTGCCAAGATACTCGCCGGTACGTGTGTCAATGGAAATGCGGTCGCCTTCGTTGATAAAGAGCGGAACCTTGATTTCTGCGCCGGTCTCAACCGTTGCGGGCTTGAGGGTGTTGGTCGCGGTGTTGCCTGCGACGCCCGGCTCGGTCTTGGTGACTTCCAGCTCGACGAAGTTCGGACACTCAACGCCGAACACGTTGCCCTTATAGGACAGCAGCGTGCATTCCTCGTTCTCCTTGATGAACTTGAATGCATCGGGCAGGGTTTCCTTGTTCAGAGGAACCATATCATAGGTCTCGTTGTCCATGAAGTAGTACAGGTCACCGTCAGAGTAGCTGTAGGCCATCTTCTTACGCTCAACGAACGCTTCCTCGAATTTTGCCGTCGGGTTGAACGAGGTTTCGGTCACGCCGCCGGTGATGATGTTTCTCATCTTTGTGCGGACGAAGGCTGCACCCTTGCCGGGCTTCACGTGCTGGAATTCGACGACCTGATAAATCTTGCCGTCCATTTCAAAGGTCTTACCGTTTCTGAAATCGCCTGCGGTAATGGTTGCCATATATGTTTCCTCCAATGTGAAAAAATATACATTCTACAGAATGCCGCCTCACGGCTTTTAACTCAATTAGTATACACCAAGGTTTCCCTGTTTTCAAGTATTTCCTTACAAAATAATCAGGTTTTTCGGGCTATTTGTGAGAACGGTGCAGCCGTTTTCCTCGAAAACGGCGACGTCTTCGATGCGTACGCCGTATTTTCCGGGGATATAAATGCCGGGTTCGGCCGAGCAAACGGCATGCAGCGGCATGGGCTGTTCGTTTCTCATGTTGCAATTCGGGTTTTCGTGGATCTCCAGTCCGAGGCTGTGGCCATAGCTGTGGCCGAAGTATTCGCCGTAGCCTGCGGCTGTGATCAGATCGCGCGCGGCAGCGTCGACGGCCTTGCCGCTCACGCCCGTCTTGGAGATCGCGAGCCCTGCAAGCTGTGCGTCGAGCACGGTCTGATAGACCTTTTTCATCTCGTCGGTTGCATATCCGAGGGCAACCGTGCGCGTCATGTCGGAGCAATAGCCCTGATAGATCACGCCGAAGTCCATTGTGATAAAATCGCCCTTTTGGAGCTTCCGGTCGCCGGGTACGCCGTGCGGCATGCTGGTATTTGGCCCAGAGACGACGATCGGATCAAACGACAGCCCTTCTCCGCCGTTCTTATACAGGCAGTAGATCAGCTCTGCCGCCAGTTCCTTCTCTGTCATGCCCTCGCGTACTCTGCCGCAGACCTCGGTGAAGGCGCGGTCGGTGATTTCCTGCGCCTTTCTCATGCGCTCGATCTCCCACGGCTCCTTGGAGGCGCGGAAGGCGTTGATTCTCTCCTGCATCGGAACGAATTCGGCACGGATCTTATCGCGAAAGGCGTGATACTCGCTGACCGTCAGATAGCCGTCCTCAAAGCCGAGCGTTTTGATGCCAAGCTCCTCAACCGCTCGATTCAGACAGCCGAACAGGTCGCGGCCGAAATCGACGACCTCAAAATCTTTGATATTGTTCTGCGCCGATTCGATATAGCGGCTGTCGGTAAAATAATATGCGCCGTTCTTCCCGAGGATGGCGTAGCCCTCCGCAATATCAAATTCAGCAGCATACATGCGGCTGTAACGGGAGGTCAGGAACAGTCCCTGCACGTCGTCATTCAATAAAGAACGGTACTTTTCAATGTTTTTCACAGCTTAACTCTCCTCTTTTTTGCAATGGCCAGAAACGGCACCTCGAGGACGTGGCGCAGCTTCAGCCAGATATTATGGTTGTTTATGGATTTGACCGCCAGCGCCGTCACGCCGGACAGCTTGGCGCATAAAACGTCCGTATAGATCTGATCGCCCACCAGAGCGGTGTTCTTCTTCTCCGTGCTAAACCGCCGCAGCGCTTCCCTGACCCCGCGCGTCCCGGGCTTGTTCGCGCCGGTGATACACGCTACGTCATACTGTCGGCAGAAGGTCGGAAGGCGCGGCTTGCGGCTGTTGGAGACGATGCAGAGTGTGATCCCCGCAGCCTTGATCGCGTTGACCCAGTCCAGCAGTTCCTGCGTCGGAACGTCCGTCGTATAGGGCAGCATCGTATTGTCAAAATCCGCCAGCAGCAGCGAGATTTCATGCTGCCGAAGAAAGCCCGGCGAAATATCGGTGATTCTCGGAAAAATATGATCCGGTAAAAATGACAGCATAACGTTTCCCGCATTCCCATAGATTTTTACAGTTCCATTATAACACCGTTGAGGAGGTTTGTCTATTGTCAATCCCCTTCTATTTTGCCATGGAGGAAAACGAAGCTGCGCAGCTGACAGGAAGCCGCTACGCGCAGCTCGGTTTCGGTTTTCATGCAGACGGAACGGTTCGCTTTCCAAAACGAATTCTTCCCGATGCGCCCGCCGTCATCAACGACCGTTTTTTACCCGCAGCAGCGCCGGAGGCTGCCGTGCTGGATCGTCTGGCGTCGGCTTGCGGAAGCGGTTGTTTTCTTGACTTTGAGCGCCCGATCAATGAGGTCGGCGCTGCAATCGCCCTCGGTCTGAAACGGCGACTGAAGGCAAAAATGACCGTGCCGCCCGCCCTGCACGCGCTTCTCCCGGACGCATACGTGCAGATTCCCGGCAGACTATGTAATTGTTGGGAAAAATACGTTCGCCGGGTGCAGGAAAAATACAGGGATCAGTGGGTATTGGAGATCATTCCATGGAGCGCCGGCACGACAACCGGATTAAAAAGGAAAGAGGAATTCTATTTGGAAACGGCGCAATGCAGCTGCCGCGTTGAGAACGGTAAGGCGATTTACCATGACACGAAAGCGTCGATACAAAAGAAGCTCGCGCTCGCAGAGAGATACGGCTGTCAGGCGGGAATCGTTCTTTTACGTGAGTACCGGCAATGCATTGACTGACAGCAAAGTGCGCAGTTCGGTTGAACTGCGCACTCCTTTATGAACAGCCGGCGAATTCTCGCCGACCATCATGCTCTGGGATGGTACTTATTGTACACATTCTTCAGGTTTTGCTTCACGACCTGCGTATAGATCTGCGTCGAAGAAATATCGCTGTGACCGAGCATTTCCTGTAGAGAACGCAAATCCGCGCCGTTTTCCAGCAGGTGCGCCGCAAAGCTGTGACGCAGCGTATGCGGCGTAATATCCTTGCTGATCTGCGCCGTTTCCTGATAGTGCTTGATGATTTTCCAGAAGCCCTGACGGGTCATGCGGTCACCGTTGACGTTGACGAACAACGCTTCCTCACTGGGATCGGAAACCATCTTCGGACGAATCTCTTTCATATACGTCGTCAGCGCTTTCACGGCAACGGGATAGAGCGGGATAATACGGAACTTGCCGCCGCCCTCACATTTCACAAAGGAGGCTGAAAGATTAACGTCTTCCTCATTCAGGGAAATCATTTCACTGACGCGCATACCGGTTGCATAGAGCATCTCCAGCATTGCTTTATCGCGATAGCCCTTCATATCCGTGCATTTCGGCTGCTCCAGCAGAAGCTCAACTTCCCTGCTGGTCAGAATTTGCGGCAGCTTCTTTTCCGCCTTATCCTGCGGGATCTCGTGAACGGGATTCTCGGTAACGGAGCCCTGTGACTGGCAAAAGGCATAAAAGCTCTTCAAGGAAGCAATGCAGCGAGCGACGGTGGACGCCGACTTACCATTGACCTTGAGATGCTGCGTATAACGACAGATGAACTCCCGGTCACACGCTTCGATCTCAATATCCTCGACCTCCGCAATGTATTCGGAGAATTGACGAATATCGCGCATGTAGGAAGCGACCGTGTTGGCAGATGCGTGCTTGATATTCAAAAGATAATTCTCATAATCGGCTACAAGATTTGCCAAGTGATCGGCTCCTTTCCTACAAGAATCAGCAAAAAACAACATATTGTGTTTTACGCAGACACGAATCACAATTTATGCGAAAAATATTATTTCTACCAATTTTTTTGCCATTGCAAAAGTAACTATACCTCAAAAAACCTTGAATTTCAACACTTTTTGGAGATTTTGTAAAAATTTGTTTATTATGCACATATATTATGTAAACTTTGTTATGTAAACCGCGTAACCGTTTTTCAGAACTTGTAACCCTTTTGAAACATCCTTCCATTATCTTGTAGCTTCACAGCGGTTATCCCGCAACATCTTGTAGAAATTCATTTTGCAGGATTTCCTGCAATTGTCCAAAATCGATTTGGGCATTTTTCACGAAGAATTATCAGAATACTGCATGCTTCGTTTTCCGACGCTTCCCTGCCCCGATGATACTGCCGATCAGACCGCCGGCCAAAACGGCAATCACGTTCTGCAGAATCCCGCCATACCCTTCTCCGAAGAAAAGAAGATTGGACAGCAGCAACATGGCAAGGTAACCTGCGGCAAACAGGATTCCCCAAATGAATTTCTTCCGTTCCGCACGAAACGCGCCGAACATGGAAAGCACCAGACTGACCGTCCCGATCGCGATACAGACGATCAGATCCGTCTTTTTTTCCGGCAGTGCTCCCGAAAGAATCAGCTTTGCCCCGCCGAGCGCAGTCAGCACCGTCAACACCGGGATCGCGATCAATAGAAAGATCCAGAATCCCTTTGAGCTCTTTTTTGATTTCATAACCACTCACCTTCCCTTTTGCTAAAGACTATTGTCCAACCACAAAATCTATGACAAAAGAAAAAACGCACGGCCATAATCGGTCGTGCGTTTCCTGAAGACGTATCTTACTTTTTCTTTTTATTAGCTTCCTTTTCCGCCTTGCGCTTCTCTGCGCGTTCCTTTGCGGCAGCCTGCGCTTCCGCGCGCGCCTTCTGCGCGGCTTCCTGTGCGGTGTTGTTCGTCATAACGGACCACTTTGCCAGCTCCATACGGACGCGGTCCATGCTCGTCTCGATCACGATGTTATCGTCCTTCATATCGACGATCTTACCGACAATGCCGCCGATGGTCGTGATCTTGTCGCCTTCCTTCAGCGAGCTGCGGAGCGCTTCTTCTTCCTTCTTCTTTTTCTTCTCGGGACGGATGATCATAAAGTAGAATACCGCGATCATCGCTACGATGATAATGAGAAAACTGTAATCCATGAGGGTTCCTCCTGTTGTATTTTGATGCTATTATACTGAAAAGCGCCGTGTAATGCAAGCACTATATAAAATATTTTGCAATTTCGGTCAATCCTCTGCAGGTCTGCCGAGCTTCTCCGAGTATTCCGCGCGGAATTGCGCGAACGTTCCCGCGTCGAGCGCGTCGCGGATGCGCTGCGTCAGACGGTTATAGAAATAGAGATTGTGCATAACCGAAAGCCGCATGGCAAGCATTTCCTCCGCCTTAAACAGATGGTGGATATAGGCGCGCGAATATCTGCGGCACACGGGACAGTCGCATTCCGGGTCGATCGGGCGCTCGTCGCGCTCGTATTTTGCATTTTTCAGGTTTCTTGTGCCGCCCCATGTAAAGAGCTTTGCGTGTCTGGCGTTTCTCGCCGGCATCACGCAGTCGAAGAAATCGACGCCGCGCGCTACACCTTCGATGATATTCGACGGTGTGCCGACGCCCATCAGATAGCGTGTCTTGCTTTTCGGCATGTACGGCTCGACCTTTTCGATGATCTCATACATCGTCTCCGTCGGCTCGCCGACCGCCAGGCCGCCGATAGCATAGCCCGGCAGATCGAGATCGGCGATCATTTTCATGTGTTCAATACGCAGGTCGGCATACGTGCCGCCCTGATTGATGCCCCAGAGCATTTGCTGCGGGTTGACGGTCGTTTCCAGCTGATTCAGCCGCGCGTTTTCGTTCTTGCAGCGCACCAGCCAGCGGTACGTCCGCTGCATCGACGCCTTGACGTATTCATACGGCGACGGATTCTTGACGCACTCATCAAACGCCATACACATATCCGAGCCGAGATTCGACTGGATCTGCATGCTCTCCTCTGGCCCCATGAAGATCTTCCGACCGTCGATATGGGAGGCGAAATACACGCCCTCCTCCTTGATTTTTCGCAGGCTTGCCAGCGAAAAGACCTGAAAGCCGCCGGAATCCGTCAGAATCGGGCCGTCCCATGTCATAAACTTATGCAGGCCGCCCATCGCGCGAACCGTCTGATCGCTGGGACGAAGATGCAAATGGTAGGTGTTGGAAAGCTCCACCTGGCACCCGATATTCTTCAAATCCGCCGCGCTCAACGCTCCCTTGATCGCGCCCTGTGTGCCGACGTTCATAAACACAGGCGTTTGCACTGTACCGTGCGCGCAGGTAAACACGCCGCGCCGCGCCGCACCCTCTGTTTTTAGCAGTTCAAACATAGATTACCTCTCTCAATCAGCATGGCATTCCCGAAGCTTACAGGATTTAGGAGTGCTGTTTATCGAATACACATCCATATTCATTTCAAAACAGATCACTGTGTGATCCGGTCCGAATCAGCTCAAGCACCAGCCGGTCAAGATATACTTTATAGACCAGCAGCCAGTCTGGGCGAATATGGCACTCACGCATATCTTTATACCTTTTGGAGTTCGTGAGGGCATGATCCTTATATTTCTCCGGCAGCGGCTGCTGTGCTGCAAGCATAGAGATGACTGTCGTCAGCTCCTCTGGATCACACCCACGCTTGATGGCGGCCTTATAATCCTTTTTAAACTGGCCGGTGAATTCAATTCTAAGCATTCAACGCCTCCATAAGCTCAGCAACCGTATCGAACGGTCCGTATACATCCAGTCCGGTTTCTGCCGCTTCCATCGCTGCCAGCGTTTTTGCATTGGGAACCTCTGTTGTAATATCAAAGGGAATTCGCTGCTCCTTGACTACCCGCTTTGCAAACAGATTAAAGGCTGCGCTGACGGAGAGTCCCACTTCACTGCAGAAGGCGTCAAACTGCGCCTTGGTTGCATCATCCAATCTGATATTGACATTTGCCACTTGTAGCACCACCTTTCTATAGGATAGTATATACAAAAGCCTATCGTTTGTCAATATATATATTGACAAACGATAGAGAAGTCAAAGAATCAGCATCGCGTCGCCAAAGGAGAAAAAACGGTAACGCGCTTTGACCGCCTCGCGGTAGGCGTTCATCACGTGATCATAACCTGCGAAGGCGGATACCAGCATAATCAGCGTGCTCTCCGGCAGGTGGAAATTCGTGATTAAAGCATCCATCGCCTTGAACCGGTAGCCGGGATAGATGAAAATGTCCGTCCACGCGGACTTTTCGGAAAAGCGTCCGCTTTCATCCGCGAGAGATTCCAGCGTGCGGCAGGAGGTCGTGCCGACGCAGACGATGCGGCCGCCTGCCGCCCGCGTCTCATTCAGGAGCGCAGCCGTCTCTTTCGACATCATGCAAAATTCGCTGTGCATGTGGTGCTGCGTCACATCATCCACCTTGACCGGGCGGAACGTTCCCAAACCGACGTGGAGCGTCACATAGGCGAGCTTGACACCCTTGGAAGCGATCTTTTCCAGAAGCTCCTTGGTAAAATGCAGGCCGGCAGTTGGCGCGGCGGCGGAGCCGTTGACCTTAGAATAGACGGTCTGATAGCGCTCGCCGTCCTGCAGCTCTTCCTTGATATAGGGCGGCAGCGGCATCTTGCCGAGCTGTTCGAGGATTTCGAGGAAGATACCTTCATAATGGAATTGAACCAGTCGGTTCCCCTCTGCCATTTCTTCCTTGACCGTTGCCGTCAGTTTCCCCTCTCCGAAGGAAAGTTCCGCGCCGACATGCAGCTTTCTGGCAGGGCGGACAAGGCATTCCCAAACGCCGTCGCCGCGATCGGTCAAAAGCAGGACTTCCGCCGCGCCGCCGGAGGGAACACGCTTTCCGATCAGCCGCGCAGGAATAACGCGCGAATTGTTCATCACGAGGCAGTCGCCTTCGCGCAAATAGTCGATTATATCGTAAAAATGGCGGTGTTCCAGCGCACCGCTTTCCCTCCGCATGACCAGCAGGCGCGAGCCGTCGCGACGTTCGAGCGGGGTCTGTGCGATCAGCTCCTGCGGAAGATCGTAATAAAAATCACTTGTTTTCAACGTTTCAGCTCTTTTCGTAAAAATCCTTTATATTATAACCGATTGCGGTTCCATTTTCAACTCTGAAAAAGCAAAGTACAATTGACATTTCAATAAATTATTATTGACATACGATAATTTCGGTGCTATAATAAGCGTAACAAATGCAATTAGCAAAGGAGAATGTATATGCAGGATATGAATCAACAACCAAATCCGCAGCAATTATACGGTTATGCTCCGCCCATGCAGCCGCCTCCCGCACAGCAACCGATGCCGCCCATGCAACCACCGATGCAGCAATCCATGCAACCGCCGATGCCGCAAGACCCGGAACGCTTTCAACAGACGTTTCAGCCGGTAATTCGGCCTCCGGTCAGAAGGCAGTACTTTGGCACGGATCGGAAGGGCATAATTTTTGCGCTGATTCTGCTTTGCTTCAGCCTGCTTTGCGCAAATTCCTACATCTACGCCACGCATCCCGGCCTCGGAGCAAGCATTTTTACGGCAGGACTCTTCTTTACCCTCGCCGTTTATCTGTTCAAGCAGCGCAAAACGGTCACCTTCTACGGCGTGTTTTGCTGTATCGCTTATCTCGCGCTCGCGGTTTCGTTCTCGGTAACCGGCAGCAACGTCTTTTTCGTCATCAACGCGCTGTTCCTTCTTTCCGGGGTTATCTACACGGAATTCATGCAGCAGCGCAGATATGACGGCTTCCGCTCGATCGCCGACCTTTGCCGTACGATGTTCGTTCTGACCTTCGGCAGGATCCACTACGCCGCCTATGCGCTCTTCCATAAAAACACGCCCGACGGGACGATGCAGAAGCGCAAGGTGAGCAGCGTTCTGATCGGCATTGCCATCGCGCTTCCCTTCCTTGTTGTCATCATCCCCCTGCTGATTCTTTCGGATGCTGCGTTTGAAGGCCTGCTCTCCAACATCTCGACGGATGTGGTCGTAGAACTTCTCGTTTCCATCCTGTTCGGCGTTCTGGTATTCTTTCTTCTGTTCGGCAGAGCGCTTTGCATTCCCCGCGAGGATCGAAAACCGTCTGAAAAGGAATACGGAG
Organism: Oscillospiraceae bacterium; assembly: GCA_017405865.1. GTDB lineage: Bacteria > Bacillota > Clostridia > Oscillospirales > Oscillospiraceae > JAZOXB01. Next base: position 34,529 of record JAFQZN010000008.1, on the reverse strand, counting down.
GCAGTCTGGAATCCGTCATTATCATCGCCTTCCTGTCGATGATTTGCGCGATTTACGCCGTGTATCTGTTCACACAGATTGCCTATTTCTTCAACGGCTTTGCCGGCATTCTGCCGCGCGGCTACAGCGTCGCGCAGTACGCCCGCCGGGGCTTCTTTGAAATGTCGATCATCTGCGCGATCAATCTGCTGATCGTTTTCCTCGCCGGTCTGCTGTGCAAAAAAGCAGAGGGAAAAATGCCGCGCGCCGTGAAGCTGCTGTCGCTGTTCCTTTGCATCTTCTCGCTGTTTTTGGCGGCGACAGTTCTTTCCAAAATCTGTCTGTATATTGAGAGCTTCGGCATGACCCACCTGCGCATTTTGACGTTCCTGTTCACGGTCCTACTCGTCGTCCTATTCGTTTCCGTGTCGATACGTCTGTTCAAAAAGAACGTTCCTTATATGAAGATCGCGCTCGTCACGGCGACGCTGCTGCTTCTGTTCGCAACCTACGCCGATACCGACCGCCTGGTTGCGGCGTACAATATCCGCGCCTATCAAAGCGGCCGCCTCGACGCCATCGACATGGAAACGATCAGCGAGCTGGATTCCCCCACCGTCGTTCCCTACGTTTATGAATTGATCCACGACGATGACTTCGCGGTTTCTGAAAAAGCGAAACGGATCCTTTCCTGGCATGCAGACGAATTGTTCAAGGTTACGGATACCGAACCGACGGTTAATATCCTCGGTCGGCGCAATACGGACTGGAGAGCGTGGACCTATGCCGAGCAGGAGGCCGCAGACCTGCTGGAACAGAATATTAACGAATACTATTTGACCCGTTGGCAACGGTAAAGAGAGAGACCGCTCGAAAGCGGTCTCTCTTCAGCGTGTCGAAAAACTTTTTTCGACACGCTGATAGGCTGTCAAAAAGTTCGGAAGACAAGCAACTTGCACTCGTAGGCGTATATAGATACGGTAGAGTGCAAGTTGCGCAGTAAGTCGAAATACTCAATAAACACTACCTCTTCCTAACCCTTTAGGGACAGATTGCACCCGCAAGGGGTACGCCGCATCCGTAAGGCGGCAAGCCGCCAACGGCTGCGCAGCCACGGTTTGCTCCGCAAACCTCGCAATGACAGGCGCGGTGGAATACGTAACTCTATTTCGACGGTTACGGACTTTTTTGACAGTCTGGAGAGAGACCGCTCGAAAGCGGTCTCTCTTTCCGATTATCCCGGCTTTCTGCCGGATTCTATCAATTCCCGTTCAAATTCAGCAGGGTGCTTCAGGTAATAATCCTGATGCTCCTCTTCCGCAGGATAGAATGCAGAGAACGGTTCCAGCGCAACGCAGACTTCCCTTCCGGATTCCGCCTCGAGCCGCTTGATCCGTGCTTCGGCAAGGGTTCTTTCTTCCTCGGAGGTAAAGTAAATCGCGAGCGTATAGGAATGACCCTTGTCGATGAACTGCCCCTCCGGATCAAAGGGGTCGACATTGGCAAAAAAGATTTCGAGAAGCTCTTCATAGGAAACGTTCGCCGGATCATATTCCAGCTCGATCGTCTCTCTGTGCCCCGTCTTTTGTTTCTTTACGTCCTTATAAGAAGGGTTTTTCTCTTTACCGCCGGAATAGCCGCACACGACCTTGTCAACGCCGTAGACCATATAGATCGGCGTCACGCACCAAAAACAACCGCCTGCAAAATATGCTTTCATATCGCAAACCTCCGCTATTTAGATAAGCTATATCACACATACTTTACAAATTATACCATATTGATACAAAAAGAGCAATATCTTGCATTCTGATGCAGCTGCAGGCAAAACAGTTTTTCGTTCATCCCAGCTGTATGCGAAAAAAAGACCTTGCATTTTACAAAATATATGTTATAATAGCCCTGCTACGGAGGCTTAGCTCAGCTGGTTAGAGCGCCTGCTTCACACGCAGGAGGTCGATGGTTCGAGTCCATTAGTCTCCACCAAAAATGAAGAGGTCACATTCGTGACCTCTTCATTTTTGGTTCCGACTACTAATGGACTCGAAAGGCGGCTCTTGGCGACAGTCCGGTGGACTGTCGCAACCGCCGTGGCTTTTCCGCAGAAAAGCGAGTCCATTTTGTTTTTTGAACTTATGTCACATTCGTGACCTCTTCATTTTTGGTTCTGACTACTAATGGACTTGAAAGGCGGCTCTTGGCGACAGTCCGGTGGACTGTCGCTTTAACAAAAAAGCAGCCCTGTTTTGACAGGGCTGCAAAAGAATCATCGACTGGACTGCCGCTTGCAGTTATGGATCAGCAGCCCCAGCCGAACAGCGAACAAAGAAGCTGCCAGATATTATTGCAATTATAGTTGAAATTACACATATACAGACCTCCTGGGAAGAATTCGTCTCGCGAGGACATGTACATTGTAACAGATTGTAACCTTTTTTGCAAATGTAATGTTTGCCTAAAAAACGTAAATCTTCATATCCCTGCTCTGCACCGGATCATTTCCGCCGCGATGCTGATCGCGATCTCCGCAGGCGTTTCCGCTCCGATGGAAAGACCGATCGGCGCATGCACAGAAGCGATCGCCTCTTCCGTAATGCCAGCTTCGCGTAAAAGCTGCTGCGTCCGGGCGATCTTATGCCGGCTGCCGATACAGCCGACGTACTTCGTTTTGCAGCGAAGCACCTGCTCCAGAATCATATAGTCGCCCTGGTGTCCCGGCGTCATAATAACGACGTAGTCGTTCTCCGTCAGTGTGACCTGTGCGGAAATGTCGTGATAATCGCCGAGAAGGATCTGGTCGGCAGCCGGGAAATGCGCACGGTTTGCAAGCTCCTCGCGGTTATCAAACAACGTAACGCGGAAACCGACGTTCGCAAGCACGGGAACGAGCGCCTGCCCAACGTGACCGCCGCCGAAAACGTAGACGCGTCCTGCGCGTACCAGCGGCTCGACGTAAACGACCGGCTCTCCCTTTTGATAGATTGCCTGATGCGTGTAAAGCTCCGGCTGCATGGCAGCCTCTTCTGCTCCGACGATTTCAAAGCGCTCTACAAAGCCGTCCCTGATTGTCAAATGCAGCCAGCTATTTGCGTCGGTCTGCAGCGCTTGGCGCATCTGAAGGAGAATCGGCAGCTCTGCCTGTGTTAACAGCTGATAGTAAATCGTCACGTTGCCGCCGCAGATCATGCCGATCGAGGCGACCTGATCCGGCGCAAGGCAAAAAGCGCGGATATGCGTGTTTCCGGTTTTCAGAACCTCCATGGCTTCCTGCGCAGCAAGCAGCTCAACCTTGCCGCCGCCAACCGTGCCGACCGTTCTGCCATCAGAAAAAACCGCCATTCTCGTACCTGCGCCGCGCGGCGAGGAGCCGGAGCTGGCAAGGATCGTGCAGAGCACAACGCGCTCCCCTTTTTCAATTGCAGAAATGACTTCCTTCGTTAAGTTCAGCATAAATATCACTCCAATGTATGAAAAGCTCCTTGCTTTCGCAAGGAGCTTTGATGTTTGTGAAAACGGAAATCAATAGCCTCTTCTCTTGTTCTTACGAGCAGCTTCAGACTTCTGCTTCCGCTTGAGACTCGGGCTGACGTAATGCTCTCTCTTCTTTACTTCGGCGATGACGCCGTCCTTCTGGCAGCTTCTCTTGAAGCGCTTCAGAGCACTCTCCAAAGACTCGTTCTCTTTAACACGGATTTCAGACATTGATTTCCCTCCCTCCGACGCATCCGGCTAAATCCAGGATGCTTTCAGGGCCGTTTTACGGCAACAATGATTATAGCTTTCGTTCTTCTGATTGTCAAGCAATTTCTTCAATTATTTTTGCTTTTTTGCGAAAAAGCGATCGGATTCTCCGAAAGCGTCGTATTACTTTACGATCAGATTGACGAGCTTATTCTTTACAACGATCGTCTTAATGATGCTGCCGCCCAGCTTTTCAAGGAAGCGGGCAATCTTTTCGTCCTCGGTCGCGGCCTTGACGACGCTGTCGTTGTCCAGATCAGCAGGCACGTGGATCGTGCCGCGCAGCTTACCGTTGACCTGCACCGCCATGTCGATCTCGCTGTCCTTGCACTTTGCCTCGTCATAGGAAGGCCAGGCGGAAATGGAGCAGATCCCCTCGAAGCCGTGCTGCTGCCAGATCTCGTCGCAAATATGCGGCGCAAACGGGCTCAACAGCTGCAGGAGTGTTTTCAGCTCGGCGCTGTTGCAGCCATTATCCGACAGCGCGGTGGTCAGCGTCATGAGCTGCGCAAGTGCAGTATTACCCTTCAGTGCGTCAATATCGGAGGTGACCTTCTTGATCGACTTGTGCAGAATCGCCTCGTTCTTCGCAGAATACTGCGTTTCCGCGTCATTGACCGTCTCTGCAAGATTCCAGACCTTGTCAAGGAAGCGCTTGCAGCCCTTGACCGAATTGGTCGCCCAGGAGGCAGGCTTCTCAAAGTCGCCGATAAAGATGATATACGTGCGCATCGTGTCCGCGCCGTACTCCGCGATGACGTCGGTGGGGTTAATGACGTTGCCTCTGGATTTGGACATCTTGATGCCGCCCTCGCCGAGGATCATGCCGTGGCTGGTGCGCTTTGCATACGGCTCCTTGGTCGGCACAACGCCGATATCGTAGAGGAATTTATGCCAGAACCGGCTGTAGAGCAGATGGAGCGTCGTATGCTCCATGCCGCCGTTGTACCAGTCCACGGGGCTCCAGTATTCCATCGCTTCCTTTGAGGCCAGCGCCTCGTCGTTGTGCGGATCCATGTAGCGCAGGAAGTACCACGAGGAGCCTGCCCACTGGGGCATGGTATCCGTCTCGCGCTTTGCAGGACCGCCGCAGCACGGACAGGTCGTGTTGACCCAGTCGGTCATGTTGGCAAGCGGAGAATGCCCGTCGTCCGTCGGCTCGTAGCTTTCCACCTCGGGCAGCAGCAGCGGCAGGTCCTTTTCGTCCATCGGGACGGCGCCGCACTTCGGGCAGTGGATGATCGGGATCGGCTCGCCCCAGTAGCGCTGGCGGGAGAAGACCCAGTCGCGCAGCTTGAAGTTGACCTTTGCCTCGCCGATTCCCTTCTCGGTCAGCCATGCAATGATCGCTTCCTTTGCCTCTTCGACGCTCATGCCGTCGAGGAAGCCGGAATTGACCATGATGCCGGTCGCGCAATCGGTGAATGCGGCCTCTTCCACGTTGCCGCCCTTGACGACCTCAATGATCTCACAACCGAATTTTCTTGCAAATTCCCAGTCGCGGTCGTCGTGGCCGGGAACCGCCATGATCGCGCCGGTGCCGTAGGTGGAAAGCACGTAGTCCGAGATGAAGATCGGAATCTCTTTTCCGTTGACGGGGTTGATTCCCATGACGCCCTTGAGCATCACGCCGGTCTTTTCCTTGGAAAGCTCGGTGCGTTCAAAATCGGATTTTGCGGCTGCCTCCGCCTGATAGGCCTTTACCTCGTCGGCGTTTTCCAGCCGATCCATCCACGCATGTACGAGGCTGTGCTCCGGGGAAAGCACCATGTAGGTCGCCCCGAAGAGAGTATCGGGACGGGTCGTATAGATCAAAATCTCGTCGCCGAGCGTGGAGGAGAACCTCACCTCCGCGCCGGTAGAGCGGCCGATCCAGTTCTTCTGCTGCAGCTTGACGCGCTCAATGAAGTCCAGATCGTCCAGATCGTCCAGCAGGCGCTGTGCATACTTGGTAATGCGGAGCATCCACTGGCTCTGCTCCTTGCGGATCACGGGGCTGCCGCAGCGTTCGCAGACGTTGTCCACAACCTCCTCGTTTGCAAGCACGCACTTGCAGGAGGTACACCAGTTGACGGGCATCTTCGACTTATAGGCAAGCCCGTTCTTAAACATTTGAAGGAAGATCCACTGCGTCCATTTGAAATATGACGGATCTGTGGTGTTGATCTCACGATCCCAGTCGAAGCTGTAGCCGAGCGCCTTGAGCTGGCTGCGGAAGGTCTCGATATTCTTCTTCGTCACGATGGCAGGATGAATATGATTCTTGATCGCGTAATTCTCTGTCGGCAGGCCGAAGGCGTCGTAGCCCATCGGGAACAGGACGTTCTCGCCCTGCATGCGGTGCTTTCTTGCGATCACGTCCATCGCGGTGTAGGGACGGGCATGCCCGACGTGCAGACCCACGCCGGAGGGATACGGGAACTCAATCAGGGCGTAGAACTTCTTCATGTCCGCGCCGTTGACCGCCTTATACAGCGCTTTTTCTTCCCATATCTTTTGCCATTTGCGTTCAATCGAAGTAAATTCGTATTTCATACGTTACGCCTCTTCCTTGTCGAAATTCAACGGGATCTCCTTGGCGTCGTTCCAAAGGCGCTCCAAATCGTAGAACGCGCGTGTTTCGTTCGTAAACACGTGGACGACGAGGCAGCCGAAGTCAAGCAGTACCCATGTACCGCCGCGATGACCCTCTCTGTGCAGCAGCGCTTCGCCCATTTCATCGGCAACCGCAGCCTCAACGCTGTCGCAGAGCGTTTTGACGTGAGTGCTGGAGGTGCCGGTGCAAATCAGAAAATAGTCAGCAATGCTGGTGACGTCCGTGACTTCAAGCAGCTTGATCCCAAGTCCCTTTTTGTCGTCCAGAACCTTTGCGGCTCTTGTCGCGATCTCTTTTGGTGTATACATCGTCATCTCTCCTTTTCCTTACGGTGTTTCCGGCTCCGGCGCATCTGTGGAGGGCGCGTCGGTCTCCGGCGCTTCCGTTGCCTCCGATGCTTCCGTTGCCTCCGATGCTTCCGTTGCCTGTGTCTCGCTGTTTTGCTCCGGATTATCGTCGTCATTTCCGACCGTATTATTCCGTCCGTTGCCGAAGCCGTAGGCCGCATACTCGCCGACGCCGCTGTCTCCGGCGACCTGACGGAAGTTCAGATCGTAGACGGTCAGCGCTTCCTCCAACGGATTAAAGCACTCGTTCAGCATGACGGCAGCTTCCTCCGGGTCGACCTGGAAGAAGTACGCGCCGCCGGCCTCCACCACCTCGCCGGGAAGTGCGCGGCTGTAGATCGCTTTCATGTCCATCCCCTGCAGCAAATGCCCGAGGAAAGCAAGATCGTCAGAGGAAAGATCCGTATTGGCAAAAGCCGCAATGGCGCGCGCATTTTCGTCGATACGGTCTGCATCCTTCAGCAGGACGGTGAAAAGCGTCTGAAGGAACGTGCGCTGCACTCTGGCAGGCTCGTTCGTGATCTCGTAAAAATCATTTCGGTAGTTGAGCAGCTTTACGGCCTTCGCGCCGTTGATCGACTGTCTGCCGGCGGGAAGCTCGCTGTATGCAGGCTCTTCCGGAACGTCAAAGTCGATGTTGCCCGTCAGGTCAAGCAGGCCGTTGACGGCCTTCGTATTGAATACGAAATAGTAATCCGGCCAGAAGCCGACCATTTCCATGACCTTTTCCTTCACGGCTCTGATGCCGTGTTCTCCGCCCTCGGCCTCCTTATAGACGTTAAACGCCGCAGGATATTTGAAGTTGCCGGAGATATACGTCTCACGTGGGATGCTGATGAGTGCGACGTCCTTTGTGTGAAGGTCGACGCTCGCGAGCATGAGCATATTGGTCAGATCGGTCGCGTCGTCAATACCGATCAGCAGGAAATTCAGGCGGTTGGAGCCATACTGGCTTTTTGGCGCCTCCAGCTGCTCCGGAACGTTCTCCGTAGAGGGCGGCAGGACGTTCACGACGTAGTCGATCGCCTTCGGATCGTCGAGCGGCATCGCGTTGACCTCTGCGCTCTGATTGATAAGCGTGAGGCACATTGCGACCGCCCCGGCAAACAGGCAGATCGCACCGAGCATCATAAAGATCGCCCGGGTGCGCGGCTGCAGCCTGCTTTCCTCTTCCTCCTGCTGCCGTTCTTCGTTCAGCGGCGCGGAAGCCTTGCTTTTCTCCGTTTTCGCAGGACGTTTCTTATTGCCGAACAGTTTCATCTGTTTTGCTTCCTTTCCTTCAGCCAGCGCAGTGCTGCGCTGGAATTCTTATCAATTTCACGGCATGCAGCCTTCAGCTGCTGCGTCGTCATGGTCAGGCCGAGATACATCGCATCGTCCAGATTCGTTTCCGTCAGACGCCGCAGCTCCTCCACGCCGTCAAAGGCGCGGTTCGGCTCCATAAAATCGGCAAGATAAATGATCTTTTCCAACGTATTCATATTTGCCTTGCCGGTCGTATGCCATCGGATCGCGTCGCAGACCGCGCGATTTTCGCCGAAGATCCGCTCCGCAATCACGGCGCCGGTCTTCGCATGGAGCAGCTTTGGATTCAGCCGTTCAAAATTATCTAATATCATAGCATAATGATCGCACAATTTCAACTGTTCTTGCGAATTCAATGCTTTCGTTACGTCGTGCAGGATGCCGGCGCGTTTTGCATCCGTCGGATCGGCGCCGTATTTCAGCGCCAAACGCTCCGCCGTTTCGCTGCAGCCGATCACGTGCGGCACACGCTTTTTATTGTGCAGGCACAGACTGACCTCCTGCAGTCGGTCAAAGGACAGTCCTTTCAGATCGTCCCGGGAGAAATACAGATCGTTCTTTACGATATAATCCATCACTGCGGGCGAAACATACTCCTGTGCAGCCTGAAAGGCAAGCAAAGCGCGCACGGAGGTCGACGAATGCGGGAGGTATTCGTTTTCAACGAAGACCGTCTGCAGGTTCAGTGCTTGCTTCAGCTTTTCCGCGCAGGCTTCCAGCTGCTGGGCGCTGTCGGCGCTTCGGTGCGCGACGGCGACCGTCGCCTGCGCGGCGATTCGTTCCGGGTGATACCACGTCGCAAGGGAGAGGAACATATCCGTCCCCATCAAAAGAAAGAAATCATCCTTCGGAAAGCTGCTGCGCAATTCATCGAGGGTATCGGCGGTGTAGCTTGCGCCATTCCGGCGCAGCTCAATATCTGATACCTCTGCAAACGGCAGCTGTGCCGCTGCAAGGCGCGTCATTTCCAGGCGGTGGCTTGCCGCCGGTGAATTCGCCGTGAGGGTTTTATGGGGCGGCGTAGCGGCAGGAATGAGCAGTACGCGGTCCAGAGAGAGCTTCTCTTGAAACTCGCGCACCGCGAGGATATGTCCCTCGTGCGGCGGATTGAAGCTGCCGCCGAAGATACCGATTCTTGCCATTCATAACGCCCTCTTTCTCTATTTTTTACCGTTGCGGCGTTCGATCGCCGCCTGGATCGCCGACTGGCGGAAATATTCGTTCCGTTTTTCGCGTTCTTCCTTCGCCTTGCGGCGGCGTTCCTGCGCGCCCCTGCGCACGGGATTGGCGGCCTTCTTTTGGATGGCTCTTGCCTGCCTTGCCGCCTCTTGCGCCTTCTTTTCAGACTTCTTATAAAGCACGAATTTTGAGCCGATGCATTGCACACCGTCCGCCTTCAATGCCTCGCACAGCGCGTCACAGGCCTCTCTTGCGGTCAGCAGCGCGTTTTCCAGCACGCGGCCCTTGACCAGTTCTCTTGCTTCGAGCTGTCTTGCAGCTTCCGCAATCACGCTGTCCGTGACGCCGTCCTTTCCGACCATCAGGGTCGTCTCGAGCGTATTTGCTTCGGAACGGAGTTCCGACCGTTGCTTACTTGTCAGCATTTTCGTTCTCCTCTCTGATCTTTCGCACGAAAATCTCCAGCGCTCTGGCGCGGTGGGAGATCTGGTTTTTCCGTTCCGGCGCAAGCTGGGCAAAGGTACAGCCCTCCTCCGGCACGAAGAAAACCGGATCATAGCCGAAGCCGTTTTCCCCATGCGCCTCGCGCAGGATCCTGCCGGGGCACTCGCCCCGCGCGACAATTCTCTTTCCGTCCGGTGTCAGCATGGTGATCACGCTGACAAAATGCGCCGTTCTGTTTTCATCCGGCACGTCCTCCATGCGGGAAAGCAGATAATTCAGTCTGTCCCTGTCGCTCCGGCAGGCTTCGCCGCCGAAGCGCGCGGAATAGACGCCCGGAGCGCCGTCCAGCGCGTCGACCATCAGACCGGAATCGTCCGCGACCGTCGGAAGCCCGCAGGTGTCCATGACGGTCTTGGCCTTGATATAGGAGTTTTCCTCAAAGGTCGTGCCGTTTTCTTCCGGCTCTACGAATACGCCCGCTTCCTTTTGCGATACGACCTCCATGCCGAGCGTCGACAGGATCGCTCCCAGCTCTTCGAGCTTATGGGCGTTATTGCTCGCAAGTACCAGCTTCATTCCAGACTCCCCAGGCAGCGCCGCTGCATCTGCGTCAGAACGGTGTTGCCCTTTCTGCACAGAGCGATCAGCTTCCTCTGCTCTTCCATGCTGAAGGGACGTCCCTCTCCCGTCGCCTGCAGCTCCACAATGTCTCCCTCTGCGGTCATGATGCAGTTGAAATCCACAAGCGCCTTGGAATCCTCTTCATAGCACAGATCCAGCATCGCCTCGTTGCGGACGATACCGGCGGAAATGCCGGATACGTAAGTACGGATGGGCATTTTTTCGATCTTTCCCTGCTCCAGGAGCTTCCTGCACGCAAGCGTCAGCGCGATAAAGCCGCCGGTCACCGAGGCCGTTCTCGTGCCGCCGTCCCCCTGCAGGACGTCGCAGTCGATCGTGATCGTATGCTCGCCGAGCGCCTCCAGATCGACCGCACAGCGCAGGCTGCGTCCGATCAGCCGCTGGATCTCCGCGCTGCGCGCAGAGAGCTTGAGCTTGGAAATATCCCGCTTGCCGCGCTCGCGGTTGGCGCGCGGGAGCATGGAATACTCCGCTGTCACCCAGCCGCCGCTCGTCACGTGGGGCGGGACGCGATCTTCCACCGAGGCGTTGCACAACACCATCGTGTCGCCGATCTCAATGAGGCAGCTGCCCTCGGCAAACTTGGAAAAGCCGAGCGTCGCCTTCACCTTTCTCATTTCATCTGCTGCTCTGCCGTCGTTTCTCATGGGAACCTCCTTAAATCAGCGCATCCACGAAGGATTTCGCGTCAAAGGGCATCAGATCGTCCATCTGCTCTCCGACGCCGATATACTTGACCGGGATCTGCAGCGCGTCCGCGACCGAAATGACGATGCCGCCCTTTGCGGTGCCGTCGAGCTTGGTCAGCGCGATTGCCGTTACGCCCGCGATCTGCTTGAATTGCTTTGCCTGCAGCAGACCGTTCTGACCGGTCGTGCCGTCGAGCACCAGCAGGACTTCCTTATCTGCCTCCGGCAGCTCGCGGTCGATGATCCGCGTGATCTTGCCGAGCTCGTTCATCAAATTTGCCTTGTTGTGAAGGCGTCCTGCGGTGTCACAGAGAATCACGTCCGTGCCTCTGGCCTTTGCGGCGGAGATGCCATCATAGACCACGGAGGCAGGATCTGCACCCTCGTGCTGGCGGACGATCTGTGCGCCGCTTCTGCCAGCCCAGATCTCGAGCTGATCCGCAGCCGCAGCGCGGAAGGTATCGCCCGCGCAGAGCAGCACGCTCTTGCCCTGCTGACGCAGGTTGTATGCGAGCTTGCCGATCGTCGTCGTCTTGCCGACACCGTTGACGCCGATCACGAGGATCACGGAGGGCTTCGTGCCGAGCTTCAGCTCCGTCTCGCCGACGTTCAGCATTTCGACCAGAATCTCCTTCAGCGCGTTGTGGATTTCCTCCGCACCGCGCAGCTTGCGTTCCTTTACGCGTTCGCGCAGAAGCTCGACCGCCTTGACAGACGTTTCCACGCCCATATCGGCAAGGATCATGCTCTCCTCGAGCTCCTCGTAAAACTCCTCGTTCGCGCCGGTAAAGCTGTCAAATATGCCGCCGATCGTCGCGGCCATTGCCGCTCTCGTTTTCGTCAGGCCGTTTTTGATCTTTTCAAATAAACCCATGTTATTCCTCCGAAATAATATCCAGCTGCTGCTCCATCTGGTTCAGATCCAGATGCAGGATCTTGGAAATGCCCTGCTCCTGCATGGTGACGCCGTAGAGCATATCGGCAGCCTCCATCGTACCGCGGCGGTGCGTGATAACGATAAACTGCGTATCGCTGCTGAAGCCGCGCAAGTAGCTGGCAAAGCGTTCGACGTTCCGGTCGTCCAGCGCGGCGTCGATCTCGTCGAGCATGCAGAAGGGCGTCGGGCGAACGCGAAGGATCGCAAAATACAGGGCGATCGCGACGAACGCCTTCTCACCGCCGGAAAGGAGCGTGATGGTCTTGAGCTGCTTTCCGGGCGGCTGGACTCGTATCTCGATGCCGCAGGTCAGCGGCTCTTCCGGCTCCTCCAGCTCCAAAGACGCCTTGCCGCCGCCGAACATTTCCGTAAAGGTCTGGCCGAAATAGGTGTTGATCTTCGCAAATTCCGTCGTGAAGATCTCCGTCATCTGCGTCGTGATGTCGCTGATGATGCCAAGCAGATCGCGTTTGGAGGTCAGCACGTCGTCCCGCTGCCCCGTCAGATATTCATAACGCTCGTTGACGCGCGCGAATTCGTCGATCGCGCCGAGATTCGGCGTGCCGAGCGCGGTGATCTTGCGTTTCAGATCCGCCGCCGTTTTCTGCGCCGCGGTGACGCTTTCGATCTCCGCCGCAGCCTCCGAGGCTGTGGACGGCGTCAGGCCGTAGCTCTCCCAGAGGCGGTCAATGATCTGTTTTTCTTCCATTTCGGCAGCGGTCTTCTTGGTTTCCAGACGCGCGCTTTCGCGCTCCATGTTGTTGATATCGCGGTTTTTTTCCTGCACTTCCCGCTCGGTCGCGGTCTTTCTCGCCTCGACCTGCATGCGTTCGTCCAGAGCGGTCTTCAGCTGATCGCGCAGGCCCTCCACTTCGGCGCTTTGCAGACGATAGTCTTCCTCACGCTGCGCGATCTGTGCAAGAATCGCATCGTTTTCCTTCCGGTAGGTTTCCAGCAGCGCTTGTTTCTGCGCATGGTCGCCTCGCATCGACTGCTCCAGTCCGCGCAGGCGGCCGATGGAATCCACCGCAGTTGCACGCTCTGCTTCCAGCGCGGCAATATCCATGCGGATGGCAGTCATTTTTTCGCTCAAGCGGTTGCTCTGCTCGGCCGCGATGCTCTGCCCGTCGGACAGCACCGTCAGCTCGCGCTCCGTCTCGGCGATTTGACGCTCCAGCGCGGCGATTAGTTCCGTCAAAGAGGTCTTGCGCTGTTCGTCCGCTTTTTCCTGCGCCGCAATTGCGGCAAGCTCGCGCTCCGAGCCGGAGATTGCCTCGCCGATTGCCTGTGCAAGAACGGCATACTGCTTTTCCTCGCCGGTCAGCCGCAGCGCCTCGTCCTGCGCTGTGCGGAGCTTTCCTTCCTCGGTCGCAAGCTCAAATTCGACCTGCTGCGCAAGGCGCACCGCCTCGGCAAGCTCGCTTTTCAGCCTTGTCAGCGTTTCTTCTGCGTCGGCTTTTTTCTTCCGCAGACGTTCAATCTCATTTGCACGGGAAAGAATACCGGCGTTTCTCGATACGGAGCCGCCTGTCATGGAGCCGCCCGCGTTGATCACCTGTCCGTCCAGCGTGACGATACGGAACCGGTGCGAAAAGCGTTTTGCGATCGCGATCGCAGCGTCCATGTCGTCTGCAATGACAGTTTTCCCAAGTAGATTGCAAATAATATTTCGATATTTCGCGTCGCAACGAACCAGCTCGGAGGCAATGCCGACGAAGCCGTTGCAGCTTTCCACACCGCGTTCATTGAGCTCCTTGCCCTGAATGACGTTCAGCGGCAGGAAGGTCGCTCTGCCGGCGTCGTTGCGCGTCAGGTAGTTGATGGCGTTTTTCGCCGCCTGCTCGTCTCCGACGACGATCTGCTGCAGCGCGCTGCCGAGCGCGATCTCGACGGCGACCGTATATGCGTCGTCCGTGCGGATCAGAGAGGAAACAGGTCCGTGGATATTACTCAGCGTCCCTTTTTTGCTCTCATGCATGACGACGCGGACAGCCTTGGAATAGCCCTCGTATTCGCGCTCCATTTCCTCGAAGAGTTTAAGACGCGAAATGACCGTATCCAGTGCAACCGAGGCGTCCGTGACCTGCTTCTGCAGAGAATCCCGGCGCTCCATTCGGGTCGTGCTGCGTAGGCGGTAGCCCTCGATGGTATTTTTCGCTGCCGTAATCTCTTCATTTGCTGCGGCAAGGGTCTTTCGCACCTGCGAAAGATTCTCCTCTGCGCCCTCCCGGCGTTCCATGGCCGCCCGGCAGTCTGCCGTCACCTGCGCCTTATGCTCCGCGCTGCGGTTGAGGGAATCTTCCGCAGCGGCAAGATCCGCACTCTTGGCAGAATGCTCCGTGCGCAGACGCTCCTGCTCGTTTCGCTGGGTCAGATAGCGCTTCGTCATGCCCTCGGCGGAGTCAGCCAGCTTTTTGCCCTCCGCTTCCGCCTCGTGCAGTTTTCCGGCAAGCTCCTCTGCGCTCGCTGCGATCTCCGTGATCCGCGTTTCCAGCGCGGTGATCTGCTCGCCGATACCGCCGCTGCGGCTCTCCTGCTCCGCCATTTCGGAGCGGATGCGCTCCATGTTCGTGCTGCAGTTGTCGCTGTTGGTGCGAAGGACGGCGATCTCGCTGCGAATTTCCTGCGCGAGCGAATCACTCCGGGCGATCTGATCGCGCAGCTGGTCGGTCTGCATGTCGCGATTGTGCAGATCGAAGCGCAGCGTCTCGACGGTTACGTTCATCTGATCGAGCTCGGTTTTCTGCTGTTCCAGAATAAACGCTGCCGAATGGTAATCCTCCTCCGCCTTGCGCGCGGTGGCACTTAATTTTTCGAGACTGCGCTGCCACAGGGCAACCTCGACGCCCTTGAGCTCGTCGCGGTAGGTCAGATACTTCTGCGCTTTTTCCGCCTGCTCGCGCAGCGGCTCGACCTGCAACTCCAGCTCGGATATCTTGTCGCCGATGCGGAGCAGATTCTCTTCCGTATTCGCAAGACGGCGCTCCGTCTCCTCTTTGCGGTGACGGTACTTGGAAATACCGGCCGCTTCCTCAAAGATCTCACGGCGGTCCGTGCTTTTCAGCGACAGGATCTCGTCTATTCTGCCCTGACTGATATTGGAATAACCCTCGCGGCCGAGGCCGGTGTCCATAAACAGCTCGTTCACATCGCGCAGACGGACCGACTGCTTATTGATATAGAACTCACTTTCGCCGGAACGGTAGTACCGGCGCGTGATCATCAGCTCATCCGCATCGAAGCGGAGCGCACGGTCGGAATTATCCAGTACGAGAGTCGCCTCGGCAAAGCCGACCTGCGAGCGCTTCTCCGTGCCGCCGAAAATGACGTCCTCCATCCGCTGCCCGCGCAGGCTGCGAGAGTTCTGCTCGCCCATGACCCAACGGATCGCGTCGGAGATATTTGACTTGCCGCTGCCGTTCGGTCCGACGATCGCCGTGATGTCATGACCGAAGCTGATCACCGTCTTATCAGGGAAGGATTTGAAGCCCTGAAGTTCAAGTTGTTTCAGATACATCGACATATTACTCCTATTGTATTTACGGTTCATTATTCTACCAGATATTGTATGAAATTGCAAGTAAAATCCGCATTTTATACTATATAGATAAAAAAATCGGGCTGAATTCAGCCCGATTTAGACAACTTCTGTATTGCCTGCTCTGCAGCGGCCTGTTCGGCGCGTTTTTTGCTCGTGCCGACGCCGCGTCCGACCTCCGCTCCGTTGAGCAATACCCGCACGGAAAACTGCTTGCAGTGATCCGGTCCCTGCTCACCGATCAGCTCATAGGTCAGCGCCTGA
This sequence comes from Oscillospiraceae bacterium, assembly GCA_017405865.1. Lineage (GTDB taxonomy): Bacteria > Bacillota > Clostridia > Oscillospirales > Oscillospiraceae > JAZOXB01. Next base: position 18,868 of record JAFQZN010000008.1, on the reverse strand, counting down.
TCACGCTTGCGCTGCACGATCTCCTGCAGCTCCGTCTTGAAGTCGTGCGTGTTCAGCACCTTCGTGAGATTCGGAATCACCAGACGCGTGACAATTCCCTGCGCAGCCACTGTACCGCCGTCAATGAACGCTGCGGCGATCAGCGCCTCAATCACGTCGCAGAGGATGCTGGCGCGATTCCTTCCGCCGCCCTGCTCTTCGCCGTTACCCAGAAGGAGGTAGTCGCCCAGATGGATCTGATGCGCAATCTCCGCAAGGTTCTTCTCACAGACGAGCTCTGCGCGGATCTTCGTCAGCTCTCCCTCCTGCTTCGTCGGAAAGGTGTGGTAGAGGTACTCCGCCGTCGCAAAGCCAAGAATGGCGTCGCCTAAAAACTCAAGGCGCTCGTAGCTTCTTAACGCGTCCTTATGCACTTCGTTGGCGTAGGAGGTGTGAGACAGCGCAGTGCGCAGCAGCGTCTTATCCTGATAGACGTAGCCCAGCGCCTGTTCAAGTTTCGTCAGCATGCTTTTCCTCCCGCGGCAGCGTCATTGCCGCAACGTTTTCGCGGATATCGTCACAGAAGCCGCTCTCCACCGCGTTCATTGCCTGGCGGATCGCACCCTTGACCGCGACAGCATCGGACGAGCCGTGTGCCTTGATCACCGGCTTTGCAATGCCGACGAGGATCGAGCCGCCGATCTCGCGATAGTCCATGCGTTGTCTGATTTCCCGGATGCCCTTTTTGCACAGCAGCGCGCCGAGCATAGAAAGAACGCTGCGCTTGAACATGCCCTTCATCAGACCGCCCATATAGATCGCCGTGCCCTCAATGGCCTTCAAAAGAACATTGCCGGAGAAGCCGTCGGCCACGATGACGTCCGCTTGATCGGCCGGTACGTCGCGCGCTTCGATATTGCCGACAAAGTTGATGACGCCTTTCTCTCCCGCCGCTTTGAGGAGCTCATAGGCTTCCTTATGCAGCGCATCGCCCTTGCTGTCCTCTGCGCCGTTATTCAGCAGCGCAACGCGGGGGTTATCTTTTTTCTGCGCCTTCTTTGCATAGAAAGCGCCCATGCAGCCGAATTGCAGCAAAAATTCCGGCGTACACTCCGTATTCGCGCCTGCGTCGATCAGAATGCAGCCGGTTCCCAGCGGAAGCACCGGAGCAAACGCCGCACGGCGAATGCCGCGAATGCGCTTGACGAGCAAGGTTGCGGCAGACAGCAGCGCGCCGGTATTGCCGGCGGAGATGAAGGCGTCACCCGCGCCGTCGGCAAGCATCTTCAGACCCAGCACCATAGACGAGCCTCTGTGCTGGCGCACGACCTCCGCAGGATCGGCGTGCATATCGACGATATCATCCGCGTTGGCGATCTCTACGCCGCCCGGCAGGGTGTCCCAGCCGTGCTGCTTCATGCTTGCAAGGATTTCCTCTCCCCGGCCGACCAGCACGATCTCAACGCCGTATTCCTTCGCGCTTTGGAGCGCGCCTAAAACGATCTGTTCCGGCGCGTGATCGCCGCCCATGGCGTCAATGATAATCTTCATACGCTCTCTCCGTTTCTAATCTTTTCCAGATGTGCAAGCGCACGGTTGGCAATGGCGAGGTTTTTGTTCGCTTTGCCCTTGATTCGTTGCTCCAGCGGAGCAATGATGCCGAAGTTGATATTCATCGGCTGAAAGTTCGTTACCGTCGGATCGCTGATATAATGCGCCAAAGCGCCGATCGCCGTCAAATTGGAAAAATCCGGGATCGGCTCACCGTTCAGCCGCGCCGCCATGGAAACGGCGGCCAGATAGCCGGAGGCACAGGACTCCACATAACCCTCAACGCCCGTCATCTGTCCTGCAAAGGCGACGAGCGGATTTCTGCGGTCAGCGTAGGTCGCGTCCAGAAGCTGCGGCGAATTCAGAAACGTATTGCGGTGCATCACGCCGTAACGCAGGAACTCCGCCTCATGCAGCGCGGGGATCATCGAAAACACGCGCTTCTGCTCCGGAAATTTCAGGTGCGTCTGAAAGCCGACGATGTTATAAATATTCCCCGCCGCGTTGTCCTGCCGGAGCTGGACGACGGCGTAGGGCTCTTTGCCCGTCTTCGGATCCTTCAGACCGACCGGCTTCAGCGGGCCGTAGCGGAGCGTATCCTCGCCTCGCCGCGCCATGACCTCCACGGGCATGCAGCCTTCAAAGACGTTTCTGTCTTCAAAGCCGTGAACCTCCGCCTCCTGCGCGCTCGCAAGCTCGCGCACGAAGGCGATGTATTCCTCTTTGGACAAGGCGCAGTTGATGTAGTCCGCGCTGCCCCGGTCATAGCGCGAGGCAAACCAGGCGTGCTCCATGTCGATCGACTCGCGTGATACGAGCGGAGCTGCAGCGTCAAAGAAATGCAGGTAATCGGCGTGTCCGAAATACTCCGCGATCGCGTCGCTCAACGCCTCGGAGGTCAGCGGACCCGTAGCGACAATCACAGGCCCTTGCGGAACCTCGGTGACCTCCTCGGAGACGACCGTGACATTCGGATGGCTGCGGAGCTTCTCAGTCACCATGCCGGAAAAGCCGTAGCGGTCGACGGCAAGACAGCCGCCTGCCTCCACACGGGTCGCGTCCGCGCAGGTCATGATCAGACTGCCGAGTCTGCGCAGCTCTTCTTTCAGAAGACCCACGGCATTTTCCAGCCGGTCGCCGCGCAGGGAGTTGGAGCATACCAGCTCGGCAAAATCCGCGCAATGATGCGCCGGGGACATTTTTGCAGGCTTCATCTCGAAGAGCTTGACCGCAAAACCGCGCTGCGCAAGCTGCCACGCGGCCTCACTGCCGGCCAGACCCGCGCCGATCACTTTCACTTCCGTCATTTTTTCTTTGTACCCTTCTTCGGTTCTTCCGCGTTTTCCACCGTCTCGGCGGTTGCCTTCGGCATTCTGCGCTTATAGCCGCGCTTGTCCTCCGGCACGAATTCTTTGCATTCTTCGTTGATGCAGAAGGGCTTCATCCTTCCCTTGCCCGACTTTTTGAACAGGGTCTGCCCGCAGCTCGGGCAGTCGTTCGCCGTCGGTACGTCCCACGTCATAAAGCCGCATTCCGCACCCTTTTCGCAGGCGTAATAAACGTAACCCTTCTTTGATTTCCGCTTCAGGATCGTGCCGCCGCACTTCGGGCAGCGGCCGGGCATCGTCTCAACGATCGGCTTCGTATTCTTGCACTCCGGGAAACCGGGGCAGGCAAGGAATCTGCCGAAGCGGCCGATTTTAATTACCATTTTTCTGCCGCAAACCTCGCAGATCTCGTCCGTCTCTTCATCAGGGACCTTGATCCGCTTGCCCTCGAGCGCTTCCTCTGCGGCGGTCATTTCCTCATGGAAACCGGTATAGAAATCGCGCAAAACCTGTTTCCATGCGACCTTACCCGCCTCTACTTCGTCAAGCTGATGCTCCATGTTCGCGGTGAATTCCACGTCGATGATGTCGTTGAAGCGGTCGATCATCAGATCGGTCACGACCAGTCCGAGCGGCGTCGGGAAGAGGCGCTTTTCTTTCTTCACAACGTACTCTCTGTCCTGAATCGTCGCAACGATAGAGGCATAGGTCGACGGTCTGCCGACGCCGCGCTCCTCCATTGCCTTGACGAGCGTTGCTTCCGTATAACGCGCGGGCGGTGCGGTAAAATGCTGCTCCTTCTTCGTCTTTTCGGCGAGAAGATGCTCCGAGCCGTCCAAATCGGGCAGCCGGCAGTTTTTCTCCTCGTCCTCGTCGTCACGGCCTTCTTCATACACGGCGGTGAAGCCGGGGAATTTCATGATCAGGTCGGTTGCCCGGAAGACGTGTCCTGCGCATGTAGCGTCGATCTGTACGGCGTCATAGCGTGCGTCGGACATCTGGCAGGCGATAAAGCGGCTCCAGATCAGTTTATACAGGCGATACTGCTCTCTCGTCAGATCGCCCTTGATCGCTTCGGGATCAAGGCGGACATTACTCGGTCGGATGGCTTCGTGCGCATCCTGCGCGCCCTCCTTCTTGCGGAAGCGGCGCGGTGCGTTGGGGCAGTAATGCTCGCCGTAGCGGGCTTTGATCAGCTCGCGCGCCGCAGAAATCGCTTCCTCGGAGATGCGCAGCGAATCGGTACGCATGTAGGTGATCAGACCGACGGAGCCCTCGCCCGCGATCTCGATGCCTTCATATAGCTGCTGCGCGATCGCCATGGTGCGGCGCGGCGTCATGTTGAGCTTTCTCGACGCCTCCTGCTGCAGTGTAGAGGTGATGAAGGGCGGCGTCGGCGCGCGGTGCTTTTCCGAGCGCTTGATGCTGTCGATCACGAACTCTTTGCCGTTGATATCCGCGATGATCTGATCGGTTTCCTTTTCTGAGTGCAGCTCGCGCTTCTTCTCGTCTCCGTAATAGCGGGCGGTGAAGCTCCCCTCCTTGCCGATGCAGTGCAGCTCTGCGTCCAGCGTCCAGAATTCCTTCGGGACGAAGGCCTCGATCTCGCGCTCGCGTTCGACGACCAGACGGGTCGCGACCGACTGCACACGGCCGGCCGACAGCCCTCTGCGAACCTTTTTCCAAAGCAGGGGGCTCAACTGATAACCGACGATGCGGTCAAGGATGCGGCGCGCCTGCTGCGCGTCGACCAGATCGTAGTCGATATCGCGCGGCTGGCGGATGCTGTTGAGCACGACGTTCTTCGTGATTTCGTTGAAGGTCACGCGCTTCGTCTTGCTGTCCGGCAGACCGAGCAGTTCCTTCAGGTGCCACGAGATCGCTTCTCCCTCGCGGTCGGGGTCGGTTGCGAGATAGACGCAGTCAGCCTTCTTTGCGGCGCTCCGCAGCTCGTTGATGATGGATTCTTTTCCTTCGAGAGGGCCGTACTCGGGCGTAAAGTCATGCTCGATATCCACGCCGATCGTGCTCTTCGGCAGATCGCGCAGATGTCCCATGCAAGCCTCGACCTTATAATCCGGACCGAGGTATTTCCCGATCGTTTTCGCCTTCGAGGGCGATTCCACGATGACCAGATTCGTTCCCTTTGCCATGAGAACCTCCGTATTTCAAGTTAGTTTCGTTTATAATAGTTGCCCGGCAGCTTCTGTACCCTGCCCTTGATCTGCAGCATCGTCAGCGCCGCCGTGACGCTGCGCGCCGGCAGGCCGCTTTTCGCCGTCAGCTCGTCGCAGTGGAGCGGCTGATCGGACAGGAGCGCATAGACCGTACCTTCGTCTCCGGCAAGCGCTGCCGGAGGCTCTTTTTCGTCACTATAAGTCTTTCCGCCGGGAATGTCAACGCCTTTTTTGTCGCCTTCGTCCGAAAAAGTGACCGGAGAATAGACCGGCAGCGCCATACCGAAGCGGGTCTGGTAGATGCGCTGCAGGGCTTCCTTGCTCCGCCCATCGGACAGCTTGTCCGGGAAAAGATAGGCGTATTCCCGCAGGACCTCCCAGCCGTCTTCGACCATATAAGCGCCCTCGCGAATCAGGCGGTTACTGCCGCTGCAATGCTTGACACCGATGTTGCCGGGGATCGCGAAGACGTCTCTTCCCTGCTGCAGGGCAAGGTCTGCCGTGATCAATGCGCCGCTTTTCTCCGGCGCTTCTACCACGAGAACGCCGAGCGAAAGGCCGCTCAAGATGCGGTTTCTGACCGGAAAGTGTCCGCGTTCCGGTTCGGTCTTCGGCGGATACTCACTGAACAGGCAGCCGTGCTGCATGATCTTCTGAAACAAATAATGATTCTCGCGCGGGTAGTCGATATCCAGACCGCAGCCCATCACGGCAACGACGGGCATCGTAGAGTCCAGCGCGCCCTTGAGCGCCATGGTGTCGATGCCTCTCGCGCCGCCGGATACGACGATGCCGCCACAGTTCGCAATTTGTCTGCCGAACTGCTTGGCGTACATCAGCCCATAGGCGCTGCATCGGCGCGAGCCGACGACTGCGATCGCCGCTTCGTTGTCAAAATCGGGTACGGTTCCTTTGTAATACAGCAGCGCGGGTGAATCGGATATGTTTTTCAGTCGGTCGGGATACCGCTCGTCCGCATAGGTCAGCAGGTCGATTTCCTCTTCGTCGCACTCGCGCAGAATCTCCTCCGCTTCCTCCAGCGACTTATCCAGCAGCGACTCCAGCCAGCGGCGGTCAAATCCCTCCGTGTGCAGATAGTCGCTTTCCTTCAATTCATAGATGCGCTCCGCCGTGCCGTACAGCTCCAGCAGCGCAGCTCTACCTCTCGTCCCGATCCCTTTTCTTGTTGTCAGCCAGACCCAGTGCTTGTGCATAGCGTTCTCTTCTCTCTTTATTTCATCTGCCACATGACGATCGCGGCGGCAATCGCAGCGTTCAGCGATTCACAGCGCGGCTGCATGGGAATGATGAGCTGCTTTTGGGAAGCCTGCAGCAGTTCTTTGCAAACGCCCTGTCCCTCGCTGCCGATCACGACGAGATAATCCCTCAAGTCCACGTCCCGAATATCCGCCGCCAGCGGCGTCAGCGCGGTGACCGCGATCGGAACGCTGCCTGACAGCACCCGTTCCATGTCGATCCGCTGCGGTGCCGTGCGGAACACTGCGCCCATCGAGGCGCGGATTGTTTTCTCGGAATACGGATCGGCACAGCCGTTTGTCAAAGCGACCGGAACGCCGAAGGCGTCCGCCGTGCGGAGGATCGTGCCGAGATTGCCGGGATCCTGTATGCGATCGAGCAGCAGCATACCCGTAGATACCTGCGCCGTTTCCCAATCCGGCATCTCGCAGGTAAACAAAACGCCCTGCGGCGTTTTCATGTCGGAAAGGGACTGCATTAAAGACGCCGGGATCTCAACACATCTTACGCCGTCCGGAAGCGCAGGCAGCGTCTGCATTTCGGAAACGAGCACCGTTTTCAGCTTCGGATACCATTTGATCGCTTCCTCGAGCAGCTTGAAGCCGTCTGCGACAAATTCGCGCTGCTCCTCGCGGTAAGCGCGGGAGCCTTGCAGCTTCCGAATATGCCGCAGCAGCGGATTTTGACTGCTTGTGATCCGTTCCATCTGTATCCTCCTTTGGAGAATATCATAAAAATAGTAGCATATTATTTCTGCCCTGTCAAATCAGCCGTTTGGCTGAGAAAGCTGTCGATCTCCGCACGGGACGGCATGGAAGCGGTTGTGCCGAGGCGCTGGACGGAGAGCGCTGCAAGGGCGTTTGCAAACTGCGCGGCCTCGCGCAGCGTCTTTCCTTCCGCCAGCGCGGCAACCAGTCCGCCGTTGAAGGCGTCTCCGGCCCCCGTCGTATCCACCGCACGGACGCGGTAGGCGGGAATGATCTCCGACTTGCCGCCTTCGTTCAGATAGACCCCTCTGCTGCCGAGCGTGATCAGCACGTTCCGTACGCCCTTTGCAAATAAAAGCTCCGCCGCACGGTCGGCTCTTTCCTTATCCGTTACCGCTACGCCGGTCAGTTCCTCCGCCTCGACCTCGTTGGGTGTGACAAGGTAGACGCCGCGCAGAAAATCATCGGAGACGGGCTGATAAGGCGCAGTATTCACGATCACCTTGACACCGTGTTCCTTTGCCAGCTCCGCCGCTTTTTCGTTCGCGTCCTGATTGATCTCCAGCTGCAGAAGCAGAAATTCGGAATTGCAGATTTGTTCGGACGCGCCTGCAACGTCCGCATCCGTGATCGTGCTGCATGCGCCGGGGACGATCACGATGGCGTTCTGCCCCGTCGTTTCATCGACCATGATCAGCGCCGTTCCCGTTGGAACGCTGTCGCTGAAGAAAAGATATTCCTCAGACAGTCCGGCCTCGCGCATTGCCCGCAGCGGGATCTCCGACAGGCTGTCGCGCCCGAGCTTCGTGATCATGGCGACGTCGACGCCCGCCTTGCGCGCGGCGATTGCCTGATTGAAGCCCTTTCCCCCGGGACTCTGCATGAAAAAGCTCCCCTTGACCGTCTCGGCAGGCGCGGGCAGATGCGGTGCCCTGCTCATCAGATCGACCACCGAACTGCCGAAGACCGTGATGTTTCGCTGCATTTCGCATCCTCCTCTTGTTATATATAGTTAGCATACAGCCGCCGGAATATAAAGTCAATACGGGCTTGCGACAATTTCACAAGCCCGTAGGTCATAGACAGTCTGTAATACTGATCTGCTGCAGCTCTGCCGCAAACGGCGCGTCGGCTGCGCAGACGGCGCATTTGCAGCCGGGAACGCCGTCATATTCGCGGAAGAAATAGCTGCGGTCGTCGACGTTCTGCACAACAGCAATCTCGCTATTCAGTACAACTTCAAACTGATTCAGCGGCAGGCGCAGGCCGAGACCGGTCGCCTTCAAGAAGCTCTCCTTCAGTGTCCAGTAGCGGAAAAAGAGCGCCTGTCTTGCTTCCTCCGTTTCCTGTGCGGCGATATGAGCATATTCGTCAGTGCAAAAAAAGCGCTCTGCGATCTTCATTTTCGCGTTTTTGACGCATTCGATATCCGCGCCGAGCTCGTGATCCGCAACCGCGCACAGGACGTAATCGCCCGAATGCGACAGGCTGAAGAATACGCCCTCCCGCCCCGCAAGATACGGCTTGCCCGCTTCGCCGTAGGAATAGTCAAGCTCGTGAATGCCGAGCCGTTCCAAAGCGTGCCGCAGCAGCAGCTCCGCGCCGAGCGAGGCGTTCCGATCTCTGCGGAAGCGGTAACGGTCTGTCTTCTCTTTCCTTTGTGCGGAAGATCGCGCACACGCCGCTTCATAGAGCCGTTCATCCGAAAGAACGCCCGCATCCGCAACAAACAGAGTGTTCGTTTTCATAGAATGATTCCATCCCGTTTTTTCAGCTCCGCGATCGCGGCGTAGTGGGCAACCGTGAAGTGTTCCGGCGCAATTTCCGCAAGGAGCTTTTGGTGTTCTTCCTCCCACGCGGCGATCTGCGGCGCAGTCAGCGACGCGCCGATTCCGCGGCAGGCCATCATCCTGCCGTGCCAACTCTTGCGCGTAAACGGTATTTGCAGACGGAATTCCTCATGCGATACCGGTTCAAAATATTGCGTATAGCAGGCAGGTATCTCAATTGGATGCATGACAGCCTCTGCGCCTGTCCAATGCGGCGAGTATTTCAGAACAAGCCGCTCGCTTTCGGCAGCGATCTCATCCTCAAACGGCAGCCATTCCATGCACAGCAGCAGGAGGCTTCCGTGGTTGCGGAGCAGTCTGCGGAAAACCTGCGCCGTGTTCTTATGGTCAAAATACCAAAAGCATTGGCAAGCCGTAATTACATCAAAGGAGCCATCGGCAAACGGCGGATTCTCCGCCGATGCGGCAAAATAACTGATATTCAATCCCTGCGACAGTTCTTTTGCCGTGTCGATCTGCGCTTCGGACAAATCAATCCCCGTCCAGTTTGCGCCATACGAACAGAGATTGCGCGGCAGAACACCCGTTCCCGTGCCGATGTCGAGCACGGTCTGCCCCTTTACGCAGAGATTTCTGTTTATGATCTTCTGATAGAACTCCCGCGGATAAATATCGCGGTACTTCGCGTAGTCTGCTGCGGTCCTCCCGAAATCAAAGGGTTTTCCCGCGTCGATCGTTCCATAGGGCGTGTTCATCCCGTTTCCTCACAGGCAGCGAGCAATTTTCTGTAATGCTCCAGCATGTTGAAAACGCCGTCCTCGGAAAGTACCCCTCGCTTCAAGTCGGCAGGGAGCTTTCCTGCCTCGTCCAGCGCAAAATCATTCTTCCAGTCCTCGCCTGTGTAATACGCTTCGAGCTGCTGAATCTCATTTTGATAGGCTATTAATTCGTTCATCGCGCATTCCAGCGCGTCCATTTTTTCGTTCGCAGCGTCCAGAATCGCCTCCATGCGTCTGACGCGCTCCGTTGCCGCCTTCTTCATGTCTGTCTTCCTCACAGCACAAGCGTCAGGTTGTTCAGGCCGAGTGAATTGACGTAGGTGGCGCTCTTGACCGTCTTCATGACCATGCGGATACCGATATGTGCAGCGGGATCGTCGGTTTTGTGCAGCTCAAGGTAAGCCAGCGGATCAAAATTGACGCAGTTGTCGCGAATACGGATCACACGTGTCTGATCCTTGAAGAGAATACGCAGCTCCACGCTGTGTTCCCGGTTGTCCTTCGTGAATCCATGCAGGATGATATTGCCGACCATTTCCTCAACGCACAGGGAGATGAGCATCGCCTTTCTGGGGTTATCTCCGTGATTAACGCAAAATGCCGACGATTGCTGCGAGGCAGCAGTGGCCTCCTCCATGTTTTTGATCGACAGCTCCAGGCAGTCTGACTCCGGTACGCCGAAATTTTTCGGGAGAAAACAAAAGGCGTCTGCAGAAAAGACGATTTTCTTTTCTCTGATCCACACAACGACCGCAATGACCAACAGCGTCAGCGTTTCGCCGCAGACGAAGCCCAGCCAGACGCCGGTGGTTTTCAGAAAGCGGCTCAAGAGATATGCGAACAGGACCGTAAAGGTGAAGTTTTGCATCACGGAGATCGCTTCGGTAAAGCGTGTGCGTTCGACGCCCTGATAATAGTTTTTGAGGCAAGTGTTGAGCGCGCACGGAAGCAGTGACAGCGAGAAGAGACGAAGGCCGGTCGTTGCCATTGCGCCTGCGCCGGGATCGTCCCGCAGGAACAGCCATACCAAAACCGGCGCGGCGAGCAGAACCGCAGCGGTCACCCCAAGGACGAGCACAACAGAGAAACGGCACATAGCTTTCATCAGCTGGCGCAGCGAGGTCTTGTCCTCGTCACTGTAAAAGATCGAGGAAAGCAGCAGCGCCACGGAAGCGACGCCCGAGCCGAAGCAATAACAGATGTTCCCCACCGTGGAAATGACGGAATACGCCGCAACGGCTGCATTCTGCCCGACCTCGAGAAGTATCTTGTTCAGCGCAAAAACGAGCAGCACCAGACTCAGCTGGTTGATCACGGTAGGGATTCCGGCGCGCAGCAACGTCCCGCAGAGAGGCGGCTTCACCGAGCGGAGCCGGAACTTGAACATGCAGTCCTTTTTCAGAAAATAGGATCCGCCGATCACGATCGCCAGCACGTAGCTGAAGCTGGAGGCAAGCCCCATTCCGAGCGTACCGCCCTTGAAAACGAAGACGTTCAGCACGTCAAACAAGATGTCGGAGATCGTCATTACGATGACCGCCCCGGTCAGACGGCCGCGGTTGCCGGAGATCTGGAGGAACGGCACACTGATCTGCGCCAGAATAAAGGCCGGCGCGCCGACGATAAATCCGCGCAGATAGCCTCGCGTCAGCGTGAACACCGTGTTGTCCGGCGTAGGCTGCCCCGCGCCGAGCAGCTTGCAGATCGGATTGATGAAGATCAGCACCAGAAGCATCCCGACCAGAGAGATCACAACGGAGATTACGACGGAGGCAGAAAAGCAGGCATTCGTCGCTTCCCTGTCGCCGCTTCCCATCGTCTTGCCGCTGACGACCTGAACGCCGGCCGAGAGCATTGAGCCGAAGGCTGCAAAAATGAGAAGCACCGGACTGGCAAGTCCGTAAGCCGTCATGGAATCAACGCCGAGAAAACGGCCGATCATCAGACTGTCGACCAGCATGCAGAGCATGACCGTCATGGCAGACAGAATCTGCGCGACAAGCATCTGCTTAAAAATCTTCCGGATCAATTCCCTTTCCGCCTCCCTTGCAATTTTTTTATATTCTACCACAAAAGGACGAATTACGCAACGGGAATTCTTCGCAAAATGAAACCGAGAAATGACGGTTTTATAAACATTGCGCTTGACAACAGCCATGATCGTGTATATAATTTACACACTTAACAATTAAGCAATTAACATTTTTTGTTTTGGAGGGTACGATGACAGGACAATATCGTGTCGGGTGGATGATCCACCGCATGGAGCTCTTGATCCGCTATCGCCTGCGTTTGGAGGACGGCGCGCTCATTCCGCCCGTGCAGATGCGGATGCTGGAATACATTGAGCGGTATGAAGGCTGTACGCAGGCAGAGCTTGCCGACCATATGCGCGTTACGCCGGCGTCGATCGCACAGAGCGTCAAGCGTATGGAAAACACGGGCTACGTGACGCGCGCTGCGGTTTCGGGCAATCTGCGGGCAAACAGTCTTCGGATTACCGACAACGGGAAGCGCGCTGCGGCAAACTGCCGCTGTGTCTTCGATCAGCTTGAACGCGACATTCTGATGAATTTCACGGAATCGGAGCGCACGGTGCTCTATGAGCTGCTCGAACGGCTCATGCGGAATCTGGAATCAAAGGATACCGATCAAATGAACAATATGGAGCTCAAAAAAATGCTGGAAGGCGGAAAGGAGAAACCGCATGATTAAGAAGCTGCTGCCTGCTGTGAAAGGCTACGAAAAGCAGACGGTCGGCGCATCGCTGATGATTATCGTCGAGGGTGTGCTGGAAATCCTGATCCCGTTTCTGATGACGAAGCTGATCAACGAGGGCATCGACGTACCCGATCCGAGCCTTGCCGTCATTCTGAAATACGCCGGTCTGATGCTGCTGATGGGAATGTTCGCGCTGCTGTCCGGCGCTCTGTGCGCAAGATTAGCCGCTGTCGCCGGCACGGGCTTTGCCGCCAATCTGCGCAATATGCTGTTTCAGAAAGTGCAGGACTTTTCGTTTGCAAACGTTGACCGCTTCTCCTCTGCAAGCATCGTGACCCGTCTGACCACGGACGTCGTAAACGTGCAGAATCTGTTCACGATAATCATTCGCATGACGGTGCGGAACTTCATCATTATGATCACGGCGTTCTGCTTCGCCGTGGCAGTCAACGCAACGTTGTCTCTGGTCTTTGCGGTAACGATCCCGCTGCTCGCAGCGATGATGCTGCTGATCATGATCAAGGCGCATCCCTTCTTTGAAAAAATGCTCGCACGGATGGATTTAATGAATGCGCGTGTGCAGGAGAATCTGATTGCCATCCGCGTGGTCAAAGCGTTCGTCAAGGGCGAGGACGAGACGGTCAGCTTTGAGGATTCCGCGATGGCCTTGCGCAAGGCGCAGATGACCGCAGAAAAAATCGTCATTTGGAGCAGCCCGCTTTCCCAGCTGATCTTCTACGCCGCTATGGTCGCGGTCTGCTATTTCGGCGGCAGGCTCATCGTCGGCGGGCAGATGCGCATCGGCGATCTGTCCGGCTTCCTCGCCTACATCGGGCAGATCCTGTCAAGCGTCATGATGCTTTCCGTGGTGTTTATCAGCTTCATCATCACCCGCGCCTCGCAAAAGCGAATTGTTGAAATTCTCGATGAAACGATAGAGATCGACGACGCGGAGGCGGATCCCTCGCTCGAGGTCGCCGACGGAAGCGTGACGTTTGACCGCGTCAATTTCTCCTACGCCAAGAACCCCGACAATCTGACGCTTTCCGACGTCAGCTTCCGGGTCGCGGCAGGCGAAACGATCGGTATCATCGGCGGCACGGGTTCTTCCAAGACGACGCTCGTGCAGCTCATACCGCGACTTTACGACGTGCTTTCCGGCAGCGTGAAGGTCGGCGGCAGAGACGTAAAAGACTACAAGCTCAAAACGCTGCGCGACGCGGTTGCCATGGTGCTGCAGACCAACCTGCTCTTCAGCGGAACGATCGAAGAGAATCTGCGCTGGGGCAACGAGCAGGCCACGCAGGAGCAGCTCGAGGCTGCCTGTCGGGCGGCTTGTGCGCACGATTTTATCATGAGCTTTCCCGACGGCTATCAAACCGAGCTCGGTCAGGGCGGCGTCAACGTCTCCGGCGGTCAGAAGCAGCGGCTCTGCATTGCGCGGGCGCTTCTGAAAAGGCCGAAGGTCGTCATTCTCGACGACTCGACCTCGGCCTGTGACACAGCGACGGACGCGAGCATCCGTCACGCATTAAAAACGCAGCTGGAAGGAATGACCACGTTCATCATCACGCAGCGAATCGCGTCCGTGATGGATGCAGACCGCGTGATCGTCCTTGACGACGGCAGACTGGTCGCGTTCGATACCCCTGCGAATCTGCTGAAATCCAACGACATCTTCCGCGAGGTATACGCTTCGCAGATGAAGGGCGGTGAAGCGTAATGGCAAAGGAAAACACCCGTGAAATGCGAGGTCCCGCCGCAAGAGGCGGGATGAAGTTCGCAAAGCCCGAGAATACGAAGGGCACCTTCCTGCGGTTGATCACATACTTTAAGCGTTACGCTCTGATTCTGGTGATCGTCGCCGTCTGTATCATTATCGCGGCAGAGGCAAGCGTCTACGGAACGGCGCAGCTGAAGACCATCATCGACGATTATCTGACCCCGATGGTGAAGACCGGCGCAACGGCCGAGCTCTGGAACGGCTTCACGCTGGCGGTCGTCAAGATGGCTGCGGTCTATCTGTTCGGCGCGGTCTGCGTCTATATCCACAGCCGTCTGATGCTGAACGTCTCAACGGGTGTGATGTTCGATATCCGCAAAGATATGTTTACCGCGATGGAAAAGCTGCCGATCCGATTCTTCGACTCGCACACGCACGGCGAGATTATGAGCCGTTACACGAACGACACCGACAGTATGCGCGAGATGCTCGGACAGAGCATTCCGAATATGATCAACTCTCTGTTCCGCATCGTGAGCGTCTTCGTCATGATGATCATTTTGAGTCCTGCGCTGACGCTGATCACTGTCGTGATGCTCGTTCTGATGATTCTGGTTGTAAAGTCGCTTGGCAAACGATCCGGCGCGTATTACAAAAAGCGTCAGAAGGCGCTCGGCATTGCCAACGGTTACATTGAAGAAATGACCGAGGGGCAAAAGGTCGTCAAGGTGTTCTGCCGCGAGGCGCGGATCGACAGCGACTTTGCGAAGCTGAACGACGACCTGCGGCGCGCAGAAGCAGGCGCTAACACATGGGCGAGCATTTTGATGCCCATCATGGGGAACTTGAGCTATATCCAGTATGCCATCACCGCTCTGCTCGGCACACTGATGGCGGTCGCTGCGGCAGCGGGCGGCTACCCTGCGCTCTTGACCCTCACGATCGGTGAGCTGATCACCTTCCTGCAGTACACCAGAAACTTCGCCCAGCCGATCACGATGATCAGTCAGCAGTTCAACTCCATCCTTTCGGCACTCGCCGGCGCAGAACGTATTTTCGCCCTGATCGACGAACCGGCTGAAATCGACGAAGGAACCGTCAAATTGGTCAACGCGAGGGTGGAAAACGGCGTACTCACCGAATGCGCGGATCGGACGGACATCTGGGCCTGGAGGGCGGCAGACGGTACGCTGACGCAGGTTCAGGGCGACGTTCGCTTCCACAACGTCACCTTCAGCTACGACGGCAAGAAGGTCGTGCTCGACGATATCAGCCTCTATGCAAAGCCCGGACAAAAGATCGCCTTCGTCGGCTCGACCGGCGCGGGCAAAACGACGATCACCAACCTTATCAACCGCTTCTACGACATCGACGAAGGCGAAATCACCTACGACGGGTTCAACATCCGCGACATCAGGAAGGACGATCTGCGCCGCTCGCTCGCCATGGTGCTGCAGGATACGCATCTGTTCACCGGCACCGTCCGTGACAATATCCGCTACGGCAGAAAGGACGCGACCGACGAGGAGATCATACGCGCCGCAAAGCTGGCTAACGCGCATGCCTTCATTATGCATCTGCCGCAGGGCTACGACACCATGATCGTCGACGACGGCGAAAATCTCTCGCAGGGGCAGCGTCAGCTGCTCGCCATCGCCCGCGCTGCGGTTGCCGACCCGCCCGTGCTGATCCTCGACGAGGCGACAAGCTCCATTGATACGCGCACCGAGTCGCTGATCGAGCGCGGTATGGACGAGCTGATGAACGGCAGGACGGTGTTCGTCATCGCCCATCGGCTTTCCACGGTCAGAAACTCCAATGCCATTATGGTGCTGGAAAAAGGAAAGATCATTGAACGCGGAGATCATAAAGAGCTGATTGCCGCGCGCGGCAGGTATTACAGTCTCTACACCGGCGCGTTTGAATTGAGCTGATCATTTGACCGCGTCCGTAAACCGCAGTTTTTCTACCTTGCCGCTTCTGCACTTGAAATGAATCGCTTCGCTTCCTATCACTGAAAAGAGACCTATCACCCGTGTTCAGGTGATAGGTCTCAAGCTATATAAGATAGATTCTTACTGCGTATCCTTGTCCAAGGGTTTCATTGTCGGGATTAGAAAATCTGTCTCGATTTTCTTTTTGATTGGACAGGAACGTGATTCTGCACATACTCTCATATTCCCACAATTCCCTGCACGGCAATCATGTTTGAATCAATGCCTGTCGTCGTATATGCCGAGCTTCATTGCCGTAATCCGGCATCATTCTGCTCTGATTTTTACGCCATTGGAGACGAAAATGGAGACCGTGGAGACTATGTAGCTACTGATTCATTCGACGCGTGTGTGGAATGAATCAGTGGTTTTCCAGGCATCAAAACCGGAAAATCAGCCGCATTTCAAGTCAACGCTAATCCAACGCAAGGAGCGTATAATTGTCGGGATACCAGTCGGAAAAACGCATTCCGAGACGGGGTCCTTCACCCGTAAAGAACAGATAGATTTCCTCCGGTTCGGGGCCGTACTGATGCCCCCAGAGCAGCTGCATATTGTTGTATTCCGTGTTGCCGGGGCTGTAGTCGCTGTAAAAGACGTAATGGCAATTGGCGTTGATTTCACAAAGCGCGGAGGCGGAAAGCTTCCCGCCGGCGGAGAGCGCAAAGGGAACGTCCAGGGTGGGCGAGACCGCTCCCGTTTCGGTCGTGCCATCGATCCACTGCTCCAGAAGACCGCCGTCCCTTGTGGAGAGGCGGAAGCTGCCCGACCCAAAGTCGATGCTCTGCACATAGACCAGATCGGTATAGACGCCCGGCTTATCCGGCGAAGAGGGGGCAATAGGGATTCCGAGATTGCTGGTTTCCACCATGTGCCAGGACGTGCCGGACAGCAGCTCCGAGGGAGTTTTCCCGCAGACACCGTCCATGACGGAGGCGTCAATGGGCATATCGTCCGGCAGATAGGAGCCAGTGCCGAAGCGCAGGCCCGGACAGGAGAACCGGTCCTCATTCGGGAGCAGCGCGATGCTGCCGGATGAATCTGTGCAATGCATGCTGTCGCCCTCCGTCTCGGGAGCCCAGTCATAGCTGTTTTTTCGGCCTGGCCCGAGATAGGCCATGGCGGCATCGTAGCGGACACCGCCGTCCTGGTCTTCCGCCCAGTCCATGCATCCGAAAAAGGTGCCGTCGTACCACCAGCCGGTGCCGTCTTCGTTGAAGTGTACCCACTCGTTTTCGGCGCTGTTCTTCCATGTGCCAATTGCAACGAGACGCTGCGCGTCGGTGAGAACGGCAGGCTCCGTTTCTGTCGGCTCTGTTTCCGTCGCCACAGGCTGCGTCGGGAGACGTTCCGTCGCGGGCGGCTCCTGAGGCTTGCTAATATCAGGTATTATCTGTTTGCCGCCCAGGAATACCATGCCCATAAGCACCGCCGCAGCGGCGACAAAAAGCTTTTTGAGGGCACGGCGTTTCTTCCGCGGCGTTTTCTCTGCTGCCACGGGTCTTGAGAACTCGGGTGGGGGCGGTGCAATCTCCGGGGCGATAAGTCGCACCGGCTCCGAATTCTCGGGCGGCGGCAGAATTATCTCCGGAACGGCGGGTATGTCCGCAAGGGGCGCGATCTCGCCGTCTCCGGGATATAAATATCTCTTTACTGCCATGGCTTTTTATTTCGTATGGACGTCGATCTGCTGGAAGGGGCACTCCACGCCCAGCTTCCTGAAGCCCAGGAACAGATCGTGATTTAATAGCCTTGCCCCGGAATAGATGTCCTTCTCCCCTACTTCCACTGTGAAGCGTAGGGTAAGCGCGCTGCCGCCCAGCTCCTGAAGTCCCAGGTACACCGGCTCGGAACGCATGATGTCGCTGTTCCTCTGATAGATATCTGTCAGCATGGCGGGGATCTTCTTTTCAAGGGCGGCAAGGTCTGTTTCATAGGGAATGTAGAAATCAGATACCGCCTTGGAGGTGTTGTCCGAGCGGTTGAGGATATTTTTCATGTTGGAATTGTTGATGATCTTTACATTGCCGCCGGTGTCCGTGACGGATGTGGTCCGGATGCCGATATCGGATACGGTGCCGCGGAAGCCGTCCACCTCGATGATATCGCCTACGTTGTACTGGTTGTCCACCAGAATGAACATGCCGGTGACCACGTCGGTAATCAGGCTCTCGACGCCGAAGCCGATGATCAGGGCGATGATCCCCAGACCGGCAAGGATAGTCTTGATATCAACGCTGAGTATTGCCAGCACGCCGCAGAGTATCACGATGGACGCTATGTACTTTACCATGTTGGATGTAAGGGTCAGCACGGTGCGGGCGCGATGGCTCTCCGGCTTGGGCAGGGAAAGCAGGTAAACGATAAGGTTTTCAATGAACAGTGTGGCAAAAATGATGATACAGATACTTGCGACAGTACGCCAGGGTATCTGCATCCCGGTAACGTCAGCGCCGGAGTTCCACAGCTTGAAAGCGAAGCCGAGGCCCACCAGTATCGCCGTAAGGATGCCGAAAACTATTAATTTTACAATGCGGTTTTTCGTGTTCACGGATCATTCCTCCCATCTTCCCGTGAGTAAAATTATACGCTCTCAGTATAGCACAATATTATATTATATTGAAAAGAAATATCTTAAAGAACTTCGGTTTACATGGGAATTCGAACAACCGCCGTGTTTATTGATGAGGAGAGAAAATGCCCTTGAGAAAGGTTTTATCTTATGATAGTGAGTCTCTTACAGAATAATGATGATTTATGCCATTCAATGAGGAATCGCACAATTTTGCCTTCCGATTTGGAGATCGAAAGGTGATTTTTGGTGACTAAATTGGTGATTCGAGCCGATTTAAGTCCTACAAT
>JAFQZN010000058.1 GCA_017405865.1 Oscillospiraceae bacterium | reverse complement strand
TCAAAATTCTTGCGAAGCAAGCTTTTTGCAACCTAAATTGTTAGAAAAACCTGAATAAAACAGAAAAACGTTTAAACAGGGAATAATCCAAAAATTGTTTTAATAATTTTGACGGTTACGGACTTTTTTGACAGTCTGAAGGCTGCTTCGCAAGGAAGCAGCCTCGTTTGCAGTATTTCATGTCAGCACAGGTCGCTTTCAGATCAGCAGGCAGATCAGGCCGTTGGCGCCCTCGTTGATGATCTTCGTCAGCGCGTCCTTGAGCTTGTAGCGCGCATCATCCGGCATGCGGCGCAGCTTGGTCGTCAGTCCCTCGTTGACCAGCTCGAAGACGGATTTCCCGAAGATATTGCTGTCCCAGAGCTTCTGCGTATCGTCCTCATACTCGCCCAGCAGGTACTTGACCAGCTCCTCCGACTGCTGCTCGTCGCCGACCATCGGATTGATCTCGGTCTGGATGTCGGCGCGCAGCAGATGGATGGACGGCGCGCTCGCTTTCAGCTTGACGCCGTAGGAGCTCCCCTTGCGGACGATCTCCGGCACCTCCATCTTGAGCTCCTCGGCCGACGGCATGACGATGCCGTAGCCGGTCGCGCGCACCTCCTCCAGCGCGGCGGAGATTTTGTCGTACTGCTTTTTCATCTCTGCCAGCGCGGTCAGAAGCGACAAAAGCTCCCCGTCGTTTTCGATCTCGAAGCCCGTGCGCTGCCCGAGGATCTGATAGAACAGCCCCTCCTCCAGATCCAGCTCACAGCTCACCGTCCCGCTGCCGAGGTCAACGGACAAAACGCGGTAGCCGCACACGTCCTCCAGCTCCGCCACGCGGGCGATGGCAGGCTCTGCCTCGGCAAGGCGGGAGATCGCCTCGGCGTTGGTGCGAAGCGCCTGATACAGCGCCGCCTTGAGCGGGTGCTCCAGCTCCAGCGCCTGCACCCATGCAGGAAGGAAAACCCGCATTTGGCGCATCGGGAAGGCATACAGCAGCTCGCGCAAAAGCGCGTTCAGCTCCGCGCCGTGCATTGCCTGGCAGTCCGCCGTCATCGCGCTGACGTGGTAGGTCTGCGCGATATAGTCCCGCAGCGCCGTCGCCTCCGCGCCGTCCGGCTGCGCGGAGTTGATCAGCACCAAAAACGGCTTTCCCGTCGCCTGCATGTCGCGGATGGCGCGCTCCTCGGCGGCGATATAGTCGCTGCGGGGAATATCCGTCACCGTGCCGTCCGTCGTGACGATGACGCCGACGGTGCAATGCTCCTGCATGACCTTTTTCGTCCCCAGCTCCGCCGCCTCGGTCATTGGGATTTCCTCGTCAAACCACGGCGTCGTCACCATGCGCGGCGCGCCGTTCTCCGTCGCGCCGATCGCGCCGTCGACCATGTAGCCGACCGAGTCGATCAGCCGCACGGACAGGGTCGCCGTGCCGTCCGGCGTGATCTGCACGGCTTCCTCCGGCACAAATTTCGGCTCGGCGGTCATAATGGTCTTCCCGGAGCCGCTCTGCGGCAGCTCATCCTTTGCCCGCTCCCTCTGATACAGGTCGTCGATGTTCGGAATGACCAGCTCCTCCATCAACCGCTTGATGAAGGTCGATTTGCCCGTGCGCACCGGCCCGACGACCCCGATATAGATGTCTCCGCCCGTGCGCTTGGCAATGTCGGCGTAGAGATTACTCATAAATACAGCCTCCCCCAAAGTCTCGTGCTACATCGTATGCACGTTCGGGGGAGGCTATGCTATGGATTTGGACGAGGTTTATTCCGTCCATTGATCGTAGTCCGTGAGATCCGCTGCGGGAACGAGCGGCATACCGCGGCCCGTCACGCCGTAGATTTCGAGGATATGCTCCGGGGAATCCGGCAGATCGTCCGCCGTCAGCAGGCGCTTGCCTGCCGCCCGCGCGATACTGACCGCCTCGCCCAGAAGCTGCTCGGAAAGTCCCCTGTCGCGGTACTCCGGCAGCACGGCAAGACCGCACAGCAGCGCTCTGTCGTCCGGCAGGAGCTTCAGCGAAACCGCGCCGGTCGGGCGGTCGACGATCATGGAGATACGCACGTTATCCCCCGTTACGTTCAGCTCTCGCAGGAGGTCAGCGTCCTTGGGTTCGGGATCGCGGTACCACATATTGAAATCCCGATGATTGCCGCCGCGCCACCACCGCTGCCTGCCGAGCGTGGAGATCTCATAGGGGATATGCGAATCGTCGTTCAGGTATTCGAGGGTATACTTCCCGTCCGCATAGATCAGCTTCGTCACGGCGGTGTTCTCGCTGTGGCCGAGGTTGTCCTTCTCCGGGAAGAAGAGGCATTGCATCACGCCGCGCATGACCATGCCGTGTGAGAAGATCGCGACGGTCTGTCCATCGTGCCGCCGGGCAACCTCTCCCATTGCCTCCAGAAAGCGCGCCGTGTAGTCCGCGAAACGTTCGCTTCCCTCCGCATACCACTCGCGCGGTCTGCGGGTAAAGGCGCGGTTGCGCTCGGGATCGCTGTGATCGAGCCAGCCGAAGGGCAGATTCTCCCAGCAGCCGCAGTTCAGCTCGCGAAAGCGCCTGTCCCTGTTGAGCGGCAGATTTTTCGGGAGATAGATCGCCCCCGCCGTCACGCAGGTGCGGCTCAAATCGCTGGCATAGACCGCGTCGATCTTCACATCGGCGAAGCGCCGCGCCAGCGCGGCGATCTGCTTTCTTCCGTTGGGCGTGATCGTAGCGTTATAGTGTCCCTGCAGGCGGCGAAAGACGTTGCCCTCCGCCTCGGCGTGGCGAATCAGGTAGAGCGTCGTCACAGAATCACCACGTTTTTGCCGATGTCCGCCTTCATCTTCAGCGCGGCCGCCTCGGCATGGTCAAGGTAGTCCGTGCCGTCGCTGTCCGTCTTCTGCCAGGCGCAGATGATGCTCCGCGAGGCGGCGATGATCGCGCCGTGGCCAAAGCGGTCAAAGGCGTACTGCACGTTCTTCGCCGTGCCGCCCTGCGCGCCGTAGCCCGGCACGAGGAAGAACAGTCGGTCGTATTTTTCGCGCAGCAACCGCATTGTCTGCGGATAGGTCGCGCCGACGACCGCGCCGAGCTCGGAATAGCCGTATTTGCCGAACAGATCGGTGCTCCAGCGCATCGCAAGGTCTGCCATTGCGGTGTAGATCACGCGGTCGCCCGACAGCAGATCCTGCACCTCGCGCGAGGACTTATTGGAGGTTTTGAGCAGGATGAAGACGTTCTTCCCGTCGTGCTTGCAGTACGGCAGGAAGGGCTTGACGCCGTCGCTGCCCAGATAGGCGTTGACGGTCAGCGCGTCGCAGTCGTAGACCTTGTGCGCCGTCTCCCCGACCGAGATCGTGCCGAACATCGCCTGCGCGTAGATCTCCGCCACGTTGCCGACGTCGCCGCGCATGGAGTCGATCAGGACGTAGTAGTCCTTTTCCTTGGCATAGTGCGAGATCCTCTGCATCTGCGCAATGCCGTCGGCGCCGAGCGCCTCAAAGCACGCGCTTTGAATTTTCACCGCCGGCACGATGCCGCACAGGCGGTCCAAAAGCTCCGTGCAGAAGCGGTAATACGCCTCCGCCGCGCCGCGCAGCGTCTGCCCGTACTCTTCAAATGCGTCGCGCAGGATGTGCTGCGGCAGAATCGGAAGATACGGATCCAGTCCGACCATGACCGGGTTTTTCATTTTTCTGATCCGTTCCTGTAATACGTCGATCGCCATAAAAACGCCTCCGTTCATTCTTTCTGTTTTCATTATACCATATCTTCCGACTGCCGCAAGAACGGATTTGCCGAAATCCGATATTTTTCTTCCATCCGGGCAGACTAATTATGAAAAATTGGCATGGAAAGGAGGCGCAACAATGCAGGTAAAGACTTTTCTTCTGACGCTCGGCGTCGGCATGGCGGCAGGCGGCGCGATCGCGCTGATGCTCCCGCCGCACTCAAAGGTGCGCAGCACGGTGCAGAAGGCAGCCGACAGCGTGGAGCAGTCCGTCTCGAACATGATGCAGTGATCTTGAAAAGCGCCGCACTCGGTTGAGTGCGGCGCTGCAGACTGTCAAAGAAGCGTAGTGGGTAGGTTTTTCGGAGGGAAAGAAAGTGTGAAAGAAAACCGTCAGGGTTGTCTTTCACGTTCAATCAAATAGGATTTTCAAACTGATTTTAAGTTTGAAAATCCGCACGAGCGTGTCAAAAAACCCTTTTCGACACGCTGACAGACGGTCAAAAAGTTCGGAAGACAAGCAACTCACGACTGTAGGCGTATATAGATACGGTAAGTCGTGAGTTGCGCAGTAAGTCAAAATCCTTGCGAAGCAAGCTTTTTGGATCCTA